>CAWKJW010000044.1:0-25060 GCA_963849665.1 uncultured Alphaproteobacteria bacterium | reverse complement strand
TTTCATTATGCCCGCGCAGCCCGTGAAGCTTGATGAATCTTCCAGTGCCTGCGCAATACACTTGTTCAGCTCAACTCGTTCGTCGCTGCAACTTCAGACTTTCAAACTGCGGGCCGTGGCCCTTCCGTACCGATTACGTTGCGCTTCGCCAGAGGGTTCCGTGCGTTGAACCGGATGGCTGAAACGGCTCAAATAGGCCTCGGGCCCTACACGCCGACATCACCACGAACTTTTGACGCTGCCGCACGCTGAAAGGTCCACAAAATTAACGAGATATCGCCTAAGCTTGCCGGCCGCCGCAGCGCTGACATAACGGACGGGGGGCAAGTCTTTTCGTGAGAGTATCATCCGGGTTACTCCGTCTCAATCACACGAACGGGGCACCGTGTTGCGACGAACCTGTAGCATCAATGGCCTTGGCGGGGAATGGCCCTGTGCAGGTCCTAGCCGCCGTTTTCGGGTGGCCATTGCAGCGGTTAGCGTGGTGCTGTGCCACGCGTCATACTACCTCAAGGAGACGCGTTCCGAAGCGTGGCTTTGGGATGTATTCGGCAGGGCCGGTCTTTTTGGAGTGGTGCTTTTTTTTCGCCATTTCAGGTTATTTGATGGCGCAACTCGCGCCAGGAGCGACTCACCTTCGTTTCATGGCGCACAGGCTGATCCGCATCTATCCCGCTTATTGGCTAGCGCTGTTCGTTGTAATAGTGGCGACCAGGGGAGCCATCCATCCATCACTCTCGAGTATGTTCCTGGCGCCGCAAGGTCCAGGATACTATATCTTGGGCGTGGAATGGACGCTGCCTTTCGAACTCACGTTTTACATGATCGTCTGTGCCATCATTGCGCTGCGGGTGCAGTCCTGGCTACCTTGGTTTGGCTTTGGGTGGATCGTCATCATCTTGGCTGGAGTTCCTGCTGTGGCCTGATTTGCAGCAGGGCCAATTTCCCCTTCTGTTGAATTTGCCAATGTCGACTTACTGCCTCCCGTTCGCTGGCGAACTCATCGTACCAACTGCGTTGCGGCGAGGCTGGGTCGGGCCTGCCGCGCCCACGCTGGGGGTCTGCGCTATATTGGCGAACGAAGCGATGCCATCCGCTGTCCTCGGCTTCAGCCTGCTAACATTTGGCTGCGTGTTGCTCGTCGCGTCAGCAGCGCGCCCGCGCGATCAGTTCAAATTCGGCGTCCCCCAATCACGCCCTGGTGGCGATGGGAGACTGGAGCTATGCGCTCTATCTGGTTCATGTCCCGATTATCAGGGCAATAGACGCTACTCTCCCGGCGAGCACGCCCTACATGGCGCAATGGTTCGCCACGGTCGTGGCGCCAATCGCCTTCGCGGTTTTCTTCGGCAAGCTCGATCTTTCCGTTTACCGCATGCTGAAGCGATGGGTGGACAGGGCCGGAAAAGCCATCTTGGTCGGTCTTGCCGCGATCTTCGTTGCCGCCATATTGATGGGAGCGGGCGCAGCGCATCTTCGCGCCATCAGAAATTGGCAGGCCAAATTAAGGCTGGAGCCGACAGGAGCGAAGGTCGTCGCTGCGCTCGAGAACGGAAAGCTGGATTTGACGGAGGCGGCGCAAACCGTTGGCTTGGAGGCAGATCCAATGCTCCTTGGACGCTTTGACAATACGGCCGCCTTGTCAACCGGGACTCAGTTCCTGCAGGGTTGGGCGGCAGACGGGCAGTTTTAGTGCGCGCGGGGTGGACGTGTTGATCTTTCAATGCGGCTCCTTTTTGGGCGCAGCGCCGGTCGGAGAGGTTCGTCCTGATGTCGCGGCGGTCTTGAGAGCTTCCCGGAACGGCTTTGGCTTCAGCGCAACCTTGCCTCGGAAGCAATGTTTACATGACGATATCTTTGCGCTGGTCATCAGCCAGGACCGCCATTACGGACTGATTAACACGGCGGCTCCTCGTCCGTGAAACAGTGGCCGGATCGAATGGTTCCGGCGGAGCGATGATCCGCCGGAAAAGCCATTCAGCAGACCGTCAATTCACGTCAGGAATTTCCCCGTCGCCTGATATGTGTCGATATACGCGGTGAGGAAGGCGTCGGTGGTCGCGTATTTGCCGATCAAATCTGGGTGAGCGGATTCGTAGGCGGCGACGTTGAACAGGTCGGTGCTGCGGCCTTCATTGGAGCCGTAATCAATGTATTGGGTCGCCCCTGCGTCGTTGTTCGCGCCCAAGGCCATCATGAGGTCGGTGTAACCGGCGATATATTCTAGTCCGTCAAAGGTGGTCGTACGGCCTTCGGCGGAGCCATGCTCTATGTAATGCGTGGCGCCGGCGTCGTTGTTCGCGCCGAAGGCTTTGATCAGGTCGCTGTAGCTGGCGATGTAATCCAGTCCGTCGAAGGTGGTCGCGCGGCCTTCGCTGTAGCCATATTGGATGAAATGTTCGGCCCCGGCCTGTTCGTCTGCGCCGAAGGCTTTGCTCAAATCGCTGTAGCTGGCGATGTAATCAAGTCCGTCGAATGTGGTCGTGCGGCCTTCGCTCGCGCCATATTCGATATAATGATAGGCGCCGGCGTCGCCGTTGACGCCGAAGGCTTTGATCAGGTCGCCATAGCTTGCGATATAGTCAAGGCCATTGAATGTCGTCGTGCGCCCTTCATTCATGCCGGAGCTGATATAGTGTGACGCTCCGGCGTCGAGCACGGCCTGTTCCGAACCCGCCGACTTGAACGCGTTGATCAGGTCGCTGTAGCTGGCGACATAATCCAGGCCGTCGAACGTGGTCGCGCGCTGCTCATGAGGCTGGTTGGTGTTATACCAGTTTTGCATCGCCTGCTCGTTCGTGCCGAAAGCTTTGATCAGGTCGCCGTAGCTGGCCTCGAGATTGAGCAGGTCGATGAAATTGTCCGGTCCCGTCATATTGCCGCTCAGCGCCAGATTGTTGGCATGAACGGTGTCTCCGGTCGCGTCGGAGGCCAGAATGGTCGAGCCCGCGGAAATCGTCGTCAGCGCATTGCCCGCGAGGTCGGTAATCGAGCCGCTATAGCCGGTGACCTGCAGATCGGCAGCGGTCAGAGTGGCCTTCGGCACGACATAGGTGAACTCGGCGCCACCGTGCCGGCGCCGGTTGAATATGTCGCGCTGCCGCCGTCGGCGAGCGTCAGGGACGCGCCAGCCGCAACGTTCAAATCCTCGCTCGCGTCGAGCGTGAAAGTCACGGTCTGCGAGGCGTCCAGATTTGATCCGTCCAACGCCACGGTGGCGATCGGCGTCGCCGTCGGAGGCACGGTGTCGAGCGTATCGACGAGGTCGGCACTGGTCCCGACATTGCCAAGGGAATCGGTCACCGAGGCCAGGATGTCGTTGGCGCCCTGGTAGGGCAGGGTGACATTGGCCGAGAATGTTCCGTCCGCCTGCACTGTTACGGCGCTCGCGGGGGTCAGCGCGACGCCATTGTCGGTGAAGGTCACTGTCTGGCCGACGATTGTCGCGGCGCCGTTGTTGGTTACCTTGCCGGAGATGGTCTGGCTGGGCTGGTTGCCGCTATCGGCTGCGCTGGTGAAAGTCACCGTCGGCGCCGGGATGGCGACCGTGAACGTGTCGGTAACGGCGGTCGAGCTTGGTCCCGTCGTCGCGGCTTGAGTCGCACTGACCGTGTGGCTGCCCTGGCTCAGCGGCGTGGTCGGCGTGTAGGTCCATTTCCCGTTGTTCGCCACCAGCACGGCGCCGGCGGCGGCGCTGTCGATCGTAAGCGTGACAGTGTCGCCGGCCACGCCGGTCCCGGAAATGGTTGGCGTCAGAGTGGTCGAGTCTATGCTGTTGTTGGCGGGAGCGGTGATCGCCGGCGCGGCCGGCGCGGTCGCCCCAGGGGTGACCACATCCGTCGCCGTCTCCCACCAGCCGCCGGACAGGCCGTTCGGGGGCGTAACGGTGTTGGTGATGTATTCGTTGGAGATATAGAAACCGGTCGCCGTGCCGACAGCCGCCGAATAGGCGCCAAAGGGCACGTTTCCATTCCCGTCGACGGCGTCTTGCAGCGTCGCGTTGCCCGCGGCGTATTGCGTCGCGTTTCCGAAAGTTCCGCCGGCCGCCGCGACGATGTAATAGTCGCTCGCATAGAGGTTCGTAGCGTTGGAAGCGGTGAAATTGATCAGCACATCGCCTTGTCCGTCGACCGCGATCGACGGGTTGTAGATGGCGTCGCCGGTAAGGCCGATCGAAGCCGGCGAGATATCGCCGCCTTGAACGAGCGTCGCCGCGACGGGATTTGTGACGTTGAGCTGGAACCACTCGAATTCCGGCGGCGAGCCTGCGGCGGTCAAGACCTCGCTGACGCCATAGATGTAATCCTGGCCTCCGATGCTGGCGAAGGCGACGCTCGAGACATTTCCTGCGCCGGCGAAAAGCAAGCCCGCGGCGCCAGGCTGAGCGGCCTGATAGTCCAGGGTCGTCGGCGCGACATCGGCGTTGCCGAGATCGAAGGTCTGCGCCGTGGAATAGGTTTGCGTGGCGGGATTATAGGTCTGAAAGTCGATGATGGTGTCGGTCGGGTTCATCGATGTATCCAGGCCGGCGGCGACCAGATAGGTCAGGGGCTGGCCCGATGCTCCCGTGCCCGATACGCCCATGAAATCGCCGTTGGCCGTCGCCGTCGTCGTGACGCCGGTCGATGCGGGGGTGATTGTGGCTGCCTGGGTCACGTCGGCCAGCGGGACGACATAGGTGTTGGTGGAGTTGCCGGATTCGAGCGCTGAAATATAAAAATTCGTGCCGTCGGCGGCGATGCTCGGGAAGTTGTTCTCAAACGTCCCGGCGGTCGGCTGAAATGTGGCGACGGTCCAGCCCAGCGACGGGTTGGCGGAGGTCGCGATGTCGTAATCGGTCTCGCCGCTTTCGAAAACCGGGGTGACAAGAATATAGAGACCGGCGGCGGCGTCATAGGTGAGGCGCGGCGCCTCCAGCGTCGTGGCGGGATTGGCGTTGATGCCGTCCGGCGCCGCCGCGAACAGCGTCGTCAGCGTAGTCGTCCCGGTGGGCGAACCCGAAATATTGGTCCACTGGACCTGCCCGCCCGCCGCGCTGACGACATAGCTTGTTCCGACAGCGAGCGCGATATCCGGCGGGTCGAAGGGTGTATTCGGATAGGCATAGATACTGGTGTCGAAAATCCCGGGCGAGGCCGTCTGGGCGGTCCAAGTCGTCGTCATGTTCAGCTCCACTTGGCTAGTGACTGCGCTCCGCTGGACGTCGAGGCCAGTCGGGATCGTGACCCGGTTATTGGTCACGTAAAGGTTGGAGGTGTCGAAGCGGATCGGCCGCCCGCGCGATGGCGCCGACCGACGAACGCGGCGCGAAATTGGAGCGGCCTCTTCTCAAGCACATGGTCCTGCGCCTTGTCGCCTGCGCCGGTCCCGCAATCATTTGCGCAGCGCCGGCGGCCCTTGGAAAAGACCTCCGGCTCGAAGCCGACTGCCAAGTTCCTGCGCAGGATGATTGCTCGATTTCTTATCCGGCCTCAGGCCCCAATTCGGCTGCGCGAATACGCCTTAGGCCGTAAGGGAATATGCCGAAGGGGTATCAAAAGTCTCGATTTGACGACGTTGCAAGGCAAGTGTCCGAGGCGATCGGGCAGGGACGCAGATTGCCCCGGCGCCACGTTCCGAAAAAGTCGGGGGGACGTAGTGGCCGAAATTCGCGAGATGGCCGAATGATCCGGATCGCGGCGCGGCGGGGTCGGTGATTTTGGCCGATGCCGCCATATATGAGGCTGGCGGGAAGGGTTGTCGCAGGACCGGGCAAACCACCAAGTTCGCGTTTTCACGAAGAGAAGGAAATCCGACCATGAGCATGTTTCAGCCGACGCCGGACTCCGGACTGGCGGAAAGTCTCACCCGTTCGATGCATGACCACTGGGGCCTCTTCCTGGCCGAAGGAATCATCCTGTGCCTCCTCGGGCTGGGCGCGATCATCGTGCCGCCGCTCGCCGGTCTCGCCACGACGATTTTTTTGGGCTGGCTGTTCCTCGTCGCAGGGCTTGTCGGCCTGTTCTTCACCTTGCGCGCAAGGTCCGCGCCGGGATTCGGATGGTCGCTCCTGTCGGCGGTGGCGGCGCTGTTCGCCGGCGCGCTCCTCCTGTGGAATCCCTTCCAGGGCCTGGCGACGCTGACCTACGTGCTGGTCGCCTTTTTCATCGTCGATGGCGCCGCGATCATTTTCCTGGCCATCGATCATCGCCGCGAATTGTCCGGAAAATGGGAGTGGATGCTGCTGAACGGCGTCGTCGACCTGATCCTCGCGGCCATCATCATTTCGGGCCTGCCGGGGACGCTCGTCTGGGCGCTGGGTCTGCTGGTCGGCATCGACCTGCTGTTCGGCGGCGCGTCGCTCATCGCCATGGCGTCGGAAGCGCGCAAGGCGGGCGGATGATCGGCTGGACAAAGTCGAAGCAGTGAAGGAGTTTGTTCACGGTGCATTCGGCGATCGTCGCCGGCGGCGGCCACGTGAAACAGGCGGCAAGGCTCGATGACGATCTTTATGGTTTCGACCTGGGTGATCCCCCTGCTGCTGGCGATCACCCTGCACGAGGCCGCGCATGGCTATGTGGCGCGCATTTTCGGCGACGACACTGCCTGGCGGGCAGGGCGGGTTACCTTCAACCCGTTGCGCCACGTCGACCCGTTCGGCACCGTGCTGCTGCCAGCCATGCTGCTGCTGTTTCACGCGCCTTTCCTGTTCGGCTACGCCAAGCCCGTGCCGGTGGATTTCCGGCGGCTGCGCCAGCCGCGCCGCGACATGATCTGGGTCGCCGCGGCCGGACCGGCCATGAACATCGCCCTGGCGGTCGCGGCGGCCCTGCTCGTCCACGCGGTCGGCATTCTGCCCGCCGGCGTCGACCGATGGGCCCTGGCGAACCTCGTCAACGCAATCAGCATCAATGTCTTTCTGGCCGTGTTCAACATGATCCCGCTGCCGCCTCTGGACGGCGGACGCGTCGCCGTCGGCGTGCTGCCGGATGCGCTCGCGGCGCCGCTCGCGGCGCTTGAGCCCTATGGCATGATGATCATGATCGGCGTGCTGTTCCTGCTCCCGGCGCTGGAGTTGGGGGCGGGATTGCACTTCAACCTGTTCGCCGACCTCGTGACGCATCCCGCCAACGCCGTCATCCGCGTGATCCTCCGCCTCACCGGCCTCGCGTGAAGGCCGCGAGGGAGGAAGCGAGCAACGGAGCGCCGCCTCCGGTCCGATTGCATCGGACCGGAGGCGCGGTGATCAGGCAAGGTCGAAGCGATCGGCGTTCATCACCTTGTTCCAGGCGGCCACGAAGTCGCGCACGAACTTCTCCTTGGCGTCGCCGCCCGCATAGACTTCCGCGAGAGCGCGCAGCTGCGAGTTCGAACCGAAGACGAGGTCGACGCGGGTCGCGGTCCACTTCAGCTGGCCCGTGGCGCGATCCCGTCCCTCGAACACGTCTTCGGAGTCCGAGGCTGCTTTCCACGTCACGCCCATGTCCAGAAGGTTGACGAAGAAGTCGTTGCTGAGCGTCTCGGGCCGCTTCGTGAAGACGCCATACGGCGACTGTCCGAAATTGGCGTTCAAGACGCGCATGCCGCCGACGAGAACCGTCATCTCGGGCGCCGTCAGCGTTAGCAATTGCGCCTTGTCGACCAGCATTTCCTCGGCCGAGGCGGCGTATTGCGACTTGAGGTAGTTGCGGAAACCGTCGGCTTTCGGCTCCAGCACGGCGAAGGAGGCCACGTCGGTCTGCGCCTGCGACGCGTCGGTGCGGCCCGGCGTGAAGGGCGCATCGACGTCGACACCCGCGTTCCTCGCCGCCTGCTCGACGGCGGCGCAGCCGCCCAGAACGATCAGGTCGGCGAGCGAAACCTTTTTCTTGCCGCCCGCCTGCGCGGCGTTGAACCCGTTTTGCACTTCTTCGAGCGTTGCTAGAACCTCCGCCAAAATGGGCGGCTGGTTGACTTCCCAATCCAGCTGCGGCTCGAGGCGGATACGCGCCCCGTTCGCCCCGCCGCGCTTGTCGGAGCCGCGGAAGATCGAAGCCGAGGCCCAGGCGGTCGAGACCAGCCGGGAAATGGAGAGGCCCGACGCGAGAATCCTTTCCTTGAGCGCGGCGATGTCCCTCGCGTCGATCAACTCATGATCGACTTTCGGGACGGGATCCTGCCAGATCAGCTCCTCCGCCGGGACCTCCGGTCCGAGATAGCGCGCGCGCGGGCCCATGTCGCGATGGGTCAGCTTGAACCAGGCGCGCGCGAAAGCGTCGGCGAATTCTTCCGGATTCGCGTGGAAATGCCGCGCGATCGGTTCATAAATCGGGTCCAGCCGCATCGCCATGTCGGCGTCGGTCATGATGATCGGGACCTTTTTCGACGCATCGTCGGCGGCCGGCGCAAGATTCTTGTCGGTCGCCGTCTTTGGCGTCCACTGAGACGCGCCGGCGGGGCTCTTCGTCAGTTCCCATTCGTTGCCGAACAGCATGTCCAGATAGCTGTTGTCCCACTTGGTCGGGGTCGGCGTCCATCCGCCTTCCAGGCCGCTGCCGATCTGGTCGCCGCCCTTGCCGCTGCCGAAGCGGCTCTTCCAGCCGAGGCCCATTTCTTCGATCGGCGCGGCCTCGGGCGCGGGCCCGACCAGCGCCGCGTCGCCGGCGCCGTGGCATTTGCCGAATGTGTGGCCGCCGGCGGTGAGCGCGACTGTCTCCTCGTCGTTCATCGCCATGCGCGCGAAGGTCTCCCGCACGTCGCGGCCGGAGGCGAGCGGATCCGATTTGCCGCCAGGTCCTTCCGGGTTCACGTAGATCAGGCCCATCTGCACGGCGGCGAGGGGATTTTCGAGGTCGCGGTCGGCGGCGTGGCGCTTGTCGTCAAGCCACGTGGTCTCCGATCCCCAATAGGTGGCCTCGTCGGGCTCATAGACGTCCGCGCGCCCGCCGCCGAAGCCGAAAGTCTTGAAGCCCATCAACTCGAGGGCGCAATTGCCGGCGAGGATCATGAGGTCGGCCCAGGAGAGGCTGGCGCCGTATTTCTGCTTGATCGGCCAGAGCAGCCGGCGCGCCTTGTCGAGATTGACGTTGTCCGGCCAGCTGTTGAGCGGCGCAAAGCGTTGCTGGCCCGAGCCCGCGCCGCCGCGGCCGTCGCCGATCCGGTAAGTGCCAGCGCCGTGCCACGCCATGCGGATGAACAGCGGCCCATAATGGCCATAGTCGGCCGGCCACCAGTCCTGCGAGTCCGTCATCAGCGCGTAGAGGTCCCTCTTCACGGCCGCGAGGTCGAGCTTGTTGAACGCCTCGGCATAGTCGAACGCCGCGCCCATCGGATTGGACTGGGGGCAGTTTTGCTGAAGCATCTTCAGGTTCAACTGCTTTGGCCACCACTCCCGGTTCGACGGGCCGTCAAGGGTCGTGTGCGCCACCGGGCATTTTGCTGCTTCGTTCATGGTGTTTCCTCCGCCTTGTTCGATCAACAGGCATCCTACCGGGTACGTTTCATCAGGTGAAATTGAAATTTTTGATTTACGCGATAAGATAACCTTATGGCTCAGATATCGCTTCGGCAGCTTCGCTATTTTGACGCGCTGGGACGCCACGCCCACTTCGGGCGCGCGGCAGAGGATTGTGCGATCTCGCAACCGGCTTTATCGATGCAGATCAAGGAACTGGAGGACGCACTGGGCGCCGTGCTGATCGAGAGAAGCGCGCGGCAAGTCCGGCTGACGACGTTCGGGGAAGAGGCCGCCCGCCGCGTCCGCGACATCCTCCGCTCAGTCGATGAGCTGGAAGATTGCGCGCGCGCCACGCGGGACCGGCTTTCCGGCCGGCTGCGCATTGGCATGATCCCGACGATCGCTCCCTATCTGCTCCCCGCGGTCATCGGCAACCTCGCGCGAATGCATCCCAAGCTCGACATTCATGTCCGCGAGACGCTGACGGCGAAGCTGATACAGGAGCTCATGGAAGGCCGGCTCGACGCGGCGATCGTCGCCCTGCCGGTGTCCGAGCCTTCGCTTGCCGAGGTCGCCCTGTTCAGCGAGGATTTCCTGCTGGTGCGGCCGGCCGGGGATGAGGGCGCGCCGGTTCCCGGTCGCGAAAAATTGTGCGACATGCGGCTGCTCCTTCTGGAGGAGGGCCATTGCTTTCGCGACCAGGCGCTGTCGTTCTGCAACATGCGGTCGTCGCCGCAGCGGCAGGCGCTGGACGCGAGCTCCCTGTCCACGCTGGTCCAGATGGTCGGCGCGGGCATCGGCGTCACTTTGATCCCGGAAATGGCGGTGGCGGTCGAGACTCGCTCGGCGGCGGTGTCCGTCGCCCGCTTTCAGGATCCGCAGCCCTCGCGAACCATCGGCATGATCTGGCGCAAGACCAATCCCCTGGCCGGGCAGTTCCTGCAAATTGCCGAGGTCATCTGTCTTTCGGCCGGCGCGCTGCGCGAGCCGGAAAGCGCCTGAACGGCTCTGCGTCTTGCGTTGCCTGAAATCGTGCTGGAGAAGCGCTTGATGTGGTTTGCCGCCAGTCCCGACCTGTTTGTCCTCTGGATCGTCCATGCGATCCTCGCCGCCGCCGTCACGGGGCATGTGCTGCTCACCAAGCGCGACGTCGGCTCATCCATGGCCTGGATTGGCCTTGCCTTCCTGTCGCCGATCGCCGGCAGCGTTCTTTATGCGCTGTTCGGCATCAACCGGGTGAGGGCGCGGGCTCATCTTCTCAGACAGAAGCAGGGGAGGCGCGCGATGGCCCCGCCTCCGTCCTCGATCACGCAGAGCGGCGATCCGCTCTATCCGCTCGAACTTGCGGTGGGCCGGATCGCGGGACGCCCAGCCACGCAAGGGAACGCCGTCACGATTTTCCACAACGGCGATGAGGCCTACCCCAGAATGATCGCCGCGATCGAATCGGCGCGGGTCAGCATAGCGCTGTCGAGCTTCATCTTCCGCCTCGATCGAAGCGGAAGGGCTTTCGTCGACGCCTTGACCGGCGCCCGTCGCCGCGGCGTCGAGGTCCGCGTCATCATCGACGGCGTCGGCGGCGGGTACTTTTTTTCCCCGGCCTTCTCGCTGCTTCGGCGAAACGGCGTTCCCGTCGCTCGGTTCCTGCACTCTCCCTTGCCCTGGCGCATGCCGTTTCTCAACCTTCGGACCCACAAGAAACTGCTTTCGGTCGACGGGCTCATCGCCTTTACCGGCGGGCTCAACATCGGCGACGAGAATCGTCGTGCTCAAAAGCCCGCCGGATGCGGTGCGCGACACGCACTTCCTTTTCGAGGGGCCGGTGGTCGCCCAGTTGAACGATCTCTTCGCCGAGGACTGGCTCTTTTTGCGGGGCGAGCGGCTTGAGGGCCAAGCGTGGCTCCCGCCAATCCCCGGTCCGGGGACGGCGATCGCCCGCGCCGTCGCGTCCGGTCCCGACCAGGACATCGAGAAGATCGAGTCCGTCGTGCTGCAGGCGATCGCCTGCGCCAGGAAATCCGTGAAAGTGCTGACGCCCTATTTCCTGTCGGACGACCGGGTGACAAGTTCGCTCGCGCTGGCCGCGATGCGCGGCGTCGAGGTCGACATCATCATTCCCGAACGGAACAACCACCTGGTCATGGCCTGGGCGACGATGGCTCATATCGGCCTGCTCGTCGAAGCCGGCTGTCGGGTCTGGAGCAATCCGCCGCCGTTCGACCATTCCAAACTCATGACTGTCGACGGGGACTGGGGCCTGATCGGCAGCGCCAACTGGGATACGAGAAGTTTCCGGCTGAACTTCGAACTCGACGTCGAAGTCTACCACACCGATCTTGTCGGGCGGCTCGAAGCGGCGATGTCGGCCAAGCAGGGCCGCCTCTTCACGCTGGACGCGCTTCGCGCCCGCCCGCTGGCGGCGCGGCTGCGCGACAGCGCGGCGCGGCTCCTGCTGCCCTATCTGTGACGACATGCGCCGGGGCGAGCCTGAGTGCGCTCTCGCCCTTACTTCGCCGCGCCGGTCCCTGGGCCGGGCGGCGGCTCCGGCGGCGGTTTTGGGCGCATGGCGGCGTTCAGCGCGGTGATTCCTTCGAGCCCGCCCAGTTGCATCGATTTCGATCGCCGAACTCGGCACGATGACGATGGTCGCATTATTTCCCTTCAGCCCCTCGTAGAGCATGTTCATGGCCCGCAGATGCAGCGCGACCGGATCGTCGGCGTAGGTCTTCGCCGCCTCGCCGAATTTTTCCGCCACCTGGCGTTCCGAATCCCCCAGGATGACGCGCGCCTGCCGTTCCCGCTCCGCTTGCGCCTGCATCGACATCGCGTCCTCCAGCGCGGCGGGGATCAGCACGTCCTTGACCTCGACAGAGATGACGTTGACGCCCCAGGGCCCCGATCGCGCATCGATGATTGCCTGCAATTCGGCGCTGATCTTGTCGCGGCCCTCCAGCATGTCCGCCAGCAGCGCCTTGCCGATGATGTCGCGGAGCGCGGTCTGCGCGGCCCAGTTGATGGCGCTGTTGTAGTCGGCGACGTCGAGCGCGGCCTTTTTCGGATCGACGACCTTCCAGAACAGCACGGCGTCGACATCGACGGGAACCGTGTCCCTGGTGAGCGTCTTTTCCGCCTTGAACGTGGCGGTGATCACGCGGACGTCGATCCAGTAGGCGACGGTCTCGACGATCGGAATGATGAAAAACAGGCCCGGCCCCTCGATAGAGCGAAAACGGCCAAGCCGCAGCACCACGGCCCGCTCCCACTGGTCCGCCACATTGACAGCGTAGGCGACGGTCCCCGCGACGACGATCGAGCCTAGCGTGATCAGCACGCTCTCGCCATATTCGACGGCGCTGAAGGCTGCATTTGCGACAACCAGGCCCAGGCCAAGAATCACGATGAAAATCAACGTCGGAAGGGAGCTTCGGCTTGCGCATCCCGGTGTTTTCCTTCCTTGCGCCGCCGCCATTCCGGCGATGAATGCGGGACGGCGCCGAGCGACGCGAATTTTGTCAGGAAGCGTGGAGCCGTATCGTGTCAGGCAATCGTTTTTGGGCGCTATTGTTCCAACATCCGTGATGCAGACGCGGCTCGCCATTGTCGGCGATGACGGCGCATTTTCAGATCGCCTAGAGCGTTTTCAAGCGAAATGGACGCCGGTTCGCGTGAAGACAACGCGTAAAAACGGAAAGCCAGAGCCCCGATCCGATTTCATCGGATCGGGGCTCTGGCTCGCGGCAGACCTGGCAAAGGCCGGCAAACCCGTCTCCGATCCAGACGCCTGTTTCGCTGGCGAAGTCTCTAAGGGCGCGCTATGCGGCGCGTCGGCGGCGCGGGCGTGAACTCGGCGAACTTGACGGCGACGTCGGTGCGGTTCCTGGCCTGGATCTTCTTCATGATGTTGCGCACATGCACCTTGACGGTCCCCTCGCGGATGTTCAGCTTGCGGGCGATCAGCTTGTTCGGCTTGCCTTCCCGAATGCCTTCGATCACGGCCAATTCCCGGCTCGTCATGCCATGGCGCGACATCGGCGCGGGCGCGGCGGAGGTCGATTGTTGCACGGCGACGAGGCATTGCGCCGAAACATAGGCGCCGCCGGCGGCGACGAAGCGCAGAACCTGGATCAGGATCTCGAATCCGGCGTCCATCGCCATATAGCCTTTCGCGCCCCGGCCGAAGGCCGCCAAAGCCTCGTCGGGATTTTCGCTCCTGGCGAAAATCATGACTGGAAGGCGCGGGCTGATCTCCGCCAAAAGCGCCAGTTCGCCTTCCGTTTCTCTCTCGCTGAGGGAGAGGACGGACAAAAGCGCAACTGCGGGACATCGGTCGAACGAGACGGGATCCAGTTCAGACAGGCTTGCATAGCCGACGATTCCGGCAGGCGCGGAAGCGGACAGGCCGCCCACCAGACAGTCGCGCAGGAATGCGTTGCGCTCGATGACGATCAGCGCGCATCGCAGCTGGTCGGCGCGGCGGTCGCTCCCGTCATCCCCGAAAACCTGATCCTCCCACGCGCGGCGCGGCGTCGTCCGATCGACTTCCGACATCGCTCTGCCTCCTCTACTCACAAACCACATGCGCTCGCTTCGAACGCTCTCCTCCGCGAGCGCTCGCTACGGCGACGCCGGCCGCGTCGGTCGGCGCGACGCCAACGGCCGTTTCACTGCCTCCCCGGCAAGGAAGCGCCGGCCCCCAATCGCGACTTGCGGACCAGATCCGGCAAATTTCTGGCTCCCATCTTGGTCATGACATTTGCGTGACGCGCCCAGACGTCGTTTGCGACCAGGCCGAGGTCGGACGCGATGGTCTCGATCGACCGCCCTCCCAGGACGCCGGCGAGAACCGCCTCCTCGCCCGGCGCCAGTGCGGCCCGGCTTTGGCGACAGAAGGCCGCTTCGGCGTCGTCGGCCGGGCGCCGGCTGGTCTGCTCCAGCGCGGACCCGACAGCGGCCAGCAAGGTCGCCGCGCTGAACGGCTTGAAGATGAAGTCGATCGCTCCGCGCCTCATCGCCATGACGACATTCTCGAGGCTGGAGTCGCCGGTGACCATGATCGTCGGAAGGGCGATGTCCAATTGCTCGATGCCGTCCAGTAAATCGAGGCCGGACTTGCCGGGCAGGTGAAGGTCGGCGATCACGCATCCTGAACTCGTCGCTCGTGACTTCGCGCAGGAATTCTTCAGTCGAGCCGTATTGGCGGACTGAATAGTCCGCGTCATGCAGGATGAAGCCGATGCTCTCGCGCACAATGAAATTGTCGTCGACGACATGAACGTTTGGCATGGCTGGACACTCCATGGCTATCCGGTCTCTACCTCGGTCGGATGAGCTGCAATAAAACATTACTATGACATTTATTATGCGTCTTGATAGCAAGAGCGAGAAGCGTGAAATGCATGTTCATACAAAACTTGTAAGTTGTAAAGACAGCACAATAATCATGAGGGCGAGATCAACCTAGGATAACTACGTACCACATTCGGATCGTACCCCTACTTATAAATGCCGAGTTGCGCAACTTGGCTATGCGCGCAAGATGAGGCTCGTTTTCGTGGGGGTTCCCCCATTGTTTCCGTGTTGGACGTCCCTCGTCACCCGGACTGCGGCAGCATTCATGAACACAGCCGACACTGTCGCCAATTCTCGTCGTTTCTTTCCTGCCAAACCAGCGTGAGGGAGCCGCGGATGCTCGTTTCGTCCGATCCAGTCGTGAACCATCGCAGTGCAAGCCTGTTGGCCGCGCAATCCTCGCCGCGCTGCGCATCGGACCGCTGGTACGCCGTCTTTGCGCATCCAAATCACGAAGCGGGGGCGCAAATTCATCTGCGACAGCAGGGGTTCAAGACCTTTTTGCCGCGCTACGCCAAATGTGTGCGCCATGCGCGCCAGGTCAAGACGGTGATGGCGCCGCTATTTCCCCGCTATCTGTTTGTCGCGCTCGACCTGCGCCGCGATCGCTGGCGCTCGGTCAACGGCACCCGCGGGGTGGTGTCCCTCGTGACGCAGGACGGCGCCCCGGCGGCCGTCGCGATCGGCGCCGTGGAGGCCCTTCGCGCGTCCTGCGACGACGACGGCGTCATGACGTTTGAAGACCTGCGGCCAGGACAAAGCGTGCGCGTCACAACTGGGCCGTTCGCCGAACAGATCGGCGTCCTGGAGCGTCTGAGCGGTCCGGAGCGCGTCCGGGTGCTTCTTGGCATGATGCATGGCCAGGTCACGGTCGATTTGGCGCGCTGCGCCGTCGAGCCGGGCTGAACCTTCCTTTCGCCGGCGCGGAGGTGCCGGCCAGAAACCTTATGGCCAGAGCCAGGGAGTTTGCCTTATGGCGAGCTATTTCATCGACTCCGCCCGAATCGCCGTCGAAAGGTCGATGCGGGGGTTCAGCGTCCCGTCGTCCTATGAAGCCGCCGCGTGGTCGCCTCGCGAACTGACGACTTCGGACCTGACGCACCCGACGCTGATCATCCTCGGCGTCCGCGGCATTCCCGCCGCGCATGGCGGCTTTGAAACCTTCGCGGAGAAATTCGCCCTCCACATGGTGGGCCGCGGCTGGGACGTGACGGTCTATTGCCAGCGTGAGGCGGCTCCCGGCAGCGGGATGGACGGCCACGTCGAATTCGACCGCTGGCGGGGCATCCAGCGCATCTCGATCTATGTTGTCGGATCGGGACCGCGCTCGACCATCGTGTTCGACTGGCGCAGCATGATGCATGCGCGCACGCAGCCGGGCGTTCCTCTCGTCCTTGGCTACAACACCGCCTGTTTCCTGCCTCTTCTGGGCGTGCAGGGGCGCCCGATCGTCACCAACATGGACGGCATCGAATGGAAGCGCGCCAAATGGTCGGCGCCCGTCAAGGCCTGGTTCATGGTCAATGAACTGATCGCCTGCGCGCTGTCGTCCGAACTGATCGCCGACCACCCGGAAATCGAGACGCATCTCAGGAAACGCTTCGCCGGCGACAAGGTCACGATGATTTCCTACGGCGCCGAGCGGGTCGACGAAGCCGATCCGGGACTGCTGGCGAAATACGGACTCGAGCCCGACCGGTACGTCGTGTCGATCGCCCGCGCCGAACCAGAGAATTCGATCCTGCAGATGGTCCGCGCCTTCTCGCGGCGGCCGCGCGGCTTCAAGCTGGCCTGCGTCGGCCCGCTGGACACCATGCGCAACCATTACCACAGGCAGGTGCGGGACGCGGCCTCCGACGAGGTTATTTTCGTCGGTGGAATTGATGACAAGCCGACTGTGGCCTCGCTGCGCCGGCATGCGCTTGCCTATCTGCACGGCCACACCGTCGGCGGCACCAATCCGTCGCTGGTCGAAGCCCTCGGCGCCGGTTCGGCGGTCGTCGCCCATCGCAACAAGTACAATTTGTGGACCGCCGGCCCCGACCAGTTCTACTTTTCTTCCGAAGACGAGTTCGACGCCGTGCTGAAGCGGCTGGCGGAGGATCCGGAAGCGGTCGCGCAGGCGCGCTTCGCCGCGTCGCGCCAGCATCGCGCCTACTTCACCTGGGATCGCGTCCTGATCCATTACGAGGCCCTCTGCAGGCGGGCGGCGCAGACCCGGCGCGCCCTGGCCTATCTCGCGCTCGCAGCTTTGGCTGTGCTGGCCGCAACCATCGTGTCGCCGGGCGCGGCACGCGCCGATTATCTGCTTGGTCCCGGAGACAAGCTGCAGATCGAGGTTTCCGCCTCCCTGATCCAGCATGCGACGGTCGGCGCCGACGGACAGATCGCCATTCCCCAGCTCGGCGACGTCAAGGTCGCCGGTCTTTCGCTGACGGCGGCGCAAGCCCGCCTCCAGCAGGCCTACCGGACCAAGCAGGTCCTCGAAGATCCCGAGGTTCTGGTGGAGGTCGTGGAATACCGTCCGTTCTTCATCGGCGGCGACGTCGCCAAGGGCGGCGCCTATCCCTACCAGCCGGGCATCACGGTCCGGCAGGCGATCACGCTGGCGGGCGGCCTTGACATGGTGCGTTTCCGCTTCGGCGAAAATCCCTTCATCCGCGCCGCCGACCTGCGCAACGAATATGAGACGCTGTCCGTCGATCGGCTGAAGCTCGAATTGAAGCAGCGGCGCGTCAAGGCGGAGCTCGACGGCGCGGCGAAAGTCGATTTCAGCGACCTCGGCGCTTCGACCGTGCCCGCCGTGACGATCAGGGAAATCGTCGATCTCGAGCGCGACCGCTTCCAGCAGGACCGCGACGCCTACAACAGGGATACGGCGACGCTGAAGGCGACGGCCAAGGAGGCGCAGACCAATCTGGCCGCGCTGGTCGCGCAGGGCCAGGCGGAAGGCGCAGCGGCGCAGCAGGAAGAGCGGAACGCCGAGACCATGCGCGGCTATGTCGAGCGCGGCGTGTCGCCGGCGGTGCGCCTGACCGAAACGTTGCGCGACTTAGCGAACGCCAAGAGCCGCTACCTCGCGACGGAATTGCAGAGCTCCCTCGCCAAGCGCGCGCTCGAGGACGCGCAGCGGCAATTGGCGCGCAGCGAGGATGCGCGCCGCGCGTCCCTTTTGTCGGAGGCGCAGGACACCGCGCTCGCGCTGGAAAAACTCAATTCGCAGTTCAAGGCCTCGGCCGAGAAATTCGCCGTGATCGGCGGGGCGCGGTCGGCGCTTTACGCCCGGCCGGGCGACGGAGCGGAAGTCACGATCTTCCGCCGCAAGGACAATCGCGTCGAGCGCCTCGTCGTGACCGAGGATACGGAAGTCGTTCCTGGCGATGACGTCGAAATCAACCTGCGGCCGCAACGTCTCCTGGGGCTTGCCGCCGACAAGACGCCGGCCGCGCGTTGAGCCGGGAAGCAGCGTCATGAAAATTCTTTGCGTGCATCAGGGTTTCGAGCTCTACGGATCGGATCGCTGCTTCGCCGAATCCGTGCAGGCGATCCGCAAGCTTTATCCCGCCGCGCGCATCGGCGTCATCATTCCGCGCGACGGCCCGCTCGCCGGGTTGCTCCGGCCTCTGGCCGACGAACTCAGCGTGGCGCCGCTCTGGGTCGTTCGCAAGCGCGGCCTCGGCCGTCTTCTGGCGCTGGCCGCCTTCACCTTTCCGCGGGCCTTCGGGCGCGCCGTCGCCGGCTTCCGCGAAAACGACCTCGTCTATATCAACACGGTGACGGTGCTCGATTACCTGCTCGCCGCCGCCTTCTTCCGGCGCAAGGCCTTGCTGCACGTCCACGAGGCGCCGAGCGGGCTCATCGGCGCAGGCTTCGGCGCCCTGGTGCGCGCGGTCGGCGCGCCGACAATCTTCAATTCGCAGGCGACGCGGCGCGCCTACCGGCCCGGCGGCCGCATGTCCGCCTATGTCCTCTATAACGGCGTGCAGGGGCCGAAGTCGGCCGCGCCTTCGAATTACGACGGCGCAAGGCGGCTGCGCCTGCTGATGATCGGGCGGTTGAGCCGCGCCAAGGGACAGGACCTCCTCATCGAGGCCTGCGGTCTCTTGCCGCGGTCCCTTCTCGACAGGATCGAAGTCCGGATCGTCGGCGGTTCGTTCGGCGCCCAGGGTCGCCTGGAGCAGGATTTGCGCGACCGGGCGCGAAGTCTCGGTGGACCGGAGCTGATCAGCTTCCAGCCCTTCGTCGATGACCCGGGCGCGCTTTACGAATGGTGCGACGTGGCGGTGGTCCCCTCGCGCGTGCGAGAGGGATTTGGCCGGATTCCGTCGAGGCCATGGCGCATGGCCGCGCCTCGATCGTCGCGGCGCATGGCGGCCTGGCGGAAATCGTCGCGCATGAGCAAACCGGCTGGCATTTCAAGCCCGGCGACGCGCGCGACCTGAGCGCGACGATCGCCCGCGCAGTGCTTAACCAGGACCAGGTGCGGCGTTTCGGCGAAGCCGGGCGCCGCAGGTTCGAACATTCGTTCACCGCCGCGCAGATCGAACGCGGCATGCAGACCATCGTCCGCCAGCAAACGACCGCCCCCAACCCGAGGGAAGCAACATGTCCTATGCGAAAGCCACAGCCACTCCCATGACCCGCTGCGGCCCGACGATGGGCCGCGCCTATGCGTCGCGCGAGGCGGAAGAGGACGGTCTCGACCTCAGGGAAGTTGCGGCGATCCTGAAGCGGCGCAGGAAGATCATCTGGGCGACGACGCTGTTCGTCTTCCTGGCGGCCGCCGCCTATGTGACCTTCACGCCCTCGCTCTATACGGCCAGCGTGCAGATCCTCTTCGATCCGCGCACGCAAAAGGCGCTGGACGGCGATCTGGCGCAGGATGGGCTTTCGCCGGAAGGCGTCAACGCGATGATCGAAAGCCAGCTGAGCATCGTCCAGTCAGAAAGCGTGCTGCGCCGCGTCGTCGTCAGCGAGAAACTCGGCGAGGATCCCGAATTCGGACGCCTGGGGATCATCTCCCGCGCATGGCGCTCGATCGCCACGCATTTCGGCGCCGCCCCCGACGACGCCGCCAGCGCCGAACTTCGCGCCCTGCGAACGCTGCGGCGCGACGTTGGCGCCAAGCGCGCCGAAAAGACCTTCATCCTCGACGTCTTCGTTTCATCGAAGGACAGGGAGAAGGCGGCGCGCCTCGCCAACGCCGTCGCCTTCGCCTATCTGGTGGACCAGTCGGCGTCGCGCGCCGAGGCCGCGCGCGATGCGGCGGCGTCGCTGACCGCGCGCCTCGGCGACCTGCGCGCCGACGTGCGACGCGCCGAACACGCCATCGAACAATACAAGTTCCGGCACAATATCATCACACTCCCGGGCGTGGCGTCGAGCGTCGTCAACAGCGAAGCGATGATCGGCCTGCGTGAGCTCGAGCGCAATCTCAACTCGAGCCGGGAAATCTACCAGAGCTTCCTCACCCGCGCGCGGCAGGCGAGCGAGCAGGGCGCCATGAGCCGGGTCAACGCCCGCATCATCTCGCACGCCGAGCAGCCGCTTGGCAGCAGTTGGCCGCCGCGCGGCCTGTTGCTCGCCCTTTCTCTGTTCGGCGGCCTCGGCATGGGCGCGAGCCTCGCTCTCGCGCGCGATCATTTCGACAACCGCGTCTACACGAGGCGGCAGATCGAAGAGGCTTCCCCGTTCCCGGTCCTCGCCGTCGTTCCGCGCTATCTCCCTATCCCCCTGGACCTGCCGCGCGAGGCCGAGCGCGCCTTTTTCCGGCTGCGCAACTCGATCCGCTTCAACCAGGCCGGGCGGCCGAACAAGATCATCATGGTGACCTCGAACGGCGCCGGCGAGGGCAAAAGCTCCATCGCCTCGACGCTCGCCGCTGCGGCGGCGGCCGAGGGAGAGCGCGTCCTGCTGCTCGAGGGGCAATATTGCTCGCGCGCCATCTCGCGACGGCCGAGGGCGTCGATGGAGCTGGAGGCGCCCGCCGCGGACATCGGCGTCTCCATTCCCGCCGTTGCCGCCGTTCCCGCCATCGCCGCCCCGGCCGGAGCGGAGTTGCAGACCGAAGTCGTCCCCGATTTTGCGCTGCCGGCCATCGAAAGCGTGCGAGAAGCCCGCGCGCATTTCGAAGTCATGGACAAGCTGGCGTCCGACAAGCACAAATTCGACCTTATCATCCTCGACTGCGGCTCCGTGACCAGCGAGCGGCTCGCGCGCCATCTCGCGCATGTCGCCGACGCGATCGTCGTGGTCGCCCGCGCCGGCCGGACCAGTCTGGAAGACATAGCGGAAGTCGCCGACACCCTCGGCGTCGTCGCGGATCGCATCGGCGGCGTCGTCCTCGACGAATCGCGCGGCTGAGATTGCCGGCGGCCGAGGGCGCGAAATGACCATAACCGCGACAAGATACCCGCCAACGGACCTCGCGCCTGCGCGCTGGCGGCCGGCGCGGCGCTCGCGTGCCACAGTGAGCCTGCATCGGCTGATCGGCAGGCTGCTCTTTCTCGACGTCGCCGTGCTCTTCGCCGTATCGGGCGGCATGCTGTGGATGCTGGGGCTGAATTACGACGGCGTCACCGGCTCGATGGCCTCGAAGATCCACCCGGCCACCTATCTCGCCGTTTTCTGCTTCCTGTTGCTGCTTTTCACGCGCCGCAATCCCGTCGCGGTCGTGACGACTGTCGCTTCGCGCCAGCCGGGCGCGATGACCATGCTGCTGGCTTTCGCCGGTGTCATGATCTTCGTCGTGGCGGGCAGGAGGCCCGGCCAAGCCGGCCTCGTCGACACGTTCTGGCTTCCCGCGGCGCTGGCGATCGTCGCGGCGCAGTCGAGCGACCGAGAAAAGGCGCGCGTCGAGGTTTTGCTCCATGTGATCCTGACGGTCAACGCCGTCATGACGCTGACGGAATTCGTCCTCCAGACGGAATTCTTTCCCTTCCGCCTCGATGGCGAATTGCTTGTCGAAAGCCGGCCTTGCGGGCTGCAGGGCCATCCGCTCGTCAACGCGCTGATCACCGGTCTTTACGCCACGATCCTGCTCAACGGCGGCGGCCGCGCGCTGCCGAAGGCGCTGCGTTCGCCGCTGATCCTGCTGCAACTGGCGGCCCTCGTCGCCAGCGGCGGCCGCACGGCGCTGACACTGATGGCTCCCGTCGCCGGCTATGTGTTCTTCCGGCGCCTGCTCTCCATACTGCTCGGCGGGCGCATGTCGCGCTCGCTCGTCGTCGTCGCTTTCGCCGCGCCCGTCGTCGCCGGAGTCGCGATCGCGGGTCTGGCCAGCGCCGGATTTTTCGACGTCATGATGCAGCGCTTCGGCGACGATGGCGGCAGCGCAGAGACGCGCGTGCAAATGTTGGAGATTTTTTCCTACATACCCATGCGCGAAATTTTCCTGGCGCCCGACGTCGAAAGGATCGACGCATTGCGCCACGCCATGGGGCTGGCGCTCGGCATCGAAAATCCGATCGTCCGCTTCCTCCTGTATCAGGGCGTGATCGCGACGCTGGCGCTGCTCATCGGCGTGACCGCCTTCCTGCGCGAGATCATGCGCTCCGTGCGCGGAAATGTCGCCGCGCCGCTGATTTATTTCGTCATCCTGCTCAATTCGTTCGAAAGCGTAGGGACGAAATCGACCCTCCTGGCCAAGTTCGCGATCCTGATGCTGGCGATGTTTCGCCGCGAGGACTGAAGCCAAAGCCAGGCCCGAATTGTCTCCAACTCCGAAGGAGCGGTGGCATGACCGTTGCAGAATTGATACCGGGCGTTAAGGTTGCTTCGCGCTCGCGGCGCATGGCGATCGATTATGAAATGGTCGGTCCGACCGTGACGGCGCTCGACTGCGTCTTCCTGGTCGCGGTCGGGCCTATCCTCGCGACCCCCGCCTATTCCTGGCTGACCGAGGCGCGGAGCGAGCATTTCTGGCAGTCGGCAGCTGTGTCGTTCCTTCTCTGCGCGGTCATCGTGCCGCTGTTCGCCTTGCGCGGCGCCTATGATCCGGCCGTCCTTGGCAATTTCAAACGCCAGCTCGGGACGATCGTGCTGGTCTGCGCCCTGACTTTCGCACTGATGGGCTTCGCCGCAACTCAGTTCGACGTCACCCCGCAAGTCACGCGTTGCGTCGCCGCGAATTTCGCCTCGGTGTTCGTGCTCCTGCTGCTGCATCATCTGTGGTGGTCGCTGCGTCTGCGCCGCGGTCTGAAAAGCGCCGGCGTGCGTCCCTGCGAAATCGCTTTGGTCACCGCCGACGGTCGCGTCAACGGCAGGCAGCGCCGCCGCCTCGAAGCGCTGGGCTATGACATCCGCGTGCAGATCGGCCTTGCCGGCGGCATGAACGGCTCCAGCCTGAGGGCGCGCGCCGCAAGCGCTCTGCGTGGCGCCGAGATCGACGAGATCGTCCTCGCCGTTCCCTTCGAGAAGCTCGATCCGTCGCTCATCCAGGCGCTTGGGACGACACCCTTTCCCATCCACTTCCTGCCGGACGACCAACTGGCCGGCGTCGTGGCCCGTCCCTTCCGGAGCAATGGCTCCGCCGTCCTTTTCAAGGTCCGCTCTGGTCCGCTCTCCGACAAGGAGCGGCGGGCGAAACGCCTGGTCGACATCACCGCGGCCGTCGTCGGCCTGGTCGCTGCCTCTCCATTGCTGCTGCTGGTCGCGATCGCCATCGCGCTCGAATTGCCGGGACCGGTGCTGTTCTGGCAGACGCGGCTCGGTTTCAACGGCGTGCCGTTCAGGATCTGCAAGTTCAGGAGCATGACGGTCGCCGAAGACGGGCCCGACGTCCAGTCGGCGAAACGCAACGACGCCCGCGTCACACGCGTCGGCCGCGTCATCCGGCGGCTCAGCATCGACGAACTGCCGCAGCTGATCAATGTCCTGCGCGGCGAGATGTCGCTCGTCGGGCCGCGACCGCACGCCCTTGCCCATGACGAGGCCTACGGCGGCGCCTTGGCCGATTACGCCAATCGCCAGCATGTCAAGCCGGGCCTCACCGGCTGGGCGCAGATCAACGGTCATCGCGGCGAAATCCGCGCCCCGTCGGAAATGGCGCAGCGGCTGGAATACGACCTCTGGTACATCCGCAACTGGCGCATGTCGCTCGATCTCAAGATCATCCTGCTGACCGCCGGCGCCCTCGTCTTCACCGACAAGGCCTATTGAGGAGAAGCACGACCATGTCGCATTTCCTTTCCCGGCGCGATGCGCTGCTCGGGCTCGCCGCCTTCGGCGGCGCGTTCAGCCTCGGCGCATTCGCGGCCGATGCAGGCCCGACTTTTCTTCGTGGCGTCAGCATCTGGCCCTGGTTCGGTCTGACGCGCGAGTTTCCGCCGCCGAGCCGGAACTACGCCTGGCCGCCCTTCCAGACGGGCCGCACGCAGCCCACCGCAGCCGATCTCGCCAATCTGCGCGCCAATAATTTCGACTTCGTTCGCATTCCGATGGACGCCGGCCCCTATATCGCCCTGCGCGGCCAGCAGCGCGCCGAACTCTTCGCGCAACTCGAACAAGGGGTGAAGATGGCGCTGGCGGCGGACCTTTCCGTCATCCTCAATCCACAGCCCAACGAGTTCGGCGCTTTTCTGGAACGCCCGGCAGTTTCTCGACGTCGGCGAAAAAGGCTCGTTCGGCGACTATCGCGAATTCATCGTGGAACTGGCGCGGTTGGCGAAGCGCGTTGCGCCGCGCCGCGTCGCCGTGGAGTTGTTCAACGAGCCGCCGACGGCTTGCGACTCGCCGGATTGGACGGCGCGCCAGGCGGCGCTGCTGGGCGACGCGCGCGGGGTCTCGCCGGAACTGAAACTCATTCTGACCGGGGGATGCGGCGGCATGGTGGCGGGCCTCGAAGCCCTCTCGCCGCCGGCCGTCGACGACTCGAACGTGCTCTATAATTTTCACTTCTACGAGCCCTATGTCTTCAGCCACCAGGGCGCGGTCTGGATGACCGAGGAGCCGATGTATCGCTATCTCCGCAATGTTCCCTGGCCCGCCTCGGCCGGCGACGAGCGCGCGACGCGCGACGCTGCGGCGGCGCGCATCAGTTCGGACGCCGGCCTTGCTCCGAAAGAGCGTGACGAGATCGTCGCTGCGACGGACAAGGCGCTGTCGGTCTATTTCGCCGCCAATCCCGGCGCGCCCTATATTCAGGGCTTTTTCGCCAAGGTCGTCGCCTGGCGCGAGAAACACGGCATCGACGCCCGGCGTGTGTTGCTCGGCGAGTTCGGCGCGACGAAATTTTCCGCCCCGCCCGATCGCGCCCGTTACCTGCGCGACGTCCGCGAGGCGGCGGAAGCGAACGGC
>CAWKJW010000043.1:0-7737 GCA_963849665.1 uncultured Alphaproteobacteria bacterium | reverse complement strand
ACATAGCCGTCGAGCAGAACCGGCGTCCTTTCCATCCGCGCCGCGAGGATCGCGCCCGCCATGGCGGCGATCTCGCGACCGCCGAGCCGGCGCAGGACCTCGAACGGATCGGCGAGATGATCCTTGTGCAGCGCCACCGCCCGTTTCACGGCGTCAATCTTGCGAAGCAAACCTTCGTCGTCTACGCCGGTGCCCCGTCCGACCCAGTCCGCCGCCTCGCCGCCATAGAGCGCATGGTAGATTGCGGCGGCGACGGTGGTGTTGCCGATGCCCATTTCGCCGAGCGCCAGCAGGTCCGCGCCGCCGGCGATCGCCTCCATGCCGAAAGCGACGGTCGCGGCGCATTCGCGCTCCTCCATCGCCGGCGCTTCGGTGATGTCGCGCGTCGGCAGGTCCAGCGCCAGTTCGAACACTTTCAGGCCCGCGCCATAGGCGGCGCAGATCTGGTTGACTGCGGCGCCGCCGGACGAAAAATTCTTCAGCATCTGCGCGGTGACGCTGGCCGGGTAGGGCGAGACGCCCTGCGCGACCACGCCGTGGTTGGCGGCGAAAACGACAACCGTGGGCCGCTCGACGGTCGGCTCGGCCTTGTCCTGCCAGGCGGCGAGCCATTCGACGATCTCTTCCAGCCGCCCCAGCGCTCCCGGCGGCTTAGTCAATTGCGCATCGCGCGCGCGCACCTTGGCGACGGCGTCTTCCGACGCCGGCGGCAATTGCGCGAGAAGAGCGCGAAAGGCGTCAAAGGGAAGTTCGGCGGCCTGGATTTTATGCATTTTATTCGCCCGAGATTTTTTGGGGCGGCGACGTCCGCCCGGGATGCCACGGTCATAGAACATTTCGTGGGAAAGCAAAGGGGCCGGCGAAGATGAACGTCCTCTGAACAGCGCGGTCAGCCGCTGTTCAGGCGGGGCGACGCATCCTCGTTCCTGTCGGCAAACCGACGCAGAAACAGGAGCTTGCCATGCTGAAGTTCAGAAACGCCCTTGGCGCCGCGCTTGTGCTCGGCGCGACCGCGCTGGCCCTTCCAGCCTCAACCACGGCCGCCGCCGCGCTGCCGCTCGCCGGCCTCGACGCGGGCGTCGTGCGCGACGGACAGACGGTTGCGCGGATCGACAGGGTGCGGTGGGTCTGCGGTCCCTATCGCTGCCATTGGGCGCGTAATTATTATTATGGCCGGCCGTGGCGCTACGGCTATGGGCCGCGCTGGGGCGGGCCGCGTCCCTGGGGCTGGCGGCGCCATTGGCGCCACTGGTAAAGAAAAAAAATCCGCCGGCTTTCATGCCGGCGGGTTTTTTAGGCCACTTTTTCGCGCAGGTTGCGCGGCAGGGGGAAGGAGACGTCCTCGGTCGCCGTGGTCACCGTATCGACGATGAGATCGAATTTCTCTCCGACCGCCGAAAGGATCTCCTCGACCAGGATCTCCGGCGCCGAGGCGCCCGCGGTCACGCCGAGGGACTTGATGTCGCGAAGGGGCGTCCAGTCGATGTCGGCGGCGCGCAGCACGAGCTGGGCGTGGCGGCAGCCATTGCGCTCGGCCACTTCCTTAAGGCGTTGCGAATTGGAGGAATTGGGCGACCCGACGACGATGAAGGCGTCGACCTTGTGCGCGATCTCCTTCACCGCCTCCTGGCGGTTGGTGGTGGCGTAGCAGATGTCCTGCTTGTGCGGGCTGACGATCCGCGGATATTTGTCCTGCAGAGCATTGACCACCGCGGCCATGTCGTCGACCGAAAGCGTGGTCTGGGTGACGAAGGCGAGGGCCTCGTCGGGCGGGAAGGACAAGGCGGCGACATCCTCGGCGCTTTCCACCAGGGTCACCGAGCCTTCCGGCAGTTGCCCCATCGTGCCGATCACCTCGGGATGGCCCTTGTGACCGACCAGGACGACCTTGCGTCCTCGCCGATGATGGATTTCTGCCTCCCGGTGGACCTTGGTCACCAGCGGGCAGGTGGCGTCGATGGCGAAAAGTTCGCGCTTGGCTGCCTCGTCCGGCACAGATTTCGGCACGCCATGCGCCGAAAACACCACGGGAGCGCCATTGTCCGGCACTTCGTTCAACTCCTCGACGAAAATCGCGCCCTGGCGTTTCAGCCCCTCGACCACGTAGCGGTTATGCACGATTTCATGCCGCACATAGACCGGCGCGCCGAATTTGCGCAGAGCGTGCTCGACAATGTCGATGGCGCGCACGACGCCGGCGCAGAAACCGCGCGGCGCGCAAAGAAAGACGTTCAGCGAGGGCTTGGCTGGCGAGGGGTTGGCAGGCGAGGGGTTGGCGCTCATGCGGGACCTTTGGCGAGATTTTGTTGATCTTGTGGGGGCCGCCCCCATTCCTGTCAAGCCGGATGCGGCGCGGCGCCTCTTTGTCGGAAAATTGCAATAAAGCGCGCCTATGCCTGACGCGGCGCGGCGCAAAGCTCGCAAATCCGCCCGCATTGCGCTAGTTTGACGCGGGGAATAGGCGGGCCTCCGCCCGATTTGGCCCGCAACAGATTTGAAAGAGGATAAAATGGTTGACCTTTCCGCTCTCATCCAGGCGGCGCATGGCGGCGACGCCGTCTCCAGCATCGCTTCGCAATTCGGCCTTTCACCGGACCAGGTCAGCGCCGCGATCAACGCCCTCGCGCCCGCCATCGCCCAAGGCGTGCAGAATCACATGCAAACCCCGGAAGGCCTTTCGCAGATCGTGGGCCATCTGACCGACCCGGCGCACCAGGCGGCCTATGACGACCCCAACGCCGCCCAGTCGCCCGCCGCGGCCAGCGCCGGCGGCGACCTGCTCGGCCAGATCTTCGGCGGCTCCGGCGCCGTCGGCCAGATTGCCCAGCATATCGGCGCGGAAACCGGCATCAGCCCGGACATTCTCAACCAGCTTATGCCGGTGGTCGCCTCGATGACCATGGGCGGCGTCGCCCAGGCGGCGCAGAGCGGCGGCCTCGGCGGCCTGCTGTCGCAAGTCGCCGGCGCGGCGGGCCAAGGCGGCGGCGGACTTGGCGGCCTGTTGTCGGAAGTGGCCGGCGCCGCCGGCCAGGGTGGCGGCGGCCTCGGCGGCATGCTGGGCTCGCTCGCTTCGGCGGCCGCCGGGCAGGGCGGCCAGTCGGGCGGCCTCGGCGGCATGCTCGGCGGCATTGTCGGCTCGCTGTTCGGCCACGGCGCTCCCGCAGCGGACGCGTCAGCGGGCGGCGCCCCGGCCGCGTCGGCGCAGGGCGGCATTGATCCGGCCTTGATGCAGGCGGGCATGAGCGCGCTCAGCGGCCTGTTCCAGTCCGGCGGCGCCTCCAGCGGACTGCAGAACGTGCTCGGCCAGATTCTCGCCAAGCGCTGAACCGTTTCGCGCTAAACCAGAATGGCGCGCGACGGACCGACGTCGCGCGCCAAGTTTTCGCTTTGCAGGAAAATTTTTCGCTTTGCAGCCAAGTTTTCGCTTGGCGCAAATCATGCTTGCGTTCGGGCATGATTGCGGCCGGCGCCGCTTCGCCTTATCTAGGGCGAAGCGCGGAGGAAGGGCGTTACGCCGACGCCCTTTTTTGCCGCCCGAGCATTTTCAAGCGAAGCGGCTGCCGGTTCGCGTGAAGAAAATGCGTAAAAACAGAAAGACTGGAGCCCCGGTCCGATTCCATCGGAGCGGAAGACGCTTCGGTTCAGTCCTGCATGAAAGCCGCCGATGGCACGCGACGTAGTTGATGACACCCCTATCTCGTCGCGCGACGAACTGGTCAGCTGGATGGAGGCGGGACGCAAGCCGCACGGACCGTTCCTGGTGGGAACGGAACACGAGAAAATTCCTTTTTATCGCGCCGATCTTGCTCCGGTTCCCTATGAGGGGCGACCCGATCGCGGCCAGGGCGGCGTGAAGGCGCTGCTTGAGGGGCTGCGCGCCGCGACGAACTGGGAGGCGATCGAGGACGACGGCGCCCTCATCGGCCTTTTTGACCCGCAAGGCGGCGGCGCCATATCGCTGGAGCCGGGCGGCCAGTTCGAATTGTCGGGCGCGCCGCTCGAGACGATCCATCAGACCGCCGCCGAATTGCAGGCGCACTTCGCCGCGCTGGCGCCGCTGAGCGAAAGGCTCGGGCTCGGGTTTCTCGATCTCGGCATGAGCCCGTTGTGGACACGGCCGGAAACCCCGGTGATGCCGAAGCAGCGTTACGCCATCATGTCGCGCTACATGCCTAAAGTGGGGCGGCTCGGCCTCGACATGATGTTCCGCACCTCGACCGTGCAGACCAATATCGATTTCGCCTCGGAAGCCGACATGGTCGCGAAAATGCGGCTTGCCCTGGCCGTGCAGCCGATGATCACGGCGCTTTTCGCAAATTCGCCCTTCACCGACGGCAAGCCCAACGGCTTCGTGTCGATGCGCTCGCAAATCTGGCTTGAGACCGACGCCGCCCGCACGGGCATGCTGCCCTTCGTCTTCGCGCCCGGCATGGGTTTCGAAGCCTATGTCGATTACGCGCTCGACGTTCCGCTCTATTTCGTCAAGCGCGGCGAGCGCTATCACGACGTCGCCGGGGCCTCGTTCCGCGATCTCCTTGAGGGGAGGCTGGAAAAGCTGCCGGGCGAGCGCGCCACCCTGTCGGACTGGGCCAACCATCTTTCGACGCTTTTCCCGGAAGTGCGGTTGAAGCGCTACATGGAAATGCGCGGCGCCGATGTCGGCCCGTCATCGCACATCCTGGCGCTTGCCGCCTTTTGCGCCGGGCTTTTCTACGACGCGCAAGCGAGCGCCGCCGCCTGGGACCTGGTCAAGGATTATTCCGCCGAGGATCGTCTGAAGCTTCGGCAGGACGCGCCGAAGCACGGGCTTCGCGCGGAAGCCGGGGGGCGCAGCCTGCTCGATCTGGCGCGGGAAATCCTGCCGCTGGCGCGCGAGGGCCTTGCTCGGCGCGGGCGGTTCGATGCGGCCGGCGAGGACGAAGGCCGCTACCTGCTGGCTCTGGAGGAAATCGCCGCCTCGGGCCTCAACCTCGCCGAACGCCGGCTGGCCCTGTTCCACGGCGCGTGGAAGGAAAGCGTCGAACCCGCTTTCCAGGAATGCGTGTATTAGAGCGTTTTCAAGCGAAGTGGACACCCGCTTGCGTGAAGACCCGCAGGGCCGCGTTAGCGAATGTGCGTAAAAGCGGAAAACCGGAGCCCCGGTCCGATTCCAACGGATCGGAAAAGGTTTTAGCGCTTTACATTCCGTCGAAATTCATCGGCTTGAGGCGCAGGCGGCCCTGCGGCGCGCCGGCCTGGGCATTGCGCGAGAAAGCGTAATTGGCGCGCGCCGGCCCGTCCGGCAGCGGCGCGTGGGCCTCGGTGTGCGACCAGGTTTCGCTCCAGCCGGAGCCGTCGCCGAATTGCACGCGGAGATGGCCATTGTCCTGCGCGCAGGCGGGAGCGAGGAAGAGCAGGGGCAGGAAGGGGCGCGACACGACCGCGACGGCGCGGCAAAATCGCAAAATCCCTTGTTTTGTCCCGATCATGCCGACTTGCTCCGAAAACAGCGCGACCTTTTTGAACCTAATATGATGGCGACATCATGTCATCGACCGGCTCAAGCTGGCAACCTCAGGCGCGCCAGTCGCCCAGCGCCGCCTGGACGAGGGCGAGCGCCGCCACGGCGGCCGTATCGGCGCGCAGCACGCGGGGGCCGAGCGAAATGCGCGCCGCGTTCGGCAGGGACGCCAGGGTTTCGCGTTCGGCCTCGTCGAAGCCGCCTTCCGGTCCGATCAGCACGGCGAATTTCTGGAAAGGGCGCCGGCCCGGCGCAGGGCGGCGACGGGGTCGGCGGTTTCCGCGGCCTCGTCGCAGAACACCAGCAGCCGGTCGGCGGGCCATTTGGCCAGCACGCCGTCGAGCCGCTCCTCGGCGAGGACTTCGGCCAGCGAGAGGATGCCGCATTGCTCCGCCGCCTCGACGACATTGGCGCGCATCCGCTCCAGGTTGATCCGGCTCGCCTGGGTGCGGCGGGTCAGCACCGGGCGCAGGCGGCGCGCGCCCATTTCCACCGCCTTTTGCGCCATGTAATCAAGCCGCGCATGTTTGAGCGGCGCGAACAGGCAATCCACGTCCGGCAGAAAATCCTGCGCCCGCGCCAGGGTCTTCACGAGCAGGGCGGCGGCCTTCTTGCCGGCGGGCGCGAGCGAGGCGCGCCATTCGCCGTCGCGTCCGTTGAAGACATAGAGGCCTGCGCCCTCGCCAAGCCGCAGGACGTTGACGAGGTAATTGGTCTGCTCGCGCGAAAGTTCGATCCTGGCGCCCTCGGCGAGCGTGGCCTCGACGCAAAGGCGATGACTTGTGAAATCCAGCCGTGACATTTTGATGATTTTCTCGTCGGTGATTTTCGCTGTTCAGGGCCGGCGGGGCGGGAGGGCGAGGTCGAATTGCGCCGGCGCCGCTCCCGTGACGGTGACCCGAACCGGGGCGCCGGGCGCGGGTCTGCCAGCCGGATGTTCGGCCAGGGTCAGCAGGAAGGCGCCCTTTTCGCCGGCAGGGCGGGCCTCGACATAGAAACCCTCTGGCGCCTCGACGAAGATATTTTCCGCGCCGGACTGGAGAATTTTCAGCAGCCATTGCGCCTTGCCGTCGGCGCTCGCGGCGGGCGCAACAGCGGCGATCCGCTTCGCCTGCGCCGCGTCCAGCGGCTTCGGGGTCTGCTTCAGGGCGTCGGTGACAAGCTGCGCGCCTTCCGCGCCGGCCGGGACGCTCGGCGGCAGCTCGAGCCGCATTTGCGCGTGAACCGGCAGGCAGATCTTCTCGCAGACGGCATAGTCGAGCTTCAGTGCGAGGACGACGGGCTTGGCCGCGTCGCGCGGCGTGACGCGGATGGGGAAGATGACCTCATGCTGGTAGCCGAAAGCCTGGACGCCATCCTCGTCGATCCGCGCTGGCTGCGGATAGAGGATTTTCGCTTCCGCGACATTTTCGGACCCGGCGAAATCGAAGACCGGCGGCGCGCCGGCCTCGCCGGGATCGCGCCAGTAGGTGACCGCCGCGCCGTCGAGCCGGATTTGCGCGCCGGCGGTGCGGGCGCCGTCGATCACGCCGCCATCGACCAGCCGCGCCTGCGATTTTGCGCTCGAAACCCAGTCGGCGCGGGCGCTTTCGCCATACGGAAGCGTGAGCGCGAGAGCCAACGCGATAGGGGCCGCCACCAAACTGCGATGAAAATTAAGAATTGTTCCGGCTTCACTTTGGGCGCTCATCCTTTAGCATGTCTCCTCAGGCGGGTTTCCCGGAGTGGCGATCTAGGCCTCGGCGATGGCCGAATCCAGGTGCGGATTGGAAAGTCTCGAGCGTGAACAAGATTGGACCCGGTCACTTTCTGGAAGGCAAATGTCTTGTGGCCATGCCCGGCCTGCAGGACGGGTTCTTCGTGCGTTCGGTGGTCTACGTCTGCGCCCATTCCGAGGAAGGGGCGATGGGCATCATCCTCAACCATCCCGCCGAGGGCGTCAATTTCGTCGATCTCCTGCTCCAGCTCAAGGTGATCGAGGCGGAGGAAAAGCCGCGCATCGCCGGCGCGGCCGGCACGATCCGCGTGCTGGCCGGCGGGCCGGTGGATTCGAGCCGCGGCTTTGTCCTGCATTCGCCGGATTACCGCGCCGCCGAAGCGACCATGGCGATCGATCCCGAGGTCTCGATGACGGCGACGCTCGACGTCCTGCGCGCCATAGCCCACGGGGAAGGGCCGAAGGAGGCGGTGCTGGCGCTCGGCTACACCGGACGTTCTCCGGGCCAGCTCGAGCGCGA
>CAWKJW010000042.1:0-26250 GCA_963849665.1 uncultured Alphaproteobacteria bacterium | reverse complement strand
AATGTATTGCTGCCCCATCCATGATTGGTCCCATCGCTGTTGCAGGTGAGCGTTCTTCCGAAATCGGATGCGGTAAAAGTCGTGACCTGGCTCCCCATACCCAATGTTGTCATCACACCGTCAAAGTATTCGAGTGCCTGGCCGAGTTGTGTAAGCAAACGCGCATGTTGCGCTGCCTGCCCATCATGTGTATCGAATCCTCCGAGCTGTACATAGAAGATCTGCCGGCTCACGCCCAGGCCGCTCTTTCTCCCAATGATTCGGGCCACCGTTTGCATCGAGCCGGCAAGGGGATTGTCAGTGAGCATCTTCGCGATGGGGGTCGAATATCGAGGAGGATTTGGAATTCCTGTTGCACCCGCTGTTAGCATCGACGATGCGAGCAGCGCCTGCGCCTGCGTCGAGCGGTTGATCACAACTTCATATTCCTTGGCGAATGTGAGCGAAGCCGATGTAAGAGTTAACCGGCCGCGACGAATTGCGGCCCGTGCGAGCCGTCGCGAGAACGCTCAGCCGCGACCGCGCGCGACCCGCTCGATTTCGGCGCGCACCAGGCGCTCGACAACAATCGGCAGGTTGTCGTCGAGCCAGGCCTTCAGCATCGGCCGCAGCATTTCGCGCGTCATGCGCTCGAGCATGAGCGGATCGCGCATCAGCAGGCTTTCCGCCAGCGCCTCGAACGAAGCGCCGATTTTCGCGCCGCTTGCCGGCGACAGCAGCGCGGGTTCCGGGCTTTCCGAGGGGGCGGCGGCCATGGGGCCGGGAGCGCGGGCAGGCTCGGCCTCGACGGCCACAGACGCAGCGGCCGCAGGCGCCGGCTCACTGGAGACGAGGGTCGCGGCCACAGGCGCCGAAGCAACGGATTCAAGGGCTTTTTCCTGCGCCGGTTCGGCTGCGGGCGCAGGCGCCGCCGCGGGCGCAAGAGCGTGCGCAGGGGACGCCTCGGGCCGCGGCGCGGAAAAGACCGGCGCGCGAAAGGACAGGGATGCGATTTTCGACCGCGCCTCGACGGGGCCAGGAGCCATTTGAACCAGATTTACCACCGCGGCGCGCGGAGGTTCGGCCGGCTTTTCCGCTTCCGCCAGCGAAGGCCGCAAAGCGACGGTTTCCGCAAGCGCCGCCGGCGATCCGGGCGGCGTTTCCACGGCAGGCTTTTCCTCCGGACGGCTCGCCGCTGCCGGAGCTTCCGGCGCCGGTTTCGGCGCGACGCCCTTTGTCATGAAGTCGCGCAGCCTCAGCATTGGCGGCCTCGGCGCGCTTGGCGCCGAAACCTGAGCCGGCGCAGGCGCTGGAGCAAGCGACGGAAACTTTTCGGTTGCGGCCGCCGCCCGGTCGTTGCCCAGACGCTGGCCGAGGCCGAAGAAGGCGTCGGCGCCAGGGACGGCCGCCGGCGCGGAGGCCGCGCCTGGAGCCGGCCCGGCGGGCGCGTCCGCCAAATTCGCCGGCGAAGAATCGATTGGCGCACCGCCTGCGGACCCGACGAGAGAGGGCGCGGCGGCGCGCCCCCGGCGGCTCAGCGGCAAGGCGTCGTCATCGGCGATAATCCGGCGGATCGAGGCCAGAATATCGTCCATCGACGGTTCATGCGCCTTTTGTTCGGCGCTCAGCTGGGTTGGCAAGGCAGTGGCCGGCATTGACGGGGCGCTCGTTGCGGTCATGAACTCGGACGCTCAAATGCGATTTGGAAGAATAAAAATGCGCTCGCTCTTCACGGCGCGCAAGGAGGGATCGCGGCGCTACAAGCGCAATACACGGTTTTTTTTGCAATGACGCCGCTTATTGCTTTGCGCGCGATGATCAGCCGCAAGGAACACTCGCGTCAGGAGCAAAGCGACCAGCAGCCCGTCGCAAGACGGGCGTCTGATTACGCCATTAGGGGGCTGATGCAGTCGGAACCGTCGACCGCGATGTGCCGCGGTCAACGAGATAGGGCATGAGCCGTCGAATCAGCGCCCGTCCGGCGTGTCGAGGCCAATGAACCGGTTCTTGGTCTGGTTGTAATGGACGCTGGGTTGGTAGGCGACGACGCCGAGCCCCAGGCCTTGCGCCGTCAACCGGCCAATGGCCGCCATGACGGCGTAGGAGGCGACGACGCGGTCGTGCTGCGCCGTCACCAGCTGGACGCGGGTATTGAGCAGCGCCTGCTGGGCGTTGAGCACGTCGAGCGTCGTGCGCTGGCCGACCTTGGCTTCTTCGCGGACGCCGTTCAGCGCCACTTCCGCGGCCTTGACCGCCGCCTGATAGGCGACGATGGCGGCGCGGGCCGCCTGCAGCTGGCCCCAGGACGAAGCGACGGACTGGCGGACGGCGATGCGGTTCGAATCCACGGCAAGGCGCGCCTGGCCCAATTGCTCCTTGGCCTGGCGCACTGCGGCATATTCAGCGCCGCCCTGGTAGATCGGGATATTGATCTGGCCGACGATGCTGGCGGAATAGATGTTGTAACCGGGAATGCCTCCCGAGCTGTTCATCTGCTGCAATTGCCCCTGCACGCCGACCGTCGGCAGCAGCGCGCCCTCGGCGATCTTGACGGCGTATTCGCCCATGTCGACCTGGTGCAGGGCGCCGAGGACCGCCGGGTTTTCGGCAAGGCCGGTCGCGATGGAGAGATCGAGCGAGCGCGGCAGCAGCCTTTCGATCGGCTGCGCCGGCTGCAATTGGCGGGGGGCGACGCCGATCTGGCGGCGGAAGGTCGCGATCGAGGTTTCGAGATTGGATTGCGCCGCGGCGAAATCGGCCCTCGAGGCGGCGAGCGAAGATTTCGGCCTGCGCAACGTCGGTCCGCGTGACTTCGCCGACATGGAACCGGTCGCGTGTCTGCTGCAACTGGACCTGCAGGACCGTGATGTTGTTGCGGCGGAGGCCCAGCACCGCGGTGTCGCGCAAGACGTCCATATAGGCGGTGGCGGCCGCCTGCAGCGTGGCCTCTTCGGTCTGGCGCAGCGCCTCGCGCGCCATCAGCACCGCCGATTCCGCCTGGTCGACGCTATTGCCCGTGCGGTTGCCGTCCCACAGCGTTTCCGTGGCGGAGAGGCCGTAGGTGACAGGGTTCGAGACAAACTTCTGCTTGCCGGGAAAGCCCGGATAATTGGCTTCTTCGGTGTAGGAATGTCCGATCGAATAGGTGCCGCTCGCCTTCGGCAGCCAGCCCGCCTTGGCCGATGGCACGCCCTCGTCCTTCGCCCGCACCGCCGCGCGCTGCTGGTTGATGTCCGGATTGTTGCCGTAAGCGCGCGACAGCGCGCTCGACATGGTTTCCGCCGAGACAGGCCCGAGTCCGCAGGTCACCGCCAGGGCGGAAACGCCGATTGCCAGGCCGAAGGGAGAAAAGAACCGCAAAATCAAGCCCCCGAAACTATATCGACCAGAATGCCCAGAATTCCCCGCGTCTGGAATTGCATTCCATGACGCCAAAGGTAAATTCACGGAACTCAAGCCTTGCGTCAACCTTGGCCGCAGCCTTTATGCCGGCTTTGACGCGAGAAACGTCAGACGACCTTGTTTTTATTCGTCCCTGCGCCAAAAAAGACACAGCACATTCGCCGCAGGAACCGTCTCAGAACACGAAGCCGTTGGGCTTGGCGAAGGCCGCAAGGCCGCCCGCCGCCGCATCGAACAGCGGACGGGCGCTGACATGTCCGTCCGCGCGCCGGAACAGGGTCGCCTTGCCCACCCGTGCGCCGGCCTTGTCCGCCACGATTCCGACCAGCCGTCCGCCCTCGCGCAGCTGGCCGAAGAGCGGCTCGAATGCGCCCTGGCTGACGCCATCTACGAAAATCAGGTCAAACGGCGCCTTGTTCGGCGCGCCCTGCGCCAGCGGCCCTGCGACAGCCTTTGCGTTGGCCAGGCCGAGCGTCGTGAAGCCGGCCTGGGCCCTGGCGGTCAGGATCTCGTCGTCGTCGAGGCTGACGACGCCGCCGACGAGGCCGGCGATCAGCGCCGCCGTATAGCCGGAGGCGCCGGCCACGACCAGCACGCGCTCGCCCTCACAAAGACGCGCCTCTTTGAGCAGGCGGGCGAGAATCAGCGGCGCCGTCAATTCGCGCGGCGCCTTGCCGGTCACCGTCAGGCAGGCGTCGGAATAGGCGAGCGAGGCGAGATTTTCGTCGACGAACAGCTCGCGCGGCACGGATCTCATGCGCGCCAGCACGCCGGCGTCAGTCACGTCGAAGGTGCGGATCTGCCGCTCGACCATGGTTTCGCGCAGGGCGTCGGATGAGGGAAGAAACGCTGGGGCGGCGGCCGCCAGTTCTGGATTTTGCATGGCGCGTCCAAAAATTCCGTCGGGCGACGGCCCGATAGGGGAGGTCAGTTGAAGGACTTGCGGGCTTTATAAGCAAGGCGCCAGTTTGTGTCCACTTCGCGGACCTCGCCAAAACGTCGCGGTTTGCGCTCCCGCCCGCGCAAGGCTACCTTCTTTGCCCCGATCATTCCTGGGAGGCCGAATTGAGCGAATTGCCGACCGAAGCTTTCGAACATGCCGAGCATGCGGAACATGTCGCCCATATCGGCGGCCGGACCCTGGTCCTCGTCTCGATGACCATCGCCATTCTCGCCGTCTTCGCCGCGACGGTGGGCAGTCTCGAAACCTTGGAGACGGCGGCGGCTTTCGGCGACAAGAACCACGCCGTCCTGATGCAGAGCAAGGCCAGCGATTCCTGGGCCTTCTATCAGGCGAAAAGCATGAAATCGAACCTCTACGCCCTCGCTTCCGACCAAGGCGGCGCGAGGGCGCAGGAATTCGCGGACAAGGCGCGGCGCTATGAGGGCGAGCAAAAGGAAATCTCGCAAAAAGCCAAATCCTACGAGGCGGAATCGGAAGCCGCCCTCGTCCGCAGCGAAATGCATGAACGCCGCCACCATATCCTGACGGTCGCCGTCACCATGCTGCATGTCGCCATCGCCGTCGCGACCATCGCCATCATCATGCGCGGCCAGCTCTGGCCCTGGCGCTCCGCCATCCTGCTGGGATTCGCCGGCGCGGCGGGCGCTCTTTACGCTTATCTCGCCTGACATTTCCGCCTTCTCGCATCGGCGTTCAAAAGTTCGTGATCGCCCTCGCCCGTCGGAAACGCGCCTCATTCGACGGCGAAGCTTTCGTTCGCGCGGCGCATGTGGCAAGAAGACGCTCAGCGTGGGATGACGAAACGAGTTTTCATGACCGAAAAAGTCTTCCAGCTCCACCTCATAAAACCTTCGCACTACGATGATGACGGCTATGTCATCCAGTGGCTGCGTTCGGCCATTCCCTCCAACACCCTGGCCGCCCTGCACGGACTCGCCGTCGATTGCGCGCAGCGAAAAGTGCTCGGCGACGATACGCGCATCGAAATCTTCGGCCTCGACGAGACCAATTCGCGGGTCCGGCCCGAAAAGATCGCCGCCTCGATCAAGGCGGCCGGGCGCGGGCTGGTCTGCCTGGTCGGCGTGCAATCGAACCAGTTTCCGCATGCGCTGGACCTGGCGCGGCGTTTTCGCTCCTGCGGGGTCGACGTCGCCATCGGCGGCTTCCATGTTTCCGGCTGCATCGCCATGCTGCCGGAGCTTCCCGCCGATCTCGCCGAGGCGCAGGACATGGGCGTCAGCCTGTTCGCGGGCGAGGCCGAGGGGCGGCTCGAAATGGTGTTGCGCGACGCCTTCGCCGGCAAGTTGCAGAAGCTCTACAATTTCATGAGCGACCTGCCGGGAATCGAAAACTGCCCGCCGCCGCTGCTGCCGGCCGACCTGATCAGACGCACCAGCGGCGCCGTGACCAGTTTCGACGCCGGGCGCGGCTGCCCGTTCCAGTGCTCGTTCTGCACCATCATCAACGTGCAAGGGCGCAAATCGCGCTATCGCAGCGCCGACGACGTCGAAGCGATCGTGCGCGCCAATCTCGCGCAGGGGGTGAGCAGTTTCTTCATCACCGACGACAATCTCGCCCGCAACAAGAACTGGGAGCCGATTTTCGACCGCCTGATCGAGATGCGCGACAGCGGGTTGCGCATGTCCTTCATCATCCAGGTCGACACGTTGAGCCACCGCATTCCGCTTTTCATCGAAAAGGCGGCCAGGGCCGGCGTGCGGCGGGTGTTCATCGGCCTCGAAAACATCAATCCGGAAAACCTGCTCGCCGCGAAAAAGAAGCAGAACCGCATCGCCGAATATCGCGACATGCTGCTGGACTGGAAGAACGCCGGCTGTTTCACCTATGCCGGCTACATCATCGGTTTTCCCGCCGACACGCCGGAGTCGATCCAGCGCGACATTTCGATCATCAAGCGCGAATTGCCGCTCGACCTGCTGGAGTTCTTCTATCTCACGCCGCTGCCGGGCTCGGAGGACCACCAGCGCCTGCTGAAAGGCGGCGTGTGGATGGACCCCGACATGAACAAATACGACCTCGAACATGCGGTGACCGGCCACGCGAAAATGTCGAAGGCGCAATGGGACGGCGCTACGCGCGGGCCTGGGCGTCCTATTACACGCCCGAACACATGGCCACGGTGATGCGGCGCGCGGCGGCGACCGGCAACTCGCCGGGCAAGGTGATGTTCCTGCTGCTCTGGTTCTGGGTCTGCGTCAACCTGGAGAAGATCCATCCGCTCGAAGGCGGCTATTTCAGGCGCAAGGTGCGGCGCGACCGGCGTCCTGGCCTCCCGCTCGAAAGCCCGTTGACCTTCTATCCGAAATACGCCGCCGATCTCGTCGTCAAGCATGTGCGGGCCGCAGGGCTGGCGCTACGGCTGGGGCGGCTGCGGCTGCGGCTCAAATACGCGCCGGACGCGCGCAATTACATCGACCAGGCGTTGACCCCGGTCGTCGAGGGCGATCTCGACGATCTCGAAATGTTCAACAACAGCGCTTCCGCGCGGGCCGCAGGCGACCACGCCAAGGAGATGCTGGCCCGGCGCCAGGACCCGGCAAGGCGGCACGAGAAGGTCGGCTGAACCTTTCAAATAAAAACCCCGGGCCGCCGGCCCGGGGCATTCCTGTCGCCAGCGGCGCGGCGCCGGTCAGCCCTTCAGCTTCTTGTTGCACTCGCTGTAGTAGCCGCCGCCCTTCTGGATCCATTTCAGGCCGGCGTTGCCGCCGGTCGCCTTGTTGGCCTTGTACTGGTCGTCGCAGGTCTTGCGGCGCGCCGTGCCGGGCTTTTCGTTGGAATAGGCGGGATTGATCGCGCTCGGGAAGACCGGCGCGCCGGCGGCGGCCGGAGCGGCGGGAGCGGGCGCGGCGGCGCGCGGCATGGCGGGGGCCGCGGCGGGAGCGGCCGGCGCGGCGGCAGCCGGAGCGGCGGGCGCCGCAGGGGCGGCGGCGGCGGGCTGCGCCTTCAGGTCGGCGCGGCATTTCGAGGAAAATTGCAGATAGGTCATGCCGCCGGTCGTGCCGGCGGCCTTGGCCGCCTGCCATTTCTCGGAACATTGCTTCATCGCCGATTCCGCGTGAGCGGCGGACCCGAGGCCGATGAACGCGACGGCGCCGGCAAGCACGAGGGCGGATGCGGAACGGAAGGATGCTTGACGACGGGACACTTGACGAAAGGACATGGAAAGCTCCCCTGAAACCGGCCGCCGCCTTGCGCAGCGCCGGGATGACACGCAAAGCTTCCGAATTTTTTCGCGCCCGTCAATGCGACGCCGCAACAAAAGGCCGTGAAAACGCTGCGGAAACCGCGTGTTTTCTAGCGCGGACCGAATGAATGGCGGCTGAACGGCGGCAGAAAGGTCCGGCGACAAAAAAGCCGGGGTCGAAACCCCGGCTTTTACAATGTGTTCCGTTCAGGAAATCTTGGCGGAGACGATCTTGTCGGGATCGCGCACCGGTTCGCCGCGCTTGATCTTGTCGACATTTTCCATGCCGGAGATCACTTCGCCCCAGACGGTATATTGCTTGTCGAGGAAGCGGGCGTTGTCGAAGCAGATGAAAAACTGCGAATTGGCCGAATTGGGGCTGGCGGCGCGGGCCATCGAGGCCGTGCCGCGCACATGCGGCGCATTGTTGAATTCGGCCTTGAGATTCGGGTATTTGGAGCCGCCGGTTCCCGTGCCGTGCGGGCAGCCAGTCTGAGCCATGAAGCCGTCGATCACGCGGTGAAAGACGATGCCGTCGTAAAAGCCCTCGCCGACCAGCTTCTTGATATGGGCGACATGGTTGGGCGCGAGATCGGGACGCATGCGGATGACCACTTCGCCCTTGGTGGTTTCCAGCGTCAGGAGATTGCCTTCGTCGGACATGTGTTTTCCTTTGGTTGTCTGGTCTATGAAATCGAGGCGCTGTGAAATTCGCCGAACAGAATTTCACTCCGCCATTTTCATGCTGATGATCTTGTCCGGATTCTCCGGCGGCTCGCCGCGCTTGATCTTGTCGACGAACTCCATTCCCGAGACGACTTCGCCGAACACCGTATATTGACCGTTGAGGAAGGGCGCCGGCGCGAAGCAGATGAAGAACTGCGAATTGGCGGAATTGGGCGAGGAGGCGCGCGCCATGCCGAGCGTGCCGCGCTTGAACGGCGTGCTGGTGAATTCGGCCGGCAGGTCGGGCAGGTCGGAGCCGCCCATGCCGGTGCCGGTCGGGTCGCCGGTCTGGGCCATGAAGCCCTCGATCACGCGATGGAAGACGATGCCGTTGTAGAAGCCGCGCTTCACCAGCGTCTTGATCCGCTCGACGTGCTTGGGAGCGAGAATCCGGCCGCAGACGGATGACGACTCGGCCGTCCTTGAGCTGGAGATAGACGAGATTGTCCTTGTCTTCCTGCGCGATTGCGCTCCGGCCGCCCAAAACGGCGCAAGCCGCGCCAAGCGACAGCGTCTTGGCCAACTGGCGGCGGTCGATCCGCCCGGCGTCGTGGTCAGTCATGCAAACTCCTTCAGTTTTTCGCGGCCTTGCCGCGCAGCGCCTCGGCGACGAGCGGCGGCGCAAACAATGAAACGTCGCCGCCCATAAAAGCGATCTGGCGGACCAAAGTGGCCGTTATATGCCCGACTTCCGGGCTCGCGGGAAGAAAAACCGTCTGGATCTCCGGCGCCATGGGCGCCGTTCATCCCGGCCATCGACATTTCATAATCGAGATCCGAGCCGTCTCGCAGGCCGCGCACGATCATCCGCGCCCCGGCTTTTCGCGCGGCTTCGATGGCGAGCCCGCTGAAAGTGACGACGGAAAACGCGCAGCCCGCCGCGGCGGCGTCGGCGGCGCAGACCTTTTCGAGCATTTCCGCCCGTTCCTGCGCCGAGAACAGGGGCGCCTTGCCCGGATGGACGCCTATGGCGACGACAAGCCGGTCGCACAGCCGCATCGCGCCGCGGATGACATCGACATGGCCGTTGGTGACGGGATCGAACGACCCCGGATAGAGCGCGACGCGTTGCATGACGCATTGCTAAAGCGTTTTCGAGCGAAGTGGAACCCGGTTCGCGCAAAGAAAACGCATCAGCCGCCCTCCCTTCCGGGCCGAAGGCGGCCGCCGGTCCCGAATGACTCAAGACCGCGACAGCCGGCCTTGCCCTAAAGTGAAGGCCATGACTAAACTTTCGACCACATTGACCTGTGACGCGGCTGACTCTTCAACGAAAAATGAGATAGTCTGCTCAAGCCGCGCAAGCCGCTCGAACAAAGCGGCCTGGCGCGCGGCATCCGCTCGGCAACAGAAAACGGTTGCGACGTGACACGTGAGGCGACGCCCGAGAAGGTTTCCATCGCCGGCGGCCACGGCCTGGCGTCCGATCCGCCATGGGCGCGGGCCGTTTCGCAGGCGCTCGCCGGTATCGCCGCCTGGCGGCAGCGCGCGCCGTGGTGGTCAAGCCTGGGCGTCGGCGCGCTGACCGCCGGCGCCGGCGCTTTGGGCAGGCTGGAGCTGTTCGGCCTCGCCTCGCAGAAAGCCGTCTATCTGACCTTCTATCCCGCCGTGATCACCGCCGCGCTGGTCGGCGGATTGCCGGGCGGCGCGGTCGCGATCGTCCTCTGCGCCGCCGTGGCGCATGGCTTCTTCGATCCGCTGACCAACTCCGACGACTGGCTGGCGCTTTTCGTGTTCGTCGGGAGTTGCGGCGTCATCGTGGGGCTGACCGAGATGCTGCTGCGGACGCGGGCGCAGGCGCTCGCCGCGGAGGCCACGCAAGCGATCGACGCCAAGCTGTCGGCGATTGTCGAATCCTCCGCCAACGCCATTTATTCCTGCGATCTCGACGGGCGCATCCTCACCTGGAACAAGAGCGCGGAAGAGGTCTACGGCTACGCCGCCGCTGAAATCATCGGCCGCAACGTCCTGGAGCTGGCGCCGCCCGACCGCAAGGAGGAGGCGACGGCGGTCGTCGCGGCCATCACGGCGGGACAGGCGCACAAGAGCCTCGAAACCGAGCGCCGGAGGAAAGACGGCGGCCTCTTCGCCGCGCAGGTGACGGCGTCGCCGATCAGGGACGCGGCGGGGCGTCCGATTGCGATCTCCACGATCCTGCGCGACGTCACGGAGCCGCGGCGCGCGGCGCAATCGCTCAGGGAATCGCTCAGGGAGGTCACCGACCTCAAGGCGGCGCTCGACCAGCACGCCATCGTCGCCATTACCGATCCGCGCGGCGAAATCACCTATGTGAACGATAAATTCTGCGCGATTTCGAAATATTCGCGCGAGGAATTGCTGGGACGGACGCATCGCATCATCAATTCCGGCCATCATTCCAAGGAATTCTTCCGCGATCTCTGGACGACGATCGCCCACGGCCGGGTCTGGCGCGGCGAAATCAAGAACCGCGCCAAGGACGGCTCGATCTACTGGGTGGACACGACCATCGTTCCCTTCCTCGACGAGCGGGGAAGGCCGCGCCAATATGTCGCCATCCGCGCCGACATCACCGACCGGAAGAACGCCGAAGTCCAGCTGCGCGAAAGCCAGCAGCGCACCCTGCTCGCCACCGAGGCGACCGAGGTCGGCATCTGGGAATGGAACGTCCTCACCAACATGGTCTGGTGGGACGCCCAGATGTTCCGCATCTATGGCGCGGCGCCAACCGCCGACGGCTTCATCCCCTACGCCGCCTGGACCCGCTCGGTCCTGCCGGAGGATCTGGCCGCGCAGGAGGAGCGGCTGCAGGAGACCATTCGCGACGGCGGCCGCGGCGAGCGCGAATTCCGCATCAGGCGCAAGGACGATGGCGAGATCCGCGACATCCATGCGGTGGAGACGGTCCGCGCCAACGCCGAGGGCAAGATCGAATGGGTTGTCGGGACAAATCTCGACATCACCAGGCGCAAGCAGGCCGAAGAACACATCCGCCTGCTGATGGGCGAGGTCAATCACCGCTCCCGCAACCTGCTCGGCGTCGTACAGTCGATCGCCAAGCTTTCCGCCCGGCACGCCGACCCGGAAACCTTCGCGTCGGACCTGTCGAAACGCATCGCGAGCCTGGCGGCGTGCCAGAACCTGCTGGTCAGCAGCGAATGGAAGGGCGTCGAAGTCGCCGACCTCGTGCGCGCCCAGGTCGCCTCCTACCGCGACCTCATCGGGCACCGGATTTTCATGGAGGGCCCCCCATTGCGTCTACGGCAGGCGGCGGCGCAAGGCGTCGGCATGGCCCTGCACGAACTTGCCACCAACGCCGCCAAATACGGCGCCCTCTCCGGCAGCGACGGCCGCGTGCGCATTTCCTGGAGCCTGACATCCGATGAAAGCGGGGCGACGTTCCACATGCGATGGCTCGAGGAAGGCGGCCCCAAGGTCGTCGCGCCGCAGCGCGCGGGCTTCGGCCAGACGGTGATCGTCTCCATGGCCGAGCACGCCGTCAAAGGAAAAGTGACGGTCGCCTATCCCGAAACCGGCGTCTCCTGGGAGCTGCGGTCTCCCGCCCGGTTCACCGTGGACACCGACTGACCGCCTTGCACGGGCAGCTAAAGCTATTGAATTGTTTGGGCTTGTAAAATTCGCTCCGGCGGCGGAACATGACGAATGGCACAAGCGTCGCGAAAGCTGCCGATGGTAATTCTTGCATCACGCGATGAAAAACGTGGATCGAGCACGGCGGATGGAACCATAAGCGGCGCTTAGGCGTTGTCTTTTGGGCGAAATTCAATGTATCTTCGCGGGTGATCCGAATTCAGTCCGTGGTCAGACCTCAGCGTTCGCGCCTAGTGGGACGGAGCTATGAAGATGCTACGCTTATTGGTGATCGAGGACGAATTCTTCGTGGCGGCGCATATCGAAAACCTGTTGAGCGACGCCGGGCATGAAGTCGTCGGGCCCGTCGGGACGCTGGACGAGGCCAGGCTGCTGGCCCGCGACGAAGCGATCGACGGCGCCTTGCTCGACGTCAACCTCGACGGCGGTCGCGTCGACGATGTCGCGGACATCCTTGCGGGGCGGAACGTGCCGTTTTTATTTGTGACGGCCTATGGCCGCGACAACCTGCCGCCGATCTATCGCGAGGCGGTGGTGGTGCACAAACCCTTCAACGACGCCGACCTCATAAAGGAAGTGCGGCGCCTCAGCCCGTGAGGCGAGGCTGCCGGCTCCGGCCACTGCGGCTCACCGCGTCGAACGCATCAGCCGCACGTCGAGATCGCGCACCTTCTTGCGCAAGGTGTTCCTGTTCAGGCCGAGCAATTCCGCCGCCTTGATCTGGTTGCCGCGAGTCGCCGCGAGCGCGATGGAGATCAGCGGATATTCGATCTCGCGCAGGATGCGGTGATAGAGGCCGGGCGGCGGCAAATTGTCGCCATGCGCCTTGAACAGGTCGGCGAGATGCCGCTCCACCGCCATCGACAGGGATTCGTCGCCGTCGCGCGGCGGCGCTGCGGCGGGACCGCCTGCGCCCATGAAGGTCACGCTTTCGCGCGCGGCGTCGAGACCGAGCTCCGCGGCGATGACCTGTTCGGCGATGACTTCCTGCGGATAGAGCGCGGCGAGGCGGCGCACCAGGTTTTCCAGCTCGCGGATATTTCCCGGCCACTTGTAGCGCTTCATCCGCTCGAGCGCGCCCGGCTCCAGCGATTTGAGCGGCAGTCCGTCATTGACCGCCTGGGCGAAGAAATGCCGCGCCAGATCGCCGATGTCCTCGGCGCGCTCGCGCAGGGGCGGCAGGCGCAGCGGCACGACATTGAGGCGGAAGAACAGGTCTTCGCGGAAAAGCCCCTGCTGGATCAGGACGCGCAGATCCTTGTTGGTCGCGGCGACGATGCGCACATTGGCCTTGATCGGCGTGCGCCCGCCCACCGTGGTGTATTCGCCCTGCTGCAGCACGCGCAAAAGCCGCGTCTGCGCGTCCATCGGCATGTCGCCGATCTCGTCGAGGAACAAGGTGCCGCCTTCAGCCTGTTCGAACCGGCCGATCGAGCGCTGGTTGGCGCCGGTGAAGGCGCCCTTCTCGTGGCCGAACAGCTCGGATTCGATCAGGTCGCGCGGAATGGCGGCGACATTGATCGGCACGAACGGCCCCTTCTTGCGCTTGCCGTAATCATGCAGGGCGCGCGCCACCAATTCCTTGCCCGTGCCGGATTCGCCGGTAATCATCACGGTCAGGTCGGACTGCATCAGCCGCGCCAGGGCGCGAAAGATGTCCTGCATGGCCGGCGAGCGGCCGACCAGAGGCATGCCCTCCATGTCGTCCGGCTCGGGCGTGCGCAGCCGGTTCTTCGGCTCGCTCATCGCGCGGCCGACAATGGCCAGAAGCTCCTTCAGGTCGAAGGGTTTGGGCAGATATTCGTAGGCGCCGCGCTCGGAGGCCTTGATCGCGGTCATGAAAGTGTTCTGCGCGCTCATCACGATGACCGGCAGGTCCGGCCGCGCCTTTTTCACGCGGGGAAGCAGCTCGAAGGCGTTTTCGTCGGGCATGACCACGTCGGTGATGACCAGATCGCCCTCTCCCGCCTGGATCCAGCGCCACAGCGTGGCGGCCGCGCCCGTCGTGCGCACTTCATAGCCGGCCCGGGTCAGGGCCTGCCCGACGACCGTCCGGATGGCCGCATCGTCGTCCGCGACGAGAATATTGCCGCTCGGCATTCAACAACCTCCAAACATTCCAGTTTCGCGCCGGCGCGGAGCGCGGGGCGCGATCGCGACGCCGGAGCGGTTTCAGGCCGAACGGTCCCGATGCGAGAAAACCGGCATCAGGACGCGGAAGACCGTTTTGCGCGGATGCGATTCGCATTCGATGACGCCGCCATGATCGCCGACAATCTTGGCCACCAATGCAAGACCGAGGCCAGAACCAGACGTTTTCGTGGTGACAAAGGGGTCGAAAAGATGCGGCATCAGGTCCTCCGGCACGCCGGTTCCATTGTCGCGCACGCAGAATTCCAGCGGCAGGCTGACCGGCGTGGCCTTGCCGGGGGCGCGGATGCGAACGCCCGGCCTGTAAGCGGTGGTCAGCTCGATCTCGCCGTCCATCGCGTCGTCGCCGATCGCCTCGACGGCGTTCTTCACCAGATTGAGGAACACTTGCACCAGCTGGTCGCGGTTGGCGAGGACATGCGGCAGCGACGGGTCATAGCTCTCGACGAAGCGGATGCGGCGGGCGAACCCCGCCTGGGCGACCCGGCGCACGTGCTCGAGAACCTCGTGGATATTGACGTCGCCGCGCTCGACCGGTCGCCCGTCCGAGAAAGCCTCCATTCTTTCAACGAGATGCACGATCCGGTCGGTCTCGTCGCAGATCAGCCGGCAAAAGGCGCGGTCCTCGTCGCCGACCGCCGTTTCGAGCAATTGCGCGGCGCCGCGAATGCCCGACAGCGGGTTCTTGATTTCATGCGCCAGCATCGCGCCCATGGCCGAGAGCGAGCGGGCGGCGCCGCGATGGGTGAGCTGGCGGTCCATCTTGTCGGCGATCGTGCGCTCCTGCAGCATGATCACCACGCCGTCGCGCAAATTGGGCAGGGGCGCGATGTGGATGTCGACGTATCGCTCGACGCCGATCTTCGGCGTTCCCAGGTCGACGCGATATTCGTTGATCGGGGCCCGCCTCTGCCGCACCTGCTCGATCGCCGAAACCAGCGGCGAGCCGAAAGGCAGCAATTCCTGGAATTTGACCCGCCGCAGGGCATTGCGCGACATGGCGAAAAACAGCTCCGCCGCCGGGTTGACGTCGTGGATCGAGCCGTCGCCGCCCACCGACAGCAGCGGATGCGGTAGGGCGTTCAGCAATTGCAGCGCCAGGCAATCGGCGTCGGCCCCGGCCGCCAGCGGTTCGGTCAGGACGCCGAATTGGGCGCCCGTTTTTTGGGCAAGATCACGTCTCATGCTGCCTCCGCTTTAGGCGCCATCGCATAGAGGCGGCCGATCAGGCCGAACACCTCGGAAATATCCTCGCTGGCGACCAGGCGCCGCCGCTCCCCGGCCTCGAGGCCGCCGCCGCAAAGCGCCGCGACGTCGGCATAGGCGGCGAGATGTTTTCGCGCATGACGAAGTCCCTGCGCCGGCCCCATGAGCTCCAGCAAGGTCGAATAATGATTTTCCGCGGCTGCGCGCCGCAATTCCGCAGGCAAAGGCGGCCGCGCGCGGCCGTCGCGCAGGAAATGCGCTATGTCGCCGACGAGCCAGGGCTGCCCAAGCGCGGCGCGGCCGACCATCACCGCCTGCGCCCCGGATTCGTCGAGCATTTTCCGCGCGTCGCCCGGCGAGCGGCAATCGCCGTTCGCCACCACCGGAATCCGCACGGCGTCGACGACCGGGCGGATCGCCGCCCAGTCCGCCTCGCCGCGGTAGAACTGCTGGCGCGTGCGGCCATGCACGACGATCATCCGCGCGCCCTCGGCCTCGGCGCGGCGCGCCAGTTCCGGCGCATTGAGCGACGCCTCGTCCCAGCCGAGCCGCATCTTGACGCTGACGGGGACTTTCACCGCCCGCGTCACCGCGCCGATCAGCTTCGCCGCATGGTCGAGATCGCGCATCAGCGCCGAACCGGCGGCGCCGCCGACCACCCGTTTGGCGGGACAGCCCATGTTGATGTCGATGAGATCCGCGCCCGGCGCCTTCCGCCAGGCGCGCCGCCTCCGCCATGCCGCCGGCCTCGCAGCCGGCGATCTGCACGGCGTGCGGCGAAACGCCGCCGCCTTGCGCGCGCAGCAGGCTTTCGCGCCCGCCCTGCGCAAAATCGTCGCTCGCGACCATTTCCGAAAAAGCCAGCGACGCGCCGAATCGCCGCGCCAGCCGCCGCATGGCGAGATCGGTCACTCCAGCCATGGGAGCGAGGAAGGCGCGTCCGTCGAGATTCAGGCCGCCAATGCGCAATCCGCCGCCGAATTCACCACTGCCCAACCGTTGTGCATAATCACTCATGCTCGCATTTTAGACAGAATTTCACATGCCGCAACGCAAAATAGCGCCTTCAAATTGACCTTTCGAGAAATTCGCGCGACATCTCGCGGCCAAGCGCAATGGCGGGCGGGATGCGAAATGAGCCTGGAAGAATCGTCGCGGAGAAACGAGGCCGACAGCAGATCGGACGCGATCTTCCTGGTCGTCGCGGCGGGACGCGGCGAGCGCGCCGGCGCCGGCGGCCCGAAGCAATACCGAATTCTCGCCGGACGCCCGGTGCTGAGCCGCACGCTGGAATCGCTGCTCGGCGCCGCGCCGAAAACGAGGGCGCGCGTGGCGATCCATCGCGACGATCTCGATCTTTATGAAGGCGCGATCGCAGCCTTGAGCCCGGACTTGCGCCAGCGCCTCGACCCGCCGGTGTTTGGCGGCGCGACGCGGCAGGACAGCGTCTGCAACGGACTGGACGCGATCGCCGCGGCCGGGGCGCCGAATGACGCGACGGTGCTGATCCATGACGCCGCCCGCCCCTTCGTCGGCGCCGGCCTCATCGCCCGCGCGCTCGAAGCGGCGCGCGAAAAAGGCGCGGCCGTTCCCGGCCTCGCCGTCACCGACACGATCAAGCAGGTCGGCGAGGACGCGCGCATCGTGGCGACGCCCGAGCGGGCGAGCCTGCGCGCCGTGCAGACGCCGCAGGCCTTCCGGCTCGGCCTGATCCTCGCCGCCCATCGCCAGGTGCGCGAAGACGGTTGCCGGGAGCTGACCGACGACGCCGCAGTGGCCGAATGGGCTGGCCATTGCGTCTTTGTCTTCCCCGGCGAAAGCGGCAACGTCAAACTCACCACGCAGGAGGATTTTACGCGCATGGAGGCCAAGCTGTTGAACGACCTGCCCGACGTGCGCACCGGCCAGGGTTTCGACGTGCATGCCTTCGGCGAGGGCGACCATGTCTGGCTCGGCGGCGTCAAGGTGCCGCACAGCCAGGGCCTCGTCGGCCATTCCGACGCCGACGTGCTGCTGCACGCCATCACCGACGCCGTGCTCGGCGCCATCGCCGAGGGCGACATCGGCGCGCATTTCCCGCCGAGCGACCCGCAATGGCGCGGCGCCTCGTCCGACCTTTTCCTGCGCCATGCGGTGAAGCTCGTGTCCGCGAGAGGCGGGCGCGTGGCCCATATTGACGCCACCTTGATCTGCGAGAAGCCCAAGGTCGGGCCGCACCGCGACGCGATCCGCGCAAAAATCGCCGAGATCACGCAATTGCCATTGGACCGGGTGGCGGTAAAGGCGACAACATCGGAGCAACTCGGCTTTACCGGACGCCAGGAGGGCATGGCGGCGCTGGCCATGGCCACCGTGCGGCTGCCCTGACCGGATCTTGAGGAAACGACATGCGCGACGAACTGGTGTTGCTGGCGCAGCGGACGCTTGACGCCTGCCTCGCCCGCAAATTGAGGATCACTGTCGCCGAAATCCTGCACCGGCGGCCTGATCTCCGGCGCGCTGACAGAGAACGCCGGCGCCTCCAGCGTCTTCGATCGCGGCTTCGTGACCTATTCCAACGAGTTGAAGGAGGACATGCTCGGCGTGCCCGCCGCCCTCATCGCGGCGCATGGCGCGGTGTCGGCGGAAGTCGCGGAGGCCATGGCGCTCGGCGCGCTGGACAGGTCGCGCGCGCAACTGGCGCTGGCTGTCACCGGCATCGCCGGACCGGACGGCGGCACGGCGGCAAAACCGGTCGGGCTGGTGCATTTCGCCCTCGCCCAGGCCGAGCGGCCGACGCTCCTCACGACCAAGCATTTCCACGCGCCGACCGGCAAGGGGCTGCCGCGCGTCGAAATCAGGCGCCTTGCCGTGCTGACCGGCCTGCACCTGCTGCTCGAAGCGGCGGCGCCGCAACTGCGGGCGTGAGGCCGAAATGCCCCCTTGTAACTTGAACCCCGCCTTGTCGGCTATGATAGCCGTCGCGGTGGCAGGCGAGAGGCCGCCATCCCTTAGGGACGCCAAGCCATGGGACGCTCAAAACGCTTGACTGGAAAGACAGTCGCTCTCCCCGTAAAAACGGGGAGAGGGGCGCCAACGCCCAAGAATATTGAAACGGTCCCATCGGAGCGCGCCGTGAACCATCTGTTCGATCTCATCGCCGAGAAAATCGCCGACCCGGACAAGATTTTCATCGAGACGCCCGACGGGCTGTCGATCCGCTACCGCCACATGCTGTCGGCCAGCGCGCGCTACGCCCACGCCCTGGCCTCGCTCGGCGTCGAGCCGGGCGACCGCGTCGCGCTTCAGATGGAGAAGTCGCCAGCCTATATTTTCATTTACCTCGCCTGCTTGCGCGCCGGCGCCGTCTTCCTTCCCCTCAACACCGCCTATACGCCACATGAGGTCGGCTATTTCCTGTCCGACGCGCAGCCGAAGATCCTGGTGTGCGACCCGGAGCGGCGCGAGGCGCTGGCCGGGGCCGCGGCGAAGTCAGGCGCGCGGCTCGTGACGCACGGCCATGGCCAGGACGGCGAATTGTTCGACCTCGCCTTCGCCAGCCCGCCCGATTTCGCCAATGCGGAGCGGGGGCCCGACGATCTCGCGGCCATCCTTTACACGTCCGGCACGACCGGCCGCTCGAAAGGCGCGATGCTGTCGCACGACAATCTCGCCGCCAATTCCCTGACGCTGGTCGATTATTGGCGCTTCACGGCGGACGATGTGCTGATCCACGCCTTGCCCGTCTATCACACCCACGGCCTGTTCGTGGCGACCAATTGCGTGCTTCTCGCCGGCGCGTCGATGATCTTCCTGCCGAAATTCGACGCGTCAGAAATCATCGAGGCCATGCGGCAGGGCACGGTGCTGATGGGCGTGCCGACCTTCTACACCCGCCTCCTCGACGCGCCGGGCCTGACCAGAGACGCCTGCGCGCGCATGCGGCTGTTCATCTCCGGCTCGGCGCCCCTGCTCGCCGACACCCACATGGCCTGGTTCGAGCGAACCGGCCACGCCATTCTCGAACGCTACGGCATGACCGAGACCAACATGAACACGTCCAACCCCTATGACGGCGAACGCATCGCCGGCACGGTCGGCCTGCCCCTGCCCGGCGTGAGCCTGCGCATCTCCGATCCCGAAACGGGCGACGAACTGCCGCGAGAAAAAATCGGCATGATCGAGGTAAAGGGGCCGAATGTCTTCAAGGGCTACTGGCGGATGCCGGAAAAGACCGCGAGCGAGTTTCGCCCCGACGGCTTCTTCATCACGGGCGATCTCGGCCGGATCGACGCGCGCGGCTATGTGCGCATTGTCGGACGCGGCAAGGACCTGATCATCAGCGGCGGCCTCAACATCTATCCGAAGGAAATCGAGACCGAGATCGACGCGCTCGACGGCGTGGTCGAGAGCGCGGTGATCGGGCTTCCGGACGCCGATTTTGGCGAATCCGTCGCGGCGATCGTCGTGCGCGAAAAAGGCGCTGCGCTCGACGAGGCGCAAATCCGCGCCGCCTTGCGCGACCGGCTGGCGAAGTTCAAATGGCCGAAGAAGATCGTCTTTGTCGACGACCTGCCGCGCAATGCGATGGGCAAGGTGCAGAAGAATCTTCTGCGCGCGGAGTATGGCGGCTGAGGCGGACCCGCCCTAGAACTGCGGCTTGCGGTAGCGGGCGAGATCGGCGGTCGGCGTCACCGATTCCGGGTCGTAATCATGCGCCGCCAACTCCCGCGCCGTCGTGTCGCCGCCCTTCGCGGCGCGGTCGACAAAGGATTTGCCGAGCGCGCTGTCCTGCGCGACGCCATGGCCGCGCAGAAGATCGAGGCCGTAATTGAACTGGCCGAGCGACGAGCCCTTGTCGGCGAGCTGCTTGTCCCAGGCCGCCGCCGCGGCGGGATTGGAGGGACGGTCAAAACCGTTTTCCTCCTCATAGGACATCCAGGGCATGGCGTTGAGATTGCCTTCCCTCGCGCAACGCTCGAAGATCTTGCGCGCTTCCTCGTGCTGTCCGGTCTTGTCTATGAACACGCCATAGGCGCAAAGATGCGGGTCGATCTTCGCGTCGCCGGCCTTGCCGACATAATATTCGACGCTCAGCGTCTCGGGATTGAGGACGCCGAACTCGTCGGCGCGCGCGGCGCCAACGGAGGCGAGCAGGGCCGCAGCCAGCAAAATCCCACGACGCATTTTCTCCTCCATCAGAACATCGGCTTGCGATAATGCGCCAGATCGGCGGTCGGAGTCACGTATTCGGGATCATAATTATGCGCGGCGAGCTCGCGCGCCGTCGTGTCGCCGCCCTTCGCCGCGTTATCGACATAGGATTTGCCGAGCGCCACATCATGCGGCGCGCCGTGTCCGCGCAGAAGATCGAGGCCGTAATTGAACTCACCGAGCGACGAGCCCGTGTCGGCGAGCTTCTTGTCCCAGGCCGCCGCGGCGACCGGGTTCGACGCCGTGTCGTAGCCGTTTTCCTCGGTCCAGGACGCCCAGGGCATCGAGCCGACAACGCCATGTTCCGAGCAACGCTGGAATATGCGCCGCGCCTCCTCGTGCCAGCCCATCTTGGCGAGCGGATAGCCATACATGCACATGCCCGGATCGAAACGCGCCTCCTTCGACCGGGCGATCCAGTAATCGATGCTCAGTTCCGACGGATTGAGCTGGCCGACGTCGTCGTCCGAATCCGACCCCGGCGAAGGCGCCGCGTGAGCATAGGCGGGGTCCGGCTTCGGCTGCTCCTGCGCGCGAAGACCAACCGATCCGGCGAGCAGCGCCGCGGCGGCGAGAGCCAGAGCGGAAAAACCGATTTTCAACATCGCTTTCCTCCAAATTCCGTCAGGCGACGGGATAAAAAAGCATGCAGGCGATGGCGGCCGACAGCCAAAAGGCGATTTCCGCCGTTTCCGTCCAGGGCTGGATCCTGCGGATCGCGCCGTCGACATGAACGATCACCATGATCGCGCAAAAGGCGCCGAGCCCAACCAACGCCACCGGCGCGATCGCCGGGTTGCGGCTGCCCTGCCAGCTGAAATATTCGGTCGTCAGGGCCAGGGCGCCGAGACAGCGGCCGAAATAAAAAGCCAGGTCCGGATCCTCGGGAAGCCGCCATTGAAAAACCCGCGCCCAAGTCATCGGCGCCAGCGTCAGCGGAACCACGAAGACCGGAAGCGTCACCGCCACGAACCAGAACAGAAAACCCTGCGCATGCGCGCCAAACATCCCCAGCATGAAAACTCTCCGCAAAAAAGGTCACGGTCGAGTTCTAGCCGGCGGCGCGCGGCGGCGGGTCAGGCCGAGGGAAGAAATTTGTCAGTTATTCTCCCATTCGGGACCGGCGCCGCAGAACAAAAAACAACGGCCCAGGCCGCTCTTGGGAGAGCAACGGCCCAGGCCGAGGTCTTGGGGTGGGAGGCAGAGGTATGGAAATCAACTCACGCCGCACAGCCGGGTCCGAGCGCGCGGCGCTCAAAATTCGTGTCAAATACCGCCTCAGATTTCAGCGGACATATAGCTCGTGACTTCCATGCCAACGCAAACTTCGCAGGCTTCGGGCGCGGTCCAGGACATGTTCATCTCCCTTTTCAAGGCTTGATTGGCATCTTTTTGACGCCGCGACACTGGCCTTTGCGCCGCGTCGACAACGATGATCCCTTGTACCCCGCCCAGCCTGAGGATGCGTCAGGCGGCGGCGAGAAAAATGTAAGATTTTTGTCAGCTTTCCGAATCCTCGTCATAGCGATAGCCGACGCCATGCACCGTGGAGATGATGCGCGGCCGCGCCGGATCGATCTCGATCTTGCGCCTGAGGCCGGAGACATACTGGTCGAGGGCGCGGCTGTTGGGCATGTAGTCGCGGCCCCAGGCGAGATCGAACAATTCGTCGCGGGTCACCGCCTTGCCCTTGCGCGCGCGCAAAGCCTGCAGGATGGCCAGCTCGCGCGGCGCGAGGTCGATGGTCTGCGCCCCGCGCCAGGCGCGCAGGGCCGCGGGATCGACCTCCAGGTCGCCGATGCGGAAGCGGAGCGGCTCGGCGGCCGGCGGCGCGCCGTCCGGCCCTTGCGCGGCTTTCGCCCGGCGCAGCCCGGCCTTGATCCGCGCGACCAGTTCGCGGGCGGAAAAAGGCTTGGCGATATAGTCGTCGGCGCCGATTTCGAGCCCGATGACGCGGTCGATCTCCGCGCCCCGCGCCGACAGAAGCAGGATCGGCGTATTGGGGTCGCGCGCGCGGATGCGCCGACACAGGTCGAGGCCGTCGAGATGCGGCATCATCACGTCGAACAGGCAGAGCGCCGGCTGCTCGTCGACAAAGGCGCGCCAGGCCGCCTCGCCGTCTTCCGCGACGATGCAGGTCAGCCCCTCCAGAGCGAGCAGATCGACCAATCCGGCGCGCAGGTTGGCGTCATCTTCGGCGATCAGGATTTTCAAGCGCCCTCCCTGTCCGGCTTCACTTCTTCAGCGAGGAGCGTCGCTCTTGCGCAAAGGCCGGGATTGGCCCCGCTCAAGGAGAAACCACCGCCGTTGGCCCGCGTCAATTCCTGGACGATCGCCAGGCCCATGCCATGCGAAGGCGTCGCGACGGCGCTGTCGCCTCCGGCCGCGCCGCCGCCGAAATCCCGCACCGCCAGCGAGAGCAGGCCGTCGCGCCAGCCGAGCGAAACCACGATGCAGCCCGGCGCATATTTCCGCGCATTGTCGATGAGATTGATCAATATGCGCTCGAAAGCGACCACATTGAAACGCAGCAGCCTGTCGACGCCGCATTCGATTTCGCAACGGGCGCCGGACGCCGCGAGCAGCCTTTCATAACGCGCGACGATGCGGCGGGCGAGCGCGCCGGCGTCGACCGACGCCGCGGCGGAATCGTTGCGCGAAAGCGCGTCGCCGCGAAAGATGGTCTCGCCGGCGAGAAGGTCGAGCCGGTCGATTTCCTCGGTCAGCACCTTGCAATAGCGGCTGACCTCCGGGACATCGGCCGCCTTGCGCGAGATGAGTTCGGCGTAAAGCTTCAGATTGGCCAGCGGCGTGCGCAAGTCATGCGACAGCCGCGTCGCCAGGCCCGCGCGGACCGAGCTTTCCGCCAGCAGCGCGTTCTGGGCGCGGCGCGCCTGGAAGACCAGCAGCAGCCAGACAAGCGCCAGCGGCGCGGCCAGCGCCAGCCGTCCCAGCGTGCTGCGTTCCGGCGCCGACGCGCCGGAAAGCTCGATCGTCCAGTTGTGCAGCGCGCCGCTGAGAACGAAGGACTGGAAGCTCGCCGTGGTTTCGCCATGCCGCCAGACGACGCGGTCGAACGGGTCGCGCAGCCGCACGGACCAGTGCGGCATCGCGACCGCCCGCGATTTCAAGAGCCGCGAACAGCAAGGGAAAGAGCTGCTTGCTGCTCACCGCGATGCAGTTTTCGTTGCGCTCGTCGCCGACGCCGGTGCGGCGGCATTCGAAATAATATTCGCCGGAAATATGCGGAAACCAGCCGTTCAGCAGGTCGCCTTCATGCAGGAGATCGGCCACGTCAGACAAAGCATGAACTTTTTCCTCCCACATTTTCGGCATGGCGAGAGGGTCTTCGGGCGGGAACACGGTGCGGTCGCCCTTTCGCTGCAGCACCAGCAGGTTAAGATTGTAGCCGTAGATGACCTGCCACAGGCGCTCGGCGGAATTTTTTGGGTCCGCCTCCGCTTGCTCGACGTCGGCCCAGGCGAGCGCGCTGAAAGACGTCACCGCTCCCGCGCCGGTCGCGCCGAGTTCGTCGGCGACCTCAGCGGAATGCTTCTGCGCGCTGTCGCGCATCATGATGAAATCCGCGTCCAGCCATTGCATGGCGAGCAAAGCGACAAGGGCCAGCGGCAGCGCGAACAGGAGCGCCTGTCGCGCCGTCGCCGCCCATTTCTGGCGTGGGCGCGCGGCTCGGGTGACTTCTGCGTCCATCAGTTCTGTGCGAGCGCCTTCCCGATATTGTCGAGCCCGGCGCGATAGATGCCGGCGACGGCCTTGCGCGCCGCCTCCGCAGTCGTGCCGGCCGCAGGCGCAAACTCCGAAGTCCAGGTCACTTCGCTGCCCTGCCCGTCCGGCCTGACCGAAAGGGTCGAGACATAATGCGAGACCGGGACGACTTTCTGGTTCTCGCCATTGTCGAGGATGCGGTACTGGTAACGCCGCGCCGCGTCGTTATGGCTGATCAGGGCCTCCCAAAGCACCGGGCCGCCGAGATCGAGGCGCCGCTGCGAATCCAGCTTGTCGCCGTCCGAGGCCTGCGTCGACTTGACCGCCGGGTGCCAGGAAAGATCGTAGAAATGGCCGATCCGTCCCCAGACCTTGGCCGGCGGGGCGTCGACCTTGACCGATTCCGTGACTTTCTCCCTGCCCGCCGCATAGGCTCCCAGATTCGATGCGGCCAGCAGCGTGGCGGCCAGAACCATCATTTTCATGTTTCTCTCCCTGTTGCGGCCCGCGTCCTCTTGCGGGGGTTGATCCCCCGGCCAAGCCGCGGCGCTTCGCCAATGCGACATATTTTGCGGCGGAAAAGAAGCGAAATAATGTAAGATGTTTGTCAGTCCGGAGCGCCCCGATGCCTGAAAACCGTGTGATTCCAAGCGTTGTGAATCCTCATGGCGCGGCGCGCGTTTTCCCTCTCGGCGACACGGCGCTGACCCTTGTCTTCGCCGACCGGATTGACGCAGAGATTTTCGCGCGCGTCAAAGCCTTTTGCGCCGCGCTGGCGGCGAGCGATCGTCCGGCCGCGGTCGAGGAATGGGCGCCGGCCTTCGCCTCGGTGACGATTTGGTACGACCCGGACCAGATGTCCTTCGCGGCGCTCGCCGATTTCGTGACGCAACTGGCGCAAGGCCCGGCGCGGGCCGAAACGACGCCCGGCCCGCTGCTGGAAATCCCCTTCTGCTGCGACGCCGATTTCGCTCCCGACCTCGAAGAGACGGCGCAGCTGAAAGGCCTGACGGCGGAGAGATATATCGACGCATTCACGTCGCCGATCTTCGACGTCTACATGCTCGGATTCCTGCCCGGCTTCGCCTATCTCGGCGGCCTTCCGGATGAACTCTCGGCGCCGCGCCTGAAAACGCCGCGCAAACATGTGCCGGCGCGCTCGGTCGCCATCGCCGACGGCATGTGCGCCGCCTATCCTTTCGCCAGCCCGGGCGGCTGGCGGCTGATCGGCCGCACGCCGGCGCCCCTGTTTTGCGCGCGCAACTCCACGCGTCCCGCCCTGCTCACTCCGGGCGATCGCGTGCGGTGGCGGCAGATCGACCGCGCGGCCTACGATCGACTGGAGCGGCAATGGAGCGATGGCGAATTTGCCGCGAAAACGCTGGAGGCGCGCTCGTGACGGCGAGGCTGATCGTCGAACGGCCGGGATCGGGCGTCACGGCGCAGGATTTCGGCCGCGGGAATTTCCGCCGCTTCGGAGTCCCCGTCGGCGGCGCGCTCGATCCGCGCCTCCTCGCCGCCGCCAATATTTTAGCGCAGGCGCCCGACGACGCCGCCGGGCTGGAAATTCTTCTCGCTGCGCCCTCGCTGCGCGCCGAGGGCGGGCCGGTGCGGCTCGGGCTCGCCGGCGACATCGAGGGCCAGTTGACGCGCGCCAACGGTTCGCAAAGTCGCGTCTCGGGCTGGCGCGGACTTGTCCTGCGCGACGGCGACCGACTTGCTATGGCCCTGTTGCGCGGCCCCGCCTATCTCGGCTTTTCCGGCGGGCTCGACCTGCCCGAAGTTCTGGGCAGCCGCTCGACCTTTTTGCGCGCGAATTTCGGGGGAGTGAACGGCCGCGCCCTCGCAGAAGGCGACGCCCTGCCCTGCGCCGCGGTCGAAGGCGGGGAGTTTTCCGCCTCGCCGATTTCGGAAACGTCGGGGCCGATCCGCTTCATCGCCGGCCCGCAGGCGGTGAATTTTCCGCCCGGCGCCCTCGCCGCTTTCTCGGCGTCCGACTGGCGCGTCGGCGGCGACAGCGACCGCATGGGCATGCGGCTTTCCGGCCCCCGCCTCGAGCACATCGCGGGCGGCGCCAACATCGTTTCCGACGGCGCGACTCCCGGCG
>CAWKJW010000041.1:0-34520 GCA_963849665.1 uncultured Alphaproteobacteria bacterium | reverse complement strand
ACACCTTTCCCGTAGGCCCGGACGTTCACCGCGATAGAGACGAAACCGGCCTTGATTCGTTCCAGATTCCGCCCGAGCGAATAGCACTGCGCGGTTCTCCAAGGCCAACACCATGGTCTCGCCCAAGCACTCGGAACCATGCCGTGGTGAAACCCGAGAGAAACATCGAATCCAGCGGCATCGATTCGGGAACGCGCGACAGGCCGCCGGTGATGAACAGCACATCGCTACGCAAGGCGGCCGAGCCGCGCACGTCGGTCGGCACCGCGACATCGACGACAACGCTACCGGGCCGAAGCAGATGTTGATCAATGCGATTGCCCGTCGAAGTTGCCGACAGGATGACGGTCGATTGGGCCAGCGCCTTCCGGAATATCAAACAGCAACTTCGCCCCCAATTCCGCGGCCAATTCCTCGGCGCGAGCGGTCGGCCGCCGGGCGACCAGCAGCATTTCGTTGACGGGCCATGGCGCCTGTCGCGACCGCGTCGCCGAGGCGCATCCAGTAGGTGATGGGTTCGACGCGAGCGTCGCGCTGCGCCAAAAGACGCACGACCGGCAGCGCCGGAAGATCGCTCCGCATGGAAAGTGTATGGGTGGTTGGCCGAGAAACCCGGAATCCCTGCGCGGCATAGCAAATTTCCGGACGATGGAGTTGCAGCCGGTCGCTTTGGCTGGAGCCATACGCGACGAGCAGCAATACGAGATGTCCGTCGGCGTCGCGGTAGCCGCGCGCAATCTCTGCATTGTAAATCTGTTTGGAGAGCGTGTCGGAACCGGGTGGCTCGACCAGCTTGACGCTGGGTTCGTAGGTCCATCGGCCAAAGCTCTTCGGGAACATCTGTTCGAGTTCTTCTTGTGACGGCGCCTTGCCCAGCTTGCGGTGCGGGATCATCGCCTGGGCGGCTGCCGCTGCAGCCAGAATCATGATGGTCGCCATGATTAAATGGATACGCCGCCAGTTCATCACGATGTCCTTGAAGGAGCCACGGACGCCATCATCCTTCCGCTTGCGCCGCGGTTTTTTTCGCCGAAAGGCGGAGCCGAGCGAAAAGAACAGGCAATCGTGAAGGCCTTTTCGGATTGATGTCGATCATGACGCCCAACAAGGGAGCGTCGGTGACAAACTGGAGATCGTCGCTGTTGCGCAAACGTCGGTCGAGCGACTTGGCGATCAGGGCAAGCAGGACGCCCAGGCCCAGGCCCAGTCCGACCGCGAGGACGGCGACGACGGCTTGGGGAAACTCACGGATGTCGGAGGCGTCGCGGTGTCGATGATCGCTATGTTCGAGAATGAAAGCTGGCTTTGCAGGCGCGCCTGGCTCGCCGCCTTCTGCACGCGATCGAGATCGTCCCGGAGAAATTGCACATCCCGGTTCAGCGAGGCGAGCTGTTCGCGCTGCCCCTGCACGCCGATCATGTTGCTCAACCGGTCCCCATAGAGCTTCTCCAGTTTGGCGACTTGCTCTTTCTGGGAGACGATCCGATCGGAAAGCTTCTTATGGTAATCGTCGATCTGCGTCTGTATCTGCTTTTGCAACGATTTTCGCGTGGCCAATTTTTCCAGCAGACGAGGGTTGTTGACGCCGGACCCCGTTTGGGTCTTGGCGATATCGGCGTCAATCGAGGAGAGGCTGGCGCGCAGGTTGACGAGCGTCTGAATGTCGATGGATTGGGCTTCGTTCGAAGTCGCCGACGTCGGCGCCGGCGCGTCGAGCTGCGTTTGCATTGTGACCAGGTCGGCCTTGGCTTTCGACAAATCGGCGGTCACAGACAGGAGCTGATCGTTCTCCGCATCCGAGGCCGTCGGCGCCGAGAATTTGGTTTCCGCCTGGAAGCGCATCAGTTTTTCGCGCGAAGCGGTCAGATCGTCGCGGATCTTTTCTATCGAGGCGTGAACCACTCCGCCGCTTTCTGCGCTTCCGAACTTTCACGGCAAATGGCCGCGTCGACGAAAGAGGACATGAAGGCGTTGGCCAGCAGCGTGGCTTGTTGCGGACGATTAGCCTTTGTAAGTCAGCTTCAGGACGTTGGAGCCAGCCTCGAATTTAGGATCGACATGCTTGAGAAGTTCATTGGCCAGCCATTGGCGGATGTCCACTATTCCCGAATCCGAAGACGCGCGATAACTGGTCTGCGCCGCAGGATCGGCGTCAAGGTTCAGGCGCTTGACGACGGCAAGCGCGACCTGGTTGCTCTGGGCCAGGGCCATGAGATTGCCCTGTAGTATGAGAATGCTGTTTCCGCCTGTCGTCGTTCCGCTGATCGGATCGGTGATGCTCGGGTCGATGCTGGCGGTCGCGACGCCATCGTATCGGGAGGGCACGAAAATCAGCACGAGCAGGGCGCCGACAAGAAGTCGCGGCGAACGTCAGCCCGACCATCCAGATCCTTTTCAGCAGGACTTGCAGAACCAGACTGATTGACATGTGGGCGTCGTCCCTGTTCAGAAAATGCGTTCGTTGACGACGATTGTGTCGTTCGGGCGCACGACATCATCGAGACCCGCCGAAATTTCCTCAATGATCCCATTGATTCGTCGATGAACTTTAAGACGCCACCAATCCGATCCCAATGGCGCCACGCCGCCTCCGGCCGCGAGCGCCTGCCGAACCGTCATTTCGTCGCGATTGATGGGATATTGTCCGGGCCTGTTGACGTAGCCATACAGATAATAGACCGAACCTTGCTCGACATAGATCGAATCGTTGTTCTTGAGAGTGATTGCCGCGCCGGATCGGCCTTCCAGCAACGCCTTGGCGTCGATGCGCTGGATCTTGCCGCCGCTATGGATGACAATGGTGGCCGCTCCGGCCTCTTCCCTGATGCCGCCGGCGCGCGCGAGAATTTGCGGAATTCGTGGACGGACGGTCAAGTGTATAGGAGCCGGGCGTTCCGACGGCGCCGAGCACAGAAACTTGCAGGCCGAAACTCGTCAGCTCCACCGAAACCTGCGGGTTTTTGACCAGACCTTTATGCGTGAGGATGCTTGCGATCCTTGCCGCGAGGGCGCCCGTGGTGAGGCCGGCAGCCTTGATTCGCCCGGCATAGGGTAGCGAAATGGTGCCGTCCGTTTCGATGCGCGCCTGCGCGTTCAATTCCGACTGATACAGGACGTTGATCTGCAGCACGTCATTGGTGTTCAGCGCGCGGCCGGTGTCGGCGAGAACATGCGCAGAATACAGCGCCCCGCATAAAAACACGGCGAAAAAAGACATCAACAATTTCCGCATTCCGCAGAGGCCCTTCGACACGACTTGGTTCCTTGCTGTTTTTTAGCCTCTATCGGGGCTGATAGTCGAGGCCCATCATTAGCACGTCGCTCGTTATATTCGTACCCGAGACAGCGCGCCGCCATCTCTGAAACGAGGCGGACGCGGAAGTGAAGGGCGTCACCTGGTAGGCGGCCTTCATCGAATAGTTCAGCAGGGTGCTTGGCCCATAGTAAATGGGGTAGTCGCCGCTCGACGGGGACCCCTCGAGCACAGTTCTTCCAAAGGCTCCTTGCAGGCTCGAATTTCGGAAGTCCAGAAATATGTCGCTGAAGCCGTTTGGCCATCGGAGACTTGCGCATTGGCGATCACCGACACGGGCGCGCCGACGATGCGATTCGCGCCCAGCGCCACGAGCCATTTCGGCGACGCGGCCATTCATCGTGGCCGAATAGATCGGCGACGTTTCCGCTCGGCTGGAAATTGCGCCGTAGCCGGCGACATCGGGGTTTTCCACCCATCCCGCCATTAACTCGACGTCCAATTTTTGCGAGAATGTCCGGTTATATTTGATTTGATAGTCGACTTGGCGGTTATATTGCTGCAAGCCCAGCGTCGTGATCCCGGCGGACGAAAGCATCGCTGCGGATCTGTTCGTAAAATTCCTGACGTCGTATTTAACTGAAAACTGAAGAGTATCCAGTCCCGTAAATGCATATTGGATTCCGCCCTCTACGTACGATAAATCGTAGTTTTGAATTTGATCAAGTGTCAATGAATGGCCTTGCGAGAGTAGTCCGCTATTGAAAATAAAACCGAATGCGTCGTAGAAATTGCATTCTCCAGTCTCATTTAGCGATGTAGTATGTATGAAATCGACGCCTGGAGCGAATAGCTCGTCGAATTCTGTCTGTAATTCTTTATCTATGCCAATCAACTTGCCTTTGCAGCGCGATGTGACGTTCCAATTGACGCCGCCGTCAATGTTGTAATTGTGCGCGTCAAGACTGGCGTCGTGCAGGTAGTTCATGATGGTGTATTCGCCGTCCACAAAAAACTGTTGCGCTCCGGCATTGAATTGAGACGAGGCTCCAAGCGCGGTCTGCGTGTAGAAATCGCCTCGTCGGATGTTCGACGGCAGGCTCATCGTCGAGTATGCATTCAGAATATTGTCGTTATGGCCGAAATATTCGTGGGCATTGAGTTTGACGGGAGAATCGGCCCAATTGAATGTGCTGGGCGGCGTCCATAACAGGGGGGCGGGCGAAAGCCAGTCATACGCGCCGGCGCCGTAAGTCGTCTCACCGGCCGCGAAAGCGGCATCCTTGCTGAAAGCCAGGCCGCCCGCAAGAAGAACGCTCGCCGAAATGGCGCCGAGGCTTTTACGGAACATAAGATCCCTGTCGCCATTCCATGCTTCGATGGATGAATCCACCCCGCTTCCAGGCTTTATTGAATTACGCTGTATTGCCTCCAACCCATCCGGACTTCCTGTTCGCGGCGCGTGATCGGTCGTGAACGCCCTATACCATAAATTCCGCGGCGCCGGAGCGAAAACAAAGCGCCCGGTTGCCGAAAAGGAACTCTGTGGCCCGCGCGCAACGATCACCGCGTTGGTCGTGGCGCCTTTCGCGTCGACAAGCAAGAAGGGGGGCGGTTTTCAGTTCCCGGGCAGGTTCTTTTGCTCCGGCTTGTGTCGGGCCATATTTTTCGAGGACGGAAATTCGATTGTGGACGGCCCGCAAGTTGATCTTTATTGCATAGGCGAAGTGAACGGGCGCGGTCTGGTTCTCCGTGCGGCCGTCGCCTTTCGGGAGCTGAAAAATGGCGATCAGGACTGAAATTTCGGCTTTATATCGCAAGCGAGCCTTGATAGCCGCGTCGACCGCCATCTTGCTGCTCGCAGGCTGCGGAAAAAAGGATGGCGATCGTCCGGTTGGCCAAGTGATCGCGCATGTCGGCTCCGATGACGTCACCATCCAGGAGCTGGATAATGAATTGCGCCTCGCCAACGTGCCTGCGGACAAGCGCGACGACGCCGTCGTCAGGCAGGCGCTGAAGGCGATCGTCACGCGCAAGGTGGTCGCACGCCAAGCGATGGCGGCCAAGCTGGACAGGGAGCCGACCGTGCAGCTCGACATCCTGCGGGACAAGGAACAAATCCTCGTTCGTACGTTCCTGCAGCGCAAGCTTTCGAACGTCGTGGCCGGCGTCGGGCAGTCCGACATCGATCAATATATCTCGGCGCACCCGAGCCATTTCGGCAAGCGCGTGATTTTCGTCACCGACCAGATCGAGATTCCCGCGCAATTGGTGACGCCGGCGGTCGGCGCCGCCACGAAGAACGCCAAAACGCTTGATGAGGTCGAGCAGAAGCTCAAGGCGCTGAATATATCATATCGGCATTCGCCCGGCTCTCTCGATAGCGCAAGGTTGGCGGATGCGATGTCGCAGCAGTTGCAATCGCAAAATGCTGACAATGTTTTCTTCACTCGGGTGGGCGGAGCCGGAGTTTTCTTCAGGATCGTCGAAACGCAGTCCACGCCGTTGGCCGGCCCAGGCGCCGCGAATCTGGCGCGCGAAATGATCGCTGGAGAAAAACTCGGGCAGCTAAGCCGGCAAGCGGAGACAGACGCACAGAATTCCGCGGCGTTTGAAGGCGATTATGCAAAAATCATGAGTAATTCGACGCTGAAGAAATAGACGGGCGCATCGGTCGTCATTTCCACCCAAAGTCCGCGCGTGCGCCCTTGGCGCCGTAAAGGCGATGATAGTCGGCATAGCGCCGCACCAGGCGGTGCGGCGCAAATTCAAGCTGCGCGTCGTCGGTCTCGCGCCAGAAGGGAAAGAGAGGGAACTTCGCCACCGCCGCGGTTGAGGTCCGCTCCGATCCGGGCGTCAACGGGCTGAAAGTCAGCGCAGGTTCCGACATAGGCAATCCTTCCAGACACGGCAATTGAGAATGGCCGTATAATATCGACGGATATGAGAATGTCAAAGTTGTATGCGTGCATTCGATCTCATTTGCGAAACAAGGAATCTCAATGCGCAAATGACGCTAGGGAAGCGTCTGAGCGCCAGGTGTTGTTTTCTGCGGTATGAATCTAGAGGAATCTTATAAATACTGTATAAATGTCCGTCGGATGGCTAGGTGTGTCTTTGATGCATTCGGTATTGTGTCGAAAGGGGCGACTCAGCACATGTTCTTCATTTTGCGTGTTGAGCCTTGCGGTCGTCTTGCGAGCTTGCGGAAAACGCAGGGTAAGGCGTCAAATCCTTCTGGGGGCGCCGATGGACGAGATGCATAAGAGTTGATATAAGCGGGTATGAATATCGATTAATATTCGTGAAAAAAACTCCTGTGCGGAATATTCGACGCGACGTTGCAGTTGGCCCGAATGGCTGCTGACAATTCAGGAAGGCGCAACCGGACGATAATGCGAGGGGTGATGGCTCTGACAGATCAAAGGCGCTTGCATTTTCCCGGGTCGATTTCGTTACGAGCCTCTTTTTCCTCGCTGGAGTTGGCTCTCGCCGGCGCAATTTTTGTCGTCTTTGTCCCGACCCTGATCCGTCTGATAAATGGTCCCTGGCAAACCGAGCAGGAAGGCCACGGGCCGATTGTGATCGCCGCCGCCGCCTGGCTCGCCTGGCAGGCGCGCCGAGAACTCAGGGCGGACATTTTCAAGCCAGCCTATGTCGCTGGTTGGATCGTCCTGCTGTCCGGACTGGGGCTCTTGATCGTCATGCGGTCGCAAGACGTCCTGATGCTCGAAGTGGTGGCCCAGATTCCCATCATTTCCGGCGCGGTCCTGCTCGCGTCGGGATGGCGGGGGCTGCGCGCCTATGCCTTTCCGATTGCATTTCTGGTTTTCGCCGTGCCGCCGCCGGGCTGGATGATGGACGCCTTCACTGTCCCCCTGAAATTGATGGTTTCGGATTGGGTGGCCGACACTCTTTATCGATTGGGCTACCCGATCGCGCAGAACGGCGTGATGATCATGATCGGCGCCTACCAGCTGATGGTCAAGGACGCGTGCTCCGGCATGAATTCGATTTTCGCGCTTACCGCGATCGGTGTCTTTTACATGCACGAATTCATCCGCCAATCGCCTTTTCGCAAGGGAGTAATGCTTGCTTCGATCGTGCCGATCACTGTGGCGGCGAATTTCGTGCGTGTGCTCGTGCTGGTCCTGATGGCTTATTACGCCGGCATCGACGCCGTCGAAGGCCTATTCCATGACCTGACGGGCTTCCTGCTCTTTGTGATCGCCCTGATGCTGTTCTTCACGCTCGATGGTGTTTTGATCGCCGCCGCCGCTCTCGTCGGCCGGGCCGTGGGGGAAAAACGCCCTTCGGCCGAGGCGCCTTGAAACGATGCGGGCCTCGACGCCAGCGTTGGGGATGCTGGTGGAGCCGGCCTTCAAAAAACCTTCAAACAAACAAGCTAGATGATACCGCGATGTTGAGGCGGTTGGATTAGGTTTCGACGGCGCAGCGTCTTCACCTGTTCAGGCGGGTCCGCGCTGGTTTTGCGAAATCGATCGACATGAAAATTTCCGTTATCGGCTCCGGCTACGTCGGCCTCGTCTCCGGCGTCTGTTTCGCTGATTTTGGCCATACCGTCACTTGTGTCGACATGGACGCCGGGAAAATCGAATCCTTGCGGCGCGGCGAAATCCCCATCTATGAGCCGGGCCTCGAGGATCTGGTCGCCCGCAACTCGCGCCAGCAGCGCCTGTTCTTCTCGACCGATCTCGCCAAGGCGGTGGCGGAGTCCGACGCTGTCTTCATCGCGGTCGGCACGCCGTCGCGGCGCGGCGACGGCTATGCCGATCTTTCCTACATCTACGCGGCGACGCACGAGATCGCGGCGGCGTTGAACGGCTTTACCGTCGTCGTCACCAAATCGACGGTTCCGGTCGGCACGGGCGACGAGGTCGAGCGTATCATCGCCAAATTGCGGCCGGACGCCGAATTCGCCGTCGTCTCCAATCCCGAATTCTTGCGCGAAGGCGCGGCGATCGACGATTTCAAGCGGCCGGACCGCATCGTCGTCGGCACGCTCGACCCGCGCGCCCGCGAAGTGATGAGCGAAGTCTACCGGCCGCTCAATCTCAACCAGCCGCCGCTTTATTTCGTCGACCGACGCACGTCGGAGCTGATCAAATACGCAGCCAACGCCTTTCTCGCGACGAAAATCACCTTCATCAACGAAATGGCCGACCTTTGCGAAAAAACCGGCGCCAACGTCCAGGATCTCGCGCGCGGCATCGGCATGGACAATCGCATCGGCCCGAAATTCCTGCATCCCGGCCCGGGGTTCGGCGGCTCCTGCTTCCCCAAGGATACGACGGCGATCATCAAGACCAGCCATGATTACGATTCTCCGCTGCGCATCATCGAAACCGTCGCCGCGGTGAACGAGCAGCGCAAGCGCGGCATGGCGAAAAAGGTGATCGCCGCCTGCGACGGCTCGCTGCGCGACAAGACCATCGCCGTGCTGGGCCTGGCGTTCAAGCCCAACACCGACGACATGCGCGACGCGCCGTCGATCGCGCTGGTGACGGCGCTGGAGGATTTGGGCGCGCGCGTGCGGGCGTTCGATCCGGCGGCGATGGGGCAGGCGAGGCCCCTGATGCCGAACGTGACCTTCTGCGACGATCCCTATTCCTGCGCACAGGGGGCGGAAGCCCTGGTGATCGTGACCGAATGGGATGCGTTCCGCGCGCTTGACCTCGACCGGCTGAAAGAGGAGATGTCGACGCCGGTGATGGTCGATCTGCGCAATGTCTATCGTCCCGACGAATTGCGCCGGCGCGGCTTCAAATATGTGAGCGTCGGCCGGGCCTGACCATGATCGTCAGGAGTCCGTCGCCTGCGCGGTGATGAACTCGGCCAGCGCCAACGAGGCGGTCAGTCCCGGCGATTCGATGCCGAAACAATGGACGAGGCCGGGGACGCCATGGGTTTTCGGGCCGTCGATGCGGAAATCGGCGGCGCTCTCACCGGGGCCGCTGATTTTCGGACGAACGCCGCAGGTCGCGACGGCGACGTCGCGCGAAAGAACCCCCGGCCAGAACTTTGCGACCGAAGCGCGAAAGCCCGGCTCTATCCCCGTGGTCGGGCGATAATCGACCTCCTCGACCCAATGCAGGTCCGGCCCCAGCCGCATGCGCCCAGTCAGGTCGAGCGTCACATGGACGCCGAGGCCGCCCGGCTCGGGCAGCGGATAGACGAGATGCGAAAAGGGCGTGCGTCCCGAGACCGAACAATAATTGCCCTTGGCGAGAAAGCGCGGCGGAACGAGCTCTTGCGGATAATCGGGCATGGCGCGGGCGATCGCATGCGCGCCATGGCCGGCGCAATTGACGAGGATGCGGCAGTCGAGCGGCTCGTCCGGCATAGTGCTCGCATGGAGCGCAAATCCTTTGGCGTCGCGAAAAACGTCGGTCACGCGGCTGCGCAGGGCGAATTGCGCGCCTGAGTTCTCGGCGTCGGCCTGCAAGGCGAGCATCAGCGAAAACGCGTCGACGATTCCGGTCGACGGCGACAGGAGCGCCGCCCGGCAACGGACCTCCGGCTCGATCCTCGAAGCCTCGCCGGCGTCGAGCCAGACGAGATCGTTGACGCCGTTGCGCCGGCCTTGCCGGGCCAAAGTCTCCAGTCGCGGCAATTGTTTTTCGTCAGTCGCGACGATCAGCTTGCCGATTTTTTTCGCGGCGACGCCGCGGGACCGGCAATAGGCGTAGAGACTTTCGCGGCCCTCGACGCAGGCTCGCGCCTTGAGGCTGTCTTCGGGATAGTAGAGGCCGGCGTGGATCACCTCGGAATTGCGCGAGGAGGTCTGCGAGCCGATGGTCTTCTCGGCCTCGAGCACGACGACCTCGCGGCCAGTCGCGGCGAGGCGGCGGGCGACCGCGAGGCCGAGAATTCCGGCGCCGATGACGACCGCCTCGACTTCCATTGGCTCATCGCTTCTTAGGCGCCAGGCGATCCCTCGCCAGGGCCAGCAGGCCCTTGATCAACATTTTCGGCTCGGGCGGGCAGCCGGGAATATGCAGATCGACCGGAATGACCTCCGACACGCCGCCGGCGCAGGCGTAGGAGCCGCGATAGAGGCCGCCGTCGAGCGCGCAGGCGCCGACGGCGATCACCCATTTGGGCGCGGGCGTCGCATCATAGGTGCGGCGCAGGGCTTCGCGCATGTTGCGCGTCACCGGCCCCGTGACCAGCAGAACGTCGGCGTGGCGCGGCGACGCCACGAATTTCAGGCCGAAGCGCTCGAGGTCGTAAAAAGGATTGTTGAGCGCGTGGATCTCCAGCTCGCAACCGTTGCACGATCCCGCGTCGACCGCGCGAATCGCCAGGCTGCCGCCGAAAACCGCATCGACGCCCTCTTTGAGCTCCCGCATCAGCGCGATCAGCTCGGGGTCGTCGGCGGCGGGCGCCGGCTCGGTCAGGGGCCGCCGCAGCACGCTTTGAAGCAGGATCTTGCGCATGCCAATACCTAGAGATCATGCCCCGAGTAGGAGCAGTTGAAGCTCTTGTTGCAGAGCGGGAAGTCGGCGACGATGTTGCCTTCGATCGCCGCCTCCAGCAACGGCCATTGCAGCCAGGACGGATCGCGCAAATGGCAGCGCTCGACCGTCCCGTCGGGGCTGAGCCGCGCCCAGGCCAGGATGTCGCCGCGAAAGCCTTCGACGAGGGCTATGCCTTCGCCGGGGCCGGCGCCTGTGGGAAGCTCGGCCCGGATGGCGCCGGAGGGCAGGGCGGCGAGGATCTGCTCGATCAGCGACAGGCTCTGCTCGACCTCCCTGATGCGGATCCACACGCGCGCGTTCACGTCGCCCTCAGGCAGGACAGGAACCTCGAACTGCAGCTCGTCGTAAGGCGCATGGGGAAGATCGCGGCGCGCGTCGAAGTCGCGTCCCGAAGCCCGTCCGACAAAGCCGCCGCAGGCGAATTGGAGCGCCAGTTCCGGTTTCAGCACGCCCGTCGCCGCCGTCCGGTCCTGCAGCGAGGCGGTGTTGTCATAGAGGCCGACGAGTTGCGGCCAGGCGAGCCGGATCGTCGCGACCAGGCCGCGCAAGATTGTTGCCCCGTGCTCGGGGAGATCGACGCTCGAGCCGCCGGGAACGATGGCGTCCATCATCAGGCGGTGGCCAAAACAGGTTGCGCAAGCGCGTAAAACCCGCTCGCGCAAGACGCTGCAATGGGCGAGCATGAGCGCGAAGGCGGCGTCGTTGCAGACGCCGCCAATGTCGCCGAGATGATTGGCCAGCCGCTCCAGCTCCGCCATCAACGCGCGCAGCAACTTTGCCCGGGGCGGAGCCTCGAGGCCCAGCGCCGCCTCGACGGCGCGGGCGAAAGCGATCGAATAGGCGACCGTACTGTCGCCCGAGGCGCGCGCCGCGAGTTTTGCGGCGCGTTCGACGGCTGCGCCGGCCATCAGCGCCTCGACGCCCTTGTGGGTGTAGCCGAGTCGCTCCTCCAGCCGGACGATGGTTTCTCCGCTGGCGGTGAAGCGGAAATGGCCGGGCTCGATGATTCCGGCATGAACCGGCCCGACCGGAATCTGGTGCAGGCCCTCGCCCTCGCTTGGCAGGAAATCATAGGCGGGCGGCGCCTCCGGCGGCGGGTTTTTCGCCGCAAGCGGCTCTCTTTCCGGCCAGCGGCCGTGATCGAGCCAGGGCCTTTCGTCGGCGGCGCCCTCGGCGTCGAGGCCGAAAAGATCCTTGATCGTCCGCTCGAAGCGGATGGCCGGCGGATGAAAGCGGCCGACCGACGGGAATTTTCCATTGACGCAGGCGAAGCTGGCGACCGCGAGCGACGCCGACGCGTCTTCGAGGATCGCCATGTGGACCATGCCCACATCGCCCCACAGGCCGAGCAGCGAAATGCGCCCTGCGGCCAGCTTGGCGATCAGGACGCGCCAGCACGCCTCGTCCACCACGCGGCGCGGCCAGGGGCGGTGCCCCTCCACCGGCGGAAAGGCGCTGAACAATCTTGCGAGGGTCGGCAATCGCTCCTCCTTCAGCGCAGCATCGCCGCGACATGCTGGAACCAGGCGACCAGCGGCGGCGGCAGGTAGAGTCCGGCGAGCAGAACCAGCCCGAGATGCATCGCCAGCGGCGCCGACGACGCCTTGACGGGCGCCGCGCTTCCCGTCGGCTCGCCAAAGGCGAAGCCGTGCAGCCGCCACATCAGCGCGCCGAACGCCGCCAGAAGGCCGCCGACCAGCGGCAGCGCCAGCAAGGGATTCTTGGCGACGGTGGAGCTGACGATCAGGAATTCGCTCATGAACACCCCCGTCGGCGGCATGCCGGCGATCGCCACGACGCCGACGACGAGGCCCCAGCCGAGCAGCGGATGGGTGACGGTCAGTCCCCTTATGTCCGCAATCTTTTGCGTGCCCTTCGCCTGCGCGATCTGTCCTACGGCGAAGAAGATCGCCGATTTGGTCAGGCTGTGCATGGTCATGTGCAGGAGCCCGGCGAAATTGGCGAGCGGGCCGCCGATCCCGAAGGCGAAGGAAATGATCCCCATGTGCTCGATCGAGGAATAGGCGAACATGCGCTTGATGTCGGTGCGGCGGTACAGCATGAAGCCGGCGAAGACCAGCGACAAAAGGCCGAGCGTCGCCATCAGCGGCCCGGGCGCGATGGCGCGGTCGTTGGCGGACATCAGCAGCTTGAAGCGCAGGACCGCATAGAGCGCGACATTCAAGAGGAGCCCCGAGAGGACCGCCGAGATCGGCGTAGGCCCCTCGGCATGAGCGTCGGGCAGCCAGGCGTGCAGCGGCGCGAGGCCGACCTTGGTGCCGTAGCCGAGCAGCAGGAAGACGAAGGCGAGGTTCAGCAGCGCCGGGTCGAAGGCCGAGACATGCCGGATCAGCACCGTCCAGACCATGCCGTTCAGGCCTTCGCCGACGATCGGCCGCGCCGCCATGTAGATGAGGATGGTGCCAAACAGCGCCAGGGCGATGCCGACGCTGCCGAGGATGAAATATTTCCAGGCCGCCTCCAGCGCCCGGTCGGTGCGATAGATGCCGACCATCAGTACGGTGGTGAGCGTCGCGACTTCGATGGCCACCCACATCAGCCCGATATTGTTGGCGACCAGCGCGAGGTTCATGGCGCCGAGCAGCACCTGGTACATGGCGTGGTAAAAGCGCAGGTGCGTTTCGGTCAGCCGCCCGGTCTCGAGCTCGTGCGCGATATAGCTGGCGCTGAATACGCTGGTGGTGAAAGCCACGAAGGTGTTGAGCGCCACGAAGACGATGTTGAGGTCGTCGACCAGCAGATAGCGGCCCGAGGCGGGCTTGGCGAAAAACAAAGACAGCGCCGCGAGAAACGTCAGGAAGGCGGAGGCCATGTTGAGACGCGCCGACAGGCGATAGTTCGAAAGGGCCGCCAGCGCCAGCGCCGTCGCCGCCGGCAGGAACAGGATCACGTCGATGTTTTTCGCGAGAAGCGCGCTCATCGTCTTTTACTCCTCGACTGGTCGAGCGCCTGGATGTCCACCGAGTCGAAACGTTCGCGGATGCGGAACAGGAAGATGCCGACGACGATCAGCGCGATCAGGATCGAGAAGGCGACGCTGATCTCGACCACGAGCGGCATGCCCTTGGCTCCGGTCGCCGCCAGGATGAGGCCGTTCTCCAGCGACATGAAGCCGACGACCTGGCTGACGGCGTTGCTGCGCGTGACCATCATCAACAGGCCAAGCAGGATCACCGACAAAGCGAAGGCGAGGTCTTCGCGCGCCAGCGCGTCGGCTCCCTGCGTCACGCGCAGCATGACGACCATCGACAGCGACACCAGCGCGATGCCCGCCAGCATGATCGGCACCGTGCTGACGACCGTCTCGACCTGCCGGTGGATGCCGAGCCGCGCGACGATGCGGTGCAGCGCGACGGGAATGACGGTCGCCTTGAAGACCAGGGTGATGACCGCGGTGATATAGAGGTGCGGCGCGTGCTGGACATAGGCCTGCCAGCCGACCGAGAGCGCCAGCACCAGCGCCTGGAACGCATACATGTTCAGGAGGGCGTAGAGCCTGTCCTGATAGAGCAGCATGAAGCTGACCAGCACCAGCCCGCCGGCGAAGAGATGCGCGATGTCGAAATTAAGCCGGTCCATGCTACAGCCCTCGCGACATGAAGCGCAGGAGCGTGGCGAGCAGCCCCAGCATCAGCGCCACGCCCAGAAAGTCCGGCACGCGGAAGACGCGCATCTTCGCCACCGTCGTCTCGAACAAGGCCAGCATGAGGCCGGCGCCGGCGAGCTTGCCGACATAGGCGAGAAGGCCGGCGAGATGTGCCGAAAATCCCGCCCCCGCCGGCGCCAGCCCCCAGGGCGCGAAGACGCAGGCGATCAGCGAGATGTAAAGCAGAAGCTTGATCTGCGACGAAAGCTCGATCATCGCCAGATGCCGGCCCGAATATTCGAGCACCATGGCCTCATGCACCATGGTCAGCTCCAGATGGGTGGCGGGATTGTCGACCGGAATGCGGGCGTTTTCGGCGATCGCCACGATCACCAGGGCGATCAGCGCCATGCCGAGGGAGACGCGCAGGCCGACGGCGGGCGACAGCATGAAGCCGGCGACCGTCGACAATTGGGTGGAGCCGGCGATCAGCGCCAAAGTGAAGACGATCATGATCAGCGCCGGCTCGGCCAGGGTGGCGAACATCATTTCGCGGCTCGAGCCGAGGCCGCCGAAGCTCGTGCCGACGTCCATGCCCGCCAGCGCGAGGAAGAAGCGGGCGCTGCCGAGCAGCGCCGTGATGGCGATGAGGTCCGCCGACCAGCTGAACAAGAGGCCGGTGGCGAAGGTCGGCACCAGCGCCGCGGCCACCCAGGTGGCGGCGAAGATGAGATAGGGCGCGACCCGGAACAGCCAGGACGCGCTGTCCGCGACGACGGCCTCCTTGCGCGCGAGCTTCACCAAATCGAGATAGGGCTGCAGCAGCGGCGGCCCCCGCCGCCGCAGCAGGCGCGCCTTGGCCTTGCGGATGAAGCCGGTGAGCAGCGGCGCCAGCAGCAGCACCGCCAGCATCTGCGAAATCTGGATCGAGAGGTCGACGATCAGGCCCATGACGCCAGCACCAGCAGCAGGAAGACCAGGGCCGCGAAGACCAGGCTGAGATATTGGCGGATGGTGAGAAACTGCATGCGGTTGAGCCAGGTCGCGGTCCGGCCCACGAGGTTGAGGAGCGGCGCGTAGAGATATTCCCAGGCCAGGTCGACCCACTCGACGTCGAGCCGCGCCGGGCGGAGATCGCCGGGCGCCGGCATGTCGACGCGCTCGCGGGCGAAAAACGCGAAATTCGCGTAAACCCGGCGCACCGGCTGGGCGAAGCTCTCGGCGCTATATTGCGTCGCCGGATCGGCGTTGGGAAAGCCGCAATCCCAGGCCGGCGCCCGGCGGATCGCGCTGGACGCGAAGCGGTGGATGACAAAGGCCGCGAGCAGGGCCGAGGCGACGATGAAGAAGAAGACCAGCAGGCCGTCATACGAGCTTCGGCTTTCCGCGATGGGCGCGATCGAAAGCCAGGGCAGGGCGGCCTGCGGCGCCATCCCGGCGCCGATCGTTGCGTGCGTGACGGGCGCCAGCGCGTCGATCACCTGGCCCGGAAACACGCCCGCCAGAAGGCAGAGAGTCGCGAGGACGCCCATGGCGGCGAGCGAGAAGCGGTCGACTTCCGTCGCTTCTTTGGCGGCGGCGCTGCGCGGACGGCCGAGGAATGAAATGCCGAAGGCCCGGACGAAGCAGCCGCCCGCCAGCGCCGCCGCCAGCGCCATCATGGCGCCGGCTCCGGGGATCAGCAGTTTCAAGGCCCAACTCGGCAGCGACGGGCTGAGCAGGATGGCCTGGAAGGCCAGCCATTCGGAAACGAAGCCGTTGAGCGGCGGCAAGGCGGAGATCGCCGCGCAGCCGACCAGCATGAACAGGCCAGTCGCCGGCATGCGGTTCAGAAGACCGCCGAGAAAGCCCATTTCGCGCTCGCCGGTCGCGGTCACGACTGCGCCGGCGCCGAAAAACAGCAAGCTCTTGAACAGCGAATGATTGAGGACGTGGAACAGGGCGGCGGTCATCGCCAGCGCGGCGGCGGCGCTGAAGCCCGAGGTGAGGAACGCCAGCGCCAGGCCGAGCGCGACGAAGACCACGCCGATATTCTCGATCGTTGAATAGGCGAGGACGCGCTTCAGGTCGGTCTGGGTGAGCGCGAAGAGCACGCCGACCACCGCGGTGGCCGCGCCCAGCACGATGACCGGCACGCCCCACCACCAGGCGGCCGGCCCGAGCAGGTCGAACACGATCCGGATGAAGGCGTAGACGGCGACCTTGGTCATGACGCCGCTCATCAGCGCCGAGACGTGGCTCGGCGCCGCCGGATGGGCCAGCGGCAGCCAGACATGCAGGGGCGCCAGCCCCGCCTTCGACCCGGCGCCGAAGAGGACCAGCGCCAGCGCCGCCGCCGCGACCAGCGGCGCGGGCGCATGGGCGCGGATGGCCGCGAAGGAATAGGCGCCGCCGGCGCCGGCGAGCAGGCCGAAAGCCAGCAGCAGGGCGAAAGTCCCGGCGCTGGCCATGACGATATAGACCAGGCCGGCGCGCAAATTGTCGCCTTCGCGGTGATGCGCCATCACCAGGGCCCAGGACGCCAGCGACATCAATTCCCACGACAGCAGGAAGGCGAAGGCGTCGTCGGCGACAAGGACCAGGTTCATCGCGGCGAGGAAGGCCGGAAAAAAAGGAAGGACGCGCAGCGGCTCATGCTCGTGGCGGCCATAGCCGAGCCCATAGAGACTGGCCGCCGCCGCGCCGAAATTGATGACGGCGAGGAAAAAGGCGGACAGGGCGTCGATGCGGAAATTGGCGCCGAGCCAGGGCAGGCCCAGCGGCAGGACGAGCGTCGAGGGCGGCGCCGCCGACAACAGGCGAACGAGGGCCGCGCCGAACAGCAGCAGGGAGACGGCGAGCGCGCCGTAATAGATAATGCTGGAGCCCGCGCGGCCGCGGCCGACGAATGGCGCCAGCGCGCCGAGCGCCAGCAGAGCTGCGTCGCCGCCGAGGAACCAGCCGGCCGACATCAGCGCCGCCCTCGCGGGCATGGCGCCTTGGCCTCGGCCGAACTCTCGGCGGAAGGGATCAAGCAGGCGCATGATCTTCTGCCTGGCACATCGATAGTCATGCATGACCCATCAGTGTTGAGGTCAAATCACTAGATGGCTCAGCCTACGCCCTATATTTTCGCGGTCAATATGATAGGGTTCGTTCCGTGAAACTTTCCCCATGCGACGCGAGCCCATCGCGCTGCCCGGCTTGAAGTTTCATCGTCACGGAGTTCTGTTTAGCTTGATCAGCGCCCTGCAATTGCGAGCCGCCCGCGCCCTGCTTGGCATCGACCAGCGCCAACTGGCGGAAATGTCGGGGGTGTCGCTTCCGACCATCCAGCGCATGGAGGCGAGCGAGGGCAACGTGCGCGGCGTGATCGACACGCTCACCAAGGTGATCGAGGCGCTCGACCGGGCCGGCGTCGAAATCATAGGCGAGAATGCGGACAGTCGCGGCGGCGGCCGCGGCGTCAGACTGAAACAGCCGCGCGCCGGCTCGGCGCCCGCGTGAAATGACGCGGCGGCCGCCGCGTCGCTCTTGTCAAGGGCGATCGGCGACCCCAGCTTGAATGTAAGCTGAAGCTTTCCTCCCGAGGGCCAGGCCGACGGGAGGGCCGCCGCGGATGTACCGGCGGCCCGACCCGCATTGAAGTCGCCTCGTCCGACCGGCTCGCCGCGCCTTACCTGTCCCGGCCGCTCGCAATCCAGCGATTGATTCGATCCTCCGAGACCGCCAGGTCGTCAGGCCCCTTGATCCCCAGGACTTCGCAGCCCTGCATGTGCAGCGTTCGCGCTTGCGCCAGGGCCCTGCGCTCCGTCGGGGCGCTGGGGGAGCGCGTTTCCCTCGCGCCCAGGGAGGTTCGATAGACGACAATCCAACCTGACATGACCAAGCGCTCCAGATTCGGCGCGCCAAGCCTACCACTTAAAAAGAGAAGTTTGCGTGACGTTCGGTGGTTTTGCAGAACGGGGCAGGACACTGCATCTTCAAGGAAATCCAGCCACGAAGCCCAGGCGCGCAAGCTAAGCCGCACACGCGGACAATCAAGCTTTGCAGGCATTCGCCGATATGTGTGGCTTCTTTGTCATAGCCAGCAGGACTGCGCCGTGCAAAAAATAAACCCGGATGCAGACGGGCCGCATCCGGGGCCAAAACTGGACACACTACACACACGCGATGACCGGTTTCGACTAACCCGCGCGGACACACTTGGGGGGCAAGACGTCGTCCGCGCGGGGGTGCTGGACAATGCATTTTTCGGACTGACACTTCTAGCGAAATATTCGCCGAGAGCAGCGCAGCAAGCAAGAAATCTGTGGACATAAAATCGGCCTTGAAGCTATTGCTCAGCTTCAGCCCGTTATGCGTACACCTTTTGCTCGATCTTCCTATTACGTTTGATCGCTGACGGGCGGTCCGCCTTGATCCATCGGCATAGGCTTCGGCCGCAACAGAAAAGCCGGAGGCGAGCGCTCCGGCTTTTTCCATTTCCACTGCATGCGATTGGTCGCGGACTTTTTCGATGGAATATTTGGTGGGCGCTGTAGGGCTCGAACCTACGACCCGCTGATTAAGAGACAATCATTTAGCATGTTGAAACAATGCTATAGCAGCAAACAGCCAGGAAAGTGCCGCAATTGGAAACAGTAGCTTAGGAGCAAATTGCAAACTCAAAAGCTTCGTTTCGGGTGCAACAGTTGGCGCTCGCTACAAAATCAATCAAGCGACGAAGCCTCAGCTCCCGGAACCAAAAGCCCCTTCTTACCAAACTCGTCAATAAGGACTTTGAGGTGGTCGTTTTCTGTCACGATATATTCCGTGCCAGTCACATTTAATATCGGCATGGGAGCGCCCTGCGACCATTCCTTCGCACGTCCTTGGGAATCTTTCCGCTTACCCTTCTCAAAAAAATCTCGATAACGGTTGGGCGAGACGCCGATGAACGGGACGAAATAAACACGTCCTTCAACGAGTGTCTTTTCGCGCTTTAAGGCAATGTCGTCCCGATATAATTCAGTTGCATAACTTTTAGGATACGGTTCAATGTATACAACCTTTTTTATTCCAGAAGAAATAATGTGTTTTGCACACAAATGGCATGGGAACGTTGTGCAATATAGTCCGCTATCACGGATGCTGATTCCTTCTCTAGCAGCATCAGTAATTGCATTCATTTCTGCGTGAATGATGCGGCCGTATTCGATTACGTCCATCATCATCAATTTTTTCTCTAGCGAGATTTGTTTCTCATCATATATTTGTTTTAAGAACGCTCGAGCATCGATCTTTGTATATTTTTCATCGACAATACCAACTTCCGACAAGTGAAGGAGCGTGTCTGATAGCATACGGTATTTGAAGTCTTCATTTGTGTCGTATTTGCTTATGTACTCCCTGGCGTCTCCCTCGTCATTGCACCAGTACGTGCCACCACGTGGACTAGGAACTTCGTTGCAGCCGAGTGTTTTTATGTGTCCTTTTGGGTCGCAAATTGCGGCGCCAACCTGTCTAGATAAATCAAGCGATCTCAATGATGCAGATTTCGCGATGTACATTCCGTACTCTTCGCGAGAAGGCGAATAAAAATTGTTGCCAAAAATAAGGTCCAGAAAACGCGAAAGTGTAGTCTTTGTTGTTTCGCGCGTCTCCGTATCGATAAACACATCTGCTAATGGAAAAACATCGCGAATACGTTGCCCATGTGAGACGAGTGCTTCGTGTTCGTCTCTTCTGATCAGCCGGGTCGCATCTGGCTCGAAATCATCGCTTCTAGTTCTGTGATGATCTTTATCACGCAGAATTCTTATCAGCCGTGATTTACGTAAATCAGGGTCTGCGTAAGTGGATATTTGAAATACCTGTTGCCCATAGACGCTCCGAAAAAGTTCTATCTCTTCTGGTCGTTTGAATTGTCGAATTATGTAGGCGATGCCGTTAAATTTTTGAGAGCTTTCGGAACGAAATTTATTTCTCTTATCCTGTATAAGGAAAAAAGCAAGCTTTGCAAGTATAGCATCATCGTCGAACGAGCTGCGAAGATTATTTGAATGTAATATAAGCTTATCATACCGATCATATTCAGACGAAAAATCTTTTGGGATATTTGCATCGACAACTTTCAAAATGTCGGTGATGTGTATCGGTTCCACGTGGTAGCCAAGTCTGGTGAGTTGCGCCTCTAGGCACCCGTTAACCTCATCTAGATCTGTCCCAATAGGGGCGACCAGGCAGAAAAATAGCTCAGGAAATTGTATTTTTGCGGATTTCATCAATAATAACCTTTAATTGAACGCTTGACAGCAACGAATCGCATGACACCGGATTAACGCGATGTTAAGTTGATTCGGACTATAAGGTTAAAATTATTCTGGGGAAAGCATATGAACGGTCTTGACGCAGTGTGGCTCGCAGAGCGCATGGCAAGCGTGCTCGCCACTCCTTCGAACCCATACACGGTTTTGACAAATGGCGTCGATGGCGAGCGTATGCAAAAATATGTGTCATCACTTCAAGATGCGTTTGGGTCAAGAACTGAACATCATCGATCCGATTCGATGGCACCGCGCGAGTGCGCGGATCCAGCAAGCAAGACCGTAGTCTTTGCAGAATGAGATCATCTAAAGTCTAGCTGACCGCCGAGCATAAAAAACCGCCGAAATCCGGCGGTTTTTTTACGCTTTGTTGATCGAGCTTCAGTTGGCGCCGATCGGTTAGGGGTCGACTTGCCGATGCCGCCACGCTGGGGGCATTTTGATTCACCGTTCCCGATGATCAAATCCAAATGCTTTTGCAAACCGTTTGCAAACCGGTGGAGGGCGGTCCGCCACTTAGGCCGAACCGCCACTCATCAGCAGATTGATTTTCATGCGTTTTTCGATGGTGGGCGCTGTAGGGCTCGAACCTACGACCCGCTGATTAAGAGTCAGCTGCTCTACCAACTGAGCTAAGCGCCCATCGAAAAATTCAGCGGGCCGCCGTTGGGCCGCCGCCGAAGCGGATGGGGATGTAGCAAAGCCTCATCCGCATGTCCAGCCGCCCGGCTGTCTTTTTACGATTTTACGACCGCGCGCATTTTTGTCGCCCTGCCGGCCCCGCCGTGATAAGAGCGGCCGACCCGTTTTCGCCAGCCGATCAAGCCTTAAACGGCGGGGCAGGACCAAAGTACGCAATGCAGGACATCCCCGAGACTTCCCCAGCGCCACCCGATGATTTCGCCATTTTTGGCGGGAGCCGCGAAAAGTTCATGGAGTTTTTCCAACTGCCGCGGCTCGAGCCGCGCGGCTGGGCGCTTCTGGCGGGACTGGCCTTGTTCGTCTGGATTTCGACCGGAATATACAAGGTGCAGCCCGAAGAGCAGGGCATCGTCCTGCGCTATGGGGCCTGGGTCGACACCACGCCGCCCGGCCTGCATTTCCACCTCCCCTGGCCGATCGAGACGGCGCTGTTTCCGAAAGTCACCCAGATTCGGCAGATGCAGCTGGGCGTCGCCCCCGACGGCTCGGTCGGGCAGGCGCGCGATAAGCAGATGCTGACCGGCGACGAGAATATCGTCGAGGCCGATTGCGCGCTGCTTTGGCAGGTCAAGGACGCCGGCAAATATCTCTTCAACGTCGCCGACCCCGACATCGCCTTGCGCATCGCCGCCGAAAGCGCCCTACGCGAGGTGATCAGCCAGACGCCGATCCAGGCGGCCCTGTCGGACAAGCGCGCGGAGGTCGCCGACGAGACGCAGGCGCTTCTGCAAAGCGTGCTCGACCGCGAAGGCTCCGGCATCCGAGTGGTCCAGGTGCAATTGTCGCGCGTCGATCCGCCCGCGACGGTGATCGACGCCTTCAACGACGTACAGCGCGCCCGCGCCGACCAGGAGCGCGCCCGCAACGAGGCGCAGTCCTACGCCAACGACATCCTGCCACGCGCCCGCGGCGAGGCCGATCGCATAAAACTCGACGCTGACGCCTACAAGGCGCAGACGGTCAATCTCGCCCAGGGCGAGGCGCAGAATTATTCCGCCATCTACAAGAGCTATTCCCTGGCGCGCGACGTCACCGCCTGGCGCCTCTATCTTGAAAGCGTCGACGCCGTCTTGCGCAAATCGTCGCGGGTGATCGTCGATTCGTCGGGCAGGGGCGCCGCGCCGCTTGCGCCCTATCTGCCGCTGAGTGAAATCAAGCCTCCGCCCGCGGCGCCGGCCTCGCCCGTCGCGCCCGAAACTTCCGGCTCGCAGGAAGGGCGCGACAAATGAAGGCGAAACTCCTCCTCATCGCCGGTTTTCTCGCGGTCGTCGGCCTGTTCGTCGGGATGTCCTGCTTCTTCACCGTGAACGAGGGCCAGAACGCGCTGGTCGTGCGGCTCGGCGCGCCGGTCGGCATCATCGAAAAGGCCGGCCTGAAATTCAAGGCGCCCTTCATCGACAGCGTGTTCCTTTTCGATTCGCGGCTCCTGCTGCTGGAGCCGCCGTCGGAACAGGTGATTCTCGGCGACCAGAAGCGCATCGTGGTGCAGATGTACACCCGCTTCCGCATCGTCGATCCGCTGCGCTTCTACCAGAGCCTGCACAATCTGACCGAGGCGCGGGCGCAACTGGCGCAAGTCGTCTCGACCGCCATGCGCCGCGAATTCGGCCAGATCGGCCTGCCGACGCTGTTGTCGCCGGCCCGGCGCGACATCGTCCACAAGATCCATGCCGACGCCAGTTCGAAATTCGCGCCGCTTGGCGTCAATGTCGAGGAAGTGCGCCTGCATCGCGCCGATCTGCCGCTCGAGACCAGCCAGGCGATCTATGACCGCATGAAATCCGAACGGCAGCGCGAGGCCAAGGAATTGCGCGCCCAGGGCAACGAATGGGCGCAGAAAATCGAGGCGTCGGCCGACCGCGACCGCACGGTCATCCTGTCGGAGGCGCAACGCTATGCGCAGATCGCGCGCGGCCAGGGCGACGCCGACGCGAGCCGCGTGCTGGCTGACGCGGAGAAGGGCGATCCCGGTTTCTACCAGTTCTACCGCTCGCTGCAGTCCTACCGCGCGGCGCTCGCCGGCAGCGCGCCGGTGATGCTGCTGACGCCGGACGCGCAATTCCTGAAGGCGCTGAAATCCGGGCCGCCGGAAGCGCGCGCCAAGGCCGAGGCCGCCAAATGATCGCCGAGGCGTAATGGCTTGCCGACGCCCGTCGGGCTTCTGAAAAGAAAGGTTTTCTCCTGATGGAAGCCGCCGCCGCCGCAACCTCCTTCGGCGTTTTGCTGCAAATCCTGCTTCTCGACCTCCTGCTCAGCGGCGACAACGCCCTGGTCATCGCGCTCGCCTGCCGCCGCCTGCCGCCTGAAAAGGCGCGCGGCGCCGCCTGGCTGGGCGCGGCGGGCGCCATCGGACTGCGCCTGTTCCTGACGCTGATGACCGGCGAATTGATGAGCCTGCCTTTTCTGCAGTTCGTGAGCGCCGTTCCGCTTCTGGTCATCTCCATCAACCTGATGCAGGACGAGGAGCTGGACGAAGACGCGCTTTTGTCGTCGCGGGGGTCCAGAAGCGGGGTCCTCGCCGCCGCCGGCCTGATCATCGTCTCCGACGCGACGATGAGCCTCGACAATGTGGTGGCGCTCGCGGCGGTCTCCGGCGGCAATTTCTGGCTGCTGGCCTTCGGCCTGGGCTTGAGCATACCGCTCATCATTTTCGGCAGTTTCGGCTTCAGCCGCCTGATGAAGCTCTTTCCGCTGCTGATCGACCTCGGCGCCGCCTTTCTCGGCTGGGTGGCGGGCGACATGATCGTCGGCGATCCGCTTTTCTCCGCCTGGGTGAAGGGTCAGGCGCCGGCGGTCGGCGTCGCCCTGCCGCTGGCCTGCGCGATATTCGTGCTGGCGCAGGGCCGCATGATGCGGGCGCGGGCGAAGGCCTCCGGCAGGGCGCCGCGCGAGGTCGTGGCGGCGGCGCCGCTAGAGAAAATTTCCGCCACGCAAGAGCTTTCGGCACTTCCGTCAATGCGAGTGTTGGAAGATAAATTAGGTGTAGACAATAGGATAAGCGATGGTTCTGTTCCAGAGAGTGAGGAGTTGGCGCTGGCGCCAGCCTCACGACCTGTTGCCGATCCGCCTCCGCGAGAGAGGGCTCTGGCGCAGGATTTCGCCATCGTCGCCGAGTTGCGTCCGGAGCCCGTCGCACCGGCAATTCCGGAAGCCATTGCGGTCGCCGCGCCCGGCCGTAAGGAGACGGGCGCCGAAGGCCCCGAAGCCTCGGCGGAAGCTGACGACCGCTGGATGCTTGTCGGCCTGGTTGCCCTTTTCGTGGTCTTCGGCCTGGTCCTGGCCTTTGCGGTGGCGCTGCCCGATTTTTGAACGGCCGGGAATCAAAAATCGCCTTCGCCGAGGACCGCGGCGATTTCGGCGGCCGGCATTCCGTCGACCGAAAAGCCCATCTTCCGGTTGAACTGGAGGGCGAAGGTCTGATCGTTCAGCGCCGCGTATCTTTCTCCCGAGCCGCGCGGACACTGGAACGTCAGGCTCCTGCCCTTGCGCGCGCGAAAATAGGCCTCCAGCCGATGTTCGATTCGCGCGCTTTCGGACGGGTTGTCGAAAATGTCCGTGATCACCGTTTGATGCGCGGACGGCGCGACGCCGACGCAGAAGCGCCATTCGTCCGCCATTGCGGCGTTCGGCGACAGGACCGCGCCCGAGCCGGCGGCGACGAGGGAAAAGGCGAATATGCGGTGCGCCAGGATCACGGCATCTCTCTTGTCGTCTGGGGCGACGACGCGTCGCGCGGAGGGCCAACGACAGGACTATTCGTCAGGCTGGTAAACAAACCCCTAATTCGTCGCGCGACCGCGGAATCATTGAGTTTTTCGCAAGAGCCAGGAGTGGGCGCCGTCGAGCGGGCGGCAAGGAGGCGCGTCTGTTTTTCGGCGTCCGGCGGAGGAGAAAAACACGCTGTTTACCCGGGCGCGATAAAATCGCCGGCAATGAGGCGTTTCAAGCCGGGTGGATGAAGGTTCGCCTCCCGGGACCGAAGGCGCTCTCTTGGCATCGAGTCTGTCGCCCATGCGTTTCGCCACAAAGTTTTCCCCCTCGGTCGACCCTTCAGCCGACCCGTCCACGGACCAGTGGTCGCGGCCGGCCTTTCTCGTCGCCGACCTCAGCGCGGCCCGCGCTGCGCCTCGAGTGGAGGAACGTCGTCAACCCGATCCGCCGGAGGCCGCGGAGGCGATGATCTCGCAACCCCTGGTGGTCGGCGCCCTGTTGCTGTTCGATCCCCTGAATTTTGCGGCGTCCGGGCTTCTGTCCTATTTGTCGGCGGCGATGATCGCGCCCGCCGGCTGGCCGCTAGTGGCGACGGCGATCGTGGCGGTGACCGCCATCGGGGTTTTCGTGCTGCGGTCGCGCTGGGCCTATACGATCCGCGCCGTAGGCGACTTTCCGCGCCAGAGCCTCAGCCTGGTGGTCGCTTTCGTTGCGGCCCTTGCGGCGTGGGACGCCGCCTGCGTCCTGACCGGCGCGGGCGAGCCCGGCCTCCTGCGTCTTTGGACCTTGCGCTGGTTTGCCTGGGGCTGGGGCTCGGGTGCCCTGGTCCGCGCCGTGTTCGCCATGGTTACGTCGCGATGGACGCGCCAGGGCCGCCTGGCGCGGCGCACGGTGATCGTCGGCGGCGGCGCGCAGGCGATGGAGACCATTCGCCGGCTGGAGACGTCGGGCAGGGGCGCGCTGAAAATTCTCGGAATTTTCGACGACCGCGACCGCACGCGCCTGCCGGCCGACGCCGGCCGCTACAAGCTGCTCGGCGCCTTCTCCGATCTCGAAGCCTTCTGCCGCGTCAACAAGGTCGACCTGCTGATCGTCGCCTTTCCGCTCAACGCCGAGGACCGCATCCTGCATATCCTGAGCAAGTTATGGGTGCTGCCGGTGGACGTGCGGATTTCGGCGCTGGGAAGCAAGCTGACGCTGCGTGATCGCGCTTATAATTACATTGGCGACGTGCCCTTCCTGCCGGTTTTCGACAAGCCCATGTCGGACTGGGACATTGCGATGAAGGCGATTTTCGACCGCGCGGTGGCGGCGGTCCTGGTTGTGCTGCTGGCGCCGCTCCTGGCGCTGCTGGCGCTCGGCGTGAAGCTGTCGTCGTCGGGGCCGGCGCTGTTCGTGCAGACGCGCTATGGATTCAACAACGAGCGGTTCGGCGTGTTCAAGTTCCGCTCCATGTATGCCGACCGCTGCGATGCCGGGGCTGAAAGGCTGGTCACGCGTGGCGATCCGCGCGTGACCCCGTTCGGCGCCTTCATCCGCCGCACCTCGCTCGACGAGTTGCCGCAACTGTTCAACGTTTTGCGCGGAGATTTGTCGCTTGTGGGGCCGCGTCCACATGCGCTCAAGGGCAACGCTGCCGGCCTGGTCTACGAGAAGGCGGTGGAGGGCTATTTCGCGCGCCACAGGGTCAAGCCCGGCATTACCGGCTGGGCGCAGATCAACGGCTGGCGCGGCGAAACCGACACGATCGAGAAGATCGAGCAACGCGTCGCCCACGACCTCTACTACATCGAAAACTGGTCGCTGTGGCTGGACGTCAGGATCCTGCTCAGGACGCCGCTTTCCGTGCTTTTCCCGAAGAACGCCTACTGAGCCGGGGAATCACTTTTCCGGCGCGGCGTCTTGTCCATCGTCGTCGGCCAGGCGCACGATAATGTCCACGCCTACGATCTTCTTGCCTTCGGGCGGCTTCAGCTTGAGCTGGTCCGTAAGGTCTTCGGGCATGTCATAGAGCGAGGCCAGGTCCTCGTCGAAATAATGGCAATGCGATCCGGTCTTGGTGTCATACCAGACTTTCGACCCGTAAAGCGCGATCTCCCGCACCAGGCCGGCAGAGACGAACTGGTGCAAGGTGTTGTAGACGGTGGCGCGGGACAGCGGCATGCGCAGGGCTTTCGCCTCGGCGAAGAGCTGGTCCACCGTCACATGGCGGTCGCCGGCGACGAACAGCAGGCTGGCGAGGCTGACCCTCTGGCGCGTCGGACGCAGGTCGACGGAGCGCAGCTTGCCCTGCACCAGCCGGGCGAGGGCGCCGTTTTTCCAGTCATATGTAGGCTTTGCGACAGGCCGCTTTGCCGCGGTTGCGCCTCGCTCTTGTTCCAATGCCGCCATTTTCTTTCTCATCCGCTGATTTTAGCACATCGCCGGGCTTTTTTGAAAGCCTCTAAACTGCGCCTTTGGGGTCAGGACGCCCCCGCCACGCAAGCGCGGCGCCAGCCTGCGGCGTCGACGGCTCTTGACGCCGGGCGCCATGGCGACACATAAGTTTCATCGAAGCCAAGGGGAGCCCCGCCAGCGCCTATTCCCGTCCGAAAAGTCTCCGGATTTTCGGGAATAGGCCCCAGGGGGCTGAGAGGCTGGCGGCGTCGGACAATCGACGGCCCGGCGACCCTTAAGACCTGATCCAGTTCGCACTGGCGGAGGGATGGCGCGAATCGAAGTCCTGCCTCGCCGCCTGGCTTCCCTCGCTACGCCCGCCAATTGCTCGCCGCTCAGGTCCTGGAGCCTTTTCCGATTCGATTGGATCGGACCGGGGCTCCGGTTTTTTGTTTCGGCGCGTATTCGCCAACGCCGCCCTGCGGGTCTTCATGCGAACCGGTGTCCACTTCGCTTGAGCCGGAGGTCCGCGTTAGCGAATACGCTCCAAGTGGAAAGGGGAGCGGTATGCGTATCCGGGTGATCGGCGCCGGCGCGGCGGGACTGACGGCGGCTTTCGAGCTTGTGCGGCAGGCGCGCGCGAAAAACCGCAATCTGGCGCTGGAAATCGTCGAAAAGGGCGCGAAAGCCGGACTTGGCTGCTCGTTTTACGCCGGCGGCATGATCGCGCCCTGGTGCGAGGCGGAATCGACCGAGCCGATCGTCGCCCGCCTCGGCGCCGAGGCGCTGGATTTCTGGACCAAAATCGTGCCCGTCGCCGAGCGGCGCGGCTCGCTGGTCGTGGCGCAGCCGCGCGACCGCTCGGAACTGGCGCAATTTTCCCGCCGCACCAGCCATTTCGAGCGGGTGGACCGGGCCGGCCTCGCCACGCTGGAGCCGGATCTTGCGGAGCATTTCGACCACGCTCTCTATTTCGCCGAAGAGGCGCATCTGGCTCCGCGCGCCGCCATGGACGAACTGGCGGCCATCCTCAGCCGAGAGCCCAATGTCGCCTTCCGTTTCGCGACCGACGCCGCGACCCTTCCCGACGATTGCGACTGGACCCTTGATTGCCGGGGCTTCGGCGCCAAGTCCGATCTCTCCGGCCTGCGCGGCGTCAAGGGCGAGATGATGATCCTGCGCTCGGCCGACGTGAAGCTTTCGCGGCCGGTCCGTATGCTGCATCCGCGCCATCCGGTCTATATCGTGCCGCGCCCCGACGGGACTTTCATGGTCGGCGCGACCATGATCGAGAACGAGGAGCGGGCGCGGGTGACCGCGCGATCCCTCGTCGAACTGGTCAATTCGGCCTTTGCCGTGCATCCGGCCTTCGCCGAGGCGGAAGTGGTCGAGACCGGCTCCGACGTGCGGCCGAGCTTCATCGACAACCTGCCGCGCATCAAGCGGGAGGGCCGCCGCCTTCATTTGAACGGCCTTTACCGCCATGGTTTCCTGCTGTCGCCGGCGCTGGCCAGCCGCGCGGCGAAAATCATCTTCGAAGACGCGGAATTCCCAGAGGTGATGGATGAGGATCGTGGTCAACGGCGAGCCTCTTGAGGCGCGCTCGGAAAATCTCGCGTCGCTGATCGAGGAGCTGGATTATCGGCCGGAGCTGGTCGCCACGGCGGTCAATGGCGATTTTGTGCGCGCGAAGGAGCGGGTTTCGATAAAACTCGGCCCCGACGACCGCGTTGAAATCCTCACGCCCCGGCAGGGAGGCTGAAAGGGAGTCCTACATGAATGCCGCGCCATTCGATGATCCGCTGCATGTCTATGATGTGGTCCTTAATTCGCGCCTGCTGGTCGGCACGGCGCAATATCCCTCGCCGGCCATTCTCGCCGAGGCGCTGAAAGCGTCGCGGGCGGAGGTGGTCACCGTGTCGCTGCGGCGCGAGGCGGGCGGAGGCCGAGCCGGCGAAAGCTTCTGGCAGCTGATCCGCGAGCAAAACCTGCGCGTCCTGCCCAATACCGCCGGCTGCCGGACGGTGAAGGAGGCGGTGGCCACGGCGCAGATGGCGCGCGAACTGTTCGATACGCCCTGGATCAAGCTGGAGGTGATCGGCGAGGAGGACACGCTCGCGCCCGACGTGTTCGGACTGGTCGAGGCGGCGAGAATTCTTTGCGACGAGGGGTTCCAGGTTTTTCCTTACACGACCGACGATCTCGTCGTGGCGGACCGGTTGCTTGACGCCGGCTGCCGCGTGCTGATGCCCTGGGGCGCGCCGATCGGCTCGGGGCGGGGGCTCAACAACCTGTTCGCCCTGCGCGCCATGCGGGCGCATTTTCCCGACGTTCCGCTGGTGATCGACGCCGGCATCGGCGCGCCGTCGCAGGCGGCGCAGGCGTTCGAACTCGGCTATGACGCGGTGCTGCTCAACACCGCCATCGCGCGGGCCGGCGATCCCGTCGCCATGGCGCGGGCTTTCGCCCTGGCCTCCGAGGCCGGGCGCAAGGCCTTCCGGGCGCTTCCCATCGAGCCGCGCGACATGGCTGCGCCCTCGACGCCGGTGATCGGCAAGGCTTTCACATGAAGCTCGATCCGTTCTACCTGATCGTCGATTTCGGCGGACTGGCTGCGCCGCCTGCTGCCTTGCGGCGTGAGGCTGGTCCAGCTGCGGATCAAGGACGCCGACGAAGTCTTTTTGCGCACGCAGATCAGCGAGGCCAAGGGGCTTTGCGCCAAATTCGGCGCGCAATTGATCGTCAACGATCATTGGCGGCTCGCGCTCGATCTCGGCTGCGATTTCGTCCATCTCGGCCAGGAAGATCTTGCCAGCGCCGATCTTGCGGCAATTCGCCGCGCCGGACTGCAACTCGGCCTGTCGACGCATGACGAGGCCGAACTGGAGCGGGCGATCGCGGCCGGGCCGGACTACATCGCCCTCGGGCCGATCTTTCCGACGCTTCTGAAACAGATGCCCTGGGCGCCGCAGGGCATCGACAAACTTGCGCTCTGGCGGCGGAAAATCGGTTCTCTTCCGCTCGTCGCCATCGGCGGCCTGACGCCCGAACGCGGCGTGGAAGCCTTGCGCGCCGGGGCCGACAGCGCCGCCGTCGTCACCGACATCACGCTCAACGCCGATCCGGAAGCGCGGACGCGCGAATGGTTTGCGGCGACGCGGACCTTCGCCTGAGACGGTATTCGTTACGGATGCGGCGCCGATGCTGATCTGAATCAAGGCGGCTCTCCCGCTTGTCCCGATAGTTCCCGCTCCATGGGCCACAAGTGAGGTTCAGGGAGGACGGAGAATGGCGGAGACCCGTTATCAGGAGCTGGTCGATCACGGCGTCGAATCGATCATGGGGGCGAAGGTCTTTTCCAGGCCCTATCCGCACATGGCTTACGAGAATTTCTGGCCGGAGGACTTTTATCGACAACTCCTGTCCAGGCGCCCGGAGCCGGACAATTACGTCAAGCTCAACCGGGAAAACACAAGGCGGCAGTTCACCCTGTTCGACGGCTCCTGCGACGCCGGCGACGACGAGCGACGCGCGTTGTGGAAGCTGGTTTCGGACGTGCTGTCCGCGCCGGAGATCGAAGCGGCGCTGCGTGAAAAACTCGACGAGGGCTTGCGGATCAGGGAGAAGGGCAGCCATGAAGGGTGGCCGGTCAAGATGTATCCGCGCCCGGTCCTTTACGCCGATTATGACGGCTACGCCATCAAGCCGCATCCCGACACCCGCCGCAAGGTTCTGACCATGCTGCTCTACATGCCGGAGGACGACAGCCAGAAGGACCTCGGCACCACCGTTTACAAAATCTCGCCCAAAGGTCTCTTCTCCTGGAAGCATTACGGGCTGGTCGAGGACAAGACGCTGCCCTTCCTGCCCAATACCGGCATAGCCTTCGTCGTCATCGATCCGCGCTACCACCCGTTGAAGACCAGCTGGCACGGCCGCGACACGATCCATGTCGACCAGACCAAGGCGCGGCACACCATCCTCAACGCCTATTACGCCGAGCCGGTGACGGAAGCCGCATACTGATCGCCACTGCCGGGCCGGCGCGACAAAAATCTTGCGCCCCGGCCGTCGGCGTCCTAACGCTCTCCTCCTGTCAGGCGGGATCTGGAGAGCTGGAATGGCGACTTACGATGAACTCGTGGCCCATGCGGTCGAATCGATCCTGAAGGCCCGAGTTTTTCCAAAGCCCTATCCGCATATGGCGTTCGAGCATTTCTGGCCGGAGGATTTCTATCGCCTGCTGCTGGCGAAGCGTCCCGACCCCGACGGCTACGTCAAGCTCAACAAGGAAGACACCCGCCGGCAGTTCACCTTGTTCGACGGCTCCTGCGACGCTGGCGACGACGAGCGCCGCGAACTGTGGAAGCTGGTTTCCGACGTCCTGTCCTCGCCAGCGCTGGAAGAGGCGTTGCGCGTCAGGCTCGATGAAGGCCTGCGCATCCGCGTCAAGGGGAGCGGCGAGGCTTGGCCGGCGCCCATGTATCCGCGCCCGGTGCTCTATGCGGATTACGACGGCTACGCCATCAAGCCGCACCCGGATACGCGGAAAAAAGTCCTCACCATGCTGATCTACATGCCGGAGGACGACAGCCAGAAGGCGCTCGGCACGACGATCTACAAGATTTCGCCGATGGGCGTCTTTCATTGGAAATCCTACGGGCTGGTCGAGGACAAGACCTTGCCCTTCCTGCCCAACAGCGGCCTGGCCTTCGTGGTCATCCACCCGCGCCACAATCTGCTCAGGACCAGCTGGCACGGGCGCGATTCCATCGCCGTCGACAATGCGAAGCCGCGCTTCTCCATTCTCAACACCTATTACGCGCAGCCGGTGAAGCGCGCGATCTATTGACGCGGCAAAGGGTTGCAGGTCGGCTGAAGTGAACCCACTATCACGGACGATGACAATCGAATCCAAACCGGACCGCGCCGGCGCGCCCGAAGGCGAGGCCTGCGCGATGAGCATTGGCGGCATGACCTGCGCCGCCTGCGTCGCCCATGTCGAAAAGGCGCTCAAGGCCGCGCCCGGCGTGATGGACGCAAGGGTCAATCTGGCGAGCGAAAAGGCCGAACTGGTGCTGGCGCCCGGCGCCGATCTCGCCGATCTCGCGGCGCGGGTGACCGAGGAGGGCTATCAGCCGCGAATCGCCCGTTTCGAGCTGGGCGTCGAGGGCATGACCTGCGGGGCCTGCGTCGCCCATGTCGAGAAAGCCCTGAAGAACCTGCGCGGCGTGCTGGAGGTCAGGGTCAACCTGGCGACCGAGCGCGCCTTCGTCGAGGCGCTGGAGGGCGCCGTCGATTATCCGGCTCTGGCCGAGGCGGTGCGCCGCGCCGGGTACGAGCCGCGTCCGCTCGGAACCCGGGCGCCCGATCCATTCGCCGCGCGGGCGGCGGAGACCAGTGCCCAGCGGCAAAAGTTCATCTGGGCGGCCGCGCTCGCCGTCCCCGTGAGCGTTCTGGAGATGGGCGGCCATATGTCGCCGGCTTTCGCCGACTGGCTGCAAAGAACGCTCGGACAGGGCAGCGTCATGGTCGTGGCGGCGGCGCTGACGACGGCGGCGCTGTTCGGGCCGGGGCGGCGCTTTTTCACCCTCGGCTTCGCCTCGCTGACACGCCGCGCGCCCGACATGAACGCGCTGGTGGCGCTCGGCGCCGGCGCGGCCTACGCCTATTCGATGCTCGCGACGTTCGCGCCGCATGTCCTGCCGGCGGGGACGCGCCATTCCTATTTCGAATCCGCGGCGACCATCATCGCCTTCATCCTGCTCGGGCGCTGGCTGGAGGCGCGCGCGAAAACCCGCGCCGTCGACGCCATAGGCAGGCTGGCGCGGCTGCAGCCGAAAATCGCCCATGTGCGGCGCGAGGGCGAGAGTGTCGATCTGCAGGTCGAGGAAGTGCGGGCCGGCGACCTGATCGACGTGCGGCCCGGCGAAAAAATTCCGGTCGACGGGCTGATCGTCGAAGGCGCCGGCCATGTCGATGAAAGCCTGATGACCGGCGAATCCACTCCCGTGGCCAAGCGGAAGGACTCTTTCGTGATCGGCGGCAGCCAGAATCTCGCCGGGGCCTTTGCGCTGCGGGCGACGAAAGTGGGCGGCGACACGGTTCTCGCGGGCATCATCAGGATGGTCGAGACCGCGCAAGGCGCGCGCCTGCCGATCCAGGCCCTGGCCGACAAGGTGACCGCGCGTTTCGTGCCGGCGGTGCTGGCCCTGTCCTTTCTCACATTCGCGCTCTGGCTGTGGCTGGCGCCTTCTCCTGCGCTCGCCCTGGCGCTGGTCAGCGCGGTCAATGTGCTGATCATCGCCTGTCCCTGCGCCATGGGCCTCGCCACCCCGGCGGCGCTGATGACCGGAACCGGCCGCGCTGCGGAGCTTGGCGTGATATTAACGGCGCAGTTCGAGCAACAAAATCTAGAGACGCTTTCCAGGGTATACCGAGGTGATTCGCGTGTCAAAGGCCTACAAGCTAGCCAGCCGGGACGTCAAACAAGAGGATACGGTGATTCACTTCCCGCGCACGGGAACTCTGCCGGAAGCAACCATCGGCGGGCGTCAGCTGGTGGTGATTGCCCGGGCCTTGTTGGATTGAAAGCCACGAACAGGCGTTTGCAATTGCCGAGCAGGTGGCTGCCAACGGGGCGATATTTTTCCGTGGCGGCGCCTACAAGCCGCGGACCTCACCGTATTCCTTCCAGGGATTGGGGGTGGATGGGCTGCGCATCATGGCCGAAGTGCGCGAGCGCTATGGACTTCGTATTGTGACCGAGGCGCTGGACACCGAATATTCTCGAGCATGTGAACGAATGGGCTGACGTAATCCAGATCGGCGCCCGGAACATGCAGAACTATTCACTGCTAAAACGCGCGGGAAAGATGCGCAAGCCTGTTCTGTTGAAGCGGGGAATGAGCGCGACGCTTGAAGAGTTCCTGATGAGTGCCGAATACGTAATGAGCGAGGGCAATTATCAAGTCATTTTGTGCGAGCGCGGGGTGCGCACCTTTGCTGACCACACACGGAATACGCTCGACCTGAGCATCGTTCCCTCGGTGCAGGCATTGAGCCATCTGCCGATTTTGGTT
>CAWKJW010000040.1:0-13184 GCA_963849665.1 uncultured Alphaproteobacteria bacterium | reverse complement strand
CCCCCCCCCCCCCCCCCCCCCCCCCCCCCCCCCCCCCCCCCCCCCCCCCCCCCCCCCCCCCCCTCCACCACACACACACACACACACACACACACACACACACACACACACACACACACACACACACACACACACACACACACACACACACACACACACACACACTCCACCCACCCACCAAAAAAAAAAAACCACACACACACACACACACACACACACACACAGAGCTCAACTTCCAGGAGTCAGCGCCATGGTCAGACGGTCGCCCTTGTCGAGGTGGAAATCGGCGAGAATGGCGTCGGGAATCCGTTTTGACGCGCGAGCTCGGCCTGCGCCTCGCGCTGGCTGTGCGCGACGACCGGCGCGCAGCCCCAGGCCGCAAGCAACGTCCGCATGCCTTCGATGATCCGCGGATCATTGTCGATGGCGACCACGACCATGTCGGCGAGCGGCGAGTGGCGGGGCGCGGGCGCAGGCGCCGCGCCCCGCTCGGGGCCAGCGGCGTTGCGGCGGCGATCGGCGCCGTCACCGTGAAAACCGAGCCTTTCTTCGGCCTGGAGCGCAATGAAATGGGATGGCCGAGCACCCGCGCCATGCGCTCGACAATCGACAGGCCGAGCCCCAGGCCAGGCGCCAGGCCAACGCCTGAGTCGAGGCGCTCGAATTCCCGGAACACCACCTGCTGCTTGTCCTCGGGAATGCCGATGCCGGTGTCCCACACCTCCAGCCGCAACTTTCCGCGCTGCCGCCTGACGCCGACCAGCACCCTGCCCTTGCGGGTATATTTGATGGCGTTGGAGATCAGGTTCTGCAGCAGCCGCCGCAAGAGCCGCCGGTCCGAGCGCACGGCGAGCGAACAGGGCGCGAAGGTCAGCTCCAGCCCCTTCTTTTCCGCCAGCGGCGCGAATTCGATGCGCAGCTGCCGAAACAATTCGTCGACGCGGAAACTCGACAGCTCCATTTTCATCGCCCCGGCGTCGAGCCGCGACATTTCGAGAAGAGCGGAAAAAATATCCTCGACCGCCTCCAGCGACGCATCGACATTCTGCGCCAGGGCGCCGGTTTCCTCCGGCGGCGCGCCGGCCCCGGCGCGCTGCATCAGCGACGCCGCGTAGAGCCGCGCGGCGTTGAGCGGCTGCAGGATGTCGTGCCCGGCCGCCGCGAGAAAGCGCGTCTTGGAGATATTGGCGGCTTCCGCCTCCGCCTTGGCGCGCGCCAGCTCCTCGTTGAGCCGCGTCAATTGCTCGGTGCGCTCCCGCACCCGCCGCTCCAACGTCTCATTTGCGGCCTCGAGCGCCTGTTCGGCGGCTATTGCTCGGTGACGTCGGTATAGGTGACGACCAGTCCGCCGTCGGGCATGCGGGCGGCGCGGGTTTCGATCACCCTGCCGGACGGCGCGAGCGGCACGCGGAACGGTTCGGCGTTGGTCAGCCGCTCAAGGCGCCCCGCGACGAGTTCGTCGGCCGGCCCCATTCCATAAAGGCCGCGCTGGGCGTTGAAGCGCAGGATGTCGTCGAGCGCCACCCCGACGCGGGCGAAGGAGCCGGGCAGGTCGAACATGTCGCGGAATTCGCGGTTCCAGCAGGTCATGCGCAGGTCGGCGTCGAACACCGAAATGCCCTGGCGCGCGAAATCCAGCGCGTGCTGCAGCATGTCGCGGTTGTAGAGCAGCGCGGCGGAGGCGTCGTCGACCAGCCGCAGCGCGGCGGCGCTCGACACGTTGCGGCGGCGCAGCAGCAGGGACAACACGAGGCGCGAGGAGGCCGCGCCGATCGCCGAAGCGAGCAGATGCTCGGCGATGCGCAGGAGATGGATGTCGGCTTCCGCGCGCGGTCGTAACTGAGGCCTCGGCCGCTGAAGAAGGCGTTGAAGGCCTCGCGCGTGCGCTGCGCGCCGAGATAGCGGGCGACCGCGCCCTCGACCTCGGAGGCGGGACGGTGGTCCGCCACAGCCGGAACGCCTGCGCCATCGGCGCTGCATTCTTGCCGACGAAAATATCGGCCTGCAGCCTTTCATCGGCGTCGGCCGGCGCACCAGCGAAAACGACCACATAGGCCAGCGTATTGCCGAGCAGGCTCACGAACACGCCATGGGTCAGGTCGACATCTGCAGGTTGAAAATGTCCGGCGCGGGAAGTCCGGGCGCGGCGGAAATTGCGCCGCGGCGATGACCATGTGCATCATGCCAGCGTCGAGCGAGGGCGCGAGCAGGGAATAGGCCCAGATCGTGACGCCGGTGATGAGCCCGGCTGATGGCGCCGAGGGCCGTGCCCCGCCGCCACGCCAGGGCGCCGATGAAGGCCGGCCCCAATTGCGCGACGCAGGCGAAGGACAACATGCCGATGGAGGCGAGCAAGGTCTCGCCGGAAACCGGTAATAGCCATAGGCGAGCAGCAGCACGACCAGGATGGCGAGGCGGCGCACCATCAGGATGCGCCATGCCCGCCTGCCCCGACGCCGCGTCGATCGCGCACGGCGCCAGCGCCCAAAGCGCAGCAGCAGCGGGATGACCAGGTCGTTCGACACCATGATCGACAAGGCGATGGATTCGACGATCGACCATGGCGGTGGCGGCCGAAAGGCCGCCGAGCACGGCGGCCAGGGTGATCGGGCCGTTTTCGGCCCAGATCGGCAGCGCCATCACGCCGATGTCGCGGTCCATGGCGTCGGGAAACATGATCAGCCCGGCGATGGCCAGGGGAATGACGAAGAAATTGATCGCCAGCAGATAGAGCGGAAAGGTGAAGGCCGCGGCGCGAATGTCCTTCTCGTCGTGGTTTTCGACCACGGCGACATGGAACTGGCGGGGCAGGAACAGCATGGCGCCGCTGGAAAGCAGGGTCAGCGTGGTCCAGACCGTGAAATCCGGCGGCGCGGCGAGGACGGCGCGAATGCGCGGAATGGTCGCCCGCGCGCTGGAACAGGTCGCCGAGCCCGTCGAACATGCCCCAGACGACGAAGGCGCCGACCGCGAGAAAGGCCAGGAGCTTCATCACCGATTGGCGGCGATGGTCAGCATCAGCCCGTTCTGGTGCTCGCCGGCGTCGATGCGGCGCGTGCCGAAGGCCATGGCGAAGAAGCGCGAGCAGCAGGGCGACGGCCAAGGCCAGATGATCCGGCCCTTCGACCGCCCCGACGACGCGGTCAGCGGCGACAAAGCCGAAACCGTGTCACGGTCGCGGAAATCGCCTTGAGCTGCAAGGCGATATAGGGAACGACGCCGATCACCGAAATCAGCGCGTCACGGCGGCCACGGCTTCGGACTTGCCGTAGCGGGCGGCGAGGAAATCGGCGATGGAGGTGGTGTTCTGCGCGTGGGCGATCCGCGCCACCCGCGCCACCAGCGGCCAGCCGAAGCCGAACACCAGCATCGGCCCGATATAGATCGGCAGGAAATCCAGGCCGTTGGACGAGGCGAGCCCGACCGAGCCGAAAAAGGTCCAGGACGTGCAATAGATGCAAAGGCCCAGCGCATAGATCATCTTTCGCGCCGGCCGCCGCAACAGGCGCGCGCCCTTGCGGTCGCCATAGGCCGCCAAAGCCAGCAAGGCGATAAAATACAACAAGGTTGCGGTAATGCCGATCCAGCTCGCGAGCATGGCGCTCCTCGACGCTTCGCGCCGAATGTTTCCCCGTCGTTTTCGCCTGATTGACCTTGCGGACCAACGCGGCTTAACCTTCGTCCGACGCGCTTTTTGCGCGTCGGCGACAGGGGCTTCTCACATGTTAGAAGATTTCAAGAAATTCGTCATGCGCGGCAACGTGCTGGATCTGGCGGTGGCGGTCATTATCGGCGCGGCCTTCAACAAGATCATCGGGTCTCTGGTCGACGACCTGCTGATGCCGGTGATCGGCGCCGTCACCGGCGGCCTCGACTTCAGCAATTACTATATCGCGCTCAGCTCCCACGTCGTCGGCCATCCCGCTTACGCCGACGCCAAGAAAATGGGCGCTGTGCTCGGCTTCGGCTCTTTCGTGACCGTCGTGATCAACTTCCTGATCGTCGCTTTCGTGATCTTCATCTTGATTCGCGCGATCGAACACATGACGCCGAATAAGGCCGAAGAGGCGCCCGCCGCCCCGCCCGCTCCGCCGCGCGAAGAGGTGCTGCTGGAGGAAATCCGCGACCTTCTCGCCAAGAAAGCCTGAGCCAACAAAAAGGCCGACGAAAAGCAAAGGCCTTCCGCTGTTTTTCTGGCGGAAGGCCCGGAATCCTCAGGCCAGCGAGGCGATCAGATCCTTGTAGGCGGCCTCGTCGAGAAGGTCCGCGAGTTCGCCCGCATCCGCGAGCCTGATCTTGAAGAACCAGCCTTTTCCTGACGGGTCCTCATTGACCAGAGCAGGGTTTTCCTCGAGTTCGGCGTTGACCTCGACCACTTCGCCGGCGGCGGGCGCAAAAACTTCGCTCGCCGCCTTGACGCTTTCGACCACGGCCGCCTGTTCGCCCTTTTTGGGCTTGGCGCCGATCTGCGGCAATTCGACGAAGACCACGTCGCCGAGCTGGCCTTGCGCGAAATCGGTGATGCCGACCGCGCCGACGTCGCCGTCGATCAGGATATATTCGTGATCCCTGGTGTAGAGGGTTTTCGACATGGGAAGCTCCGGAATTATTGTTTCGGGGAACGGTGATAGCGGGTCGGGACGAAAGGCTGGGCGACGACATGCGCCGAAAGCGGCTTTCCGCGCACGATCAGCGAAACCTCCGTTCCCGGCGCGGCGAAGGCCGGCGGGACGTAGCCCATGGCGATCGGGCGGCCAAGCGAGGGCGAGAAGCCGCCCGACGTCACGCGCCCGATGATCGCGCCTTGCGCGTCGGCGATTTCCGCGCCTTCGCGCGCCGGCGCCTTGCCATCCAGCGCCAGGCCGACACGCTGGCGCCGAATCCCTTCCGCCAGTTCGCGCTGCACGCGCGCCGCGCCGGGAAAACCGCCGTCCTCGCGGCGGCGGCGGGAAATCGACCAGGCGAGACCGGCCTCGATCGGGCTGGTCGTCGTGTCGATGTCGTGGCCATAGAGGCACAGGCCGGCTTCGAGGCGCAAGGAATCGCGGGCGCCGAGGCCTATGGCCCGGACCTCGTCCTCCGCCAGCAAAGCGTCGGCGAGATCGCCAGCCCTTTCCGCCGGGACCGAAATTTCAAAGCCGTCCTCGCCCGTATAGCCCGAGCGCGTCACGTAAAGCTCCGCCCCCCGCCAGGAAAATTGCCGCAGCGACATGAAGGCCATCACCGCGACGCCGGGAATATGACGCTCCAGCACGGTCGCCGCGCGAGGCCCCTGCAAGGCCAGAAGCGAGCGATCCCTCAGGATTTCGAGGCGCAGATCCGGCAGTTTTTCGCGCAGGCGGGCGAAATCCTGCGCCTTGCAGGCGGCGTTGACGACGAGGAAAAGTCTTTCGCCATGAGCGTCCGGCGCGAGCCTCGTCACCATCAGGTCGTCGAGAATGCCGCCTTCGTCATTGGTGAACTGGGTATAGCGCGTGCGCCCGGCCGCCAGCGCCTGGATGTCGCCCGGAACGAGGCTTTCGAAGCGGCGCGCCGCCTCCGGCCCGGAAAACACGGCCTGGCCCATGTGCGACACGTCGAACAGGCCGGCGTTCTCGCGCGTGAACAGATGTTCGCTGAGAATGCCGCCGCCGTAATTGACCGGCAATTCATAGCCGGCAAAGGGCGTCATGCGTCCGCCCAAGGCGAGATGGCGCTCATAGAGCGGTGTGCGTTCGGCTTTGGATTTTCGTAAGCTCTCGGGGGTCATGCCGTCTCCTGACGAAAAAGCGATTTGCGGCCGGAAAAATCCGACGCAACGTTTCGCCCCCTCTGTCCCGAGACCTGAAAGATTTCCCCGAACCGGCCGAAGCCGCCCGGGTTGCCCCCTTCGGTGGGCGCTCTATCCACATATTCCTGTCCGAATCTATTTCGGGAATATGCCTGCGCGCCGCTTTCCAGAGCGTCACCCCTTCGCGGTCCTTGGGCCTGAGCGTTTCCGGGGCGGTTGCGCCTTCGCGCCGCCGACGATCAAACGAGCGAATCGCGACGGACTCTTCCGCGGAGGGTCTTGATCTGACGCCGCCACAATTCAGGAGCGGCCTCCAAGAGTCAAGCCCGTCAAGCCCGTCAAGTCCGCCTCAGGGCAGCTTGTCGAAGCCTTCCTTGAAGCCCTTGAGCGTCAACGGAATGCCGATGCCCTCCTCCGGTGTCTGGTAGATGACGAAGGTGGCGGTGGTCGCGGCGCGGATCTGGTCGAGCAGCTTGTCCTCCATCACCACTTCGGCAACGCAGCCCGAAGGCAGGCAGCGGACGAAGCCGGCCCGGCCGATATCGGTCTTGTCGACTTTCAAGCCCAGGCCGGAAGGCAGAGCACGCCGAGCGGCGCGATGACGCGCAGCAGGCGGCTCTTGCCGTCGGCGGTCTTCAGGACGATCACCACCAGATTGACATTGGGCTTGTCTTCGGCCGCGACGCTCTGCATCAGCGCGCATTGTTCGCGCGTCGCGCCCGGCGGCGTCTCGCAGCGCATCTCCCAATCGCCATATTTGCCCTTGACCGCGCCCTGGGCCGCGGCCGGTGAGGCGAACAGGCCCGCAATCATCAAAATTCCGAACAAGGATGCGCAAAAAAACTTCCCGGCCCATCCCGGGCCGTTGCGATGAAACGCCATGATTCCTCCGAATTCCGCGGCCGCGCGACCCATGTCAGGCGCACCGCCGATCTGGCCCCGGCCGCGACACGCGTATCAAAAGAGCCGGGCCTGTCAAGCGCCGCAAGAAGGGTTTCCCAAAAGGCGGAATCCGAAACCGGAGCGAAAGCGTCGCGATAATGCGGAAGGCATATTGATCTAAATCAAACTTTGTGGTTGGCTTTGGCAAAAGCAAGTCCGCCCGGAAGGCGGAACAAAAGCGTGACCCGAAGGTTCGCGTGGGAGCGGAAGTCCTAATGCGCAATGAACGTCCGGATTCCGGCGAACGACCGGTTATGCCTGCGCTGCGGCGCCTGTCGCGCCACTGGCGCCTCGCTCTTTGGCCTCTCGGCCTGGCTTTCTTGGTTTCTCGGCTTTGACGGCCTTCGCCGGCGCAGCTGCCGGGCGACGGCCACGCCGAGTCCGGGCGAGATCGGCTTCCAGATGGCGAATTCGCCGATCGCCGACGAAATCCATTTCTTCCACAATGACATCCTGCTGCCGATCATCACCGTCATCTGCCTGTTCGTGGCGGCGCTGCTGGCCTATGTCATCTGGAAGTTCAACGAAAAGGCCAATCCCACTCCCTCGAAGACGACCCACCACACTTTGCTCGAAGTGGCCTGGACGATCATCCCGGTGATGATCCTCGTCGTCATCGCCATCCCCTCGTTCCGGCTGCTCACCCATCAGCTGGTGATCCCGAAGCCCGACCTGACCATCAAGGTCACCGGCAACCAGTGGTACTGGTCCTATGCCTACGCCAAGGACCAGGCCGGCGGCTTCAGCTTCAATTCGATGATCAAGCCGGACGAGCAGATCGACCCGTCGAAGGGCGACATCAGGCTCCTGTGGGTCGATAATGAGGCCGTGGTGCCGGTCGGCAAGATCGATCCGCGTCCAGGTCACCGCCTCCGACGTCATCCATTCCTTTACCGTGCCCGGCTTCGGCGTCCGCATCGACGCCGTGCCCGGCCGGCTCAACGAAGCCTGGTTCCAGGCCGAGCGCGAAGGCATCTATTACGGCCAGTGCTCGAAGATCTGCGGCAAGGACCACGCCTTCATGCCGATCGTGTTCCGCGTGGTCAGCGAGGCGCAATATGCCGACTGGCTGACCCAGGCGAAGAAGAAATACGCCGCCTCCCGCCGGCCGCCCAGTTCGCCGACGCCTCCGCTTCGACCGCCGCCGCTGACCCTTCCGCCGCGCCCGCCGCGGCCGCGTCAAACCCGATCCCGAGGAAGCCCAGAATGTCAGCCATGACGCCGCCCTCCACGATTTCCTCGACGCGCACGGCCATCCGACCGGCTGGCGGCGCTATCTCTTTTCCACCAATCACAAGGACATCGGCACGCTCTACCTGTTCTTCGCCGTGTTCGCAGGCCTGATCGGCGGCGCGATGTCGATGGCGATCCGCGCCGAGCTGATGTATCCGGGCATCCAGATCTTTCCGGCTCTGGCGCGCCTGCTGCAGGGCGCCGACCCCAGCATGAGCCTCGACGCGGGCAAGAACCTCTACAACGTGTTCATCACCGCGCATGGCGTGCTGATGATCTTCTTCATGGTCATGCCCGCGCTGATCGGCGGCTTCGGCAACTGGTTCGTGCCGATCATGATCGGCGCGCCCGACATGGCCTTCCCGCGCATGAACAATGTGTCGTTCTGGCTTCTGCCCGCCTCGATCCTGCTCCTGATCATGTCGATGTTCTTCGAGGGCTCGCCCGGCATGAAGGGCTTCGGCGGCGGCTGGGTGCTGTATCCGCCCTTTTCCTCCAACACCGGCTCGCCCGGCCCGGCGATGGATTTCGTCATCCTGTCGCTGCATCTCGCAGGCGCCTCTTCGATTCTTGGCGCGATCAACTTCATCACCACCATTTTCAACATGCGCGCGCCGGGCATGACCCTGCACAAGATGCCGCTGTTCGCCTGGTCGGTGCTGGTCACCGCCTTCCTGCTGGTGCTGTCGCTGCCGGTGCTGGCCGGCGCCATCACCATGCTGCTGACCGACCGCAATTTCGGCACCACCTTCTTCGACCCGGCCGGCGGCGGCGATCCGCTGCTGTTCCAGCACCTGTTCTGGTTCTTCGGCCACCCGGAAGTCTACATCCTCATCCTGCCCGGCTTCGGCATCATCTCGCACATCATCTCGACCTTCTCGCGCAAGCCGATCTTCGGCTACCTGGGCATGGCCTATGCGATGGTGGCGATCGGCGTGGTCGGCTTCCTCGTCTGGGCGCATCACATGTACACGGTGGGCCTGTCGCTGAACACGCAGCGCTATTTCGTCTTCGCCACCATGGTCATCGCAGTGCCGACGGGCGTGAAGATCTTCTCCTGGATCGCCACCATGTGGGGCGGATCGATCTCGCTGCGCGCCCCGATGTACTGGGCGATCGGCTTCATCTTCCTGTTCACCATCGGCGGCGTCACCGGCGTCGTCCTGTCGAACGCCGGCGTCGATCGCGCCCTGCACGAAACCTATTACGTCGTGGCGCATTTCCATTACACGATGTCCCTCGGCGCGGTCTTCGCGATTTTCGCGGGCTTCTATTACTGGTTCCCGAAAATGACCGGCTACATGTATGATGAAAAGCTGGCCAAGCTGCATTTCTGGGTCCTGTTCACCGGCATCAACCTGACCTTTTTCCCGCAGCATTTCCTCGGCCTCGCCGGCATGCCCAGGCGCTATATCGACTATCCCGACGTCTACGCCTTGTGGAACTGGGTCTCCTCGGTCGGCGCCTTCATCGCCGGCGGCTCGCTCGTGATCTTCTTCTACTGCGTCTACGACGCCTTCCATCGCAAAGTGGCCGCAGGCGACAATCCCTGGGGCGCCGGCGCGACGACGCTGGAATGGACCCTGTCCTCGCCGCCGCCCTTCCACCAGTTCAACGATCTGCCGCGCATCGCCGAAGACGCTGGCCACTGACGACATACAAAGGACTGGCGCGAATTCGCGCCAGTTTCGGGGCGGCGCCGCCGCTTCCGGTTTTCGCCCGCGAATGGAGCGAACGTAAATGAGTCTTGCCAGCGACAGCGATCTCGCCCTTGCCGCGTCGGGCGCCAGCCCTTCCGACTATTTCGCCTTGTTGAAGCCGCGAGTCATGTCGCTGGTGGTCTTCACCGCCGTCGCCGGCCTTTTGCTGGCGCCGCATCCCATGCATCCGGTCATCGGCTTCATCTCGCTGCTGGCGATCGCCATCGGGGCCGGCGCCTCGGGCGCGCTCAACATGTGGTACGACGCCGACATCGACCGCTTGATGGCGCGCACCCGCACCCGCCCTATTCCCTCGGGGCGGATGAGCGGCGGCGAGGCCCTCGCTTTCGGGCTCGTTCTGTCCTTCTTCTCCGTGATGACGCTCGGCCTCGCCGCCAACTGGCTGGCCGCCGGCCTGCTCGCCTTCACCATCTTCTACTATGTCGTCGTCTATACGATGTGGCTGAAGCGGGCGACGCCGCAGAACATCGTGTTTGGCGGCGCCGCCGGGGCCTTGCCGCCCATGGTCGGCTATGCCGCCGCGACTGGCTCGCTCAGCCTGTCGAGCCTCGTGCTCTTCGCCGTCATTTTCGTCTGGACGCCGCCGCATTTCTGGTCGCTGGCTCTGGTCAAGTCCGGCGATTACGGCCGCGCCGGCGTCCCCATGGCGCCTAATGTCTGGGGACCCGATCATACCCGCGCCCAGATACTGGCCTACGCTCTGGTTCTCGCGCCGATCGGCATGCTTCCCTGGCTTCTCGGCTTCGCCGGCCCGGCCTATGGCGTTGCATCGGCGCTTGGCGGCGCCGGCATGATCCTTGGCTGCCTCGCCGTTTACCTGAATCGCGATGGGGACCGCGCCAAAAAAATAGCCATGCGCAATTTCGGCTTCTCCATTCTTTATCTTTTCTCGCTGTTCGCCGTTCTCGTCGTTGAGCGGCTCGCGGCGATCTGGACGGGAGTTCTGCTGTAATGCCCACGCAACTGGTGATAAAGTCCTTGACGCCCGAGCAGGAAAAGCGCCGCCGCCAGCGCAACGTGGCGATCGCCCTCGCCGTCGCCGCTTTGGTCGCGATCTTCTACGCCATGACCATCGTCAAGCTCGGCCACAACACTTTCTTCCGGCCGAACTGACGCCATGACCCAGCAAAGGCGCGAGGCCTCCAGCCGAAAGCAAGTCACAACGGCGGCCATCATCGGCTTTTCCGCCGTGGCGATGCTCGGCCTGTCCTTTGCAGCCGTGCCATTCTACCGGATATTCTGTTCCGCCACCGGCTATGGCGGCACGACCCAGACCGCGCGGCAAGCGCCGACCACCCGGGGCGTGCGCAGGATTTCGGTGCATTTCGACGCCAATGTCGCGCCCGGCCTCAACTGGCGTTTCACGCCAGAGACGCCGGAGATCATGGTCGCTTCCCGGCGAGACCAAGACGATTTTCTTCCATGCGGAAAATCTGTCGGACCACGCGACCGGGGCGCAGGCGCGCTTCAACGTCCACGCCCGACCAGGCCGGCGCCTGGTTCGACAAGATTTCCTGCTTCTGCTTCAGCGAACAATCGCTCAAGCCGCATGAAAAAGCGGAATGGCCGGTGGTGTTCTTTCTCGATCCGAAGCTGGATCAGGACAGACCATGGACGCCGTCGACGCCATCACGCTGTCCTACACTTTTTTCGCCTCGCCCAGGGTGAAATCCGGCGCGGCGGAATTTTTGCGCCCCCACGGGGCAAGAGCTGAACTCGACAAAACCAGAAACACCCACAACCGGGGTGCAGGGGGAGAATGGAAATGGCCGACGGTCACGCCAAGCCGAATTACGATTACCATCTGGTGCGAGCCGAGCCCCTGGCCGATCCTCGGCTCGCTTTGCGCCTTCATCACCGCGGTCGGCCTCATCTTCTGGATGAAGGACCTGACCCTCGGCGGGCTGAAGCCCGGCGGCCTGATCTTCGGCGCCGGCTTCATCGGCCTGCTCGCCATTTTCGCCTTCTGGTGGACGACGTCATCCAGGAGGCCCAGAGGGCGACCATACGCCAGTGGTGCAGCTCAGCCATCGCTACGGCATGACCTTGTTCATCGCCTCGGAAGTGATGTTTTTCGTCGCCTGGTTCTGGGCCTTTTTCGACGCCAGCCTGTTCCCGGGCGAGGCGATCGAATATAGCCGCGTCGCCTTCACCGGCGGCCATTGGCCGCCCAAGGGCATCGAGGCGATCGATCCCTGGCATTTGCCGCTGATCAACACCCTGATCCTCCTGACCTCCGGCACGACCGTCACCTGGGCGCATCATGCGCTGTTGGAGAACGACCGCAACGGGCTAAAAAGGGCCTGATCCTGACCATCTTGCTCGGCATGATGTTCACCAGCATCCAGGCCTATGAATACATCCACGCGCCCTTCGGCTTCAAGAATTCGATCTTTGGCGCGACCTTCTTCATGGCGACCGGCTTCCACGGCTTCCACGTGATCGTCGGCACGATCTTCCTGATCGTCTGCCTGGTTCGCGCCAATGCCGGCCAGTTCACGCCGAAACAGCATCTCGGCTTCGAATTCGCGGCCTGGTACTGGCATTTCGTCGATGTGGTCTGGCTGTTCCTGTTCTCGGCCATCTATGTCTGGGGCTCCTGGGGCGCGGTCATCGCCAAGGAGTGATCTTCCTCCGGCATCTGGATCTGGACCGGCCCGGAGGCGTTCCGGGCCGGTTTGCTTTCCAACCGAAGCGCAAAGCTGCTAGCCTGCGCCCTTCGTCCTCCGCAAGGTCGGGAAATTCATGACAAAGCCGTTCCCCACCCGCGCCGCATTGATCGGCCGATGCCCGCGTTGCGGCGAAGGAAAGCTGTTCGACGGGTTTCTCGAACTCGCGCCTGCTTGCGACGATGCGGCCTCGACTACGGTTTCGCCGCTTCCGGCGACGGGCCCGCTGTTTTCGTCACCTTGCTCGCGGGTTTCGTCGTGCTCGGCGCCGCGCTCTGGGTCGAACTCACCTACAATCCGCCCTTCTGGGTCGATCTCGTCATTTTCCTGCCTTTGACCATCGTCGTCTGCCTTGGCATGCTGCGCCCGCTGAAAAGCCTGATGGTCGCCGCGCAATACCACCACCGCGCGGAAGAAGGCCGGCTGGAGAAATGAATTGATGGGCGTGTTTCGCCGCCACTGGCCGCTGCTGCTCTCGACCTTGATCGGCGTCGCCTTGCTGAGCGGCCTGGGCGTGTGGCAATTGCAGCGCCTGCAATGGAAAGAAGGCTTGCTGGCGCGCATCGCCGCGCGCCGCGACGCGCCGCCAGCGCCGCTGCCCGCGCCGGATCGCTGGTCCAGCCTGAAGCCCGACGATTACGACTACCGCCACGTTGTCGTGCGCGGCGTTTTCGACCATGCGAAGGAAGCATATCTCTTTCGCGCCTCCGCCACCGGCGCGGGGGGCGAAGGACCGGGCTACCAGGTCCTGACGCCGCTGCGGCTCGACGGCGGCGGCATGGTCGTCGTCAACCGCGGCTTCGTACCCGCCGACTTGCGGGATCCGGCGCGGCGCGCCGCGGGGAGATC
>CAWKJW010000039.1:0-30018 GCA_963849665.1 uncultured Alphaproteobacteria bacterium | reverse complement strand
GGAAAGATTGTCGTCGCGAAAACGCTCCTCGCGATAGCGCACCGTGAACTGGATGCCGAAATCGACGCCGATGCCGACGAACAGGATGGCGAAGGCGATCGAGATCGGGTTGAGCGCCTTGACCAGGAACAGGCCGACGGCGGCGGTCAAGGCGAGGCCCGCCAGCATGTTGACGACCACGGCGACGATCAGCCGCCGCCAGCGCAAGGCGCGCCAGAGAATGAGCAGGACCGCCAGCCCCATCAGGCTGTAATTGAGCGCCGCGCCCTCGGTCAGGGTCGAAAACTCCTCGTCCTGCAAGGCGACTTCGCCGGTCAGGCGCAGGGTGAAGCCATTTTCCGGCGTCAGGCCGATCTTCCTGGCGGTTTCGCGCAGCGCGGCCGAAGCCTCGGCGCCGGGCTCCAGCGCGGAAAAGTCGAGCACCGGCTTGACTTGCAGAAAGCGCCGCTTTTCCTGCTTGGCGGCCGGCGCGCCGGAAAACAGCGCCGACCAGGAAAAATCTTCGGAGACTTCGCCCGCCTTGCCGGCGACGGCGCCGTCCATTGCGCCCGCCAGGGCGGCGAGCGGCTTGGCCAGATCCGCCGTCTGGGCGCCGCCCCTGGCCATGAGTCCCATGGCGCCGGCGAGGCCGCGCAGGCTCGGGTCCTGGGCCAGCGCGCCGAGGAAGGGCTGCGCGTCGATGAGCTGGTCCATCCGCTGTGAAACGTCCTTCACGGGCAGGAACATCAGGCCTTCGCGGCGGAAAAAGTCGCTCGCCTCGAGGCAGCGCACGCCCGAAAAGTATTGCGCCTGCGGCTTCAGCGCCTGCTCCAGCTCGATCGCCGCCTTGGTGGCGAGATCGGGATCAGGCGCGTCGAGCACGGCGAGGATCATGTTGTCGCGCTGCGGAAAAGCCTGGCCGAGCGCGATTTCCCGTTGCCGCCAGGGCAGATCGGCGCTGATCAGCCTGTTGAGGTCGGTCGAGATGGCGAAATGCGCCGCCGCGTAAAGGCCCGCCGAAACAGTGACCGCCAGCGCCGCCGCCAGCACCAGCACCCGCCGCCGCGCCGAAAAGGCGACAATGCGGGCGACGAAGCCGATCTCCTCGGTCGGGGGATGGAATTGCGGAGGGACGAGTTGCAGCATGTCTTCCGGTCGCAAACTTCAGGGCGGCGGGAAAGTGCGTCATTTTTTTGTGAAAGGAAACCGCCGACGCGCGGTTTTTCGTTGCAACCCTTGCGGCGCTCGCGGGTTTTCGCTTGCGAGGCGGTGCGCGTTCAGCCTATTGCTCAGCTAAATCTTTCAAGGAGAGGAGGCGGCGCGGCGCCGGCCCGGCAGGGAGCGGTAATGGGAATCCCGGTTTTTGAGGGCGCGCGGATCGGCGCCTATATCGTCAAGCAGCACCTGCTCGGCCGCAAGCGCTATCCGCTGGTGCTGATGCTGGAGCCCCTGTTCCGCTGCAATCTCGCCTGCGCCGGCTGCGGCAAGATCGACTATCCCGACAAGATCCTCAACCAGCGCCTGCCCTATGAAGACTGCATGGAGGCGATCGACGAATGCGGCGCGCCGGTGGTGGTGATCGCCGGCGGCGAGCCTTTGCTGCACAAGGAAATCGGCAAGATCGTGCGCGGCGCGCTCGATCGCGGCAAATATGTCACGCTCTGCACCAATGCGCTGCTGCTCGAAAAGAAGATGGGCGAGTTCAAGCCCTCTTCCGCCTTCAACTTCTCGGTCCATCTCGACGGCGACCGCGAAATGCACGACCGCTCGGTTTGCCAGCAGGGCGTCTACGACCGCGCCGTGGCGGCGATCAAGGCGGCGCGGGCCAAGGGCTTCCATGTCACCGTCAATTGCACCCTGTTCAACGACGCCGACCCCGAGCGCGTCGCCAATTTCCTCGACACGCTCAAGGGCATGGGCGTGGAAAGCGCCACGGTCTCGCCCGGCTACGCCTACGAGCGCGCGCCCGACCAGGAGCATTTCCTCAACCGCACGAAAACCAAGGAGCTTTTCCGCGCGATTTTCCGCCGTGGCGACAAGGGCCGCAGGTGGGACTTTTTCCAGTCCTCGCTGTTTCTCGATTTTCTCGCCGGAAACCAGGCCTATCATTGCACGCCCTGGGGCAATCCCCTGCGCACCGTGTTCGGCTGGCAGCGTCCCTGCTATCTCTTGAACGAGGGCTACGCCAAGACCTTCAAGGAATTGATGGAGACCACCGACTGGGACTCCTATGGCGTCGGCAATTACGAGAAATGCGCCGATTGCATGGTCCATTGCGGCTTCGAGCCGAGCGCTGTGGCGCATGCGGTGAAAAATCCGCTGGCCGCGCTCAAGGTCGCCCTTTTCGGCGTCGAGACCGAGAAGCCGATGGCGCCGGACATCCCGCTCGATAAGCAGCGCCCGGCGGAATACGCCTATTCGGCGCATGTCGAGGAAAAGCTAAACGAAATCCTCGAAGCCGAAAAAGGCGCCAAGCAGGCGGCGGCTGCCGAGTAGCGCCGCCATCCCGGCGCGCGCGTCAAAGGCGGTCTGAACCAGACGGCGCAATTGCGCCGGGCGGCGCGCCAACGCGGCGAGCACCGCCGTGATGTCGGTCGAACCGTCGGACTTCATGCCGACCAGGGCGGCCGGAGGCAAGGCGCGATGCTGCGGATCGGCGATCGCCCGCAAGGCGGCGAAAGGCAGGCCTTGCCTTTTGGCGAAACGCGCCGCGCCATGCGATTCCATATCGACCGCCAAGGCGTCGTGGGTGCGGTGCAGATGGCGCTTGGCGTCCGGGCAGCCGACGGCAATGTCGGCGCCCAACAAAGCGCCGCTATGCGCCTGAGGCAGACGGCGCGACAGGCTGCTCACCCAACCCTGGTGGCAGAGATAGGCCTCTTCGCCACAGCGCACGGCGTGCGGCAGGATGATGTCGCCGGGACGCAGATGCGCCGCCAGGCCTCCGGCGACGCCAAAGCTCAGGACGCCCTGCAAAGGCCGACCCTGTGACTTCGCCTGATGCATGGCGCGGGCGAGCCCCGCCTCGACCTGCGCGGCCGAGCCGCCCCCGACAATGGTGAGGTCGCGGCCGACATTGGCGATGCGCCCTTCGGCTTTCATGCCGACGACGATGGCTATGCGCGGATGGGCGACAAGCGATGGCGCGCGCGGAAGAGCCAACGCGGGCGGGCTGATCTCGACGCAGCTCATGCGCCGGCGCCCGGGCGAGCGCGCAAGAATGCGCAATCCTGCTTGAGCGAAGTCGAGGTCAACAGCCCTGCCTTGTTGAGGTCGTTGGGAGAGATTTGCCCGCACTCGAACCACCGGGCTGTTCACAAAAGCGTTACCAGCATAAAGCAAGAGCGCATCGAGTTCAACCCAAATGTTCGGCCGATCACGCCGCGCCCACGTTATTCTAGGCAAGAAACACGCCAGACGCCTCAGGTCAAGCACAACCGCGCCGCGGCCACGCCCGAGCGAATTGCGCCCTCGATCGTCGCCGGCAGGCCGGTTTGGGTCCAGTCGCCGGCGAGGACCAGATTGCGCCACTGCGTCCCGGCGCCGGGCCGCAACGCGTCCTGCGCGGGCGTGGCGGCGAATGTGGCGCGCTTTTCCTTGATGATCTGCCAGGCCGGCAGCGGCGCTTCAAGCCCGGCCACCGCCTGGACCTCGTCCCAGATCGTCTGCGCCAGCTCCTCGCGCGGCGTGGTGAGAAACCGCTCAGCCGCGCTGATCGTCACCGACAGGCGGTCGGAAAAGCCGAACAGCCATTCGCTCAGCCCCCCGATCACCCCCGTCAAAAGCGGCAGCCCCTTCGGCGCGGGAAAGGCGAAATGGGCGTTGACGATGGAGCGGAACTCCAGCGGCGCCGCGAGGCCGGGAAGAAGCGCCACGGCGACTTGTGGCGGAACCGCGAGGACGAGTTTGTCCCCGGCGCCGAGCGCGACCTTGTCGTCGCCGAAATCCAACGCGCCGGCCCGCCCGTCGGCGAATTCGATGGCCCGCAATTTGGCGCCGAAGCGAATCTGCGCTCCCCTGGCGCGCAAAAACGCCAAAGCCGGATCGACGAAGGCCGCGCTCAATCCATCGATCGCGACAAGCGGCCGGCAGGCGCTTCCCCCCCGCGCAAAAGTCTCGCGCACGACGGCGCCGGCAAGCGCCGCCGAGGCTTCCGCCGGATCTGTGTTGAGCGCCGAGACGAAAAGGGGGTCCCAGAGCTTGCGCGCCAGTTCGCCCGAGCCGAGAAAGGGCCGCAATTTCTGGTCGGGCTTCGCCAGCAGCAGCTTCGCCAGAGCGAGGTAATCGAGCCCCGCCGTATTCGGCACGCGCCGGTCTGGCGCGAGAATCCACCAGGGAAGTCGCCCGGCGTTGGGGCGCAGCCGCCAGCGCTCGCGGCGCGCCAGATCGCAGAAATCGAAGGCGGCCTCGTCGGGGCCGGCGAGCTTGGCCGCGCCGCCGATCTTTCCCGCATAGGCCAGCGCCGCGTCATTGCCCGACAACAGCAGGTGATTGCCGTTGTCGATCATCATGTTCAGGCTGGAGTCGAAATAGGAGCGGCAGCGTCCGCCCGCCTGCGGCGCGGCCTCGTAGAGGAAGACTTCCGCGCTCCCGCTCAATTCGACCGCCGCCGACAGTCCCGCGAGGCCCGCGCCGACGACATGCACCCGCGCCATCAAAAAAATCCGTAGGACAAGATGGCGCCGAGCAGCACCATTTTCGGCGTCTTTATTTTTCCGCGAGGCTTGGCGAAACCCCGCGCCGCAAGGCGTCGCCAGATCGCGCCGTAGGCGAGGCTCATGATCTTCGGCGCCCGGATTTTTTCGCGCGGCTGCGCCGCCATGATCGCGTCGGCGGCTTCGAAATGCGCTTTGGCCTGCGCCATGAGCGGCGCGCAGACGGCGTCGAGAGCGGGCAGCGCCACGACCTTTTCCGGCGTCGGCTCCCTGACGCCGGCGGCGAGCAGGTTTTCACGCGGCAGGTAGAGGCGGCCGATCCCGGCGTCCTCGTCGATGTCGCGCAGGATGTTGGTGAGCTGCAAGGCGCGGCCGAGATGATGCGCCAGCGCGATCCCCTCCTTTTCCGGCAGGCCGAACACGCGCACCGAAAGCCGCCCGACGGCGCTGGCGACACGGTCGCAATAGAGATCGAGCGTCGCCGCGTCGGGCGCGACAATGTCGCAATCGACGTCCATCTGCATGCCGTCGATCACGGCGAGAAAATCCTCGCGGGCGAAACTGTAGCGGCGCAGCGGCGCGACGAGGCCGGCGGCGAGACCCGCCGGACCGCCCGAATAGAGCGCGTCGATGTCGCGCCGCCACTGGTCGAGGCCGGCGCGCTTCGTCCTGAGATCGCCGCCCTCGTCGGCGATGTCGTCCACGGCTCGGCAGAAGGAGTAGATTTCGAACATGGCGTCGCGCTTTTCGCGCGGCAATATCGCCATGGCCCGATAAAACGAGCTTTTCCGCGCCCGCTCGCGGGCTTCTTCGAACGTCTCGACCGGGGCCGTGCTCATGCGCTTCTCCGTCGCATCATTTTCGCCAGGGCGCCGCCCGCCACAGAAGCCACGGCGCCGAAAAGCATCTGCGTCTTGCTCAGTTTCACGCATTGGCTGAGAGGATCGCGGCAAACCAGCAGATCGGCGATTTTCCGGGCATGGCGCAGGATGACCGCGATCTCGAGCCCGAGCCGGAAATCCCTGATGTCGCCGGGCAGGCTCGCGCCCTGCTCCAGCAGTGTGCGGTTTCTTTCCGCGAGTCCTTTCAGGCAGGCGCGCAAGGCCGGCGACGCCTGCGGCGCGGCGAGTTCGGAGACCTCGGCGCCGGCCGCCGCCAGCGCGTCGTTCGGAATGTAGACGCGGTTGAGGCTGACAAAATCCTTGCCGCAATCCTGAAGGTGATTGTTGATCTGCAAGGCGGCGCAAATGGCGTCAGACGCCGGCCACAGGCTTTTGTCCTCGCCATGCGCGTCGAGCAGGAAACGCCCGACCGGCATGGCGGAAAGCCGGCAATAGGCGATCAGCTCGTCCCAGTTCGCGGTGCGGTTCTTGTCGACGTCGAGGCGGAAGGCGTCGAGGAGGTCGCGCGCGTGGCGGGCGGTCAGGCCGCGCTCGGCGAGCATTTGCCGCAATTTCACGCCCAATGGCTCGGCGTCGCTCTTGCCCAGCAGGCTCTGGTCGAGCTGGTCGAGCAGCGCGCGTTTCTGGTCCGGCGGCAGCGTCGGATGGTCGGCGACATCGTCGCCGGCGCGCACGAAATCATAAAAGGCGAGAATGACCGGCCGCAGCGGCGCCGCGATGAGGATCGAGGCGACGGGAAAATTCTCGTCGCCGCCGCCCTTGCCGGAGCGCAGAGATTCGCCGTGACCGGCGCCGCCGATTCTCCGGGAGATCGCCGCGCTCATGATCTCTCCATCTGATGCGCCTGCGCGCGGCCTTTCCACATGCCGCCGCGCCCGCGCGAAAACTGCAGGGCTGAATTGAGCGTATAGCCCATATAAAGCATGGCGATAAGCGGCAAGGTCAAAGCTCGCGCGGCGGGCAGTCCATAAAGGCGCTGAATCGGCCAGAAGCTGAGGCTCATCAAGGCGAAGGCCAGCCAGCCGCAGTCGCCGGCAAGACCGTCGGCGAACAAGGCCAGAAGGACCGGCGCGAGATAGGTCAGGACCATGCCGAGGAGCGCCCCGGCAAGCCAGAGCGGAGAATAATGCAATTGCGCATAGGCCGAGCGGGCGACCATCTTGCGGATATCGTCAAAACGCGGATAGGGCCGCAGGCTGACGACGCGCCGGGTCAGGCCGAGCCAGATCGGCGAAACCTTTTTCATCCGGGCGCCCAGCGCGCAATCGTCGATCAGCGCGCCGGCGATGGATTCGACGCCGCCCGCGTCGGTGAGACTCTCGGCGTCGACCAGCATGCAGCCGCCCGCCGCCGCAGCCGTGTCCTTGTTCGGATCGGCCACCCAGCGGAAGGGATAAAGCATCTGGAAGAAATAGACGAAGGCGGGGACGAGCAGCTTTTCCGCCTCGCTCTCGCAGCGCAGCAGCGCCATCAGCGAGACGAGGCCGAAGCCGCCCTGCTCCGCCCGCGCGACGAGCTGGCGCAGGCTGTCGGGCGCATGGGCGATGTCGGCGTCGGTGAGCAGGAAATATTTCGGCTCGAATTTCGCTTCCGCGAAGCCGATCCCCTGCGACAGAGCCCAGAGCTTTCCGGCCCAGCCTTGCGGCAGCGAGGCGCCGTCGAGCGCCGTCAGCCGGTCCGGATGCGCGGAGGCGGCGGCGCAGCCTTCGCGGCCTCCGCCGTGCCGTCGCCGCTTGTCGTCGACCAGAACGATGCGGAAATCGCCCGGCATAGTCCTGAGCCAGCAGCGAGCCGACGCTCCTCGCGATCACATCGGCCTCGTCGCGCGCCGGGACGACCGCCACGACGCCGGGCCAGTTTTTTGGCGGGGCCGCGGGCAGCTCGTCGCGCTCCTGGCAAAGCCAGAACCCGCCCCCGCGCAAAAACCAGCACGAGCCAGATGGCGAGGACGAGAAGAGCCAGCGCGCTCACGCGACCCATGCCCTGCTGGCGGAACCAGGCGACGGCGTCGGCAAGCGCCTCGCGGTAGGGGCGCGCCGCATAGCCCAGTTCGCGCTCCGCCTTGGCGGAGGAAAAATACATGCGGTATTTCGCCATGCGCAGAGCGTCGACGGTGGCGAAAGGCTCTTTTTTCGTGACCTGCGCGATGGCCTCCGCGGCATAGGCGAAGGGGAAAAGGGGCCCGCGCGGAATTTTCAGGCGCGGCGGCCTGCGCCCGACGATCTGCGCGAGATCGGCCAGGATCACGCCGAGCGGGGCGTCCTGGCCGCCGAGAATGTAGCGTTCGCCGACGCGGCCCCTGTCCATCGCGGCGAGTGGCCGGCGGCGACATCCTCGACATGGACGAGATTGAGCCCGGTGTCGACATAACCGGGCATCCTGCCATTCGCCGCCTCGACGATCAGCCGTCCGGTCGGCGTCGGCTTTATGTCACGCGGTCCGATCGGGGTCGACGGATTGACGATCACCGCCGGCAGGCCCTGCTCCGCCACCATCCGCTCGACCAGCCGTTCGGCGATGGTCTTGCTTTTCTTGTAGGCGCCGATCGCCTGCTCGGGCGCGGCGGGCGACGTCTCGTCGACCGGGCGGCCCTCGACATTGAGCTTCAGCGTCGCCACCGAGGAGGTGTAGACGATGCGGCTCACCCCGGCATTCAGCGCGGCGTTCATGATATTGCCGACGCCTGTGCGGTTGGCCTCGATGATCTCGTTCGGGTCGGGCGCCCAGAGGCGATAGTCGGCGGCGACGTGGTAGAGCCTTTCGACGCCGCGCATCGCGCTTTCCAGCGAGGCCGCGTCACGCAGGTCGCCGATGACGACTTCGGCGTCGAGCCCTTCGATATTGCCGCGCGGCGAATTCTGTCGCGCCAGAAGGACGACTTTTTCGCCGCGCGCGATCAGCGCGCGAGCGACCGCCGCGCCGACAAAGCCGGTCGCGCCGGTGACGAGACTCTTTCCTGCGCTTTCCATGCAAGCCCTTAACTTCGGTCGCCCCTGCCGGGTTTCTCTAGCATGGCCACGCTCCCGCCAGAACGAAGAAATGCGCGGTCCGGCCCGCCTCGGTCGATTTTTGAACAAAACAGAATATTTTTCTCTTTTATGGAAGACTGGATGGGCGAATGAGAAATTTTTAATCCATTTTAGCCACAAAGAAAGCAATAACTTTCTCTTTTATCGCATTGTAACGTGAGCCAGTCCGTTTTATCCTGATGAGGCTCGGGAAAGCCGCCGCACCTCCGCCCGGGCAGGCAGGACGCCTCAATCGGCGCGGCGACAAGAGGAATTTCACCCATGGCCGCCGTCAAGCGACCGCTCCTGCCCGTCATTCTCGTCGCCAACGACCTGCTCGAAGGCGACGTGGTTTTCGCGACCGCCGAAGGCTGGACGCGCGATCCTCGCGAGGCGTCTGTCGCGCGGGAAGAAGCTCAGGCGCAGGCGCTGGAGCGTTTCGGCGCCACCGAGTTCCTGCATTCGAAAATCGTCGATCCCTATCTGGTCGATGTCGAGATCAATGCCGAGGGCGCGCCGGTTCCGCGCCATTACCGCGAAGCCCTCCGGACGCGCGGTCCCAGCATCCGCAGCGACTTGGGCAAGCAGGCCGATTTCGAAATCTAGAGCGTATTCGCGCAAGGATGGTCGCATGTATCGCTATGACGAGTTTGACGAACGCCTGGTTCGCGAGCGCGTGGCGCAATTCGCCAGCCAGGTCGAACGGCGGATCGACGGTTCGCTGAGCGACGCGGAATTCCTTCCGCTGCGCCTCAAGAACGGCCTCTATCTCCAGCTGCATTCCTATATGCTGCGCATCGCCGTTCCCTATGGAACCCTTCACGCGAGGCAGTTGCGCCAACTCGCGCTGATCGCCGATCAATTTGATCGCGGCTACGGCCACTTCACCACCCGACAGAACCTGCAATTCCACTGGGCCAGGCTCAAGGACGTCCCGACCGTGCTGGGCCTGCTCGCCGACGTCGAAATGCATTGCATCCAGACCTCGGGCAATTGCATCCGCAACGTGACGGCCGACCATTTTTCGGGCGTCGCCCATGACGAGATCGAGGATCCGCGTCCGATCGCCGAGCTGATCCGGCAATGGTCGAGCCTGCACCCGGAATTCGAATGGCTCGGCCGCAAATTCAAGATCGCCGTGTCCGCGCGCCGCGCATGATCGCGCCGTGGTCAAGTCGCATGACCTTGGCGTGCGCATCGTCCGCGACGACATCTCGCGCGAGCCCGGCTTTGAGATCATCGTCGGCGGCGGCCTCGGGCGCACGCCGATGGAAGGCAAGGTTCTGCGCGAATTCCTGCCGCGCCGGGATCTGCTCGCCTATCTCGAAGCCGTGCTGCGCGTCTATAATCTCGGCGGCCGGCGCGACAACAAGTTCAAGGCGCGCATCAAGATCCTGGTGCATGAAACGGGCATCGAGGCTTTTCGCGCCCAGGTCGAGGAGGAATTCGCGCGCATAGACAAGTCGAAGGTCAATGCCGATCCAAACGAGCAAGCGCGCATCGCCGCCTATTTCGCGCCCCCTCCTTACCTAGACCTGCCTGAAGTCTCGCGCCAGCTCGAAGAGGCGCAGTCGAAGGACGCGGAACTCGCGCGATTTGTCGAGAACAATCTGTTTCGCCACAAGCGCAAAGGCTATACGGCTCTGACGATCTCGCTCAAGCCGATCGGCGGCACGCCGGGCGACATCACCTCCGGCCAGATGCGCGTCGTCGCCGCTCTCGCCGAACAATATTCCTTCGACGAATTGCGCGTCAGTCATATGCAGAATTCGTCCTGCCACATGTGCGGCTCGACGACGTTCCCGAAATTTTCGCGCGGCTGCAGGCGCATGGACTCGGCGCCGGCAATATCGGCCTCATCACCGATATTCTGAGCTGCCCTGGCCTCGACTATTGCGCGCTCGCGACGGCGCGTTCGATTCCGGTCGCCCAGGCCCTGTCGAAACATTTCGCCGATCCGCGGAAGCAAAGGGAAATCGGCGAAATCAGCATCAAGATGTCCGGCTGCATCAACGCCTGCGGCCATCATCATGTCGGCAACATCGGCATTCTCGGGCTCGAGAAGAAGGGCGCCGAATCCTACCAGATCACCATCGGCGGCGACGCCAGCGAGAATTATGCGCTCGGCGAGCTGCTCGGCCCCGGCCTGCCCGCCGAACTCGTGCCCGAGGCGATCGACAAGGTGCTCGGCGTCTATCTGGCGCAGCGCCAGCAGGGCGAAACATTCATCGAAGCCTATCGCCGGCTCGGCCTCGCGCCGTTCAAGGCGGCATTCCTGGAGGTGCAAGATGTTGCTGCTTGATCGTCACGGCGAAAAATCCGACGTCTGGACCCGGATCGAAACCGCCTGCGAAGATGCCGGCGACCACGTGCTGGCGCTCCTTTCCGAACTCGACGGGCGCTTTTCGCGCAAAACGACGGAAGCCGCCGCATCGGCGTCTTCATTCCCAACAATCAGAAGGCGGAGTCGCTTCAGCCCCACCTCGAAAAGCTCGACCTGATCGCCATCCATTTTCCGAGCTCGACCGACGGGCGCGGCTTTTCACTGGCTCGGCAGCTTCGCCAGCTCGGTTTTGCCGGCGTGTTGCGCGCTTCAGGCCCGCTCATCGCCGACCAGTTTCCGCAGGCGCTGGCCTGCGGTTTCGATGAAGTGGAGATCCCCCCCGCCAGCGCGGCGCGGCAGCCGGTCGAGCAATGGCTCGCGGCGCTGAGCCGCATCAGCCTCGCCTACCAGCGCGACTATGCGTTGGGCGAGAAGATTTCCGAGCGCCGCCGCGCGCGCACTGCCGGAGCATGACGCATGTCCAGGATTTTCCGCGCGTTGGCCGATCCGTTGAACGAGGGCTTCGCCTCAGCCGATCTGGCGAAGCGCTTGCGCCTGATCCGCGCCGCGACTGACGGCCGCGTCGTCTTCACCACCAGTTTCGGGATCGAGGACCAGGCGATCACCCATGCGATCGGCGCGCAGAAACTCGACATCGAGTTCGCGACGCTCGACACCGGCCGGCTGTTTCCGGAAACCTACGACGTATGGGCGCGGACGGAAGAAAGATACGGGCTTCGCGTCAAGGCTGTACCATCCTCAGCGCGGAAAAGTCTCCAGGAGCTGGTCGCGCATCAGGGAATCAACGGTTTCTACAATTCGCTCGCCGAGCGCAAGGCGTGCTGCGAGTGCGAAAGAGTCGAGCCTTTACGCGCGCGCTCGACGGCGCCGCCATCTGGATCACCGGCCTTCGCGGCGACCAATCCGCCCATCGCTCGAATCGCCCGCTTTGTCGAATTCGACGAGGCGCGCGGCCTTCTCAAGGCCAGCCCCCTGCTCGATTTTGCGCGCGACGAGGTCGCGGCCTTCTGCGCCACGAATGACGTTCCGACCAATGTCCTGCATGAACGCGGCTTTGTCTCGATCGGCTGCGCGCCCTGCACCCGCGCCATCAAGCCGGGCGAGCCGGAGCGGGCCGGCCGCTGGTGGTGGGAAGACGAAGCGAAGAAGGAATGCGGCCTGCATGTCGGCGCCGACGGCAAATTCGTCCGCACCAGGGAATTGGCGGCATCATGTCCAGCTCACCCATCTGCAAAAGCTCGAAGCCGAGAGCATTCACATCTTCCGCGAGGTCGCGGCGGAATGTGAAAACCCGGTGCTGCTCTATTCCATCGGCAAGGATTTCGGCGGTGCTGCTGCATCTGGCGATGAAGGCCTTCTATCCGTCGAAACCGCCCTTCCCGCTGTTGCATGTCGACACGACCTGGAAGTTCCGGGAGATGATCGAATTCCGCGATCGCCGGGTGAAGGAGCTCGGGCTGGAGCTGATCGTCCATGTCAACCAGGACGGCATTGAGGCGGGCGTCAATCCGTTCGATTCCGGCTCGCGCCTGCATACCGACGTGATGAAGACGCAAGGCTTGAAACAGGCGCTGGACAGGTTCGGCTTCGACGCGGCCTTCGGCGGCGCGCGGCGCGACGAGGAGAAGTCGCGCGCCAAGGAGCGCGTGTTCTCATTGCGCTCGACCGAGCATCGCTGGGATCCGAAGAACCAGCGTCCCGAGCCCTGGCGCCTCTATAACACGCGCAAGAAGAAGGGCGAAAGCTTTCGCGTCTTCCCGCTGTCCAACTGGACCGAGAGCGACGTGTGGGACTACATCGCCAAGGAGAGCATTCCGGTCGTCCCGCTGTATTTCGCGAAAAATCGTCCCGTCGTGCGGCGCGACGGCGCGCTGATCATGCGCGACGACGAGAGGATGCAATTGCGCCCCGGCGAAACGATCGAAAACCTGAGCGTCCGCTTCCGCACGCTCGGCTGCTATCCGCTGACCGGCGCCGTCGAAAGCACGGCTGCGACCCTGCCTGAAATCATCGCGGAAATGCGCCATTCGAGAGTCTCGGAGCGCGAAGGCCGCATCATCGACCACGACGGCTCCGCCTCGATGGAGCAGAAGAAGCAGGAGGGCTATTTCTGATGGCGCACGCTCTCGTCGAATCGCAATTTTCCGAGCTTCCGTCGGCAATCCTCGGCGGCGAGCCGGCGCCGCAGGCGCAGGAAAAGGCGCTGCTGCGCTTCATCACCTGCGGCTCCGTCGACGATGGCAAGTCGACCCTGATCGGGCGCCTGCTTTACGATTCCAGCATGATCGCCGACGACCAGCTCGAGGCGCTCGACCGCGATTCGAAAAAGTTCGGCACGCAGGGCGGCGCGCTCGATTTTGCGCTTCTGGTGGACGGGCTCGCCGCCGAGCGCGAACAGGGCATCACCATCGACGTCGCCTACCGCTATTTCAAGACGGAGCGGCGCTCCTTCATCGTCGCCGACACGCCCGGCCACGAGCAATATACGCGCAACATGGCGACCGGCGCCTCGACCGCCGATGTCGCGGTCATCCTCGTCGATGCGCGCAAGGGCATCCTGCCGCAGACGCGCCGCCATTCCTTCATCGTCTCGATGCTCGGCGTGCGCGACGTGGTGGTGGCGATCAACAAGATGGACCTCGTCGATTATTCCGAGACGCGGTTCAACGAGATTGTCGCGGCCTATCGCGAGATGGCGAAGGGGCTGAATTTCCGCAGCGTCGTTCCGCTGCCGATCTCGGCGCTCAACGGCTGCAACATCACGTCGCTGTCGGAAAACACGCCGTGGTTCCAGGGCTCGCCGCTGCTTCCCACGCTCGAGGCCATCGAGGTTTCCGGCGCTGAGCTGGCGGAAGCGGCTTTCCGTTTCCCGGTGCAATGGGTCAACCGGCCCAATCTCGATTTCCGCGGCTTTTCCGGTCTCGTCGCCAGCGGCTCGGTCAAGGTCGGCGACGCCGTCGCCTCGATGCCTTCAGGCAAAGAGTCGCGCGTAAACCGCATCGTGACGCAGGATGGCGATCTCGACAGCGCCGTCGCCGGACAATCGGTGACATTGACGCTGGAGGATGAGATCGACGCCTCCCGCGGCGACGTCCTGGTCGGCGCGGCCCAAAAACCCGTCGTCGCGACGCGCGCCGGCGCGCGCCTTCTGTGGACGGCGGAGACCGACATGCATCCGGGCGCGTCCTATATCGCAAAACTCGGCGCGCGCACGGCCAATGTCAGCATCGAGAAGCTGCATCACCTCATCGACATCCACACGTTCGAGCAGGCGCCGGCGCGCCCGCTCGGGCTGAATGAAATCGGCATCGCAACCTTGCAGTTCGACCGCCCGATGATACTTGCCGATTACCGCGACAACCGCGATCTCGGCGGCTTCATCCTGATCGACCGCATCACCAATGAAACCGTGGCTTTCGGCCTGATCGACCGGCATGTCGCGCTGGCTCCGGCGAAGCCGGTCGCCGTGGAGGCTGACGACAGCATCGCGACCGCCTGGCCGGAACTCGAGGCGGCCGTGCGGGAAAAACTGGCGCCGGCGCTGGCGAGCGGGGCGCTCGTCGGCCTCGGCGCGGTGCTGCTTGGCGCGAGCCCGGCGACCGGCGTCATGCTCGGCCTCGCCGACGCCGCCCTGCGGCCCCTGCTGCGCACGCTGCTGGCCGATTACCGCGAAAGGGCGGCGCAACGCGAAGCCGCGCGCGACGAAGTCCTGCCCGACGGCGACGGAATCTGACCCCCTCCTACAAAGCCTAAAGAAAATCCCGCAAGGTTTTGCGCCTTGCGGGATTTTTGTCGTCCGGCCGCCTTACCAGCGACGGCCGTAGCCCCAGCCGCCGCCATAATAAAAGCCGGGACCCCAATAGGGGCCGGGACCATAAAAGGGCCCTGGCCCCCAATAGGGGCCGGGGCCGTAATAATAGTGCGGGTGCGGCGGCGCCTCGATGTGGTAGCCCTTTTCCATCATGCAATCGGAATAAATCGAATTGTAATGCCTTTGCAGGCCCAACTCGCCCTGCACCGCCTCCCTGTCGGTCACCCCTCGCGCATGCGCCCGGCAGGCGGCGTCGTCCTGCGCGAACTTGCGGTTGCTGACATTTTCGCCGGCGACGGCGGTGACGCGCGGCGCGGACGGGGGACGCTGGCGCAGGCGCCGAGCGCCAGGCACAGGAGAATCGGCGCTAAAGCAGAAGATTTCATCGGGCGAACTCGTCGGCTGACACGGATGCCGCGAATTCTGCACAGGTGAAGGCAGCGCGCAAGGCGAAGCGTCAAGCGCTTCATCCTTTGTCGCGCGGCGTGGCGCCAAGGCAACGCAAGCCTTTGTTTCGCCACAATCTATCAGACCTCGGCGTCGGGGCCGTTGTCGAAATCGCGGCAGGAATGGCCGAAGGCGGCCAGAGCGTCCTCGAGATAATCCGGCAACAGAGGCTCGCCGAGAAGATAGCTCGAGGTCGAGGATTCCCGCCTTTCGCGCGCCTGCGCAACCGCCGCCGCCCAGTCCTTGGGCTCGAAATCGCCGCGCCCGATCCACAGCAAGGCGACGACGGCCGCCGCCTCGTCCTCGTCGAGATCGTCGACATATTGCACGAGTTCGGCGCGGATCGGCGCATAGGCGGCGTCGGTCAGGATGGAGCGCTCGTCGTCGTCGGCGGCGTTGGAGGCGTCGGGCCGCGATCCTTCGTCCTCGCTCAGCAACTCGCGCGATTTCGCCACGATGAAGCAGACTTTTTGCGGATTGACGTCCGGCATGGAGGGATTGGATTCGTCGATGGTGCGCATGGCAGACCCCGGCTTTCGCCGCCTTCCGTTGCCGTCGTTCTCCGGCCCTTCCCCTATATAGGGCGCCCGCGCGGAAAAACGCCTTGCGGCAAGTCAACGACGAAAAAGTCAACTGCGAAAGGTCAGCGATGGTCTTCGATGGTCAGGCTTTTGATCCAGCGCGCGCCGGGCTCGAGGTCATAACGGTGATCGGCGCTGTAGAACGGCGCGGTCAGGTTATCGGGCGGAATGGCGATTTCATCGAGATCGATCGACTGCGGCGTTCCGACGAGGCCCTTGTCGGTGATCTTGAGCGTATAGATCAAGCCATTGGCCATGCGGGCGCCGTAATCGTTGGGGCGCTTGTAAATGAACAGCAGCGCGTGTTCGAGCCAGGCGAGGTTTTTCGCGCTGACGGTGCGGGGACTGGCGTAGGGATAGGGCACATGGCACATGATCTCCTCGCCCTCGACGCATTTGAACTCGCGCATGGACAGGAAATATTGCGCAAATTTCTTGTCGTCGAATTTGATGTCGAAGGCGCTGTCCTCGCCCTTGGGGACAAAACTCACCGCGCCGATGACGATGTCCTTGCCGTCGCGCGTATGCAGGACAATGTCCTTCGTCCCCTCCAGCGCCTTCTCGCCGGCGAAGGCGATGCCTGAAAAGGCCAAAAGGCAAGCGAACGCTGGCGCAAGGACTTTCATCTGACCTCCCATTGGACGTTTGTATTTTGCGTCACTCTGGGGCCGCGCGGCCTTTTGCGCAAGCTCGGCTCAGGCGACGATCCATCGACGCGCCGCATCCAGCTCGGCGACGGCGAACAGCTTGAACTCGCAAGGGAAGATCGGGCGAAACAGCGATATTGCGGCGCGGATCCAGCCGACGTCCGTCACCACCGCGACGCGCTTGAAGTCATGCCAGTGCCTGACCCCGAAAACGCCGTCGTCCCACATGGCCGCCGGCTCGTAGGAGGAGAAATCGGCGCCGAAGACATAGAGCATTTTGATCGGCCCCTGCTTCATCAGCGCCTCCGCCCGGGGGATGAGGACATCGCGATAATCGTCATGCGTGACCTTTCCCGCCGCCTCGAGCGCCAGGACATCCGGCGGCAAGCCTTCGATCGACCGCAACATGGCGAAGCTCCCTCTGTGAAATTCAGGCTCCCGCGATCCCCGCGGGAACGGCGTGCAGCATCACCGGGCCGCGGGCCAATTCCGCTTCCGCCTCCTCGGCGGTCCGGGTCGAGAAAATGCGCTGAAGTTCGGCGCCGGGACGGGGAAAATAATTGTTGATCCCCTCGCGTCCATAAAAGGCCCGAAACATTTTCCGCGCGCAATCGAGCGGCAGCGGCCCAACCTCGATCACCTCGTCGATGCGGCCCGGCCTTACGATGGCCGGGTCGAGCCGGTCGAGATGATTGGTGGTGACGATGAATTTCAGCCCATCCGGCGTCAGCATGCCGTCCATGCTGTTGAGAATTTCGTGCAGGGGCGAGCCGCGCAACGCCGTCTCGTCACCGTCGCGGCAGCGGCGCCGTCACGACTGAGCGCCCCGGAAATGGCGTCAATGTCCTCGATGACGAACAGGTCGCTTTTCGACCCCGTCCTGAAGGCCCCCGCCAATCCATGCAGCGACTTGATATATTTGATGTTGAAGCCGAAATCCGAAGCCAGCGCGTGAATCAGGCTGGTCTTGCCCGTGCCGGGCGGCCCATGCAGCACGATTCCCAGCTTCCACGGAACGCCGCGCGAAAGATGCCAGTCCTCGGCGCCGTCAAACCATTTGAAGCGCTCGACCAGCCGCTCCTTGATTTCCGGATCGACAAAAACCGTATCCAGGCCCCTTTTGCGCCGCCGCAGGCCGCCGTCGGCGCCGCCGGCGGAAAACAGGGTGACATGGATGGAGTTCCTGTGCTCGTAGGGCCGGCAATCGCGCAGGAAACGCTCGACCACGCCGCGGTCGCGCGTGAGAAAGGACAAGGTGATTGTCTCGAACGGAGCGACCTGCTGCGTGGATTTGGCCTTGGAATATTTGAACAAAACTCCGTCATAGAGACCAAACCCCTCGCCGAAGCCGGTTTTCAGATCGCCATCCTTCATCTCCAGCGAACGGCTGAAAAAATTGAGCCTCTTTCCCTCGATAAAGGCGTCGACGTCGCGATAATCGTTGGAAAGGCTTTCCACGAAAACCTTGGTCCAGGCGGTTTTCCCGACCAGCTCCAGCATTTTCTGCGGCACGGCGCGCATGGCGTAGGCGACGCCGCCGAAAGCCAGAGTGCCGACGCCCCCGGCCAGAAGCTGGTTGGAGGCGAGGACCGAAGAAATTGTGCCGAACAGCGTCATCCCGCGCCCGCCATTTGAAGTCGAGTTGGGCCGCGCCGGATGGCTGCGCTTCGCGCAAAACCGCGGCGGCTTGGGCTTGAATGTTGGGAGGAGCGGAGGAAAGGAAAGGGGCGCGGCGGCAATTTTTCGCGCCTCGCCAGGTTGGCCGCCGCTGGCGGCAAGGCGCTGCGGAGCAGAAACGTCATTGTTCCGCAGCGTTTTTTTTTTCGAGCGGCGGGCTCAGCCGTTTTGCTGGTCGTCGGCCGGCTGCGCGGCGGCGTCATCGGCCGGGGCCTGTTCGGCGGGGGCTTCGGCCGATTGCGCGAGATGATCCTTGATCGCGCCGACGCCCATGAAACCAGCGGCGGCGGCGCCCAATTTGGCCAGTCCGCCGGCGTTCGGATCGGCGGCTTCAAGCGCCTTTTCAGCGGCATAAGCGCCAGCGGCTTTTTCGACGAAGTCTTCAATGCCCATAATCAGCTCCCTGGATTGAACGTTCCTGTGCGATCCCGCTTTGGCCCAAGGCCGGAACGGATCGCGGTCGCGCGGGAATTGTCGACCTTCGTCGGCCGCCGCACAACCACCAGCCGACGCGAAATTGCGCCGGCCGCTATATGGTGACGTTGAGTATGACTGTAATGTGAACGAGCGCGCGCTGTCGGACCGCGCCGCGGATCAAGCAGCGACCTTGGCGCCGTTCGATGTGGAAATTTGCGGGACCGCTTCCGCTCCCCTGTCCGTCCGCCGAACGCGCAGACGCCTCGCAAGCGCGCTGCCCAGTCGAATGGCGGGGCGTTCGATGTATATGAAGATGAAGGGGCTGACACAAACGGCCGCGATCGCCGCCATCGGAAGAAATATCGGCAAATGATCGGTGGTGAAACGGTTGACCAGCGGCGCGCCATCGACGAACAGAAGGTTAAGTATTATTCCATGGCTGATATAAATGCCGTAAGAACACTCTCCCAGCAACAGCGCGCCGTTCGAGCGCAATATGCCGAATATGTCGTTGCCACAGGCTACGGAAGCGAAGAAAAACGCGTAAAGCGGGAGCTGGACAAGGCCGAAAGGCGTCGGCGCGCTGGCTAACGCAATTGCAAGACTAAGGGCGGCTGGAAGCGCCGTCCACCTGGACCTGAGAATCTCGCGGATGGAGCTTGATCGCTGAATTTCGAAGGCTAGCATGCCTGCGGCAAAGAGCGGCAGGAAAGCCGTCATTCCAGTCGGCGGGTGAAACAGCCGCAGCGTCAGGCCGCCCAGCAGCAAGGCCGCCGGCACGGACCAGCTCGGCAGCCGGCCCCTGATCAAGTCCATGCCGAAGGCGCAGGCCGGCAGGATAGCAATATAGAAAACCCACTCATACTTTAGAGACCACAGGACGCCGGCATTCAGGCGAATACTGTTCGTGTATCCAAGAATGTCAGGCTCGTCGATGCACGATATCCAATGCAACAGCACCCTGAACAGGCGTTCGTCCACTTTATAAGAACCGGCTCGCATTGCTATGATCAACGTGATCACGGCGACTGAAAGGATAACCAGCGGCATGATGCGAAAAACACGTGTCGTGAAGGTCGCCGTCCAGAGTGTCGCGCGAAACCCGGCGAGGACGCGCGGGTAGAAGACGAGGCCCGTAGCCATGAAAAAAAGCGCCACGGCGCCGCCGCCAAGGTTGCTGAATACAGGAACGCTGAGAACGGTCCATTCGCCGCCGAGACGGGTGACCTGTATCCAGAAGATGAAGTGGTGGACCAGAACCGAGAGCGCGAGATAGCCGCGAAGGCCGTCAACGGCGCCGATCCTGCGCTCGGCGGAGGGAACCGGGAAACCGGCGCGGACGAAAAGGGCACCGATTCTCGTCGCAATGACGTAAGCCGCGATGGCGCCAAGAGTAATCGACAATACCGGATAGTTGTATATCATTTTAAACTCGCTCTGATTTTCTATAAGAGCATGAAAATTACGTTAATTGTTTTCTTGATAAGATTTACCTTAACGAGGAACACTAACCGACATCGTCATTGCGAGCGCAGCGAAGCGATCGACGCCGCGGCTTGGCCGGAAAGGTTCACAATGACGGTTTCAGCCGGCGCGAATTCCAGAGCTGGTTCGAATTCCTTGCCCACCGCTCCCTCCCCTGATATCGTCAAAAGTTCGAGCCATGGGGTGCTGCCCTCTCGCCTGAGAGCGCGGCTGAGAACAGACCCATCGACCTGATCTGGATAATGCCAGCGCAGGGAACGGCATGCGGCGTTGCGCATTCTTTTCCGGCTTGCTGCATTTTCCGGCTGCTGCGGAGGAAAAGCGATGAACGTCCACCACAAGAATCCGCGCGCGCCCGAGAGCGTCACCACCGGCCCCCTGCCCGGCTCCCGCAAGATCTATATCTCCCCCGCCTGCGCGCCGGAGCTGCGCGTGCCGGTGCGCGAAATTCTGCTCGACCCCTCCGCCGCCGAGCCGAGCCTGCGCGTCTATGACCCGTCCGGCCCCTATACCGACGCCAAACCCCATATCGACCTCGCCGCCGGCCTGCCGCCTGTCCGCGAAGGCTGGATCGCCCGCCGCGACGGGCTGGAGGCCTACCAGGGCCGCGCGGTCAAGTCGGAGGACAACGGCGACGTTTCCGCCGAAGCCCTGGCCGAGCCCTGCCCGGCTCAGCGCATTTTGCGGCGCGGCCGCGACGGGGCGCTGGTCACCCAGCTCGAATTCGCCCGCGCCGGCATCATCACCGAAGAGATGATCTATGTTGCCCACCGCGAAAACCTCGGCCGCGAGGCGGCGCTCGTCGGCGCGGCCGCACGGCTGAAGGACGGCGAGAGCTTCGGCGCCGGAATCCCCGAATTTTGCACGCCGGAATTCGTGCGCTCGGAGATCGCCCGCGGACGCGCGATCATCCCGGCCAACATCAATCACGTCGAAGTCGAGCCGATGATCATCGGCCGCAATTTTCTCGTCAAGATCAACTCCAACATCGGCAATTCCGCCGTCACCTCGTCGGTGGCGGAGGAGGTCGAGAAAATGGTCTGGTCGATCCGCTGGGGCGCGGACACCGTGATGGACCTGTCGACCGGCCGCAACATCCACAACATCCGCGACTGGATCCTGCGCAACGCGCCGGTTCCGATCGGCACCGTGCCGATCTACCAGGCGCTGGAGAAGGTCGGCGGCGACGCCCTGAAGCTCGACTGGGAGGTGTTCAAGGACACGCTCATCGAACAGGCCGAGCAGGGCGTCGATTATTTCACCATCCATGCCGGCGTGCGCCTCGGCTATGTGCCGCTCACCGCAACCAGAGTCACCGGCATCGTGTCGCGCGGCGGCTCGATCATGGCGCGCTGGTGCCTGTCGAAGCACCGCGAGAGCTTCCTCTACGAGCGTTTCGACGAGATTTGCGACATCATGCGCAAATACGACGTCTCGTTTTCGCTCGGCGACGGTCTGAGGCCGGGCTCCATCGCCGACGCCAATGACGCGGCGCAATTCGCGGAGCTGGAGACGCTCGGCGAACTGACCAAAGTCGCCTGGGACAAGGGCTGCCAGGTGATGATCGAGGGCCCCGGCCATGTGCCGATGCACAAGATCAAGGAGAACATGGACAAGCAGCTCAGCGAATGCGGCGAGGCGCCCTTCTATACGCTCGGGCCGCTGACCACCGACATCGCGCCGGGCTACGACCATATCACCTCGGCCATCGGCGCGGCGATGATCGGCTGGTTCGGCACGGCCATGCTCTGCTATGTCACGCCGAAGGAGCATCTCGGCCTGCCCGACCGCGACGACGTGAAGACCGGCGTCATCACCTATCGCATCGCCGCCCACGCCGCCGACCTCGCCAAGGGCCATCCCGGCGCGCGGCTGCGCGACGACGCGATGAGCAGGGCGCGCTTCGACTTCCGCTGGCAGGACCAGTTCAACATCGGCCTCGACCCCGACACGGCGCGGAAATTCCACGACGAGACCCTGCCCAAGGAGGCGCACAAGGTGGCGCATTTCTGCTCCATGTGCGGACCGAAATTCTGCTCGATGCGGATCACCCAGGATTTGCGCGTCGAGGCGGCGGCGATGCAAGAGGCGGAAAAAGAACTGGCGGAAAAGGGCATGGCGGCGAAAAGCGCCGAGTTTCTGGAAAAGGGCGGCAAGCTCTACCTGGAGACCTGAGGCGCCTATTCCTTCTCCCCTCGCTGGAGAAGGTGGATCGCCGAAGGCGAGACGGGGGCGTGCGCCACCCGGCTGAATGATCCGCGCCTGGCGCCCGCAGCGTCCATAGTCCTTGTCCACGCCGGCATTGCTTCTGGCGAGGGCCCCTTTCGGCCGATTCTGTTCTCTAATGGGTCAAGGGTCGGCGACTCAGCTTTGAGCGATTTCGGCGCTTTTCGGCGAGGGCTCTAACCAAATCCATTCGGTGCTCGAAGGCGCCGTGAGCGCGCGGATGTGTGATCGCCGCCCTGCCAGGTTAGGACGAGATCGACGGCGGGGCCCTGCTTCTTCACCGCAATCTCGTGGAGCGCCGTGCGCAGTGACCGAGACGCGAGTGAAGGATCTGAAATCGAACCACTGACAACAGCGCACGCCCTTTTCGCCTTCCAACAATTCCAGCTCCCGTGCTTGACGTGGACGACCCGCAATTTGGGAGCCGCCGCGCCGCCAGTCTACGTCCGGACCGCTCGATAAGCCGCACGTTCGTCGGCGGAGGTCACGAAACGAGCCTCCTGCGCCGCACCGACGAATTCGCCGTTGCGCCCGATCTTTATTGAATGGGGAATCATCGCCACGTGAATACGACCTCCTCAGCGCCAGCCGCCAGCATCATGGACAGTCGGCCGATCTAATTCGCCGGCAGATGGATTTATCAATCGCGGTTGATCTGCGTCAAACGACGCTGGCGCAAATGGAATTTCCTCTCTAGCCGTGGCTTTCGACCCATCAAACCATGAGGCAGCATGCGCAAGATCCTTCTCTCCACCGTCGCCATCGCGGCGATGACCGGCACGGCCTTCGCCGCCGACCTGCCGTCGACCAAGTCGGCCCCGGTCTACGTCGCTCCGGTCAGCGCCTACAACTGGACCGGCTTCTATGCCGGCGTCGAGGGAGGCTACGACTTCTACAGCGCCAACTACGTCGGCGCCGGCCACAACAACGCCAACGCCGGCCTCCTCGGCGGCCTGGTCGGCTACAACTACCAGGTCAACCAGTTCGTCCTCGGCCTTGAAGGCGACGCCGGCGGCCTGCTCGGCGCCAATCACACCCTCATCTCTCCCGGCAACGGTTCGATCAGAACCAACGGCTCCTATTTTGGCGATATCCGCGGCCGCGTCGGCTACGCGATCGACCGCGCCCTTCTCTATGTCGCCGGCGGCGCGGCTTTCGGCGACGTGAACAGCAAGTTCTACGACACCAACGGCGCCTGGCTCGGCACGACCAATGCGCGCCGCGTGGGCTGGACCATCGGCGGCGGCGGCGACTACGCCTTCACCCCGAACTGGATCGGCCGCATCGAGTATCGCTACGCCAACCTGGGCACGTACACCGACAACGTCGTTTATGGCGGAAGCGTCCGCAACAACTCGAACGCCGTTCTCGTTGGCCTGATGTACAAGTTCGGCGCGCCGGAGGCGATCTCCGCCAAGTACTGAGTTCGCGTCCGATAAAGCATTCGTCGTCTCTTGGTCCGATTTCGGACCAAAAAGAAGCCCGGTCATCGCGGCCGGGCTTTTCCGACCGCCATATCGAATGAACGCCGTAACTAACTGAAACTACAACATTTTAATTCAGCGCATCAAGCAGGGCGACGTATTGAATCCAAGGCAAAGCTTTTGTTGGCTTCCGCCGCGCTCTGATTCGATGACGTGTTGATAATGGACTGGAAAGTCGATGATGGCGGTTGCAGACACATTGGCAAAGCATCTCGTCTTGGCGGCCTCGATAGTCGCGATTTCGATGTTCTCCCCCGATGGCGCGCGCGCCCAGCCGTCGATCGGCTCTGCCGCTTCGACGCAGAACAACGTCGCCCGTGATAAGGCGGACGGCGTGGCCGGCGGCCTTTCGACGGGCGACGCGGTCTTTCGCGATGATTTGGTGCGCACGGGCGCCGATTCGACCGCCAAGCTGATATTCCTCGATTCGACCAATCTGGCCATCGGCCCGACCTCGCGGGTCAAACTCGACCGTTTCGTCTTTGACGCCGATCCCTCCGCCCAGGCTGTCGCGGTGAGACTGGCCAAAGGCATGTTTCGTTTCTCCACCGGGTCCATGGACAAAAGGGCCTATGCGATCGAGACCCCTACGGCCGCCATCGGCGTGCGCGGCACCATTCTCGACATAGACGTGGGCAGCGGCCGGACTCGCGTGACCCTGGTCGAAGGCCGGGCGCTGGTCTGTCCGCTGCACGAGAACGAAACGTCGGATAAATTGAGCCGTTGCTGGCCCACGCCCGGCAAGCCGAAACCGCGCGGGCGAAACGCAAGTTGCGATTGCCTCGAACTTCGGCAGGCGGGCCAGACCGCCGCGGTGACGGCGAAGGGCTCGACGCGCGCATCCTACAGCCTGGCGCCCGTCGATTTCGCCTCGCTGTGCGCCGGCGATCCCTCGCTTTGTTCGAGTTCCAGTTATGCCGATCTCGGCCAAAATGGAGGCGCAAGCCTATGCGGCCGTTGAAGCGGGAGCGCGGTTCAAGCGCAAAACTGGCGTTTTCCTTCGCCGCGCTGAGCTTTTTCGCCGCCGGAAAAGCCTGGGCCACTTGCGCCTTTAATACCGATGGTGTGGCGGTCGTCGCGGTGGACGGCGACACATGCGTCGCGAATGGCGGCGCGGCGCCCTATCAGCCGGGAGCAGGCACGGGAAACAATTATTTTGCGCCTGCTTACAATGGCAATTATCCGACCGACGCCGGTTCGGGCTTCCTCGTCATTTCGAGCGGCTTGGCCACCGCCAGCATCAGCTCGCCCAACGCCGCGACGATCCAGGCGACCAGCGACAATGCCCCGGCAGTTTACGCAACCGGCGGCGGCGGCTCCGGTCCTTTCGGCTCCGGCTCCGGTCAGATCAACGCGACCGGCGCTTTGACCATTTCGACCACCGGAGCGTCATCGCAAGGCGTTTGGTCCGACACCGGCGGCGCCATTACCCTCGGCCAGACGACGATCACCACGACCGGCGGCAGCTCGCAGGGTCTGTTCACGATGAACAGCTACGAGGTCCAGGGCCAGGGCGGAACCATCACCGTCAATGGCCCTCTTCAGGTGACCACCAGCGGCTATTTCTTCGCCAACGGCGCGGAAGCGGACGATGGCGCGATTTTCCTCAATGGCGCGTCCAGCACGTTCAACATCAACGGCTCGCAATCCTGGGGCCTATATTCGAACGCGGCGATTCAGGGCGGCGTGAACAGCGTGGTCACGATCGCTGTCGGCGCCAACGCCAGCAATGGCGGCGGCATCAATGCGACGGGCAGCGGCGTCGGCGGCTCGATACTATTGCCGGGAACGACCAATGTCGCCACCAGCGGATCGGCGTCCTACGGCGTTTTCGCGGAAAACGGCGGCTTGGTTTCGCTCGGCGTTTCGACCATCCAGACCAGCGGCGACGGGGCGCTCGGCCTGTTCGCCGAAAATGGCGGCCAGATCGGCGCCGCCGGCCTCACCGTGATCACGACGACCGGCGCGGGAACGGCGCAGGGGCAGTCCAGCGTCAACCTTTTCAGTTTCGCCCCGGTCGGCGTGCTGGCGGACGGAACAGGCTCGTCGGTCGATCTCGCCGCCGCCACGATCCAGACTTCGGGCGCGGGCGCCCACGGCCTCTATGTCAGCAATCTCGATTCGGCGATCGTTCCAGGCGGTTCGGCGGGAGCCATTTCCGTTTCCGGTCCCTTGAGCGTGACGACGGGCGGCGACGGCGCGGTCGGGCTTTTCGCCAGCCAGGGAGGCGGCATAACCGCGACTTCGAGCGCCAACATCACCACCACCGGCGGCGCGGCGGCTCTCAATCTCGGCTCCAACACCGCCTATAACGGCGTCAGCCTCTCGGCTTACGGCGTGCTTGCCGACGGGGCCGGCTCGACGGTCGCTCTGGCCGACGCCGCGATCAACACGTCCGGTGCCGGCGCCCACGGCCTCTATGCCGGCGATCTTCTGGCCTCCGGTTCGGGCGGAGCCATCACCGTCAACGGCGCCTTGAACGCGACCGTGACCGGCGCCGGCGCCGACGCGCTGCGCGCCGACGCCTCGGGCGCCCGGATCACGCTCAACGGCGCCGCGACCATTGTCGCCAGCGGCGCCGGCGGGGCCGGCGTCTATATCGCGTCGGGCGGCGAGGTGAATGTCAAAAGCACTTTGTCCGTCCAGGCCAGCGGCGGCGCCTCGGGCGTCGTTCTTTCCGGCGCCGGCGAGTTTTCTCCGCCACAAATGGCGGCTCGATTTCCGCGGCCGGCAACGTGCTGCAAATCGTCAACGCGACCGGATTTTCCGCCAGTTTCTCCGGCTTCAGCCTGTCGAGCAGCGGCGGCGACTTGATTTTTGCCGATCCATCCTCGGGAACGGTGAATTTGACCAACACCACCGCCGACGCCGGGAGCGGCAATTTGGTCAACGCCACGCAGGGCAGCGCCGTCACCCTGAACGCCAGCGCCTCGACCCTGACGGGCGCCATCGTTGCCGACGCGGCGTCGACGGCCACCGTCGCGCTGACCTCCGGCTCGGTCTGGAACGTGACGGGAAACTCCAACATGACGAGTTTGAGCAACGACGCCAGCTCGATCATATTTGCGCCTCCGTCCGGCAACGCCTTCAAGACGCTGACGGTCGGCTCCTATGTCGGCTCGGGCGGCTCGCTGACGGTCAACGCATTCCTCGCGCCGACGGGATCCGTCGCGGATGAACTCGTGATCAATGGCGGAACGGCCACGGGGACGACATCGCTCTACGTCAGGGTCGTCGGCGGCGCGGGAGGCGTCACGACCGGCAACGGCATTCCGGTCATCGTCATGGCCAACGGCGGCTCGACCTCGCTGAACGCTTTTCGACTGGCCAGTCCGCTCGTTGTCGGCGGCTATGACTACACGCTGGTCAGGGAGCCCAATCAGGATTTCTATCTCCAATCGAGCAGCATCGACCCATCGCCCCCATCGCCCCCGCCGCCCACCGGCTCCTTGTCGGCTCTCGCCGTCACGCACGAAAGCCAGATCATCACGGGCCGCATTCTCAGCTCGATCCTCCTCGGCGCCAATGAGCAGATCAATCGCCCCGACTGCGCCTCCGGCTTCGCCTCGTTCGGCTCTTTTGCGCTCGGCGGGCACGGCCGGTGGGGGCTGACCGATCGGCTGACTTTGCTCGCGGGTTTCTCCTTCGATCAGTTTTCCGCGCGCGGGGTGAAGGTGAGCGGCGCCCCGATGATCGCCGCATCGCTGCGTTACGATCTGGTCGATTGGGGCCGCAGCCGGCCGTTCTTCGAAATCGGCGCATCGGGCGCGCCCTATGAACTCGCCAGCTACACGCGAAATTACGTCAGCAACGGCGCGCCTGCCGCAGGCTCTGGGACGAGCGTTGACCGCGAGGTCTCGACTTTCGCCCGCGCGGGCTGGGTGATGCGCCTGACGCCGAAGGACGAATTCGCCGTCTTCGGCGATCTGTCGCGCAACTGGCAATATTACGGCGGCTATGTCGAGACGGCCGGCGTCGGCAATCCCGTTGTCGCAACGGTCGCCGCCGGCGTCGACGAACTCGACATCGGCAAGATCGGCGCGCAATACACCCATCTGTTCGGCTCGAACATCGAGGCCAACATCAATGGCGGCGTCGCCCACGGCTTCGGCGGCGGCGCCGGCGTCGCGGCGAACTTCTCCGGCTACGGGCCGGCGACGGGCGCGGCGGCAGGCGCGTCGAACTGGCTGGAGTTCGGAGGACGGCTCGGTTACCGCTATTCCCCGCGTCTCGTCGTCGACGCCTTCCTTCTCGGCACGTTCGGCGGCCAGCCCGCCGGCGACAGCGTGCACGGCGGCGTCGGCCTGCGCTACGCCTTCTGACAGGAAGCGTATGAGCGCCACGCCGATCTCGCGTTATTTTTCGTCCAACTTTATGATCGGCCGCCAATCGGCGGGCGGCCGATCTTCGGCCAGCGCCGCAAACCGCCGCGCGTTGAATTCGTAAAGGCCCTTCACCGCGGCAGGCGCCATTTTCACCGCGGCGAGGGCCCGGTCGCACGCGGCCTCGAATTGTCGTGAGCGATAGGCGGCCAGCATCGATTGGTGCAAATTCTCCAAAGCGGAAAACTGTTCCGACTGAGCGAACGCGCCGTTCCCGGCGAGCGCGAAAACGCCGACCGGCTGGGTCTTGTTCTTCAACAGCACCTGGTCGATCTCCAGCCAGGCCCACCCTTTTGCTTCGTCCCTGGTCGCCTGGCTGGCGACGATGTCGACGCCAAAGAATTTCGAGGCCCCTTCGAGCCGCGAGGCGATATTCACTTCGTCACCGAGCGCCGAATAGTCGAACCGTCGCGTCGAGCCGAGATTGCCTACGCAGCATTCGCCGGTATTGAGGCCGATTCCGAACTTGAACTCCGGCAGGGGACGGCCGTAGGGGCCCGCCTCGCCGCGACAACGCCGATTGAATTCGACGAGCGCTTCGCGCATGGCGAGAGCCGCCTGCGCCGCGTGATCTGCATGGGAGGGGTCGTCAAGCGGCGCGTTCCAGAAGGCCATGACGGCGTCGCCCATATATTTATCGACAGTGCCCATTGCGTCGAGGATGATATCGGTCATCGGCGTGAGATAATCATTGAGGAATTGCGTCAGTTCACGGGCGCTGAACCCTTCCGACAAAGTGCTGAACGAGCGCAGGTCGCAAAACAGCACGGTCAGCCGGCGTTGCAGTCCGCCAAGCTGGAGGGCCTCGGGGTTGGCGGCGAGCCTCGCGACGACCGCGGGCGAGACGAAGCGTCCGAAGGCCGATCGGATTTCCTGCTCCTGCCGTCTCTTTTCGCCGTAAAGCGACAAGACCCCTGTCAGGAACACCGCCCCAGCCGACGCGCCGGGAAAAACCGGATCGAGCAAAACTCCATGCCGGACGAAGGCGATCCAACTGCCGGCGGCCAGCATGGCGACCCCGGCGGCGCCGGCCAACGCGCACCAAATCGCGGAAAAGCCCGGCATGGCCAGCGCGAGGCCCAGGCAAAGCGCGGCCGTGGCAAAGAATTCCGCGCCGGGCGCCCAGTCCGGCCGCTCCAGCGTCGCGCCGTCAAGAATTTGTTCGACAATCTGCGCGTGGACCTCAACGCCCGGCGTGGCCGCGCTGAGCGGCGTTCCAACAATGTCGGACAGGAGCGAGGCGGAGGCGCCGACAAAGACGATCTCTCCCTTCAGATCGGACAGATCGGCGCCCGGTTCCAGAACCTTCCACGCGGGGACCGATCGCCGAGCGTCGCTCCTGGCGTAATAGACGCGAATTTCGCCCGCCGCGTCGGTCGACGTCGACACCGCGCCATTCCGGACTGCGACGATTCCCGTTTTCTGCCCAAAGGCCGTTTCGCCACTGGCGTTGGAGGATTTGACCAGATAGGTCGAAGCGCCCTGAGCGATGCGGAGAGCCTCCATCGCCAGACTCGGATAAAGCCGGCCATTGATTTCGGCGAGAACGGGCACGCGGCGCACGACGCGGTCGCCGTCGGGCAGCCAATTCAGAAAGCCGACGCCGGCGGCGTTCTTGCTCAACAAAGGCAGCGGCGGCAGGGCGCCGGAAAAGCGCGGCAGGAACGTCGCCGGATCGTCGCCGGCCGAAGCGAAGCCCGCTTTTGCCGGCAGATCGGCGCGATTTGGCGTTTCGGTCAAAAAGGCGCCCAGCGCAACGGGGCTGGCGGCGATGGCGCGCGCGAAAAGTTCGTCGCCTCCGCCGGGATGGTCCGCGGCGGCCTCTCGCTCCTTTTCGGAAAACAGGAAATCGAAAGCGATCGCCGCGGGATGGGCCTTGGCGATGGCGCCGACCAGCGCGGCGAGACGTGAGCGCGGCCAAGGCCACTGGCCCAGGCGGCGGATCGATTCGTCATCGATATCGACAATTCTCA
>CAWKJW010000038.1:0-13774 GCA_963849665.1 uncultured Alphaproteobacteria bacterium | reverse complement strand
CGCCAGCAGGATCGGCCGCGAGGCCTCTTCGCCGGTGTCGCGCGCGTTGACCCAGGCGATTTCGCGAAACAGCCGTGTCACCTGGCTCATCGCCAGCAGAATTCCGAAGGCCTCCACCGCGAGGATGAGGCTGTTGAGCCCGGGATTGGCCATGAAGGCCGTGGCGATCTGCTTGTAGAGGATCAGCGCGACAAAGCCGACGAGGATGACGAAGACCACCATCCGCACCAGGAAGATGGCGGGCGAGGAGAGGCGGTAGGCTTCTTTGGCGGACATGGCGCTGGCGTTCTCCGGGAACTTCCGCGGGGAAATTCAGGATGTCCTCATCCCCGCTGCGAGATCAAGTCCAATCTTCTGCGAAGGTTAGGAGGATTGGCCTAGGCCTTTTTCAAAAGGTCGAGCAATTGCCGCTGGATATATTCGTTGCCGGCGCAGACCGAGCCCTTGGCCAGCATGTCCTGGCCGCCGTCGGCGTCGGTGAGATAGCCGCCGGCTTCGCGCACCAGCACGAGGCCCGCCGCCATGTCCCAGCTTTTCAGGCCGCGCTCCCAAAAGCCGTCGAAACGGCCGGCGGCGAGGAAGGCGAGGTCGAGCGAGGCGGCGCCGAGCCGCCGCACGCCGCCGGCGCGCGTCATCACCGACGACAGTTCGGCCTTGAAGCGCGGATGGATGGCGGCGTTGGCGAGCGGGGGAATGCCGGTGGCGATCAGCCCCTCGGCCATGTCGCGCCGCGCCGCGACGCGGATGCGGCGATTGTTGTAATAGGCGCCTTGGCCCTTTTCGGCGACGAAAATGTCGTCATTGGCCGGATTGTAGATCACGCCGGCGACCATCTGGCCTTCGCGCTCGAGGCCGATCGACACGGCGAAAATCGGCAGGCCGTGCAGAAAATTGGTGGTGCCGTCGAGCGGATCGACATGCCAGACATGGCTCTTGTCGGCGCCTTCGACGATTCCGCCTTCCTCGAGGATGAAGCCATAGCCGGGGCGGGCGCGCGAAAGCTCCTCGAAAATGGTCTTTTCGGCCTTCTTGTCGGCGATGGTGACGAAATCGCCGGGTCCCTTGACCGAGACCTGGAGGTTCTCGACCTCGCCGAAATCGCGCTTCAGCCCCCGCCCGGCCTTGAGCGCGGCGGCGGTCATTACGTTCATCAGGGCGGAATTGATCATGATTTTTCTTCCTGGCCGCGCAGCGGAGGGGCGGCAAAAGTCGCCGTGATGTGCCCTGCCAGGGCGCCGGCGTCAAGCCGCGCGCGAACGGTCCGTGCCGCTCATTTCCCGAGATAGGCGTGTAAAACCTGCTGGACCTTCAGCCTTTCCATGGGCGTGAGCTTTGCCGACTCGGAGTCCAGCCAGGCGTCGCGAAGGCCGGCGGCGGTGGCGAGGATGTGCCATTTCATCGCCTCGACCCTGTCCTGCGTCAGGCCGCGCCCGGCGAAGAGCAGGCGCGCGACGCGGTTCTCCGCCACCGGATTTCCCTGGTTGGCGGCGCGCAGCAGCCATTTCGCGCCGGCCGCCTCGTCCGCCTCGATGCCGTCGCCGTTGAACCGCATGATGCCATATTCGACCTCGGCGGGGACGTAGCCGCCCTGGGCGGCGCGCATCAGCCAGTAGGCCGCGAGTTTCGGGTCCTTGGCGACGCCGCGCCCTTCGCGGTAGAGCAGGCCGAGCGAATATTCGGCGTCGGGGTAGTCGAGATCGGCGGCGTGGCGGAAGTCCTGCGCCGCCTTGGCGAAATCGGAGGCGACGCCGTTGCCCTCGAGGGCGATGACGCCGAGATTGTACCAGGCGCCCGGATGGTCCTGCGCCGCCGCCTTTTCGAACAGGGCCGCAGCCGCCGCGACGTCCTTGGCCACGCCCTTGCCAGTCAGATAGCCGAGACCGAGGGAGAATTGCGCGTTCCTGTCGCCGAGATCGGCGGCGAGCCGGTACCAGCGCATGGCTTCGGCCGCGTTCTGCGTCACGCCGAGGCCCTGCGACAGGATTTCGCCGACCAGCGTCATCGCCGGCGCGTCTTTCTTGTCCGCGTCGACGCGCTTCATCGCCTCTTGCAGAGCGGTCTGGTAATAGCCGCGCTGATAGGCGCCGAAGGCAAGGTCCGGCTCGCCAGGCTTCACGCCGGCCCACGCCGGCGAAGCCGCCAGCAGCCCCGCAAATAAAAGCAGCGGAATGCTTCTCAAGCCGAGGCCTCCGCCCGGTCGAGGGCCGCTTGCGCCTCAGCCACCGCGGCGGCGGGACCGCGCGGATCGTCGAAAATCTTCGGGCCGAGCGCGACGAATTCGGCCCCGGATTTCGCCAGGGCCTCGACCTGGTCAAGCGCGTGCGCGACGCCGATGCAGGGCACGTTGAAGATTTCCGCCCACCAGCTTGCGCGCTCCAGCACCGTATCGGCGTCTTCGCCGCCCGGATCGAGATCACCGAACATCACGTAATCGATGTCCTGCTCGCCGGCGCTCATCGCCTGGTCCTTGTCGATGAGCCCGCCAATGCCGACGATGCGGTCGGGCTTGAGGCTCTCCAGCGCGGCTTCGAGTTTTTCGCCGGGCTGCGTCGCATGCACTCCGTCGGCGCCGGCGCGGACGGCCAGTTGCGCATCGTCGACCAGCAGCAGGGCGGCGTCGCGATCCTGCACGAGGGGCGCCAGCGCCCGGCAGATTTTCTTGCGCGCATTTTCGTCGGGAGGGGTGAAGCGCAGCAGCACGCAAGCGACGTCGCCCGCGCCGAGGGCGGCCTCAAGCGCGGGCGCGAAGGCTTGTGCATCCGCGACCGGCGGGGTGATGAGATAGAGGCGGGGCTTGATGAAGTCGGTCATGTTTTTCTTTTAGCACGCCGTCATTGCGAGCGAAGCGAGGCAATCCAGTCTTCGGCTTGGAGCTTTCTGGATTGCCTCGCTTCGCTCGCAATGACGGGGAAATTTGGGCGGCATCAGCCGCATAGAACGGCAAAAATGGGGCTGCGGCAAGCCGCAACCCCATGGTTTCGATCGAATTGGCGAACGCCGCCGCGCTCAGGCCGCCTTCGGGTCCAGCTCGCCCGAGGCGTAACGCTTGGCCATTTCGGCCAAAGTCAGCACGCGCTTGATCTTGGACGCCTGTCCAGCGGTGTTGAACTCTTCCAGCCTCTGCTTGCAGAGCTTGGTCATCGCCTCCTGCGCGGGCTTCAGGTATTTGCGCGGATCGAATTCGCCGGGATTTTCCGCGAAGACTTTGCGGATCTGGCCGGTGATCGCCATGCGGTTGTCGGTGTCGATGTTGATCTTCCGCACGCCATGCTTGATGCCGCGCTGAATCTCCTCGACCGGCACGCCCCACGTCTGCGGCATCTTGCCGCCATACTGGTTGATGATGTCCTGCAATTCCTGCGGCACCGACGACGATCCGTGCATGACCATGTGCAGGCCCGGCATCTTGGCGTGTATCTCTTCGATGACGTTCATCGCGAGGATGGCGCCGTCCGGCTTGCGCGAGAATTTATAGGCGCCGTGCGAGGTGCCCATGGCGATGGCCAGCGCGTCCACCTTGGTCGCGCGCACGAATTTGATCGCCTCGACCGGGTTGGTCAGCAACTGGTCGTGCGACAGCTTGCCTTCAAAGCCGTGGCCGTCCTCCTTCTCGCCCTCGCCGGTCTCCAGCGAGCCGAGCACGCCGAATTCGCCCTCGACCGAAATGCCGCCGAGATGCGCCATGTCCGCGACATATTTCGTTATGCCGACATTGTAATCCCAGTCGCCGGGCGTCTTGCCGTCTTCCTTCAGCGAGCCGTCCATCATCACCGAGGTGAAGCCGGCCTGCATGGCGGAAAAGCAGGTCGCGGCGCTGTTGCCGTGGTCCTGGTGCACGCAGACGGGAATCTGCGGATAGATCTCCACCACCGCGTCCATCATGTGCTTGAGCATGATGTCGTTGGCGTATTGGCGGGCGCCGCGCGAGGCCTGGATGATCACCGGCGCGTCGACGGCGGCGGCGGCCGCCATGATGGCGAGCGCCTGCTCCATATTGTTGATGTTGAAGGCGGGAACGCCATAGTCATGCTCGGCCGCGTGGTCGAGCAATTGACGCAGGGTGATGCGGGCCATGGGCAGTCTCCACAGATGAGCACGAATATATGCGGCGTTTACTGCAAACGCCGCCTTTTGGGAAGGCGGCGCGCGCAGCCGAGCGCTTAAAAGTCGCGGAGATATGCCCGCCGCGCGAGGGCCTCTTGAACGAAAAACGGCGCGCCAAAAGCGCGCCGCCGATGGACCGCAAGGACCTTTACGCGCGGAGCGCCTCGACGCCCGGCAAAACCTTGCCTTCGAGCCATTCGAGGAAGGCGCCGCCCGCCGTCGAGACGTAAGTGAATTGCTCCGCCACGCCGGCATGGTTGAGCGCGGACACCGTGTCGCCGCCGCCGGCGACGGAAAGCAGCTTGCCTTCCTTGGTCAGCTTGGCGGCGAAGCGCGCCACCGCATTGGTGGCGGCGTCGAAAGGCTCCAGCTCGAAGGCGCCGAAGGGGCCGTTCCACACCAGCGTCTTGATCGCGCCCAGCACGTTCTCGACTTCCGTCACCGAACGCGGGCCGGCGTCGAGAATCATCTCGGCCTCGCCGACGTGGTCGACGCTGACGACATGGGACGGGGCGTGCGCCTTGAATTCCGTCGCCACGACGGCGTCGGTCGGCAGCACGATCTGGCACTTGTTGGCCGCGGCGTTCTTCATGATTTCTCGCGCGGTGTCGAGCAGGTCGTTCTCGCACAGCGACTTGCCGACTTTCTTGCCCTGCGCGGCGAGAAAGGTGTTGGCCATGCCGCCGCCGATGATCAGGAAATCGACCTTCTTGGTCAGGTTGCCGAGCAGCTCCAGCTTTGACGAAATCTTGGCGCCGCCGACCACCGCGCCGACCGGACGGGCCGGCTTTTCCAAGGCCTTCGACAAGGCCTCGATCTCCGCCTGCATGGTGCGTCCGGCGTAGGACGGCAGCTTTTTCGCCAGCCCTTCGGTCGAGGCGTGGGCGCGATGGGCGGCCGAAAAGGCGTCGTTGACATAGACGTCGCCGAGCGCCGCCATTTGCGCGACGAGCGACGGATCGTTCTTTTCCTCGCCCTTGTGGAAACGGGTGTTCTCCAGCAGCAGCACGTCGCCTTCGGCCATGTGGCTGACGGCCTTTTCCGCCGCCTCGCCGACGCAGTCGGGAGCGAAGGCGACGTGTCGGCCGAGATGCTCGGCCAGGGCGGCCGCGACGGGCTTCAGCGAATTGGCGGCGTCAGGGCCGTTCTTCGGTCGGCCGAAATGGGCGAGCAGGATGGCCTTGCCGCCTTTCTGGGTGATTTCGCGCAAGGTCGGCAGGATGCGTTCGATGCGGGTGGCGTCGCTCACCTTGCCGCCTTCCATGGGCACATTGAGATCGACGCGGACGAGGACGCGCTTGCCCTTGAGCTGGGCGGAGTTCGAGCGTATGAAATCCGGACATGGCGGGCTCCAACGGAAAAAAGGGATCGGGGATCAAAAAAGGCGCGTCCCGTAGGACGCGCCTCGCGCTTTTTTCGCTCAGATCAGCTTGGCCATCGCCACGGCGGTGTCCGCCATGCGGTTGGAGAAGCCCCATTCATTGTCGTACCAGGACAGGATCGAAACCATCGTGCCGTCCATCACCTTGGTCTGGTCCATGTGGAAGATCGAGGAATGGGGGTCGTGGTTGAAGTCGCTCGAAACGAGCTTCTCGGTCGTGTAGCCGAGAATGCCCTTGAGCGGACCGTCCGACGCCGCCTTGATCGCGGCGTTGACCTCGTCCTTGGTCGTGGCGCGCTTGGCGATGAATTTCAGGTCGACCACCGAGACATTGGGGGTCGGCACGCGCAAGGCGAAGCCGTCGAGCTTGCCGTTGAGCTCCGGCAGGACCAGTCCGACGGCCTTGGCCGCGCCGGTCGAGGTCGGGATCATCGACAGGGCCGCGGCGCGGCCGCGATAGAGGTCCTTGTGCATGGTGTCGAGCGTCGGCTGGTCGCCCGTATAGGAGTGGATCGTCGTCATGATGCCTTTTTCGATGCCGATGGCGTCATGCAGGACCTTGGCGACCGGCGACAGGCAGTTGGTGGTGCAGGAGGCGTTGGAGACGACGAGATGGCCGCTCGTCAGCTTTTCGTGGTTGACGCCGTAGACGACGGTCAGGTCCGCGCCTTCCGATGGCGCGGAGACCAGCACGCGCTTGGCGCCGGCGGCGAGAAGCAGGGCCGCCTTGTCGCGGGCGGTGAAAATGCCGGTGCACTCCATGGCGATGTCGACGCCGAGCTCGCCGAGCGGCAGGCCGGACGGGTCCTTGATCGCCGTCACCTTGATCGGGCCGGTTCCGACGTCGATCGTGTCGCCTGACACCGTGACCTTGCCCGGGAAGCGGCCATGCACGGAATCGTAGCGCATCAGATGGGCGTTGGTTTCGACCGGGCCGAGATCGTTGATGCCGACCACCTTGATATCAGTGCGGCCGGACTCGACGATGGCGCGCAGAACGTTGCGGCCGATGCGCCCGAACCCGTTGATGAAAACCTTGACAGTCATGCGTCGCGCTCCTTGGATGGGGCGTGCGTCTCGAACCAGGGATCGGCTCGGCGCTTTTTTGCCCGGATTTTGCTCAGATGCCCTTTAAGCCATTTCGCGCCGCTTGCGCAACGGCGCTGGCGGTGATGCCGAAATGTTCATAGAGCTGCTTGTAAGGGGCGCTGGCGCCGAAACCGGTCATGCCGACGAAGGCTCCATTTCGGCCTAAAAACAGGTCCCAACCCAAGCCGAGCGCCGCCTCGACCGCCACCCTGACGGGCGCGTCGCCGAGGATTTCCGCTCGGGATGCGGCGTCTTGCCGCAGGAAAAGCTCGAAACAGGGGACGGAGACGACGCGGGTCGGCACGCCCTCGGCTTCGAGAATTTTCTGCGCCGCGACGGCGATTTCGACCTCGGAGCCCGAGGCGAAGAGGCTGACTTTGGCTGCGCCGGAGGCCGGGGAAATCTCGTAAGCGCCCTTTGCAGAAAGATTTTGCTCGACGTAATTTTTTCTTAAGGGCGGCAGGTTCTGCCGCGTCAGCGCCAGCACGGACGGATTTTTGCGCTCCTCGATCGCCGCCTGCCAGCATTCGAGCGTTTCCGTCGCATCGGCGGGGCGGAAGACCAGCAGGCCGGGGATGGCGCGCAAGGAGGCGAGATGCTCGACCGGCTGGTGCGTCGGCCCGTCCTCGCCGAGGCCGATGGAATCATGGGTCATCACCTCGATCGAGCCTATGCCCATCAGGGCGGCGAGACGCAGGGCCGGGCGGCAATAATCGGCGAAGGCCAGGAAAGTCGCGCCGGAGGGGATGAAGCCGCCGTGCAGGGTCATGCCGTTGACCGCCGCCGCCATGCCGTGTTCGCGGATGCCCCAATGGATGTAGCGGCCGGCGTAATTGCCCGGCGAAATGGCCGGCGTGGCCTCGACCTTGGTGTTGTTGGAGCCGGTGAGGTCGGCCGAGCCGGTGATGAGTTCGGGGACGGCCGGCGCGAGGATTTTCAGCGCCGCCTCGGAGGCCTTGCGAGTCGCGACAGACGTGTCCGAACCGGCGAGGCGCCGCTTCTCGGCGGCGACGGCCTCCGCCAGCGCCGTGGGGAGGACGCCTTTCATGCGGCGGAGGAACTCCGCGCGCTTGCCTGGCTCCATCTTCTCGACCCCGGCCTGCCAATCGGCCTGGGCCTTGCCGCCGCGCGCGCCGGCTTCGCGCCAGGCGCCGAGGATTTCGCCGGGAATTTCGAAGGGCGCATAAGGCCAACGCAGGGCGGCCTTGGCCCCCGCCATTTCCTCCGCCCCGAGCGCCTCGCCGTGCGCCTTGGCCGTGCCGGCGCGCGTCGGCGCGCCAAAGCCGATGATTGTGCGGCACGCGATCAGCGTCGGCCTGTCCGATTTTTTCGCCGCCTCGAGCGCCGCGAGGATGGCGTCGGGATCATGGCCGTCGATGCGGCTCGCGTTCCAGCCGCAGGCCTCGAAACGCTTGATCTGGTCGACGGAATCGGAAACCGACAGCGGCCCGTCGATGGAAATGCCGTTATCGTCCCACAGCACGATCAGGCGGTTGAGCTTCATGTGTCCGGCGATGGCGATGGCTTCCTGCGAGACGCCTTCCATCAGGTCGCCGTCCGACGCCAGCACATAGGTGCGGTGATCGACCACGTCCGGAAATTCCGCCGCCAGCATGCGCTCGGCCAGCGCCATGCCGACGGAGGTCGCCAGCCCTTGCCCGAGCGGGCCGGTCGTGACTTCGACGCCCGGCGTGTGGCCATATTCGGGATGGCCCGGCGTTTTCGAGCCCATCTGGCGGAAATTGCGGATTTCCTCCATGGTCATGTGCTTTTCGCCGGTCAGGTGCAGCAGCGCATAGAGCAGCATCGAGCCATGGCCGGCCGACAGCACGAAACGGTCGCGGTCCGGCCAGGTCGGGTCGGCGGCGTTGAACTTCAGCACCTTGGTGAACAGGACGGCGGCGACGTCGGCTGCGCCCATCGGCAGGCCGGGATGGCCGGACTTGGCTTTTTCGACCGCATCCATGGCAAGCGCCCGCACGGCGTTGGCCAGGGAGGCGTGGCTGACTTCGTTCATGTCTCGAATTCCGGATTTTTTCGCGCGCTCATGTCGCGTTCGCCGGGTTGATAACAGGTCGCGCGCCTTAGTCAACGCGGGCGGCGGCGCGAAGAAGGTGGATGACCTTGGCGAAGGCCGCGACAATGATAGAGTTGCGTATTAACCTGTGTCGTTGACCATTTTGTCGAATTCGTTCGGAAAGTCTCTTCTCTTGTCCTCGTCGCCGCCCGACCCGACCTTTCCCGAAAACGACGCCGCGCCCCGCGCATTGGGCGCGGACGACGTCCAAGGGCCTGCGCCTGCCCCTGCGCCTGCGCCGGAAGCCCTCGTCGCCGAGGCGCAGCGGCGATTGCGCGCGGCGCTGGAGGGCCTGGTCGTGGCGCTGAGCCGCCACAACGAGCGGGCGCTGGAGCAGGCCGACCAGGCCGCCGAATATTCCGCCTTGCAGGAGGACCGCTCCCGCCTGGCGCGCGAGCTCGACGCCGCGTCGTCGCGGTTGCGGGCGCTGGAGGCGGCGCATGGCGAAGCGGCGCGGCGGATCGAGCGCGCCAGCGCCGCCGTCCGAGCGGTCCTCGCCGACGATTCGTCCGGGGAGGGCTGACATGGCCGGAGAAAGCTGATGGCGCAGGCGGTGGTCACCATAGCCGGCCGCACCTATCGCATGAATTGCGGCGAGGGCGAGGAGGCGCATATCGAGGGGCTGGCGCGGCTGGTCGATTCCAAGATCGCCGATTTGCGCGGCGCCTTCGGCGAGATCGGCGACCAGCGCATCGTCGTCATGGCCGCCCTGACCGTGGCCGACGAATTATTCGCGGCGCAGAAAAAGCTGGCGGATCAGGACGCCGAGCTCGCCCGGGCGCGGGAGGCTGTGGAGCTGGCGAAGCTCCGCCAGCAGGAATGGGCGGAAGAGGCCGCGAGCGCAATGATCGAGGCGGCCGAGCAGGTCGACGCCGCCACGCGCGCGCTCAACTCCGAGCGGGGTTAACGGAAATTGATCGACGCGCTGGCCGAATAGGAGCCGCCGGGCGGCGGGCCGGGGTGGCAGGAGCGCACGATGCGCAGGGCCGTCGCGTCGAGCGAGCCGTCGCCGGAAGACGAAACGACATAGGCGCTCGACACACGGCCGGAGCCGCCGACTGTAAAGGCGACCCGCACCGAGCCTTGGCCGAGGGCGTGGATCTGGTGGCGGCGGATTTCCGCCAGCATGCGCGAGCCGAAGCTGGCGCGCGACAGGCCGCGATTTTGCGAGCCTTCGGCGACGCCGGCGCGGGCGTGGCGGGCCGATTGCGCCGCCGCCTTTTGCGCCTCGATGCGGCGCTCGCGGCGTTCCTCGCGCTTTTGCTCCTCGCGACGTTCTTCCGCCTCCTCGCGTTTTTCGCGCTGGCGCTCGATGCGTTTTTCGCGCTCTTGAGCGCGGCGGCGGGCGATTTCCGGCGCGTCGTCGACTTCGCGCTTCGGCGCCTCGGCTGCGACCGGCTGCGGTTTGTCCTCGACTTTTTCCGGCGGCGGCGGAGGCGGCGGATCGACCACCTTCTGCTCTTCAGGTTTGGGGTCCGGCTTGACGTCAGGCTGTGTCTGGGCCTGCGCGATCGAATCCTGAATTCCGTCTGCGACGCGTCGGGCGAGACGTCGCCCTGTTGCGGCTCGATGGTGATTTCGAGGGTTTCGGTCGGGCTGGCGAGCTGCGGATGCGGCAGGGCGACGCCCATCAGCACAAAAGCGTGCAGGCTGACCGCGGCCAGCGTCGAAGCCGGCCGCAGCGCCCTTTCGCGCACGGCGCGCCAGTCGATCATTGTCCCGCCGCCGGCGCGGCTGCGGACGCGACAGGCGCCGTCGCGGCCGCGGGCGCGGCGGGGACGCTCGGCGTCGCCGGGACGACAGGGGCGGGCGGGGCTTTCGTGTCGATTCCACTCGATTTCCTGTCGGAAACCAGCGCCAGATGCACCAGGCCGTTGCTCGCCAGTTCATCGATGACGGCGACGATCTGGCCGTAATTGGCGCCCTTGTCGGCGCGGATCTGGATCACCCGCGTCTTGTCGCCCTCGGCGCGGCCCAGGACGGCTTCGACGATCGCCGCCGGCTCCATTTCATCCTGTCCGAGCGCCACCTTGCCGCTCGCGGTCACGGAAACCACGATCGGCTCCTTGGGATTGAACTGCTGCGCCGCCTTCGCCTGCGGCAGGTCGACCTTTAGGCCCTGCGCCAGCATGGGCGCGGTGACCATGAACACGATCAGCAGCACCAGCATCACGTCGACCAAAGGCGTGACATTGATGTCGGCGAGCGGCCGGTGCAGCCCGCCGCGCGAAGAACCGCTGGAAAAGGCCATTATGCCGCCTCCTTGACGGTTTTCGGCGGATGCGGCGCGACGATGTCGAGCGCCTGCTCCTCGATCAGGCCGGCCAGTTCGTCGGCCTTGGCGCTGATCGCCGAGCCGAGGCGATTGTAGCCGATGGCGGCGGGAATGGCCGCGGCCAGGCCGATGGCGGTGGTGGCTAGCGCTTCGGCGATGCCCGGCGCGACCACGGCCAGGCTGGTGTCCTTGGCCTGGGCGATGGCGGAAAAGCTCGCCATGATCCCCCAGACCGTGCCGAACAGGCCGACGAAGGGGGAGACGGAGGAAATCACCGCCAGATTGGCGAGGCCGCCGTCGAGACGGGCGATGATCTTTTTCGCCTGACGGTTCATGCCTTCGATGACGCGATGGCGCGTCTCGCCGGCGTCCAGGCCCCTGGCGCGGAGAAAGGCTTCGCGTCCGGCGTCGAGGATCGGATGCAACAGGGGCGAAGCCTCGCTCTTATGCCATTTCTTCAACGCCGCGCCGAAACGGAAGGCGTTGACGATCCCCTCGATGATCAGCGCCCAGCACCAGACCGAAGCGACGAGCAGCAGGCCGATCACCACCTTGCCGACCGGTCCGGCCTGGCTGAAGAACGCCAAAGGCGAAAGGCTGATCTGGTCCATATTTCCTCGCAAAAACAATGTCGAAAACAAAGCCTGGGCGCTTTCGGGCCGGTTGAGGCCGGCGCGGAACCCTAGCAATCCGATTTGACGTTTTCCTGACGCGCGCGCTTGTCGCGTCGTCGGAAAACCCCATGAAAGCGGAGTGGGCGCGGCGTGGAGAAGCCGCGTCCGTCCCGTTCATTCCCGCGATCAGAAGGAGTATTTGATCGCGCCATAGACATAGCGGCCCGACTGGAACTGATAGGTCAGGGTCGTATTGTTGACCGAGGTCAGGCCGGTCGGATCGCCGGCGATATCGGTGATCGAGCGGTGGTCGAAAATGTTCTGTACGCCGGCCTTGAGCTCGATCCCCTTGCCGAAGACGAAGGATTCCGGCAGCTTGAAGCGATAGCCGGCGACGAAATCGGTGCTCGTCCAGGCCGGGATCTTGTTCAGGCTGGCGTTGGTCGTGGCGGACCAGGCTTTCTGGCCGTTGGAGCCGTATTGGTCGCCGGTGACCTTCTCGAGCAGCGAGCCGAAGAAGGTCTTGTCGTCATAGATCAGGCCGCCCGCGGCCGTATAGCGGGGCGCGTCGCCGACCGCCAGGCCGGTGAACTGGCCCTGGACATATTTGGCGTTGGACAGGCCGACGGCGCCGGACAGGGCCAGGCCGTTCAGTCCGATGTGGCGGCCGAAGGCGTAAGTGCCCTGGAATTCGGCTCCCTTGTACATGGCGGTGCCGCCATTCTGGTAAATCTGCAACCCGTTGGTCAGATTGGTGACGATCGGGAAGTTGGTGGCGCGCTGCTCGTAAAGGGCGAAATCCGCGGTGAAGTCGAGGTTCTTGAAGACCGCGCCGATCTGGTAATTGGTCGTCCGCTGCGGGGCGATCTGGTTCAGCGTCGGGTTGAAGACGTAATAGGCCGACACCGTCGGCGCGAGGAAGCCCTGCGACGCCTGGCCATAGACCGTCCATTCGTCGTTGACTTTGTAGCGTACGGTCAGGAACGGCAGGTTGGCCGTATAGCTGTGGCTGAAATAAAGCGGCGCCAGCGTTGTCTGGTTGACCTCGGCGTCGTGGATGCGGGTGAATTCCTCGAATTTGTAGCCGGGCGTGATCGACAGCCGTTCGGTCGGCTTCCATTCATATTCGATATAGGGCTGCACATTGTTGAAGTGCGATTTGAGGTTCAGCTTGTAGGATTCCTGCAAGCCGTTGCCGAGCTGAGGAAAGGTCTGGCCCTTCGTATAGTCGTTATATTCCTGAAGACGGCCGTTATCGACATGCTCGACCCAAAGCCCGAAACGAAGCTGCCCGCCAAACGGGCCATAGTAAATGTCGTGGTTGATCGCGAGAATATCGCCCCAGGCGCGATAGTCGTTGTTCTTGATATAGCCGATGACGTCGCCATTGGCGACGCCGACGAGTGGAACCTTCACCTTTGTGCCATTCGCCTGGGGAATGCTGACCGAGGTGATCGTGCCGCCATTGGCGGTCGAGGCATTGCCTTCAATGCTCGTGCTGATGCCGTTGTTTTGATCGCTCGGATACCAGTATGAGTAGGTATAAGTCTTGTTGTCGATATGGAAGCCTAGGAAATCCGTCTTGAGATCGACATATTCCATGTCGGTCTGTTTCTGTGAATTGTTATAGCCGTAATAAAGAACCGATTTCGGATTATTGTTGATCGCGCCGTAGTTCTTGCCATATTGCTGCCATTGCGGCCAGGTCGGCGAGGAAACGTTGATATATTCTTCCGTGCCGTAGGACGAGAAAAACGTCGCGGTCACGTCGCCGAACTGCTTCTCGACCTTGCCGAGGAAATTGTTCTGGTTGTAGTGGCCATAATCGTACTGGCCGTCGGTGAAGGCGTGTTCGTACTGGAACAGAGCGCGGGTCTGGAATTCCTTGTTATAGCCCGACTGGACCGTGACGCTTTGCGAGTTCGTGCCGAAATTGCCGAAGCCGGCCTGGATATTGCCGCCGAACGTGTCCGACAGGGCCAGAGAGTTCAGGCCCATCGTGCCGCCGAACGTGGCGTAGCCGACCTGCGAGGCCGGGCCGGGGCCGCGGTCGATCGTCACCTGGCCGAGGAAGGCCGAGGGGAAATAGGCGGCGGAATGGTGGGTCGGATCGTTGGCGTCGCCGAAGGGAATGCCGTCGAAGGTGATGTTGAACTGGCCGTCCTGGAACCCGCGCCAACTCGCCTTGGAATCGCCAAGCGGGCCGTTGGCGTTGCTGGAGGAGAAGTTCGGCG
>CAWKJW010000037.1:0-24554 GCA_963849665.1 uncultured Alphaproteobacteria bacterium | reverse complement strand
TTCGCGCATTTCCTCGCCCTCATGCTGCCGGGCATGTTCTGCATCGGCCTCGGCCAGTTCTCGATCAACTCGATTTTCCAGCTTTCGCGCAAAACCATGCCGATGGTGCTGGCGGCGCTGGCCGCCTGCGTCGCCGACCCCGTTTTCGTGCTCCTGCTGCCGCGCGGGGCCGACGCCTCGAGCCTCGCCGTCGCGCAAAGCCTCGCCATGGGCGTCGGGCTCGCCGTTCTGATCGGCTTCGCCCAGGCGACCGGTCCGCAATGGCCGCGCGCGCGCGACCTCGCCTTGACCGCGCTGGCCTGCCTTGGCATGGCCCTCCTCGCCGGTCCCTTGCGCAGTCTGCGTCCCGGCCTGGCCCTGATGAGCGTCCAGGTCCTCCTCGCCGGCTCCTTCTATGTCTTGCTGGTCGCAGCTTTCGACATTGCCGGGCTGCGGCGCGCCTTCCTCGCCAAGGCCGCGCCGGCAAAGGAATGGCTCGATCGCAAGGGCGGATTGTTCAAGGTTCTTTTACCATTATGAATTCGCATAACCATAAGTTAATGCAAAGCTTTTCAATAAAAATTTAAATATTATACTTTGCGCTCTGAGTGATATCGGGAGCGGAATGCCGTCATGTCTCATCGTTTCCTGACCGCAGCTCTGGGCGGTCTCGCCTTTTGCCTTGCTCCCTTGTCGCTGGCCCAGGCTGGAAACCTCGGCGGCGGCCTGATCGAATTTTTGGCCACCGGCGGCCAGATGGCGGCGCCCGCGCCGCGCCGCCAAATGGCCATGGTCCCGGCTATGACCAATGCGCCCGATGCGCGCACCGTGCAGGCTTCGCTCGCCCCGGTGCAGCCGAGCCGCGAGATTCCCGCCGAACTGCATCGCCAGGAAGTGGATTTTTCGCGGGGCGCGGGGGTCGGCTCCATCGTCATCGATACGCCGAATCATTATCTCTATCTGGTGACCGCGCCTGGCCGCGCCATGCGCTATGGCATCGGCGTGGGACGCCCGGGCTTCACCTGGTCCGGCCACAAGACCGTCAGCCGCAAGGCTGAATGGCCGGGCTGGACGCCGCCGCCCGAAATGCTGCTGCGCCGGCCCGACCTGCCGCGCCACATGGACGGCGGCCCGGAAAATCCGCTCGGCGCCCGCGCGCTCTATCTTGGTTCGTCGATGTATCGCATCCACGGCACCAACCAGCCCTGGTCGATCGGCCAGAACGTTTCTTCCGGCTGCATCCGCATGATGAACCAGGACGTGATCGATCTTTACCAACGCGTGAAGGTCGGGACGCCGGTCGAGATTCTCTGATCCCGGCCCCCCTTCAACGATAATAGAACTTGCTCGGGCGAAAAAGCCGACTGGCGGCGAGGGGAAACCTTCGCCGCTTTTTTTTGCGTCGGGCGCAAAGAAAAAGGCGGGCTCGCGCCCGCCTTCGATAGGGAATTCCGTTGGCCGATCAGGCGCTGGCGGCTTCCGTCGCGCCGGCATGCTTCTTGGCGATCTCGCGTTTCAGCTTGAGGGCGTCGACCGAGAGTTCGGCGTCGCGAGCCTTGAGCAGGAAGGCGTCGAGGCCGCCGCGATGCTCGACCGAGCGCAGGGCGGCGGCGGCGATGCGCAGGCGCACCGAACGCTGCAGCGAATCGGAGATCAGCGAGACATTGACCAGGTTGGGCAGGAACCGGGTGCGGGTCTTGTGATTGGAGTGGCTGACGAGATTGCCGGTCTGAACGGCCTTGCCGGTCAATTCGCAACGGCGGGACATAGGGTTTCCTTTCAATTCCTGATCACGCCGGCGACAAGGCCCGCGCCGGCTCGCGCCGGAAAAAAAATGGCCTTGCGGCCGAAATTCGAGAAACCGTCGCTTTGCTCGCCGTCGCGACCCCGACGCTTTTCGTTGTCGGGAAACACGAAAGCGGCGCGGAAACAGTTGCTCCGCGCGAAACGGTTCATTGGCTGGCGTCTATAAGGGAGGCGTCCAAAAAGGTCAAGCGCGAGAGATGCGCTACGACCCCAAAAGACCATTGAAGAAATGGTCGGAGTGAGAGGATTCGAACCTCCGACCCCCTCGTCCCGAACGAGGTGCGCTACCAGGCTGCGCTACACTCCGACATTTGCGGCGAACAAGGAATCGCCGCGCCCTGGAGGCCCGCCTTATAACGGCGGACTTCAAATGCGGCAAGGGGAAAAAGCCAAAGACTTTTTGGGCCGCCACGCGGGCGCCATTATATTAACCATCTATGGGTAGGAATCGGTAAGCATTAGTGCTTCCCGTCATATTGCGAGCCGCGCCCGGCGCGGTCGTCGAAAAGGCCGCGCTGGAATGAAATCCAACTTGTCGTTCTTGTCGTTTTGCAAATCCGCCTGTTTCGCGACGGCGCTCGCGGCGGTGGGTTCCGCCTGCGCCTTCGCCGCCAGCGCCGAAACCATGCACGCCAGCTACCGGGTCTCGCTGATCGGCCTGCCGATCGGCGTCGCAGTCGCCAACAGCGCGATCGAATCCAAGAGCTACAGGGTCGATCTCAATGTGCGGCTGACCGGCATCGCCGCCCTTGTGTCCAACCTGAAAATGGCGCTGGCGTCCTCCGGCGAATACAAGGGCGGCGCGATAGAGCCCTTCGCCTACGCCACCACGGCCTCCAACTCACGCGAAACCCGCACGCTGCGCATGGCGATGAACGCCGGCACGGTGCGCCAGGTGCAATATTATCCGGAATGGGACGACTACAAGAATCCCGAGCGCGTGCCGCTGACCGAGGCGAACAAGCGCGACATTCTCGACCCGCTCTCGGCCTTCATCATGCCGGTGCAGAGCGGCGGCGAACCCGTCGGGCCCGGCGCCTGCAATCGCCGGGTGCCGGTGTTCGACGGCTATACGCGCTTCGACGTCATGCTCTCCTATGTCGGCGTCAGGCAGGTCAAGTCCCCCGGCTACGTCGGCCCGGTGACGGTCTGCTCGGCGCGCTACATCCCCATCGCCGGACACAAGGCCAACGCCAAGGCGACGAAATTCATGGCGGAAAACAAGCAGATGGATGTGTGGCTGGCGCCCGTTCCGCATCAGCGCCTGGTCGTGCCCTATCGCGTCTCGCTGATGACCATGGCCGGGACGGCGGTGATCGAGGCGTCGGAGCTGCGCTTCAAGCCCTAAAGCATTTTCAAGCGAAGCGGGCGCCGGTTCGCGTGAAGCCCCCTAGGGTCGCGTTAGCGAATACGCGTAAAAACAAAAAACTATGGCCCCGATCCGATTCCTTCGGATCGGAAAAGGCTCTGGAGCCGGTCCGCGTCCGCTCGCGGCGTCGTTCGCGCGTGCGGCCCGAGTTTTTCAAACCTGTTGACAATCAGGCCGTTCGGAGTCTCGTCGCGCGCGGCGGCGAAGGACCGCGGTTTGACGGCTGGATTCAATCATTGGCGCCTGCGCTCTCCCGAGGGGCGACATATGGGGCGAACAAAAACGGATTCCGCGATGGTCAGCGATTTCGGGCGCGTTTCGTTCGCGCAAGGTTCGGACTATTAACGCCGAAGATCTCGCGCGGCTGGCCGCCGAGCGAGAAGAAAGACATAAGCCTCTGGTTTCGCTTGGAGAAAACAAAGCCTTGCGAAAAGCCGCCGGCGGCACGATTGTTCTGAAACGAAACGGCGGGCTCATTTTCCGTCAGGAGTGCAGGCCATAATGGCTTCGATGATCGGCCTCTCGGCGCCAGCGCGGGAGAAGCGGGAAGCGGAGACGAGGAGCAACGTCGCCGCCATCCTTGGACCGACCAATACGGGAAAGACCCATTTCGCCATCGAGCGGATGCTGAGCCACCGGGCCGGAATGATCGGCCTGCCGCTGCGGCTTTTGGCGCGCGAGGTCTATAATCGCGTCGTGGCCAAGGTCGGCTCCGAAGCCGTGGCGCTGATCACCGGCGAGGAGAAAATCAAGCCAGCCCGCCCGCGCTACTGGGTCTCGACCGTCGAGGCGATGCCTCGCGACCTCGATTTGCCATTCGTCGCCATCGACGAAATCCAGCTCGCGGCGAGTTTCGATCGCGGCCACGTCTTCACCGACCGCATCCTCAACCGGCGCGGGACCGAGGAGACCCTGCTGATCGGCGCGGCGACGATGCAGGATGTGCTGCAGAAGCTCCTGCCTGGGCTGCGGGTGAATTCGCGCCCGCGCCTGTCGCAGCTGACTTTCGCCGGCGACCGGAAAATCGCCCGCCTGCCGCGCCGCAGCGCCATTGTCGCTTTCCGCGCCGAGGACGTCTACGCCATCGCCGAATGGATCCGGCGGCAGCGCGGCGGCGCCGCCGTGGTATTGGGCGCGCTGAGCCCGCGCACCCGCAACGCCCAGATCGACCTCTACCAGAACGGCGACGTCGATTACATCGTCGCCACCGACGCCATCGGCATGGGCCTCAATCTCGACGTGGCCCACGTCGCCTTCGCCTCCGACCGCAAATTCGACGGCTACCAGCACCGCCGCCTCAATCCGGCGGAATTCGGCCAGATCGCCGGGCGCGCCGGGCGTCATACGAGGGACGGCTCGTTTGGGACCAGCGGCCGCTGCCCGCCGTTTGACGAGGAGCTGGCGCAGATGATCGAGGCGCACGCCTTCGATCCCGTCTCCATGTTGCAATGGCGCAACGCGTCGCTGGATTTTTCAAGCCTGGAAAATCTCGTGGCGTCGCTGGATGTCCTTCCCGACGCCCCGGGACTGACCCGCGCGCCGGTCGCCGAGGACCAGGCGGCGCTCGAATTGGCGATGCGCGACGAGAAAGTTCGGCGCAACGCCAAGACCCGCGCCGACATCGAAAGGCTGTGGGACGTCTGCCAGATTCCCGATTATCGCAAGACTTCCCCGGCCGCACACGCCGATCTGGTGCTGACCGTCTATGGCTATATCGTGCGCGCCGGGCGCATTCCCGACGACTGGATCGCCAGGCAGATCGCCAGCCTCGACCGGACCGACGGCGACATCGACGCGCTGTCCGCGCGCATCAGCCAGGTGCGCACCTGCGCCTTCGTCGCCAACCGATCCGACTGGTTGATCGATCCTGAGCATTGGCAGGGCGTCGCTCGTCAGGTAGAGGACAGTCTGTCCGACGCTTTGCACGCGCGCCTGACCCAGAGATTTGTCGACCGGCGCGCCAGCGTGCTGATGCGCCGCCTGAGAGAGAACGCAATGTTGGAAGCCGAAGTCACATCGACGGGCCAGGTCATGGTCGAGGGTCATCACGTCGGCTCGCTCACCGGATTCTGTTTCACGCCCGATCCGCAAGCCGCCGGCGAAGAAGCCAAAACCCTCAACACGGCGGCGCAAAAGGCGCTGGCGAGCGAGATCGAGGCGCGGGCCAAGCGCGTGCACGAGGCGGTGGACGAGGCCTTCGTCCTCGCCAATGACGGCGTGATCCGATGGCTCGGCGAGCCGGTCGGCCGCATCTCTTCGGGCGATCACATCCTGAAGCCGCGGGTCAGGCTCATCGCCGACGAGTTTTTGACCGGCCCGCAGCTCGAAATGGCGCAGGCGCGGCTCGACCTCTGGCTGGCGCAGCATGTGAAGAAGCTGCTCGGCGCGCTCGACGAGCTCGAGGCGGGCGAAGGGCTCGAGGGCGCGGCGAGGGGCGTCGCCTTCCAGATCGGCGAATCGCTCGGCGTGCTGGAGCGTTCGCGCGTCGCCGAGGAGATGAAGACCCTGCCGCAGGACGCGCGCGGGGCCTTGCGGAAACTCGGCGTGCGCTTCGGCGCCTATCATCTTTATCTTCCCGCGCTCTTGAAGCCCGCGCCGCGCGCTCTTGCGGCGCAGCTCTGGGCGCTGAAGCACGGCGGGCTCGAGACGGTGAAGGGCATTGACGAAGTGGCGCATCTCGCCTCGTCCGGCCGCACCTCGTTTGCCGCCGACGCCGAGGTCAATCGCGGCCTCTACCGCGCCGCCGGCTTCCGCGTCTGCGGCGAGCGCGCCGTGCGCGTCGACATCTTAGAGCGCCTTGCAGACCTGATTCGCCCGGCCATCGCCTATCGTCCCGGCGTCACCCCGGGCGACGCTCCGGCCGGCGCCGCCGACGGCGAAGGCTTTGTCGTCACCGTGGCGATGACGTCGCTGGCGGGATGTTCTGGCGAGAGCTTTGGCGGCATTTTGAAATCGCTCGGCTACGCCAGCGAACAGCGGCCCGGCCCGGCCATCACCGTGCCGCTCGTCCCCAAGGCGGCGATGGAGCCGGCCAAGCCTGTGACGGCGGAAGCCACGCCCGCGAACGAGGCGGCGGAAACTCAGGAAGAGGCGGAAGCCGCCGCTGAGGAGCCGGCCGCCGAGACGGTGGAGGCCCCCGCCGCCGAAGTTGCGGCCGAGCCGGAAGCGCCAGTCGAGGCCGCGCCCGAAGAGCCGGCGGTCGAGACGGAAGCCGTCGAAGCTGCGCCTGCGGAAGAACCTGTGGCTCAGGCCGAAGCCGCGGAGGCGACGGCTGAAGCTTTGACCGAAGCCGCGCCCGTCGAAGAAGCCGCGCCGGCCGAGGAAGTTGCGCCTGCCGAGCCGGTCCTGATCGAAGTCTGGCGGCCGCAGCGCCACCAGCATGGCCGCGGGCGCGAGCGCGGCGGCCAGGATCGCGGACAGGAGCATCAGCATCGCCGCCATGGCCCGCGCCGGCCGCAAGGCGCGCCGCAGCGTCCCGCCGGCGAAGGCGCGCCCGCTGAGGGCCAGGCCCAGGCGCCGCAGGAGGCGGGCGGCCAGCAGGAGCATCGGCGTTCCGAGCGCCCGCGCCGCGACGACAAAAGGCCAGAAGGCGGCAAGCCGCGCTTCGAGGGCAAGCGGGAGCCGCGCACGTTCAACATCAACTTCGACGCCAGGAAGCGCGACGACCAGCGCGGCGGCGAACAACGCCACGTCAATGAAAAGCCGCGCCGCGAAAAAGTGGCCGACCCCGATTCGCCCTTCGCCAAGCTCGCCGCGCTCAAGGCGGAGCTGGAGGCGAAGAACAAGAAAGGGTGAAATCGCCTTTCGTCATTGCGGACGACAGCGAAGCGATCCAGACGGAGGCCGCAAGCTCGATGATTGTTAGCGCGTGGTCATTGGAACGAGGCATGCCTGTCCGGTCTTCGCCCGCGAAACCGCATCCGGCGGTTAAGCTCGTCGGTTAGCCACCGTCAGAGGCGCTTCTACTACGACCTCGTTCGGCTCGAAGGCGACGATCCGGATCGGGTCTGCATAACCCTTTCCGGCGACCATCGCCGTCATGCCCGGCCTTGTGCCGGGCATTCACGCGGACCGACTGGGCGCAACGCCGGGCATCGAGAAACGTCCCGGCGTGGATACGCGGGACAAGCCCGCGCATGACGTGCGTGGGGCGGAAAGCGGTCGTTGCCGGCTGCATCTGCGCTCTTCCGTTTCCCGCCGATAAGGGGCAATCCAGGGGCTATGTCGCCTGGCGCCACGCGTCCGAGTTTGGCCGCCAAATAAAAGCCAAGCTAATCAGCGCGGGCGCTCTTGATTGCTCCGCTCGCAATGACGGCTGACAAGCTGGCGGCCTTATGTCGCCAACAACGCGTTGCGCGCGGAAATCAGCCCCGCCGTCGAGGCGTCGAGTTTCGACAGGTCCGCGCCCGCGTCCTCGACCAGCGGAACCAGCCGGTTGCACAGCTCCTTGCCCAACTCGACGCCCCATTGATCGAAGGGATTGATGTCCCAGATCACCGATTGCACGAACACCTTGTGCTCGTAGAGGGCGACGATGCGGCCCAGCGCCCGCGGCGTCAGAGACTTGTACAGGAAGGTCGAGGACGGCCGGTCGCCCGAAAAGACCTTGTGCGGCGCGAGTTCGTCGATCTGCGCATGGCTCAGGCCTTGCGCCTGCAAAATCTCGCGCGCCTCCCTTTCCGAGCGTCCGCGTAAAAAAGCTTCGCTCTGGGCGAGGCAATTGGCGAACAGCAGGGCGTGGTGGTGGTCGTCGGCGTCGGTCGGCCGCGCCGCGACGAGGAAATCGATGGGGACGACTTCGGTGCCCTGGTGCAGCGACTGGAAGAAGGCGTGCTGGCCGTTGGTTCCCGGCTCGCCGAAGACGATGGGGCCGGTGGCGCGCGGCGAGGCCACGCCGTCGAGCATCACGCTTTTGCCGTTCGACTCCATGTCGAGCTGTTGCAGATAGGCGGGGAAGCGGGCAAGACGCTGGTCGTAGGGGATGACCGCCTGCGTGGAAAATCCCCAGACATTGCGGTGCCACACGCCGATCAGCCCCATCAGGACCGGAATATTGTGCGCCAGCGGCGCATCTGGAAATGCTCGTCCACCTCAAAGCCGCCGCGCAGAAAATCCTCGAAATTTTCGGGGCCGATGGCGATGGTCAGGCTGAGGCCGATGGCCGACCAGAGCGAATAGCGTCCGCCGACCCAGTCCCAGAAGCCGAACACCCGGTCGGGCTCGATGCCGAAGGCGGCGACCTTGTCGAGCTTGGTCGAGACGGCGGCGAAATGGTCGCCGACGGCGGCCTCGCCCAGAGCCTCGGCGACCCATTTGCGGGCGCTGGCGGCGTTGGCCATGGTTTCCTGGGTCGTGAAGGTTTTCGACGAGACGATGATCAAGGTCGGCGCGGGATCGAGGCCGGCGAGCCGTCGGCGATGTCGGCGCCGTCGACATTGGAGACGAAATGGGCTTTAGCTCCTGCCCGAAGGGCGACAGGGCGCGGGCGGCCATCGCCGGGCCGAGATCGGAGCCGCCGATGCCGATATTGACGATGTCGGTGAAATGCTGTCGCCGTGCGCGCCTGATCGCGCCCTTCGCGGACGGCTCTGGCGAAAGCGGCGACCTTTGCGCGTTCGGCCAGGACGTCGGGCATCACGTCGTGGCCGTCGACGATGATCGGCCGGCCGGAGAAATTGCGCAAGGCCATGTGCAGCGCCGGACGCTTTTCGGTCGAATTGACCTTTCCGCCGGCAAACAGCGCGTCGCGCCGCTCCTCGAGCCCGGCATCGCGGGCGAGGTCGAGCAGATGGCCGAGCGTCGCCGGTCAGGCGGTTCTTCGAATAATCTAGACCAGGTCGTCGAGCCCGGCGGAAAAGCGCTCGAAACGCTGGGATCGGCGGCGAACAGGTCGATGCCGCGCTGCGTGGCGATTTCGACGCGGTGGGCTTCGAGCGCGGCAAAGGCGGCGGCGACGTCGGTGCGATCCATGTAAAGACCCCGATTTCGACGAAAAGGTAGGGGTCAGTTTTTACGTGCGCAAGCTAACCCTTCGGGGCGGCAAAACAACAGCTTTTTGGGCCGCGTCGGCCGGGCGCCCTTGCGGAGGGTTAAATATGGGTTTCATGCGCGCATGGCTCCTCCCATTCTCGTCCTGCAAGGCGTCGGCCTCACCCTCGGCGGCAAGCCCCTGATCGACTCCGCCGATCTTTCCGTCGAGCGCGGCGACCGGCTGTGCCTTGTCGGGCGCAACGGCTCCGGCAAGTCGACGCTTTTGAAAATCGCCGCCGGCCAGATCGAGGCCGACCACGGCCAAAGATTTTTGCAGCCCGACGCCACCGTGCGTTACCTGCCGCAGGAGCCGGACATCGCCGGCTATGCCGACGTGCATGATTATGTGGCGAGCGGGCTCGCGCCGGGCGACGACGATTACCGCGCCCGCTACCTGCTCGACCAACTGGGCCTGACCGGCGCGGAAAAGCCGGAAAACCTCTCGGGCGGCGAGACACGCCGCGCCGCGCTCGCTCGCGCCCTCGCCCCCGAGCCCGACATCCTGCTGCTCGACGAGCCGACCAACCATCTCGACCTGCCGGCGATCGAATGGCTGGAAAGCGAGTTGCAGAGCCTGCGCTCGGCTTTGGTGCTGATCAGCCATGACCGGCGATTTCTACAGAACCTTTCGCGCGTGACCGTCTGGCTCGATCGCGGCGTGACGCGCCGGCTCGATCGCGGCTTTGGCGAATTCGAGGCCTGGCGCGACGCGCAGCTCGAGCAGGAGGAGCGCGACGCGCAAAAGCTCGACCGCAAGATCGTCGCCGAGGAGCATTGGGTGCGCTACGGCGTCACCGCACGACGCAAGCGCAACGTCCGGCGCATGGCGGGGCTGGCGACCCTGCGCGCCGAGCGGCGCGAGGCGAAGAAATCGGTCGGCGAGGTCAAGATTTCCGTGGCCGAGGGCAAGGTGTCCGGGCGGCTGGTGGTCGAGGCGGAAAACGTCGCCAAGAGCTATGGCGACCGTGGAATCGTGAAAAGCCTCAGCCTGCGGATTCTTCGCGGCGACCGGCTGGCGCTGGTCGGGCCGAACGGCGCCGGCAAGACGACGCTGATCAATCTCCTGACCGGGGAGCTCGAGCCCGATACGGGGACGGTGCGGCTCGGGACCAACCTCCAGATGGCGACGCTCGACCAGCGCCGCGCCGCGCTCGACCCCAACGCCACGCTCGCCGACACGCTGACCGGCGGCGGCAGCGATTGGGTCGAGATCAACGGCGAGCGCAAGCATGTCATCGGCTACATGAAGGATTTCCTGTTCCCGCCGGAGCAGGCGCGCACGCCGACCGGAAAACTCTCGGGCGGCGAACGGGCGCGGCTGCTGCTGGCGCGGGCTTTGTCGCTGCCGTCGAACTTTCTCGTGCTCGACGAGCCGACCAACGATCTCGACCTCGAAACGCTCGACCTCCTGCAGGAAATGCTCGCCGATTATCCCGGCACCATTTTGCTGGTCAGCCATGACCGCGACTTTTTGGACCGCGTCGCCGGCTCGGTGCTGGTGTCGGAAGGCGAAGGCCGCTGGATCGAATATGCCGGCGGCTATACCGACATGCTGAGCCAGCGCGGCTTTGGACTTTCGCCGACGGCGAAGCCGAAGCCGTCGGAGAAGAAGCCGGCCGCCGAGCCGCCGTCGGCGCCGCGGTCCGAAGCGAAGCGGCGCCTGAGCTTCAAGGAAAAATACGCGCTGGAGAACCTGCCCGCGACGATGGAAAAACTGCGCGCCACGGCGGCAAGGCTGCACGAAATCCTCGGGGATCACGAGCTTTACGCGCGCGATCCCAAACGCTTCAACGACGCCACGGCGCTGCTGGCCAAGACCGAGGCGGAGCTTGCCTCTGCCGAGGATCAATGGCTGGAGCTGGAGATTCTCCGCGAGGAGATCGGCGGCTAGATGTGGAGCCAATGCGAGGGACTCGCCCATCGAGACGAATCACGGCGGGCGAGAAAAGCTTAAAAAGAAAGGAACGACATGACCGGCTCTTTCGACGTCATCATCTATCATAATCCCGCCTGCGGCACGTCGCGCAACGTGCTCGGGCTGATCCGCAATTCCGGGATCGAGCCGCATGTCGTGGAATATCTCAAAAGCCCGCCGAGCCGGGCGCTGCTGGAAAACCTCCTCGCCCGCGCCGGCCTGACGATCCGCGACATCCTGCGCAAGAAGGCCGCGCCTTATGCGGAGCTCGGCCTCGACAATCCTTCGCTCGACGACGACGCGATTTTCGCGGCCGTGGCGAAACATCCGGTCCTGATCGAACGGCCGCTGGTGGTCAGCCCGAAAGGCGTTCGACTGTGCCGCCCGCAAGAAGCGGTTCTGGAGCTGCTTCCGCCGCAGCGCGGCGAGTTCTTCAAGGAGAACGGCGAACGTATCATCGACGATAAAGGTCGTCCCGTCGCTTCTGCATAGTCCAAGTCCGTTATGGCAAATATGTCATCGCGCTTATGCTACGTCGTTTGGCGTAGTAAGCTTGTGCTTATGGGGTAATTGCTTTCTTATTTTTCTCTTATTTTCGTTTTTTACGAATTGACACATTTGGAGAATGCGTCCGTATATTGCACCCGCAAAAACTGTCGTGTGATCGCAATATCTTCGGGGCGTTACCAGACAAAATATGGTATTCGCCAGTAACTGTTACGCAATAAAGGTGCGTGCCGTAGTTACCGCGGCGCGTTCTGGCGCATAATTCAAAATACAAAATCCTCATCCAATTATCCAATAAAAGGTTATGCTCATATACGCCCGGCGCTTTGCTAGGGACGAAGAAACTTTTCGTTCTCAAGGACTGAAGGCGCCTGCAATTTGAATTGAACGCCAACTTGAGGAGAGGGAATTCCGGCGCCGCGCGGCGCTCGAAGCCGCATCCGGTTTGCGGCGATCTTCCAGGGGAGTTGGCTGAACGAAGGGAAGTCGGCGGGGCTTCGCGCACGAAGCGCGATCTTAAAGTGGGTAGAAAACAAGCCAAAGCACATTGTTCGGCACGAGCTGCGATCATCAGACAGACAAGCGTCGATCAACCTAACTTATGGCGGATATCACCATGTTAAGAAAAATCATCCTTACGGGTATACTGACGCTTGGTCTTTTTAGTGTCGATTGGCTCGGGCGGGCGGCTTGAGGGTCGCCGGATTTGACGACGGAAGCGCTGTGGCGTCCGCGGCGCAGGCTTCACCCGCGCGCCGTCATTTTGCGCGGCGCTGGCGTCATCATCACCGTCACGCCTGGCGCCGGCGCGGGCGACGCCTGTTCGCCACCATCAGTCACTTCGCGCCTTTGGCGGAGCCCCGAACGCCCCCCCTACCGGTCGTGCTTCGTCCCGAAAACCGGCCGCTTGAACTGCATCCCCTTCTGGCGGTGGCCAAACGCTATCTCGGTCGCGGCAATTTCACCCGTCACGCCGGCCCGTGGTGCCGCGACGCCATCAACGTCTGGATGCGTCAAGCGGGCTATCGGCTCACCAATAACTCGCGCCGCGCCATCGATGCGCTGAGGCTCGGCCACCGCGTCGCCAGCCCGCGCCCGGGCGATCTGGTGGTCATGCGCCACCATGTGACGATTTTCGCGGGCTGGGGCGGCCGCGGCGTCATCGGTCTCGGCGGCAACCAGGGCCGAAGGGTCAGATATTCCCACTTCAGCCCGCGTCAGGTCGTCGCTTACGTCCGGCCGTGAGCAGGGTCGCGCGGGCTCACGCCAGCACCTTCGGCGCCGTTGGCCGGGCGGTCTTGTAATCGCCGCGGGTGGCGAGGGCGAACCCGGCCAGCGCCAGCGCCAGGGCGGTGATCCACCACATCTGCAGCGTGGCGCCGCCGAAAACGCCCATGCCGGTGACGAAGGTCAGGCCGCCGAGCCAGAACGGCGCCAGACGCGGCGATTGCGTCGCGGCTTCTTCATAGCACAGATAGACCAGCGCGGCGCCGCCCAGCGCGCCGACCAGTCCGAGGTCGGTCCAGGCTTCGAACAGGATCGAATGCGGCGCCTGCGCCTGGAGATAGCCGTGCCAGAATCCCGAGCCGACGAAATTGAAGCCGTGCCCGGTAAGAATGCGCAGGCCGTCCTGGCCGATCATGCCATCCCAGATCTTCAGGCCGACGAGCGGCGTCGGCGCCTGGGCGTTGATGAACGGGCCAAGCAGCAAAGGCAGGACCGGGGCGAAAATGAAACTGGCGGCGCCGAAGCCGCCGACCCAGCGTCCCGTCCTGCGGGGCTCCGCGTTAGCCGCGGAGAAGACGAGCGCCGCCAGGGCCGTCGCCGCCAGCGCCGCCGGAACATGCGCAGCGATCGCCGCCGCGACGACGACGATGGCCAGGCTCGCCGACAGCGTCAGCCGATTGCGCAGGGCCGTCGCGGCCAGCGCCGGCCAGAGCAGAAGCAGCATGGCCTCCACGGCGCGGGCCAGGGTTTCATTGTCCGTCGCCTCTTCCGCCCGGGGTGAAAACCAGGTCGTGAGGAGAATGGCGCCGAAGGCGGCCATGGCCACGCCCAGGGGCAGGAGATAGAGATTGGCGGCCTTGCTGCGCGCCGGCATGCAGGCTGCGACCGGCAGCACGCAAATAAAGGTCGAAAAAATCTTGAACAGGCGCGGCGCGGCCTCTGCCGGAAAGGGCGTCCAGAGCAGCGAGGCCACGGCCCAGAAGCTGAGGAACAGCGAGGCCAATCCGACGCGGCTGGCGAGAAAGGCGAAAATCTCGCGCATCCGCAAGCGCGGCGCCAGCAGCAGTCCCCCGGCGAGGATGAGCGCGCCGCCGATCGGCGCCAGGATGAAGATCGACCGCTGCGAGACCAGAAGCGCCAGCGGCGCGGCGACGAAAGCCACGACAAGGCCAAGCCGGAGCAAAAGGTTGGCGGCGTCGGCGGCGGCTTGGTCGGCGGTGCTGCTGGTCATGGCCTCAAAAATCTTCAGCTCGAAAAAAAACTCCGGATCGTTCTGATGTCATCTTAGCCAAACTTTGGCGCGCGACTGTGGACAATCGGCAACACCGGCGCGCAAACTGAGCCGAAGGCCGTTATTTTGCGGACAAGGAAGCATCGGGCGGGGAGTGCGGAATTATCCAGGTGACGCGAAGAATCGCGCTGGACGAATTTGAACTGCACGAGGATTTCATCCGCGCCTCCGGCCCCGGCGGCCAGAATGTCAACAAAGTCGAGACCGCGGTGCAATTGCGCTTCAATGTCCGCGCTTCGCCCAATCTGCCGGAGCCGGTGCGCGAAAGGCTGGTCGCACTGGCGGGTAAGCGCCTTGCCGGCAATGGCGAGATCGTCATCGCGGCGCGGCGGTTTCGCAGCCAGGAGCGGAATCGCGCCGACGCGCTGGAAAAGCTTCTGGAGCTGATCCGCGAGGCGGCGCAGCCTCCGGCGCCGCCGCGCCGCGCCACGCGGCCGACTTTTGCCTCCAAATTGCGACGCCTCGACGGCAAGAAGCAGCGCGGCGCCGTCAAATCCTTCCGCGGCAAGCCGTCCGAGGACTAGGAGGAGGGAAGCTTGCCGCCGAGCCGCGCCGGTGATAGGCCAAGGCCGCTTCACGGGAAAAACCATGACCATTCGTTTGCATCTGGGCGATCTGCCCGACGATTTCCGGCCTGGCGACAGCGTCGCCATCGATACCGAAACGCTCGGACTTAATCCCCACCGCGACCGGCTCTGCCTCGTGCAGATTTCGACCGGCGACGGCGACGCCGATCTGGTGCAGATCGCGCAGGGACAGACGGAGGCGCCCAACCTGACTCGGCTGCTCGTCGATTCGAATGTGACGAAAATCTTTCATTTCGCCCGCTTCGACCTGGCGATCCTGCAAAAGACCTTCGGCGTCCGCGTCGGCCCGGTCTATTGCACCAAGATCGCCTCGAAACTGACCCGCACCTACACCGACCGGCACGGATTGAAGGATCTGGTGCGGGAGTTGCTGGGAGTCGAAATCTCCAAGCAGCAGCAATCCTCCGACTGGGGCGCGGCGAACCTGAGCGAGGCGCAGCTCGCTTACGCCGCCTCGGACGTGCTGCATCTGCATGCCTTGCGGCAAAAGCTCGACGTCATGCTGGCGCGGGAGAGCCGCGACAAGATAGCGCAGGAATGTTTTGCCTTCCTGCCCGCCCGCGCGGAGCTTGATTTGCTGGGCTGGCCGGAAGCGGATATTTTCGCGCATATGTGACGGCGGCCGTTTTTTTGCCGCCGAACGGCTTTATGGCCCGCCCCGGCGCTCAGTCCTGCGCAGGGAATGGCGGCGAATGAATTGCGGAGCGTTCCATCGTATCGAGGCCACGTGCGTTCAGATCGTGTTCACTTACTTCTTTTAAAAAGGAAAGGCCGTGAATCCGGCAAAGGGAAGCTTTGATGGATGTTGGCCGCTCCTTGACGCAAGGCGGGATCATGGCGGCTGACGGCCAGGACCCCGCCAAGCCAGGCTTTCCGCGCGCCGCTCCCGGCCGCAGCCGCGCTTTCAGGTCGGCGGCGCGGCACAGCGCGCGCGTCAAATGGCTGCGGCGGCTGATTCTCGGCGGCGCGGCGCTTTTGAGCTTGGGCGTGGTGTGGTTTTCCTGGTTCCGCACGCTTGATGTCGGCGGCGGCGCGCATGTGTCGCTTGAAAGCATTGGCATCAGCGGCGACAAGGTGACGATGGAGCATCCCAAGCTGACGGGCGTGCGGCGCGACGGGCGCCCCTATGAGGTCACCGCCGATTCGGGCGTGCAGAATCCGCACGATCCCAACCGCACCGATCTCACCCGCCTCGACGCCCGTCTGCACCTGTCCGATGACGGCGAAACGCGGGTGCTGGGCGACCACGGCCTTTACGACTCCGGCGCCCAGTCGCTCGACCTGAGCGGCCATGTCCGAATCAAGGGCGTCAATTTCGACCTGGCGATGCAAAGCGCGACGATGAATTTCAAGACCAACGCCCTCAGCTCGAAACAACCGGTGCGCCTGACCTTCGGCGGCGGCTGGGTGAACTCGGATGCGATGAGCATGGCTGACAACGGGGCCGAAATCACCTTCACTGGCAAAGTCCAGTCGCAATTCAACCAGGCGGCGGACGATGGCGCGGCCACGGCGCTGCGGAAAGACAATTGAAATGGAGCGCGCCTTGCCACGTCTCTTCACATCCGCCGCGCTGGCGGCCCTGATCTCCGCCGCGGGCCTGTCCGGTTTTACGCCCGCCGCCCTGGCGCAGACGGCGCATGCCGGAAAGGCGGCGAAACACGCGCACAAGCAGGCGGCGCCCGCGGCGGCGGCGCCCGCCGCCGCGCAGGGGCCTTCGCTGCTGCCGGGCGCCTCCAGCCACGAGCCGATCAACATCGCCGCCGACAAGCTCGATTATTTCGACAAGGAGCAGAAGCTGGTCTACACCGGCAATGTCGTGGCGGTGCAGGGCGATTCGCGCCTCAACGCCACGGTCCTGACCATATTGCTTGAAAAGAAGGCCGGCGCCGCCGCCCAGCCGGCGACGGGCGGTCCGTCCGCCTCGCCGGGCGGATCGCAGGTGCGGCGCATGGAGGGCAAGGGGCCGATCGCCATCACCAACAAGGACCAGGTTGGAACCGGCGACGCGCTCGTCTATGATAAGCCCGAGAACAAATTCTACCTTATTGGCCATGTCGCTTTGTCACAGGGCGAGAATGTGACTCGCGGCGACAAGCTGGTCTATGACCTGACCACCGGCCAGGCCGTCGTCTCCTCCACGGGGCGCGTGCGCAGCCTGATCATTCCCGGCGACCAGAACGCCAAGCCCGGCGCGCCGCAAGCGCAACCGACGGCCGAGAACAAGCGCGGCCACTGACGGGCCGGGAAATTGACCAAGAACAAGAGGATCGATCGGCGGCTGCATGCTCAACGTTCACCATCTGGGAAAATCATACAAGGCCCGCCGGGTGGTGGAAGACGTGAGCCTCAATGTGCGGCGCGGCGAGGCCGTCGGCCTGCTCGGCCCCAATGGCGCGGGCAAGACCACGGTCTTCTATATGATCACCGGCCTTGTGAAGCCGGACAAGGGCATGATCGAACTCGACGGCCACGACGTGACGAGCCTGCCGATGTATCGGCGCGCGCGGCTTGGCATCGGCTATCTGCCGCAGGAGGCCTCGATCTTCCGCGGCTTGAGCGTCGAGGACAATATTCGCGCCGTGCTGGAGATCGCCGAGCCTGACCGCGACCGCCGTAACCATCATCTCGAGTCCCTGCTCGAGGAATTCGACATCAAGCGCCTGCGCAAGTCGCCCTCGATCGCACTTTCGGGCGGCGAGAGGCGGCGTTGCGAGATCGCCCGCTCGCTGGCGAGCAATCCCTCCTTCATGCTGCTCGACGAGCCGTTCGCCGGCATCGACCCGATCGCCGTCGGCGATATCCAGAATCTCGTGCAGCATCTCAAGGGCCGCGGCATCGGCGTGCTGATCACCGACCATAACGTCCGCGAGACGCTCGGGCTGATCGACCGCGCCTATATCATCCATTCCGGCCATGTGCTGACCGAGGGCGCGCCGGAGGCGATCGTCGCCAACGCCGACGTCCGCCGCTTCTACCTCGGCGAAGGCTTCCGGATGTGACGCGCGTAAAATGCTCGCTTGAACAAGCGGCTGGCCCACATTAACCCTGTCGTCCCGGATTGTGGGGCGGCGGGGATTTTTTATGGCCGCGCCGTCAAAAAGAGTGTATGCAAGAAATAGGCCGCCGTGGAAACGGCAGGCTGGTGTCGGGTAGTTCGCGAGTCATTGATGGCCCTTTCCGCCAAAATGCTGCTTCGACAGGGCCAGTCCCTGGTGATGACGCCGCAACTCTTGCAGGCGATCAAGCTGCTGCAATATTCCAGCGTCGAACTGGCGGCTTTCGTCGAGGAGGAGCTGGAGCGCAATCCGCTTCTCGATCGCGTGGAGGAAGGCCCCGACCTCAAGGCGACAGGCATCGACGCTTTTGCCGAGGCGCCCGGCGAAGCCGCGACGCCGGATCGGGGCGAGCCGGGGGAGGGCGACTGGAGTTCGTCCGAACTTGCGGTTTCGCCGCAAGGCCTCGCCGACAGCCTCGGCACCGAGGTCGAAAACGCCTTCGACGGCGAGCGCGACCTCAATCCCGCCGCCGAGCAGAACCAAGCTGGAGGCGCTTGGACTGTCGGACACCGCATGGTCGGGCGCGGGCGGCGGAGAGTCTTCCGGCGAAGCGCCCAATATCGAAGCCTATATCGCCGAGCGGGCGACTCTCGCCGACCATCTTTCCGGGCAACTTGCGGTGGCCACCGCCGATCCGGCGGAGCGCATGATCGGCATGGCCATCATCGATTCCATCGATGAAGCCGGCTACCTGCGCGAAAGCGCCGAGGATCTGGCGGAGCGGCTCGGCGCGACGCCGGAGCGGGTGGAGAAGGTCATCGCCTTGGTGCAGACCTTCGAGCCGACGGGCATTGGCGCGCGTGACCTGGCCGAATGCCTGGCGCTGCAATTGCGCGAGATCGACCGCTACGACCCGGCGATGCAGGCCATGGTCGCCAATCTGCCGCTGGTCGCCAAGCGCGATTTCGCCTCCTTGCGCAAGATTTGCGGCGTCGACGACGAGGACCTTTCGGAAATGTTCGCCGAAATCCGGCGGCTCGACCCGAAGCCCGGCCGCGCCTTCGGCGGCTCGATCGTGCAGCCGGTGGCGCCCGACGTGATTGTCCGCGCGGCGCGGGACGGCTCCTGGCTGATCGAGCTCAATTCCGAGGCGCTGCCGCGCGTGCTGGTCAACCAGACCTATGCGGCGACCGTCTCGCGCAAGGGCGTCGCCGACGAGGACAAGACCTTCCTGTCGCAATGCCTGCAGACAGCCAACTGGCTGACCAAGAGCCTGGAGCAGCGCGCCCGCACAATTTTGAAGGTCTCCACCGAAATCGTGCGCCGGCAGGACGCCTTCCTCGCTTTGGGCGTCGAGCATTTGCGGCCGCTGAACCTCAAGAACATCGCCGACGCGGTGGGGCTGCATGAATCCACCGTTTCGCGGGTGACCTCCAACAAATACATGGCGACGCCGCGCGGCCTGTTCGAACTCAAATATTTCTTCACTGCGTCGATCGCCGCGCATGGCGGCGGCGACGCCCATTCGGCCGAGGCCGTTCGCTTCAAGATCAAGCAGATGATCGACGCCGAGGCGCCCGAAGCCATTCTTTCGGACGACGCCATCGTCGAAAGGCTGAAGGCGCAGGACATCGACATCGCCCGCCGCACGGTCGCCAAATATCGTGAAAGCCTGAAAATTCCTTCGTCTGTCGAAAGACGGCGCGAAAAGCAGGCGGAAAGGCCGAGCCTGTCGGCGCGGCTGGCGTGATCCCCCCGTTCGGCGGGATAGGGCGCAGGCGTTTCGGCGCCATTGACTTCGGTCGCGGAGGCTTCTAACCGTTGGGTGACGTCCGGGTCCGGCCTCCCGGGTTCCGGCTTCGAACGCGCGTCCGCGCTGCGGCCGCCCGAGCCGAGGTCCCCCCGCCAGAAATTGGGCGGGAATCCGCGCCCGCGGCGTCTTGCAACAATTGGAACACATCAATGGCCCTGCGTATTTCTGGCAAGAACATCAATATCGGCGAGGCTCTGCGCACCCATGTGTCCGACCGCCTGAATGCGGCGACCGGCAAATATTTCGACGGCTCGGTCGTCGGTCATGTCACGATCGAGCCGGAAGGCTCCGGCTATCGCACTGACTGCACGCTGCACCTCGCCTCCGGCGTCACCCTGCAGGCCGAAGGCCGCGCGCAGGAAGTCTACGCCAGCTTCGACCAGACGGCGGCGCGGATCGAAAGCCGCCTGCGCCGCTACAAGCGCAAGCTCAAGGACCGCAGCGCCGCGCAGCGCGACAATGGCGCGATCGCCGGCGAACCGATCCGCTACACCGTGCTCGGCGCGCTCGACGAAGTCGAGGAGGCGCCGTCCGAACATGAGTTCAAGCCGGCGGTCATCGCCGAATCCGACAAGCTGCTGCAACAGCTTTCGGTTTCCGCCGCCGTGCTGGAGCTCGACCTGACCGGGGCGCCGGTCCTGACCTTCCGCCATGCCTCCACGGGGCGGGTCAATGTGATTTATCGGCGGCTCGACGGCAATATCGGCTGGATCGATCCGACCGGCGGCGAAAAAGGCTCCGCGTGAGCGGGGCTGTTTTTGCATGCGGCCTCGCGCGCGCTCCACACGCGGGAGCGGACGCCGGGCTGCGAGCTTTTCTTGGCGCCGCCGCCGTCGGCGCGCGTTTTGCGATTGCGGGCGCGACGGGCTGCGCCATGACGGAAAACGACCCTTATGCCGCTTGAAGATCTTATTGTCCCCGAGGCAATCCTGCCTGCCCTCCGGGTGAACGGCAAGAAGCAGGCCCTTCAGGAACTGAGCGAGAAGGCCGCCGAAATCTCCGGGATTCCCGCCCGCGAGATTTTCGACGCCTGGATGCAGCGCGAGAAGCTCAATTCGACCGGGCTCGGCGAGGGCATCGCCATCCCGCACGGCAAGCTCCTCAACGCGCCGCGCATTTTCGGCATTTTCGCGCGGCTTGAACGGCCGATCGATTTCGAATTGCTCGACGGCCAGCCGGTCGATCTGCTGTTCGCGCTGATCGCGCCGGAATTGGCGGGCGCCGATCACCTGAAGGCGCTCGCCATCATCGCCCGTCTGCTGCGCAATCCGGCGACGGTGGCGAAAATCCGCGCGACGCGCGAGGCGCCGGCGCTTTATTCGCTGCTGACACAGGCGTCGCCGTCTTCCGACGCCGCGTAACGCTCTCTTTCCGCGCCGGGGTTTGCGATGATCGACGACGCGCTCTCGAGCCTCCGCGAAATCCTTTCGCCGCCCTTCCGCACGGTGCTTTACAAGTCGCTGGCGCTGACCCTGGCGATCCTGGCGGTTCTCTGGGCCTTGCTTGAGCGCGCCGCGACGCTGGTCGTGGCGGGCGGCGCCGCCTGGCTGAAGGCGCTGATCGAAATCACCGCGTCGCTCGGGCTCTTCATTGGCCTGATCTTCCTGATCGCGCCGGTCTCGATGCTGGTCGCCGGATTTTTCCTCGATGAGCTGGCGGAGCATGTCGAGGCCGACATCTATCCGGCCGGTCCGCGCGGCTCGCCGGCGCCCTTCGCGGATTTCGCTGTGGCTGGCGCTGAAATTCTCCGCGGTGGCGCTGGCGGTGAATTTTGTCGCCTTCTGCCTGTGGCTTCTGCCGGGCGTCAACGCCTTGGTGTTCGTCCTGGCCAACGCCTATCTCTTCAGCCGCGAATATTTCGAACTGGCGGCCTCGCGCTTCCGGCCGCCTGGCGAGGTGCGGGCCTTGCGCCGCCGCCATCGCCTGACTTTGTTCGCCGCCGGGCTGATCATCGCGCTGTTCGTGGCCACGCCGGTCCTGAACCTGCTGACGCCCTTGTTCGGCATCGCGCTGATGGCGCGCCTGCATAAAAGGCTGGCGCCGCCGCCTTTGCCGGTGGAAGCGGGTGTCCGTGCAGCCCTTGGAGCGAAAACTTAAGGCGGCCCGGCGGCGTTGACTGTCTACAGCCGGCCGGAAACGCCTCTACACCGCGCGTTCGTCGGCGAACTGGCCGTATTTGCGGAAACGGTAGAGATAGGCGGGGACGACGGCCTCGACCGATTCCGGCGCTCAGGCCGAGACCGGCCAGTGTGCGGCCTTCCGCGGCGGCCTTTTCCGAGACGACATTGTCGTGGCGCAGCAATTCCACCTGGTCGCGGGTCACGGTGAACTCCGCCGGGATCATGCCGAGCAGCAGCCGGTTGAGGGTTTCGGAAACGCCGCCAATGGCTCTGGCAACGCCGAAGGGCAGCGGCGCCAGAATGCGCTTGCGGTGGATCGTCGCGAGCACGAACTCCATGATTTCGCGCAAGGTCTTGATGGAGGGGCCGCCAAGCTCGTACGTCGCGCCGGAAACGCCGGCGCCGCGCAGCAGGCGCGATCCCGCCTCCGCGACATCGCCGACATAGACCGGCTGCAGCCGGGTCGCGCCGCCGCCGATCAGCGGCAGGACCGGCATGATCCGCGCCATGGCGGCGAAACGATTGAAGAACTGGTCTTCCGGCCCGAACACCACTGAGGGGCGCAGGATCTTCGCGGAGGGCAGGGCGGCAAGAACCGCGGCTTCGCCCTCGGCCTTGCTGCGCGCATAGGCGGAAGCGGAGGCCGCGTCGGCGCCGATGGCCGAGACATGCAGGAAATTGGCGATTCCCGCCGCCTGCGCGGCCCGCGCGACGGCGCCTGCGCCTTCCGCCTGCACGGCGTCGAACGTCTGCTTGCCCCAAGGCGCGAGAATGCCGACCAGATTGACGGCGGCTTCGGCGCCGTGGAGGGCGGCGGCGAGCGAGTCGGGATAGCGGACATTGGCCTGGACGGCGTAAATCTGGCCGACCCGGCCGAGCGGCTGGAGATGGAAGGCGAGATCGGGCCGCCGCGTGGCGACGCGGACGCGCCAGCCGTCGCGCGCCAGGGCCCGCACCAGATGACGCCCGACAAAGCCGGAGCCGCCGAAAACCGTGACGATGCGATCCTTGGGCGTCAGAATGTCGATCATCGAACCATGCCTTTGATTTTTTTGCGCGCGCACTGATTAGTCAATATGCGGCGCCGCGTCCATCCGACTCTTCGCCAAATCATCTAGCGGGGCGGCGTCATGCGGGCCTCGCCCATCAGCGCCGGCGCGCCGCTCTCCGTATGGGCCATCAGCCGCAAAAACGCGACGAAACCGCCGTCCGCCGTCTCGATCTTGGCGACCCGGGCGCTGAGAGTGGCCGTTTGCCCCTCCAGCACAGGAGTCAGGAACTGGCCGCGCAGCCCGATCAGCGCGAGATTGGGGCGCCAGTCGCGCAGCATCGGCTCGAAGGCGGCGAGAAGCCGCATGCCATGCACCGGCCGCGCGGGAAAGCCGAAGGACTGCGCGAAGGCGAGATCGAGATGCAGCGGATTGGTGTCGCCGGAGGCGTCGGCGTAAGAGGCGAGGTCGGCGGCGAGAAAGGGGCCGATTGTCAGGGCGGGGAGTTTTTCGCCGGGGCGCGGCGCGGAAAAATCCGGGCTCATGGCTTGCCCGCCGGCCGGGATTTGGGATGGGATTTGGGATGGAGTCTGGATCGATCAGCCGCAGCGTCGAGACGATCCGCGCGACAAAGCTTCCGTCGAGATCGAAGACCTCCGCCGTGGCGATCAGCCGGGCCGGCCCGCTTTCGCGGCGCATTTCGAGCATCAGGTCGTAGTCGCGGCCGGTCTCGAGAGGCCGCGCATATTCGAAATGCTGCGCCTCATGCACGGGCAGGCCGACTTCCTGCGCGGCGGCGCGGATCGGCTCGCCGATCTCCTCGAGCCGCATCCAGACCACTGGAAAACTGGCGGGCGGCGGCCCGTCGGCCTCACCCCAGCCAGTCTGGCGGCGAAACTCGCGCACCGCGTCGGGCGATGTCGCCACTCGGACAGGTCCGGCGCGTTTTACGGGCGGCGTTTCGCTAACCATGGCGTCAGGCCGCGGCGTAGGGGGTCACGATCAGCGAGGCGTTGATGCCGCCGAATGCGAAGGAATTGGACAGGACGGCGCGCATCGGCGTCTCGATCGCCTTGGGTCCGACCAGACGGATGTCGCATTTCGGATCCTGGATTTCGACATTGAGATTGGGCGGCGCGACTTTTTCGCGCAAGGCGTTGATGGCGATGACCAGTTCGATCGCGCCGGCGGCGCCGAGCGTATGGCCGTGAATGGGCTTGGTCGAAGACACCAGCAGATTTTTGGCGTGGGCGCCGAAGCTGCGGTTGATCGCCTCGGCCTCGTTCGAATCGTTCATCACCGTCGCTGTGCCGTGGGCGTTGGCGTAATCAATGCCGTCCGGCCCCAGCCCGGCGTCGGCGAGCGCCATATCCATGCATGCGGCGGCGCTTGCGGCGTCGGGCCGCACCTGATCGATCGCGTCGGCATTGGTGCCATAGCCGGCCAAAACGCAGAGCGGTTTAGCGCCGCGCGCCAAGGCAATGTCCTCGGCCTCCAGCACGAACATGCCCGCCCCTTCGCCGAGAATCATGCCATTGCGGTTTTTGGCGAAAGGCCGGCAGAAATCCGGGGTCAGGACGCGCAAGCTTTCCCAGGCGCGCATCGCGCCATTGGTGACGCAGGCTTCTGAACCGCCGACGATGGCGCGGTCGATCATGCCGGCGCGGATCATCTGAAAGGCGATGCCGATGGCCTGGGCGCCGGAGGAGCAGGCGCTGGCCACGGCAAAACAGGGCCCGGTCGCGCCATAGCGCATCGACAGCTGGGCCGGGCCGGCGGAGGGGATAAGGCGTGGAACGGTGAGCGGGTCCGGCCGCTTGTCGGCGACGTAGACGTTGTAAATGCCGTCGTCGATGCTCTTCATGCCGCCGATGCCGGTGCCGAGCAAGGCCGCGCAGCGCGGGCCCTGGCGCTGGTCGCGG
>CAWKJW010000036.1:0-13931 GCA_963849665.1 uncultured Alphaproteobacteria bacterium | reverse complement strand
ATGCCGCGCGAGCCGCCGGTGACGAGCGCGGCCTTTCCGGCCAGAGTTCGACTGGATGGCGCTGGAGTTTCGGGCATGGGCTTGCTCCTCGGTGTGCAGCGAACGAACATTTTGTCGTGACGCCCGGTTCCCTGACGACCGCCGAAGGCCTGAGGAAATCGTTTCACCCTTTCATCGCCTCGCGAATAATCCCGGCGATCGTGAAGGCCGTGTCGCGCCATTGCGGCAGCGCCTGTCCGGCGCGCCAGGAAGCCTCGGCCAACTCCCTCCGCAGGCCGCTATCGGAAATCATTATGCGCAAGGCCTCGCGCAGGGCCGGCACATCTGACGGCGGCGTTTTTTGAGCCGCCGCATCGGGCACGGTTTCCGCCGCCGCGCCGCCGGTCGTCGTCACGATCGCCAGGCCGCGCGCCATGGCCTCGGCCAGCGCCATTCCATAGCCCTCGAACAGGGAAGAAGAGACAAAAACGTCGCTCGCCGCATAGGCCGCTTCGAGTTCGTCGTCCGAAAGCTCGCCGACGAGATCGATGCGTGGGGAAAGCCCCAGCGCTTCGATCTGCGCGGCCAATGCGGCCGCCGTCGCAGGGAAACGGTCACGCGAACCGACAATTCGGAGGCGCCAGTCGAGCCGCGCCAACCCGCCCAGCGCCTCGACCAGATGATGAAAAGCCTTGCGCGGCGCGATGGCGCCCACGGCGATGAGCGCGGGCGCGCCGCCGGAGCCCCGCGCCCTGGACGCCGGGTCGGCTCCCGGCGGCGCGACCGAAAGACGATGCGGCGGAACGCCAAAATGATCGCGCAGGAGAGCGGCGGAATGCGTGCTGGCGACAATGACGCGTCGGGCCAGCGCCAGCGCCGCCCGTTCGCTTTCGCGCAGGGCCCGACGGCGTTCCGGCGTCAGGCCCGCCTCGAGACAAAGCGGATGGTGGCACAGGGCGACAATCGGCGGCGAAATGGCTCTTATGGCCGCTTCGGGCAGGGCGCCGTAGGCAAGGCCATCGACGAGCAGGACGTCGCCGGGCCGCAGGGCGCTTTGCATCGCGTGCAGGGCCGAGGCCACATCCTGCGGCCCCGCTTCCGGAAAGCCGCCGGGCAGCGCCAGATGAACCGCCTCGACGCCAAATTGCGGCAGTTCCGCGAGAATGCGGCGATCATAGCCATAGCCGCCGGTGCGCGCCAGAATATCGCCGGGGATGGCGAAGAGCAGCCGTCCCATTCAGGCGACCGGCCCTTCGAACCAGGCCCGGGCGACATGCAATTCTTGCAAGGTGACGCGGATCGATCCGATGCCTTCGCCGCCGGGACCGAGCGCGCCGGAACGCGCCGCCGCCGCCATGGCGTCGAAAATTGCGCGGGACAGGAATTCCGTCGTCGTCTGTTTGCCGGCAAAAGCCTCGACCTCGTCGAGATTGCGGTAATTGAGCGGCGCCAGGATCGCCTTCAAAGCCTCATGCGCGCGGCCGATGTCGACCACGACGTTATCGGCGCTCAAGCTCTCGCGGAAAAAGGCGACGTCGACAATGAACGTCGCGCCGTGCAGCCGCTGCGCCGGGCCGAACAACTCGCCGCGAAAACTGTGGGCGACCATGATGTGATCGCGGACTTCGACGCCGTACATGACCGGACCTCCCGCCTCAGTAACGAACCACGGTGGCCACGCCGGGCGCGTCCGTCGCGAACAGGCGGGGCGCCTCCCTGGGCAGATCGTCGAAAGCGACCTCATCGGTGATCAACGCGTCGAGGCGCGGATCGGCCAGAAGCTCCAGCGCCTTGTCCAGCCGGCGGGCATGCGGCCAGCGAGGGCGGCGCGACGGCGCGACATGGCCGACCTGCGAGGAGACCAGTCGGAGCCGCCTCGCGTGAAAGGCGCCGCCCAGGGAAACCTCGACCGGCGTCGCTCCATACCAGCTCAGTTCGACGATTGTCGCCTCGAAGCCGGCAGAGCCCAGCGCCAGAGCCAGGCCGCCCGAACTGGCGCTGGCGTGGAAGACCGCGTCGGCCTCCGCGCAACCGGACTGGGCAAAATCGTCCGCGCCGCAGAACCGCGCGCCAAGTTTTTCCGCGATTTCGGCGCGGGACAATTGGCTGTCGACGACGACGACCTCTGCGCCCGGCAGTCGGGCGGCCAAAGCTGCGGTCAGAAGGCCGACGACGCCCGCGCCGATGATGACGATCCGGTCGCCGGGACCGGCGCCGGACTCCCACATGGCGTTCAGCGCCGTCTCCATGTTGGCCGCGAGCGTCGCCCGGCGCGGCGGAACGCGCTCGGGCACAGGACGCAAGGCTTCGAGCGGCGCGACGAAACGCTCCTGATGCGGATGCAGGCAGAAGACGATCCTGCCGAGCCAATGCGCCGGGCCAGCTTCGACTCGACCGACCGCGCAATAGCCATATTTGACCGGTAGCGACAACGCTCCCTCCTGGAAAGGCGCTCGCATCCGACCTGCTTCCGTGGCGGGAACGCGCCCCTCGAACACCAACCGCTCGGTGCCCCGGCTGACCGCACTCCACAGCATGACGACGCGCGCTTCGCCGGCTCCGGGCTCGGCGAGCTTTTGCGTGCGAAACCCGGCGACGCCAGGCGCTTCGATCCACAGCGCGCGCGTCTCGATCGCGCCATCGGCGCCGGTCGGCTTGGCGACCATCCTTCCCGCCTTTGCTCGAGCGAGGCAAATCCGGCCTCGGCTTTCCATTTCACCCCATAGGGACCAATGAACCAAACAAAATCCGAATTGACGCCCACGGGATTGCAAAGCTCCCGCGTCCTGGCGCAGCGGCGGCTTTTCGTCGCGCTCGCCTGCCTCGGCCTTTACACGGTCCTGCTGTCCTGGCTCGCCTCGATCTTGAGCGCCGGCGGCTGGAGCGCCCTGCGCCTCGGGATCCTGGTCGCTTTCGCCCTGGCCGCGCCCTGGAGCATTCTGGGCGTCTGCAACGCCTTGATCGGCTTCTGCCTCTTGCATTTTCACGCCGATCCCCTGTCGCAAGCGGCGCCCTTCGCCCGCGTTGACGAGACCGGCGCGCCCGAGACGCGCACCGCCGTGCTCATGACGCTGCGCAATGAGGACGCGAAGCGCGCCTTTGCCCGCCTTCGCAGCGTCAAGGCCAGCCTCGACGGCTCCGGCCACGGTCAGGCTTTCGATTTCTTCGTTTTGAGCGACACGACGGAGGACGGCGTCGCCGCCGCTGAAGAGTTCGAAATAGCGGCGTGGCGGCGCGAAACGAGCGACGCGGCGCGGCTGCATTACCGACGCCGCAGCCAGAACAGCGGCTTCAAGGCCGGCAATATCGGCGAGTTCTGCGAACGCTGGGGCGCCGATTATGAATTCATGATCCCCCTCGACGCGGACAGCCTGATGGATGGCCAGACCATCCTGCGCCTCGTCCGCATCGGCGAGAAACACCCGCGTCTCGGCATTCTCCAGACCCTGGTGGTCGGCGCGCCGTCGCGTTCCGCCTTCGCCCGCATCTTTCAGTTCGGCATGCGCCAGGGCATGCGCGCCTACACGCTCGGCGCAACCTGGTGGGCGGGCGATTGCGGCCCGTTCTGGGGACATAACGCCCTTGTCCGGATCGCGCCGTTCATCGAGCATTGCGGCCTGCCGACACTGCGCGACGGCGCGCCGATCCTGTCGCATGATCAGCTCGAGGCGGCGCTGATGCGGCGCGGCGGCTTCGAGGTCCGCGTCCTGCCGGTCGAATGCGGCAGTTTTGAAGAAAATCCGCCGACCCTGCTCGATTTCATCGAGCGCGAATCCCGCTGGTGCCGGGGCAATATGCAATATCTGCGATTGCTGGGGACGCCTTCGCTCACGCCGATGAGCCGCTTCAATCTGGCATGGGCGATCAGCATGTTCATCGGCGCGCCGGCGTGGACGGCGATCATTCTCCTCGCCGCCTTCATTCCGCTCGCCGGGGACATGCGGACATTCCCGTCAGCCTCCGCCGCAACCTTCTATCTGCTGTTCATGGCCTTCAGCCTGGCGCCAAAACTGGCCGGCTATCTCGAAATCGCGATCGCGCCGGGGGGGATGGCCCGCTATGGCGGCGCCGGGCGCTTTTGCGCCGGGGCGCTTGTCGAGACGATCGGCTCCTCCATCATCGGAGCCGCGACCACGCTCAACATAAGCCTGCTGCTCCTCACGCTGCCGTTCGGGCGGACGACCGGCTGGGGGTCGCAGGCGCGCGACGCGCATGGCGTCTCATGGGGAGCCGCCGCCCGCGCGCTCTGGCCGCATCTGGCTTTCGGCGGCGGCGTCCTTGGGCTCGCCGCGTGCTTCGCCCCGCGCCTCGCCCTGTGGTCGCTGCCTCTCACCTTCGGCTATGTCGCCGCCCTGCCCTTCGCCGTCGCGAGCGCGTCGCCGGCGCTGGGACAACGGTTCATGCGATGGGGGCTTTGCGCGACGCCCGAAGAACGGCGCCCGCCGCGGATCCTACGCGCCCATTATTCCGTCCCCGTCGGCCGCGCCATGAGGCGGCGCGCGGCCGGCGCGACGGCGGCAGGCGGCAAAATCGCAATCGAACAGGACCTCCCCGTCACTTAGGGAATAGGCCGTGACCTCTGGCCGCAGGGCGAGAGCCAGCCTCGGTTCGGGCGGAAGGTCGAGACCGGCGCGCCCGGAGCCGATGATCACGGGCGCGACGAGCACATGGAGGCGGTCGAGGCAATTCTCTTCGATGAAGGCCGCGAGGGTTTTCGGGCCGCCCTCGACCAGAATTTTTCGCAATCCTCGATCGAGAAGAGCCTTCACGATGTCGGCGGCTCCAATCCTTCCCTGCCGGGCCGCAAGCCGGACGAGTTCGGCTCCCGGCGGCGCCTCCGCGCCCGTGCTGACCAGGATGCGCCGGACATTGTCGTCGGACAGCCATTTGCGCGCGGCTCCGCGTATGGTCCTGGCCCCGAGGCGTCCCGTCGGATCGATCACGACCCGGACTGGATTTGGACCCGAAATCCGCCGCACGGTCAGTTGCGGATCGTCAGCCGCGATCGTCCCGGCGCCCACGACGACGGCGTCCACTTGCGCGCGCAGGCGATGAAGATGGTCGAGCGCCGCTCCGCCGCTGATCCAGCGGAACTCGCCGCTGATCGTCGCGATCCTGCCGTCGAGCGACTGGCCGAGTTGTCCCACGACAAAGGCTTCGCGCGGCGGGCGCGCCTGGAACGGGGCGAAAGCCTGCGCCAGCAATTCCGCGGCGACGAACTCCTTGCCAGGATTCAAAGCGCGCCCTCTTTTTCACCGGCGGCCATGAGCCAACGGCTGAAAAGAATGTCTCTCCCAACTCATATTTTGGTAATGTGCGTTTATCGCGGCGTCGGCAAGCCCGCCGGGTCACGGCAAGGCGGCAGCGCAAGGCGGAGCCGAGCCGCTCCTCGAATGAATTGGAGAACCTGAACTCGACGGAGTTCGATCACTCAGGGCTGCGAGCGCCCGTCTCCTGGGCGATGAGATCGGCGAATATCGACGGCCACGCGTCGGGCGGCAAATGGCTGAGCAGCAGCTTGCAGTTGGCGCGCAACGCACTGCCGTCGTAGCCGGATTGATCGAATGCCGGCTTGTTGGGGCTTTCGTCCGGCCAAAACATTGTTTGCGCCAAATTGTTCAATTCGACGACGTGCAGCCTCTGGCCGGTTTCCCCCTGCAATTCCGCCAAAAATCCGCAATGGTCGCTGAGATAAGTCGTCAGCGCGCAACAGGGCGCGCCGACCAGCGCGGCGGCGCGCGCCGCCTTCGGCGCCCCGAGCAGGCGCGCGCGCGTGATGAATGGAAGTTGGCCAAGCCAGAACTCCCTGCGCTTGCGCAGTGCGGCGGCATCGTCGGTCTTGAGATCTTCAACGATCTGGAAGGCCAAGGCGATCGTCCTTTCGACCAGCCATTTTTCGACCTGCGCGATCACCTTTGGCGGCGCTTCGCGCCATCCGGCCATGCTTTCGCGGGGATCGCCGGCAAGCCGGAAACAGAGGCGCAGCGCCTTGTCGACCGCGGGCGCGGATCCCAGACGCGCCGCCCATGCGACGAGGCCGGACAGCATGGCGATCTTCGCCATCCGGCGCAGGGCTTCCGGGCCGTGCGCGCCCGCCAGACCGGACGGCCCAAGCAGGTCGAGCAGGCCGTCGGCGGCGGCCCAAGTCTGGCTGTCCATGGCCTCGTCATCCGATCGCGCCGACGAATAATGCGCGTAAGATTCAATGACCGCGACCAGGAAGCCGGAGCCCTGCAGCAGGACCTTCGCCTGGAAGTTGCGCTCCAGTTCGCGCAGGAAGGACATTTCGCCCGCGGCCAGCGCCATGGCGATGTTTTCCCGCGCCTCGGCGCCGTCGGCGAGGCGCCAGCGGCGCGCAAACTCGCCGAACCTGCCCCAGATCCTCTCCTGCCGCGGCGCGAGCCAGCCGCCGACAAACGCGGTCGTCGGATTCTGCGGGTCGAAATGGCGCAGCATGGCGGCGCAGATGCGGGTTTCCGCGACGCGCGGTCGCCACTCGGCCTCTGCCCAGCGCAGCCATTTGACGACATCGGCAGGCTGCGCGATCCAAAGGCCTGGCCGCCAGAACAATTCAAGGGCGGACTTTTTTTCTTTCGGCTCCAGCGCGGCGAGGTCGCCGCGGCTTTTCGCGAGCTTGCGCGCCACGCGCTCGACCAGGGCCGGCGGTTGGCCGGCGGCCCGCGCCGGGCCGTGCCGGCTTTCGAGTTCCGCCGCCAGCGCCGCCAGGCGCGAGCGCCGGCCGGACGCGAGCAGCGGCGCGGGTCGCCCGCCCCGGGGATCAGCGCCGACCGGCATCGAGTCCGTCCAGTCGAAGGTTCAGGTCACGCAGCGTTTTCGCCACTTCGTCGCGATTGACCGCCATGATCAGGCGGATTTCGATGCGCCGGTCCGATTCCATGACGCTCTTCTCGGTGCGCTGATTTTCGGTCAGCCCCTCCAAGACCGGCCTCGTATCGGCATAGCCGCTGACCCCGAGCAGGCTCTTGCCCTCGGCGTTCTTAAGCTCGGGAACGCGCGCGTCCGAACTCGCGCGCGATGCGATAGGCGGCGATGGCGCGCGCCGCCGAAAGGTCCCAGTTGTCGTGAAAGCCGCCGGCGACGCCGCGCAAAACGGCGGCGTCGGTATGCCCCTCGATATAGACGGCGTTGAGGACGCTGCCGGACGTGAGCGGCGGACAGTCGGCCGCGTGAGCCTGTCCGGGAAGGAAACAGGGAAGCGTGTTCGCGAGGGTCACGCCGAGTATTCGGACGACCTCGCGCCCATATGGCGTCGGATCGGCCTGGGCGGACAGGAAGAGATTGCCGGTGGGCAGACGCAGGACGCCGGAACGGAAATCCGCCTCGACGTTGACGCCGGCCGCGGCCAGCCGATCCTTCAGCGTCTGCAGGATTTTCGCGCGTGCCGCATCGGCTTCGGCCAGCCGGTCGAGCAAGGGAACGACGCCTTGCGTCTTGAAGTAAGTCACGAAATCAGCGAGTTTTTCGGCGCGTTCCTTGAGGGCGTCGCGCTCGGCTTTCGTTGCGGCAAGCTCCCTGACGGCCTGGTCGTAGGTCGGGCGAGGGACGGCGTCGTCCATCATCACCAGCGACAGCGCCATGATCATCACGATGAAAATGAAAACGACGCCGACCATCAGGTCGGCGACGGGCGCGAAAACGTCCTTCTTTTCCTCGTCGTCCGCCCTGGGGTGGCGCAGGGCGAACATCAGCGCGCCTCCGCCGCCATGCGCTTGCTCGCGCGATCGTCGACAATGTCGCCGATATCGATCAGCGCCAACTCCAGGCTGCCGATGGATCTGGCGATTTCATTGTCATAGGTCTCGATGCAGGCCGAAATCTCCTGGCCGAGCGACTGCACGCCCCGCACCAGCTCTCCCAGAGTCTGCGCGACGGAGCGCTCAACTTTGTGGAAGCTCTCGGCATGCGAGCCGAGCGCCTGATGGGCAGCGGTCGCTGTGCGCTCGAAACGGTCCGCGACGCTCTGGCCTGATTCCGAAATCACGCGCATTTTTTCGGCGGCGCCGGAGAATTTCTCCATCGCGCCCTGGAAGGAGACGCTCGCCGTCGCCAGCGGCGTCGTGGCCTGCGCCATCGAGCCCACCGCCTGCGCGAGCTTGGTCGACGCGCCGGAAACGATGGCCCCCGCGGTCTCCAACCGGTCGTTGTGCGCATCCAGGCCTTGCAGGACGTCGCCGAGCTTGGTGGACAGGCTGAACACGGCGGAAGAGAAAATTTCGACCGTCCGCGCCAGTTTGGCGGCCGACTTGTCGGCCGTGTCGGAAATGATCCTTGCGCCCTCGGCAACTCCCGACGCGAAATGGTCGTGGCCAGCCTGCAGCCGCCCGCCGGCGGCCGCGCCGGCCGCCTGCAACTGGGCGGCGGCGGCGGACAATTCGCGCGCGATGTCGCCGACGCGCGAGGTCATGATTTCGGCGCTGCTCCGGCTCGCCTCGGACGCGATCGACGTGACGTCGTCGAGCGCCTGACGGATTTTCGCGCCGATCTCCTGCGACGAGTTTTCCGTCGCCGAGGCGAGGCTAGTCGGAATGGCGGCGATTTTCGCCTCGAAGCCGGAGAGCGTCATCGCGAGCGCCGATTGCCCGCGCTCGAAAGCTGCGCTCATGCGCATGGCGGCTTCCGTCAATTGCGCGGCGGATTTGCCTATCTCGCCGCCGAAGCCGTTCTCCGCGCCCCTGATCTTTTCGGGCAGGGCGTCAAAGGCTGCGAGCGATTGCGACATTTGCGTCCCGAAGCTGGCGATATGGGCGGCGATGCCGTCGCCGGCCGCGGAAATCTGTCGGATCTGGCCGGCGGCCTCGCTGAAGCGGTCCATCGCGCCCTGAAAGGACAGGCTCGCGGAAGTGAGCGGCGCCGCGGCGTTTTCCATGGCGCCCGCGGCTTTCGCGAGATTGTTCGAAGCGTCTGCGACGATTGCGCCGGCGTTGGCCAGGCGCCGGTTCTGCGCCTCGAGCCCACGCTCGACATCGTCGAGGCGCGACGACAGCCGTTGCACGGCGGCGCCAAAGGCGTTGACTGTCGAGGACAATTGCGCGGCGGAGGTTTCGCCCGACTGCGAAAGCATTCTCGCGCCTTCGGCCATCTGCGCGTGAGACGCCTCGCCCGCCTGTTTCAGCAAAGCGGCCACCCCAGCGAGGCTTTCGGAGATCTCGGCCATGCGCGCCGACATGACCTCGCCGCCGGCCCGGCTCGCCTCGCTCGCCGCGGCCGTTGCGCCGTCCAGCGTTTTCCGCAGCGCGGCGCCCATGGAGGCGCCCATTTCCTGTGACGATTGCTCCGTCGCCGCGGCCAGCCGCGCGGGGATGGCGCCGACCTTTTCCTCGAAAGCCTCGAGCGTCGCCGCCAGCGACGACTGGCCCTGCTCCAGCGCGGCGCTCATCCGCTGCGCCGACGCGGCCAATTCCCCGGCGCTCCGGCCGATCTCGCCGCCAAAACCCGCCTCGGCGTCACGGAATTTGCGCGGCAGCCCGTCAAGCGCCGCCAAGGCTGTCGCCAATTGCGCGCCGAACGCCTGCAAGGGCTGGCCGATTCCCTCCTGCCAAAGGGCGCCGAAAGCCGCGCCGGCGGTTTCGGTGACGGAGGCGTTGGCTTCGCCGATGCGGGAGCTCATGGATGAAATTTCCTGGCGGATCGGCGCGAAGGCCTCCGCCACGCTGGCTCCGACGCTTCTGGCGATCGCCTCGGGCAGTGCGGCGAGGCTGCCGCCGAGCGCCGCATCCACGCGTTTCCCGAGTGTTTCGGACAAGGTTTCGGCAAGCGTCGCAGCAAGATCGGAAAACTGGCCGCGCTGGGCCTCCGCCAGCCGCAACTGACGGCGCAGCAGCATCTCCGGCGCCACATAGGTCGAAAGCGCGCGCATCTCGCCTAGCAGCCGCTCCTCGGCATGGACCTGGGAGGCCGATTGCTGGCGGGCGACGACGCTCCAGAAAATATAGGCGAGGATGCCGGCGATCGAAGTGATGAACTTGACCGAGCTCACCGCCAGAATGCCCTCGACGGCGATCTTGAGCTGGGCAGGATCCAGCGCGCCGTGGCCGTCGCCGCCCATTTTCAACAGGGCTGCGGAGAGCCCGACGAAGGTGAAAAACAGACCAATTGTCAGGAAGACGCCGCCAAGGGTTCCCGACCATTTCGCGTAGCCGTGGCCAGGCAGGTAGCCGACCGAAAAAAAGGCGGCGGGATCGGCGTAGCTTTCCGCCTTTCCGTCCTCGAATTCGACGCAGGAGCGGTAGCGACGCCACGCTGCGGCGAGATCTGAAGCATCGAAGATCCGGTCGACATCGGCGAAATGTTGCTGTTGCGAGCCTTCCGCGAGGCGGACGGCGCGCACGGCGCGGGCGATGCGGTTCAACTTGCCGACGAAGCGCCGTTCGGCCGGAAGCAAAAGTCCGATCCACAGGCCAAGGGCGGAGCCCAGAATGCTCAGGGCGAGGACGACCGCCAGCGGACGGCCGGAAAACAATGCAATTGGCGCCAGAACGAAGTCCGCGAAACCATCCATCAAATTTTGCCCTGTTCTTCCTTCGGGTCACAAACGAATTGCGCGCGCGTCAGGTCTCGGCTCTCTATAAAAACGAATCGAATCTGGAAAATTAAAAAATAACCGGCGCCGACGTAGATCGCCAGCGCCGGCGGGAAGGAATCAGGCCAACGGCTGGAAAGTCTTGATGATTGAATCCTTGAGCGGCCCGACCGATTCCTGGGCAATCTTTTGGGCCAGCGAGGACAGATCCTTGGACTGAGCCGCGAGCGCCCGATATTGCTTGTTGGCATGGGCCGGAGCGAGGGCGATCGCGTCGGAAAAGCGTTTCGTTCCGGCCAGCGCGCCGAAAAATTCGAAAGCCAGAGCCGAATTGGCCTGGAAAGCCTCGACCGCCTTGGCGTTGAATTCGCTCAAGCCCTTGGCCGCGATCGACGAGCTGACTTCGATCGAGTCGAAGGCGTCCTTGGCGGCCGCATTGAACTTCTCAAACATTTCGCGGCTGTGCGCGAGGCCCTTTTCTGCGGCCTTGCGAGCTTCTGCGGCGGAAAGTTCGGCGGGGATCTTGAAAGGCACATTCGACATGAAGTTTCTTCCTCAGGCGTTAGAGCTTTGTTTTCCAAGCGGTTCGCGAATCGCGCCGGCGTGGCGGTGGCAAACTAATTTGCGCCTTGCTGCACCGCAACTATATTGTGCGCCGCACAACTTTTTGTGAAGTCCAAGAATTCGGCGACACGCTCGTCAGCAAGCGGATAGACCGCCGCGTCGCGCAAATGCGGCGTGGTCGACGCTGACCATCCGCGGGCGCTTTCTCAAATCGAAGTTGCACAAAAACAAAGCGCCAGGACGAGAAATTCGCCCTGCCCTACTGTCTCGATTATCAGGAGAAACTGGCAGGAGTGGCAGGGCTCGAACCTGCGACACCCGGTTTTGGAGACCGGTGCTCTACCAACTGAGCTACACTCCTGTGATCGACGCTTGCGCCGCGATCAGCGGAGGCTTTCTTAGCCGGATTGCGCTGTTTCGCGCAAGCCCGTCGGATGACAAATGAACGAAAAAGCCGCCTCGCCTCACGAAACCTTGGCGGCGGCGACGGCCTGTTGCAGAAACGGCGTCACCTTCGCCGCAACGCCGTCGGGATCGTCGGCATGCGGCCAATGGCCACTGCCATCAAGCACGCAAACTTCCGCCTTGGGGAAGAATTCTCGCTGTCGCTCGGCGTAGCTGACCGGAAGATAAGGATCGTGGCGGCCCCAGATCACCAGGACCGGACATGTCCAGGCGCGGAACGCGTCGCCGAATTTTTCCGCCATTTCGCCGGGATGGTCGGTCGCGCGGTAGAGCTTCAGCACCGCACGCTTGGTCCCGCCGTCGAAATGGTCGTACATCGCGTCGACGTAGTTTTTTGGCAGGCCGCGCGGATTGCCGTGTTTCAGCAGCATGTCGAAGCCGAAACGCGTTGTCGTGGCGTTGAAAATCTCGCCCAGCGCCGGCGTGCGCCAGATACGGGCGAGATAATGCCACCGATAGTCGGGCAGGACGCCGATGTTGATCAGAGTCAGGCTGGCCAGGGCCGACGAATTGGTCAGCGCCCAGGCGAGGCCCCAGGGGCCGCCGAAGTCATGCAATACAAGATGGACTTTCTTGACGTGCAATTTCTGCAGCAACGCGCCGAGGTGCGAGGCGTAGCCCGCGACCGTGTAGTCGAAATCCTCCGGCCGCGCCGACCGGCCGAAGCCCGGCATATCAGGCGCGATACAGCGGCAGAATGGCGCGGCCCGCTCCATCAGGTCTTCCCAGTCGGCGGAAAAGCCGGGATTGCCATGCACGAAGACAATCGCCTCCTCGCTGTCGGGCGGGCCGCCTTCGAGCACGGACGTGCGCACGCGGTTGACGAGGACTTCGGTCAATCGGAGCATCCGTTTTCCCTCCCAAGGCTGAGGCGGGTTATTCCGCCGGGACGGGCGCGCTCTTCCCCCCGGCGAAAGCATGGCGCAGATTCACCCAAGCCGCCCGCGCCAGGGCTTTGGGGCTCAGGAATGCGGCGACGCCAATACAGCGCGTGCCAAAGGCGTAAAAACCATCGGCGCAGACCGGATCGCGCGCCGCCGCTGAAAACATCAGCTTCTCGATGAAATTAAAGGCGCGGCCGGTCGAGAAATCGGAAATCAGGAATTCGTGGCCAGCAAGTTCGTTTTTGCGCCGTTTGGCATAGACCGCTAGGTCGCGATCCAGTTGCGCCGCGTCCTCGCCATGGCAGGAGGCGCCGACTGCTTCCGCCAGCCATTCCGCCGACTGGAAGGCCCAGCCGCACCCCACGCCCCATAAGGGATCCATGCTCATCGCGGCGTCGCCGACCAGGGCAAGGCCGGGCCGGACGGGCTCGCGGATCAGGTTGGGATATTCGATGACGCCAAAATAGGGGCTGATGCGTTTCGCTTCAGCCAGCCGCGGTCCGTTGGGCAGGGTTGCGAACAAGCGGTTCATCGCGGCCTCAGGGTCTTTTTTCCATTCAGCCAGCTTGGCGTGCGCCGGCATGGCGGTGGCCAAGGTGACGCCGTCGTCATTGGCGAAAGCATAGGCGATGTCGGGCTCGAGGAACCACATTTGCGAGCGGTCGCCGCTCTGCAGGGGGAGATTGCGATAATGGGCGAAATAGCCGATGCGGCCGTTCGGCTTTTCCTTGGCCGCCAGACCGGCGAGCTCCGCGATTCGGGATTGGCGCCCGTCCGCGCCAACGACCAGCCGGGCCTCGATCTGCTGCGTCCCGCCGCCCGCCCCATGAATCGTCACGCCGGATATGCGGCTCTTGCTCACCAGCAGTTCATGCGCCGAAAAGCCCGGCATGAAAGTGACGCCTGGCGTCTCCGCCGCCATTTTGCGCAATATGGGATCGAGCTTTTCCCGCCTGATGTTGTAACCATAGGCTGGCCGTTTGATCACCTGCTCCCGCGGGGCCCTGATCCAGCCCCATCTCGTATAAAAATCCGCGTCGTTGCGGATGGCGCCCGCCTTTTCGATCGCCTCCGCCAGACCGAGGCGCTGGATCGTCGGCGTGGCGCAGGCCTGGACGTAATGGGTGCATAATTTCTTGTAAGCGTCCGGATCGGCGTCGCGCTCGATCAGCGCCACCCTTGCGCCTTTGCGGGCCAGCAGCATCGCCGCCGCACATCCCGCTATGCTGGCCCCGACAATCGCGACGTCATAGACAGAGTCTTCCGACATTTGTCCCTCCCAGACGCAAGCAGCCGCCGCTGGCCACGCTTTAAGCTACCAGAGCTTGCCGCGATGACGAGGACTTTGATTTCACGCTGCCGTGAACGTCCAAGAACGCCGCGCCGCCGTTACTGGCCACGCTTCCCGCCGGACGCAAAAAAGGGAGCCAAAAGGCTCCCTTTCCAACGGCTTGCGCCCTACGATCAAACGATCGCTTCAATCACTCGATGATGGAGGC
>CAWKJW010000035.1:0-13007 GCA_963849665.1 uncultured Alphaproteobacteria bacterium | reverse complement strand
CGACAGGTCGCGCGCGGAATCGATGAAGGCGCGTCGAGCGCCGGTGCGATCAGCTTGACCTCGCCGTCGGCCGTCGCGCGGATTTCAGCTCCATGCACGCCGGCGGCGCAAAAACGCGCCGGCGCCAGCACCCGGTCGATGTCGGCGATCGGACGGCCGCTGACGATGGCGAGGGCGCCATCAAGGGCCTGCGCCAGCCGCTGCAGCAGGGCGGCGAGGTCCGGCGGCGCAGCTATGCCGGCAGGCGTCGCCGCGATTTCGACCAGCGTGCCGTCGAGATCGAGAAAAAGCGCCAGATTGAGCACATCGCCGGATGTATCCTTGCTCCAGGGTTCAGGCGTCAAGGCGCGCTCCCTTTGGTGCAAAACTCTTCAAACGTATCTTTGGCCGAAAACCGAACCCACTTTCGGGAATATGCTTTAGACTGCCAAACTGCGCCAAAACCACGGCCAAAAGCAACCGTTCCGGGCCTCACGCCCAAAAAAACGCCGCGGCGCCAGGGCCGCGGCGTGAAAATCGATGTCGGATGAAACGGTTCAGTAGATCGGGAAGCGATTGGTCAGTTGCTCGACTTCTCCGCGCACCGAAGCCTCGACCGCCGCATTGCCCTGTTCGCCGTTCTTCGCCAGGCCGTCGAGCGTCTCGACGATCAATTCGCCGACCTGCCTGAACTCGGCCGAGCCGAAGCCGCGCGAGGTGGCCGCGGGCGCGCCGAGCCTTATGCCCGAAGTCACCCAGGGCTTTTCCGGATCGAAAGGCACGCCGTTCTTGTTGCAGGTTATTTCAGCTCGCCCAAGCGCCGCTTCAGCCGCCTTGCCGGTGAGTTTTTTCGGCCGCAGGTCGACCAGCATGAGATGATTGTCAGTGCCGCCGGTGACAAGATCGAGGCCGCCGGCGAGCAGGGTTTCCGCCAGCGCGCGGGCGTTTTCCACCACCTGATGCGCATAGGTCCTGAATTCGGGCTGCAACGCCTCGCCGAAAGCCACCGCCTTGCCGGCAATGACGTGCATCAGCGGGCCGCCTTGCAAGCCTGGGAAAATCGCCGAATTGATCTTCTTGGCGATGTCCTCGTCGTCGCACAGGACCAGGCCGCCGCGCGGGCCGCGCAGGGTTTTATGCGTCGTGGAGGTCACGACATGGGCGTGCGGGAAGGGCGAGGGATGCGCGCCGCCCGCGACGAGGCCGGCGAAATGCGCCATGTCGACGAAGAGAGTGGCGCCGATGGAATCGGCAATGGCGCGGAAACGGGCGAAATCCCAATGGCGGGCGTAGGCCGAGCCGCCGGCGATGATCAGCTTCGGCCTGTGCTCCTTCGCCAAAGCCTCGACCTCGTCCATGTCGATGCGGCCTGTCGCCGGGCTGACGCCATAGCTCACGGGCTTGAACCATTTGCCGGACATGTTGACGGGCGCGCCGTGGGTGAGATGACCGCCCGCCGCCAGATCGAGGCCCATGAACACGTCGCCGGGCTGCAAGAGGGCGAGGAAGACCGCCTGGTTCGCCTGGCTGCCGGAATTGGGCTGGACATTGGCGTAGCCGCAGCCGAACAGCTTGGTCACGCGCTCGATGGCGAGGTTTTCGGCGATATCGACGAACTGGCAGCCGCCGTAATATCTTTTTCCCGGATAGCCCTCGGCGTATTTGTTGGTCAGCACCGAGCCCTGCGCCTCGAGCACCGCGCGGGAGACGATGTTTTCCGAGGCGATCAGCTCGATTTCCTTGCGCTGGCGGCCCAGCTCCAGCTCGACCGCGCGGAAAATCTCGGGATCGGCCTCGGCGAGCGAGGCGCCGAAGAAGCTGTTGGAAATGGTTTTTGCCGCGGCGGCGCTGGATTGGCTCATGTTGGGGCTCCTTCCGGGAATTGCTGGCCCCATATCACGAAAAGCGGCGCGGAAGAAAGGCCGGAACGCGCAGCGCCCCGGCGGAGGGCTCCGCCGGGGCGCTTTTCAACCGAAATCGAAAGCGTTACTTCTCATCCACCCCCGGATCGGCGTTGTCGTCGCCGGCGGGCTGGGAGACGGGCTGCACGACGGGCCGGCCGCGCCGGCGACCGTCGAAAAGCCGTCGCGCTGATAGATGTCCTCGCGGAACTGGGTGACGCCCTCCGGCGTGCCCCAGGCCGTGATATAGACCCAGTAGACATTGACCGGCGGTTCGATCTTCACGTCCAGCCGCTCGCCGGAGGCGATCGCCGCGTCGATGTGGTCGCGGTCCCAGCCCGGCTGGTTCTTCAAGAGCCAGGCGACATAGTCGCGCACGTTCTGCAGACGCATGCAGCCGGAGGAGACGAAGCGGAAATCGTCGCCGAACACGCCTTTCGCCGGCGTGTCGTGCATATAGACGCCATAGGGATTGTTGATGTTGATGCGCACCACGCCGAGCGAATTCTCGGTGCTCGGATCCTCGCGGAAGCGGTAATTGGTCGCATCCAGCGAATGCCAGTTGATCTGCTCCGACTGGACCTCGTTATTGGCCTTGTCGAAGATGCGGATGTGGTTGTCGCGCAGGTAGTTCTGATCGGCCTGCATTTTCGGGATCAGGTCCTTGCGGATGATCGAGGCCGGCACGGTCCAGTAGGGATTGAAGTCGATGTCGAGCGCGCGGGTCTGCATCACCGGCGACTGGCGGTCGATCTTGCCGACGCCCGCCTCGTGGCGCGTGGCGATCGTGTCGTTCTCCACCGTGTCGACCATGGCCGCGGGAATGTTCGCCTCCACGAAGCGCTCGCCGAGATTGGCCGAGAAGGAGCGCAGCCGCACGATATTGGTTTCGAGCTGGTGCAGGCGGTAATCGGCTGGAATGTTCATGGCCTCGATGGTCTGCGGGTTGACCACGCCGGTTTCGATCAGCCCGTGCCGCGCCTGGAACCTTTTCACTCCCGCCTCGACGTAGGAATCGAAGACGCCGGAGCTCGACGAGGCCGGATCGAGGTCGCCGGTGACGATGAGCCGTCGCCGCAGCGCCGCCACCGCCTGGCCGGACGCGCCGAGCCTCAGCGTGACGCCGGTCGGAACCTTGCTCCAGCCGCCCTTGCCGACGATGCCGCGATAAGTCTCGATCGCCTGTTCGGTGGCGGCGAGCGTGCGCGGCGACAGAAGCGGCGTGGTGGTGCGCGCGACCGTCAGCCTGGCGTCGGCGTCGTAGCGTTGCGCCCATTCGGCCTGGTTGAAGCCGTCGACGGCCCAGGCATGGGTGGCGAGGCTCGATGCCGCGCTAAAAGTCAGGCAGGCGACGACGCCAAGAAAATGCGCGGGCGAAACGCGACGCGCCGGATTCTGGCGGAAACGCGTCAAATCGGGGTTGTTCAAAACCAGGACTCCAGTTGCAAAGGCGCGCTCGGCCGGGTGAGCTTCCACCCGCCGACGGTACTGCAGATCTCTCGCGCTTCAGTCGAAGCGCGAGAGATTTTGAAGTCCCTGATTTCGCGACGTCGTTGCAAAAAACCGGCAACCGCTTTTTTGCACGTCGCTTTAGCGCGCAGAATCGATGACGAGGGTTAAAAAGCATAGAATAGCGAGGCGATTTTATGGCGACTTGCGGTTGACGCGAATTAACGCGGGGCCTGCGGCAAAAGGGCCACAGGCGTCCGCCTCCTTGCTGCAACACGAGAAAAAACAAAAAAGCCGGGCTTTGCGGCCCGGCCAGTTCGACTAACCTGATGCAGGGAAATCGGCGTGGGATCAGAGGCGATACTTGATCTGGTCGGTCCAGAAGCGCTCAAGGCGGGTCAGGGCATTGTTGACCGACTTGAATTCGTCGATCGAGACGCCGCCGATCTGTTCGACGGTGAAGACATGCTTTTCATAGAGGCCCGCGATGATGTCGCGCACTTCCTTGCCTTCGGGCGTCAGGCTGATGCGGACCGAGCGGCGGTCGACGCGCGAGCGGGAATGATGAAGGTAGCCCATCTCCACCAGCTTCTTGACATTGTAGGAGACGTTGGAGCCGAGATAGTAGCCGCGGGTGCGCAATTCGCCGGCGGTCAGCTCGGAATCGCCGATGTTGTAAAGGAGAAGCGCCTGAACGGCGTTGATGTCGGAGCGGCCGCGACGGTCGAATTCGTCCTTGATCACGTCCAGCAGCCGGCGATGCAGCCGCTCCACCAGGGTCAAGGCTTCGAGATAGATCGGGCGCACTTCGGCGCCGCGTTCGGCGCGGGCGGAGGAGATTTCCATTTTGGCGGCGTTGCTCATTGTCAAATCCCTGCGATCTGTTTGGCGCCGATTGTGTCCCGGCGGCTTCGATGGAACAGACCATAATGGGCGCGGGTGAAAACCGGTTTAAACAACAGGCTAAATCCCAGGTTACCGCGATTTCGCTCAATTGAAGTGAATCTTCGATAAATTAAAACAAGTGTTTACGTTGAGAAATCGTCACCGCGCGCGGATCAGGCCGCGGATGCGCTCGACCAGCCGCTCGACCGGCCCGATGTCGCCTGCGGCGACATTGGCGCGCCAGGACAGCCAGAGGTAGGCGACGAGCAGAATGCCGTCGAACAGCTCGATCCAGGCGCCGCCCAAGAAAAAGGCCGGCTTGACCGAAACGACGAAAACCTGCGCCATGAGGGTGAGAATCCAGACCACGCCGCCCCAGGGCGCGACCAGCCACAAGCCGACCGCGGCGACAAGATCGAGCACGGCGAAGAAGATCGTCGCCGCGATGACGGAGCTGGAATGGTCGGGAAAGGAGCCGGCAACCGGCGCGAGGATGCGCCGCCATTGCGCCAGGCCTTCGGCAATCCACAACAGCGCCATGACGCGGAAGAAAACCGTCAGGAAAAATGTCGCCCGCGCCTCCTCCGCGTCCGGACCGGCCTTGACGCCGACCTGGATCGCGGCCGAGGATTCGAGCGTCTCGCCGCGCGGCGCGTCCCTGTATTTGTCCATCACCCTGTCGCCTCCGCGCCGCTCCGCCGCCCGCGCCATCCGATAATCCATTTGCCACGCCGCCGCAAAAATTTTCGCGCTTTCGCGCGATATGTTATGGGAAGCCCTTTCTCGCCGGAATTGAACCCATGTCTCAGACCCCGCGCCATCCGCTCGACCTTTCGCTCGGCCTCACCCATCGGCCTCGCCGCAACCGCAAGGCCGACTGGGCCCGCCGCCTGGTGCGCGAGAACGTGCTGACTGCAGACGACCTGATCTGGCCGATCTTCGTTGTCGAAGGCGAGAACGTCGCCACGCCCGTCGCCTCCATGCCGGGCGTCGAACGGCTTTCGATCGACCGGGCCGTCGCGGCCGCGCAAAAAGCCGTCGAACTGGGGATTCCGGCCATCGCTTTGTTTCCCTACACCGAACCGGAGCTGCGCGACCCCAATGGCTCGGAAGCGCTGAACGACGCCAATCTGGTTTGCCGCGCCGTCCGCGCGATCAAGGCCGCCGTTCCGCAGGTCGGCCTGATCACCGATGTCGCGCTCGACCCCTATACCAGCCATGGCCACGACGGCGTGATGGAGGGCGAGACCATCCTCAACGACGAGACCGTCGCCATCCTGGTCGAGCAGGCGCTCAACCAGGCGCGCGCCGGCGCCGACGTCATCGCCCCCTCCGACATGATGGACGGCCGGGTCGCGGCGATCCGCGCCGGCCTCGACAGCGAAGGCTTCCAGAACGTGCAGATCATGGCCTATGCGGCCAAATACGCTTCGGCCTTCTATGGTCCGTTCCGCGACGCCATCGGCACCAAGGCGGTGCTGACCGGCGACAAGCGCACCTATCAGATGGACCCGGCCAATTCCGAGGAAGCCCTGCGCGAGGTCGCGACCGACCTGGAAGAAGGCGCCGACATGGTCATGGTCAAGCCCGGCCTGCCTTACCTCGACATTATCCATCGCGTGAAAGACGCTTTCGGCGCGCCAACCTTCGCCTATCAAGTTTCCGGAGAATATGCGATGATCATGGCGGCGGCGCGAAACGGGTGGCTTGACGGGGACAAGGCCATGCTGGAAAGCCTCCTCGCCTTCAAAAGGGCGGGGGCGGACGGCATTCTCACTTATTTCGCGCCAAAGGCTGCGGAAATGATGAAAAAAGGCTCATAAGCCGAATGACGGACTGCGGTTGACCGGGGGTTTCGCCGCCCTCGCGACGCCCGCGCTCACGCCAGACATTTCCGCTCCTTGGAAACGACCCGGGGAGGAGGAAAGTCATGAGCGCGCGAAAAATTCCCCATTGCTGCGAGAAGCTTTTTCCCGACGGCGTCGCGCGCACCAAGCGCCTGAACATCGCCCCCCTCCAGGCTTCGGACGCCTTCCAGCTCGTCTTCCTGACCAACGACCCTCTGGTGGCGGGAGGCCTGTCGCTGCTGCGCCAGCCCTTCACGCTCACCGACGCGCAGGACCTGATCGCCCTGTCGCGCCTGAACAAGGGCTGTTTCGCTTCGATCCGCCTCGCCGACTCCGGCGAGTTCATCGGCTGCGCCGGCGCGCTGGTGCGCGACGACAGGGACATCGAGATCGGCTTCTGGCTCGGCGCCCCCTATCATGGCCGGCACTACGGCGCGGAGGCGGCGCAGGCCATGGTGGACCTGTTGCGATCGGCGCTTCCGGAACGCCGCATCGTCGCCGAATGCCCGCGCGAAAATTCCGCCTCGTGGCGGCTTTTGCGGCGCCTCGGCTTTTCCCCCTGCGGCGCCGACGGCTGGCGCAAGGGCGCGCAGCTGCTGGCCTATACGGCCCCGGAAGCGGTGTTCTGAATCGGTAGGCGAGTGCGCCTGTATCCCCTTGCGCGCGGCAGGCTGAAAAGCCAGATTAGGACCGAGCCGCCATCGTGACGGCGAATTCGGGAGCTTAAGAATGAGCAACGCCAATGGCTGGAACGCCGCCGGTCAAACCGCCGTCTATCCCTTGGCGCCGCTGCCCGCCAGCGCGCTCGAAGGCGTGCGCGCGAGGCGCATGACGGCAATCCTGCTCGACCTGATCCTGGTCAGCTTCCTGTCGGTCGGGATTTTTCTCGTGCTCGGCGTGCTGACGCTCGGCGTCGCCTGGCTGCTGCTGCCGCCCCTGTTTCCCTTCGTCGCCTTTTTCTACAACGGCCTGACCATTTCCGGCTGGCGCATGGCGACGCCGGGCATGAAGGCGATGGACCTCGAAATGCGGCTCGTCAACGGCGCACCGACGCCTTTCCTGCACGCCGCCGTCCATGCCGTGCTGTTTTACGTCAGCTGGATGTTTCCGCCGATTTTCCTGTTTTCGCTGCTCTCCGCCGACAAGCGCTGTCTGCACGACATTCTCGCCGGCGTGATCGTCCTGCGCCGCGCGTGAAAAATCCTGGACAACGAAAGGCCGCCTGTGCCGGAGGAAAACGCCATTGACCAGCGAGCCGCGCGATCCGCCTCAGTTTTACCTGACTTCGCCCGCGCCCTGCCCCTATCTGCCGGGCAAGGAGGAGCGCAAGGTCTTCACCCATCTCGTCGGCCGCCGCGCCGCCCGCCTCAATGACGCCCTCACCCATTCCGGCTTTCGTCGCTCCCAGACCATCGCCTATCGGCCCGCCTGCGAAAACTGCAAGGCCTGCGTCTCGGTGCGCATCCTGTGCGACGAATTCACGCCCGGCCGCACGCAGAAAAGAGTTCTCGCCCGCAACGAGGACCTGGTTGGCGGCATGGGCGTTTCGCGCGCCGACAGCGAGCAGTTCGGCCTGTTCCGCGCCTATCTCGACTCCCGCCACAGCGACGGCGGCATGGCCGACATGGCCATGCTCGACTATGGCATGATGATCGAGGACAGCCATGTCGAAAGCCGTCTCGTGCGCTACCGCCTGCGCGACCCCGAGGCCGAACAGGGGCCGCTCGTCGCCTGCTGCCTGACCGACGTGCTCGATGACGGCCTGTCCATGGTCTATTCCTTCTACGACCCCGCGCTCGCCAACCGCTCGCTCGGCGCCTACATGATCCTCGACCACATTTTCCGCGCGAGAGCCATGGGCCTGCCGCATCTCTACCTCGGCTACTGGGTCTCCGGCTCGAAGAAGATGGACTACAAGGCGCATTACCTGCCGCAGGAGCGGCTGGGGACCGAAGGCTGGATGCGGGTGGGGTGACGACGCCGTCGCCGCCGATTCCGACGAATTCGAAAAAGTAAAAGTGAAAACGGCGTCGGAATCCGCGTTTTTTCCGATTGACAATGTTCACGTTTTGTTTCATGTGAAACATGGTAGCGGCGCGGCAAGGCGCCTGTGCGGCTTTTCCCTTGAAATAGATGGCTTTTTCGTCGCCTGTTTTCGCGCAGCGCAAGGGCCGGAAATCGCTGCGCCGCGTCGACACGGGATGCAACCTTGCGGTTGAAGCAGCCGGAAACGCGAAAAAACGGTCGAGAAACAGCGGAAATCGACGCGAATTGATGCAAAATCATCAAAAAATCGCGCGTTTTTTCACATTTTTTCACACCCGCCGCATGCGCATTGATTTTGCAACCTGAGCGCGAACTTTCCGCGCTGCAAGCGCGCAGCCCCTTGCCCCACCACGCCACAAAAAATTCGGCCCGTTAAAAGCAAACGCCCCCGGCAAAGCCGAGGGCGTTGAAAGTTGGACGGATTGACCTTGGGACGTCCAGCCCGCTCGAAGGGTCATTTGCTTGCGACAAGCGACCGCCTCTCGTTTCACTACAAAAAAAAGCTATCATGACGAATTGGCGCCGGCAAGCGCGCCCTAGCGGGTATTTCATCATGCTCCATTTTGGTTTTGACATTGGCACGACATCTATTGGCTTCGCCGTCATCGACTTCGACAAACAGCGAGAAACCGGGCGCATTCTCCGCCTCGGCGTCCGGATATTCCCGGAGGCGCGCGACCCCGACGGCACGCCGCTCAATCAGACGCGACGCGCCAAGCGCATGATGCGGCGGCAATTGCGCCGGCGCCGCGAGCGGCGCCGTTCCCTCAACGAATTGCTGGCGTCCGTCGGTCTGCTGCCGGCGTTCGCCGGCGAGGCGTGGCGCGACGCCATGATGGCCGATCCCTACGCCTTGCGGGCCAAGGCCCTGGCCGAAGAACTGACGCCGCACGAACTCGGGCGAGCGCTTTATCACCTCGCCAAGCGCCGCCATTTCAAGGAGCGCGACATCGCGGAAACTGGGGAAAGCGGGTCGGAGACGCCCGCTGACGATGACGCGGCGGCCAAAGGCAAAAGGGGCGCAAGGGCCAAAGCGGCGCCCAGGGACGGCGAAAGCGCCAAGGAGGCTGAATCGACGGCGGCGCGCGAACATTTCGTCGCCGCGCTGAAAGCGTCGGGCCAAACCATCGGCGAGACGCTTGCGGCGCGCCCCGTGGACGCCAAGCGGCGCGGCGAACATGCGACACGCGCCTTGGTCGAAGATGAATTCGCGCGCATTGTCGCCGCCCAGAAAATCGCCACCCGGCCTTGCGCGATCCCGCCTTTTGCGATGCGGTTCGCGAAGCCATTTTCGCGCAGCGCGCCGTCTTCTGGCGCAAATCGACGCTCGGCAAATGTTCGCTCATGCCCGGCGAGCCGCTTTGCCCAAAAGGCTCCTGGATCAGCCAGGAGCGCCGGATGCTCGAAAAGGTCAATAATCTCGCCTTTGCGGGAGGCAACGCCCGTCCGCTCGATGACAAGGAGCGCGCAACAATCGTCGAGGCGCTGCGCACCCAGAAGAGCCTGAGCTGGGGCGGCGCACGCAAAGTTCTCGAACCCCTGTTCAAGGCGCGCGGCGAAAGCGCGAAAACCCTGAAATTCAATCACGAAACCGACAAGGACGAAGCCAGCGGCCTCAAAGGAAATCTCGTCGAGGCCGAACTTGCGAAAATTTTTGGCCCGCGTTGGGCGCCGCATCCCTGCAAGCAGGAATTGCGCGATTTTATTCCCGAGGCGCTCTGGCAAGCCGATTATGACGAGATCGGAACGCAGCGCGTCGTCATCCGCCCTGTGACAGCTCGCGCCGCGCGGCGCAAGGTTTTGGCGCAAAGGCTCGTCGACGATTTCGGCGCATCGAAAAGCGAAGCCGAGGCGGTGGTCAAACTGCATTTCCCGCAGGGGTGGGAGCCCTATTCTACCGCCGCCTTGCAAAAGCTGCTTCCCAAACTCGAGGAAGGCGTCCGTTTCGGCGCGCTGATCAACGGGCCGGATTTCGCCGCATGGCGCGACGAAAATTTTCCGCAGCGCGACCGGGCGACCGGCGAATGGATCGACCGCCTGCCCAGCCCGCGCGCCGACCGCAACGCCACCCATGCGCAGCGCGAGGAAGCCGCCCGCATCGCCACTATTCGCAACCCGACCGTCGTGCGCGTGCAGAATGAAATGCGCAAGGTGGTCAACAACCTCATCGGCGTCCATGGCAAGCCCGATCTCATTCGCGTCGAGCTGGCGCGCGATGTCGGCAAGTCCAAGCGCGAGCGCGAGGAAATGGCCAAGGGCATGCGCGACAAGGAGCGTTTGCGCGAGAAAGCGCGCAAGGACCTCAAGGAAAATGGCGTCGTCGACCCATCGGAGGACGATGTCGAAAAATGGATGTTGTGGACCGAGAGCGGCAAACAATGCCCCTATACGGGCGAGGAAATCGGCTTTGGCGATATTTTTGGCGGCAGCCCGCGCTTTGAAATCGAGCATATCTGGCCCCGGTCGAAATCGCTCGACAATTCCATGCGCAACAAGACCTTGTGCCGCAAGGACGTGAACCTGGCGAAAGGCGACCGCATCCCTCATGATTATTTTCAGGGACGAGCCGACGACTGGCAGGCGGCGAAGGACCGCATCTGGAAAATGGTCGGAAAGGGCGGAATGGCGCCCGGCAAGGCGAAGCGGTTCTGCGCCGAAGCCATGCCCGACGATTTCGCCAGCCGCCAGCTCAACGACACCGGCTACGCGGCCCGGAAGGCGTCGGAATTTCTGAAACGTCTATGGCCGGATGTCGAGTTCGAGGGGCAGCGAGGTTCGCGTACAGCCGGTTACCGGCAAGGTCACGGCGCAATTGCGGCGGCGCTGGGGCCTCAATCATATCCTCGGCGACGATGGCGAGAAAACCCGCGCCGACCACCGGCACCACGCCATAGACGCGCTGGTCGTCGCTTGCGCCGACGGCGGCTACACGCAAAAGCTGTCGCGCTATTTCGAGCAAGCGTCGGAATATGAGCGCGGCGTTGGCGCCAAGCCGGACCCGGCGCTCGTGCCGCCGCCCTGGGCGGCGATCCGCGCCGACGCCGAGCGAGCCGTTTCGGAAATTGTCGTCTCGCATCGCGTTCGCAAAAAAGTCTCGGGGCCGCTGCACAAGGAGACGACCTACGGCGACACGGGCGCCGATGTCACCAACAGCAATGGAACCTATCGTCTTTTCGTGAACCGAAAACCCGTCGCATCCTTGACGCGCGGCGAACTCGACGAAATCCGCGACGACAAGGTTCGCGAGACCGTCAAGGTCTGGGTGGAGGCGCATGGAGGCGATCCGAAAAAAGCCTTTGCGACCTATCCACGGCTCGGCGGGAACGGTCCTGAAATCCGCAAGGTCCGACTGATGGCGCCGCAGAAGTTGCGCGCGATGGCGCCCTTGAAGACCGGCTTCGCCACCACCGGCAACAATCATCACATCGCGATTTATCGGCTGCCGAACGGCAGGATCGAAAGCGCCGTGGTCAGCCTCTACGAAGCGATCCGGCGGCTCGCCCTGCGTCAGCCGGTGGTTCAGCGAAAAAGCGAGGACGGGCGCGAACTTGTCATGACGCTTTCGCTGGGAGACACTTTTCAGATTCCAGCTGGCGAAAGGGCCGGCTACTGGACGGTCAAATCGATTGCGGGCAACGGCCAGATTTTCTCGAAACCGATCAACAACGCCGATCCTTCCGCCAAGGAGCTTTGGGGGCCGAGCCCGGCTGCCCTGATAAAACTCGGCGCGAAAAAACTGTCTGTCGATCCGATAGGACGCATCTTTCCCGCCAACGACTGATCCGGCCATGCTTCGCAAGACCATCGAAATCGCCACGCCCGGCACGCGGCTTTCGGTCGCGCACCGTCAGTTGGTGATCGAGCGGCCGGAACTGCCCAAGGCGACCCTGCCGATCGAGGACATTGGCGTCCTGATCGTCGATGACCGCCGCGCGAGCTATACGCAATCGGTGTTCATCGAGCTGCTCGCGGCCGGCGCGACCGTGATGATCACCGGGCCGGATCATCTGCCGCTCGGCATGATGCTGCCGCTCGACGCGCATCACGTGCAGACCGAACGCCACCGCGCGCAGGTCGAGGCCTCGGAGCCGGCGCGCAAGCAAATCTGGCGGGCGCTGGTCGCGGCGAAGCTGTCGCAGCAGAGCTGCGTGCTCGACCGTTTCGATCCGGCGCCGCAACGGCCTCGCCGACATGGCCGCGCCGCGTCCGCTCGGGCGATCCCGACAATCTCGAGGCGCAGGGCGCGCAGCGCTACTGGCCGCTGCTGTTCGGCAAGGATTTTCGCCGCGACCGCGCCGCCGAAGGCGTCAACGCCGCGCTCAATTACGGCTACGCCGTCGTGCGCGCCGCCGCTCGCCCGCGCCGTCGTCGCCAGCGGTCTCATTCCCTCGCTCGGAGTCTTTCACAAGAACCGCGGCAATCCGTTCTGCCTCGCCGACGATCTCTTCGAGCCCTATCGGCCCTTCGTCGATTGGCGCGTCAAACTGCTGACGCTGAGAACGCTCGCGCCGCCCTCGCTCGACGATCGCGCGACCCGCGCCGCGCTGCTTTCGCTGTTCAACGAGACGATCCTCGTCGGCGAGCGCAAATTGCCGCTACTGCTCGCGATGCAGGCGAGCGCCGCCTCGCTGTGCCGCGCGCTGACTTCGGCAGGATCGCAAGCTCGCTTTGCCCGAAGGATTGCCGCTCGCGCCTGATCTGTACCGAGACGGCGGAGGACTGACAGCGCATGGCGCAGGCCACCCGTTCCGCAATTGCCCTGGGGGTGGCGCAGCATGTGGGTCATCGCCATGTTCGATCTGCCGACCGACACGCCGGCGGCGCGCAAGGCCTACGCGCGCTTTCGCAAGGACCTGCTCGACGACGGATTCACGATGATGCAATTTTCCGTCTATTCGGT
>CAWKJW010000034.1:0-12960 GCA_963849665.1 uncultured Alphaproteobacteria bacterium | reverse complement strand
TCGCGGGACGTCGCAAAGGCCAAGGTCGAGGCTGAATTCAAGAATCTCGGCTCTCCGGAGGACAAGATATTCTCGCTGGTCCAGCAAGGCCATGAGTGGAGGATTGACGAAGTCGAGACCAAGGGCGGCGTCTCGAGCCGAAAGTTGACCGAATTGCCGGCCGATACGACAAAGAGCCAGAAACGATAGGTATTTATTCAGTCTAACGTCGTACCTTCGGGCGATGGACGAACTGCAGCGCGTAAGGCATGATCCGAGACCGTTGCCATTGGCGCGGCGTCGAAAATGTGAAACCACATGAAAACGTCCCTGCATCGCGCTCTTGTCGCCGCCATTGGCGCGCTTCTGACATTTCCAGCGACCGTTCCGGGCGAGACTTTTACGCGCGACTTGCATGTTGCGGCCGAAGCGTCCTGCGGCGTCGGCGACGCCTTGCCGGCGCGCGTGGCCGCTCTGCCGCATTTTTCCGATGCAATCGACAGCGGGCGGCAGGTGCGCATCGTCGCCATCGGCTCCTCCTCCACCCAGGGCGTCGGCGCCAGTTCGCCAGCCAGGAACTACCCTTCGCAATTGCATGCCTTGCTGCAACTGGCGCTGCCCGGCGAAAAGTTCGAGGTGATCAATCTCGGGATCGGCGGCGAAACGGCAAAGACGACCGTCGCTCGCCTGCGGCGCGCAATTCCGCGGCTTTCGCCCGACCTTGTCGTCTGGCAGGTCGGAACCAACGACGCCTTGACCGGCGTGCCGATCGGCGATTACGAGGCAACTGTGCGCGGCGCGCTGGATTTCCTGAAGGCGGGCGGGCGCGACACCCTGCTGGTCGGCATGCAATGGACGCGCAAACTTGCGGCCAACCGCAATTATGCCGCGGTGCGCGATGCGACGGTCCGCGTCGCCCAGGAGGAGGGCGTCAGTCTCGTTTCCCGCTATGAAGCCATGCGCAAGCTCGCCGATGCGAGCGGCCACGAGGAATTTACCGGACCGGACCATCTGCACATGAACGATCGCGGCTATCGCTGCCTGGCCGAAGAGGTCGCTGCGACCCTTTCGCGCGCCGTGGAAGGCGGGGCTTCGGCGCCTTCCGGACGAATTTAACCTTCAACATAAAAAGCCGTGCGCAAATTTCCTTGCGCACGGCTCTGATAAGCTTGAAAAAAGAGCGATCAGCTCTTCTTGCACTTGCTCATGAACTCCTTGCGGGGCTTGCCATGCAGCTTCTGGCTGTCCGCCTGCTTGGAGCAATCGAGCGACTTGGCGGTGCGGGGCTTGGCCGGCATCTTGGCCTTCATCGCGGGAGCGGCCGGGGCGGCCGGAGCAGCAGCCGGTGCGGCCGGCGCAGCCGGAGCGGCGGCGGGCGCCTGGGCGAAAGCGGCGCCGGAAAAGGCGAGCATGGAAATCAGGGCGATCGTATGGGTGAGCTTCATCGCTTGTCTCTCAACGTTTGGCCCGGCAGGGCGTTTGGCCCGACAGGGCGGCGGCGGCGCCTCAATTCCGTGGGGAATGCGCAACCGAGCGGATGCTAGACCTGTTTCGCCGGTCTGTCTTGCAGGAAAAAAGTCATGTTCGGGCGTTTTGCGTTACGTCTTTCAGCCATTCCAGCACGGCATCCAGAGAAAACGGCAAAGCTTCAGCAAAATCACCGGCATAGGCGCGCCATTCGGGGGCGCGCCTGGCGCTGACGCCGACGAGGGTCGGCAGTCCCGCGCCCGCGGCCGCGCCGATTTCCGCGATAAAGCCGCCGCCTTCGGCTTCGGCGCGGCCGAATCGGCTGACCAGGAGAAGGTCCGGTTCGCCCGCGACGCTCTGGGCCAGCAGGCCGGCGGCTTCCGCCAGCGCCGCCGTGTCGAGGCGGCAGCCTTCGGCGCAAGCCCCAAGAATTCTGCATCAGGTCGATCCGCCGGCCGCTGTCGATATGGATGGCGTGGACAGTCTCTTCGCAGGGCGTCTGAACGACGCCGCCGACGCGCAACCCGCGCGCCTCGAGCGCGCGTCGCACTTCGGCGAAAAGCGCGTCGATCTCCTGCCCCTCTTCGTAGACAAGCGCGGCCAGCGCGGCGCGCGCGCTCACGACGCCGCCCCCTTGCGGATCAGGAACACCAGCGCGCCAGCCGCCTCGCCATGACTTCTCCAGACAGTCCCCGGTCTCGCGGACGAGATTGGGCAGGTCGATGACGCTGAGCGGATCGGTGCAGGCGACCTCGATCCTGTCGCCGGGCGCGAGCCCCGCGAGCGCCTTCCGCGTCTTCAGCACGGGCAGGGGACATTTCAGCCCGCGCAGGTCGAGTTTTCGTAACATTCAAGCTTCCCCGGCGCGCGCGAAAAACTCTTGCGCGCGCAAAAGATCGTCGGGCGTGTTGATGTTGAAAAACGGGTCGCGTGTGCGGTCGGCCCATTCGACCGTGGCGATGTCGTAATTTTGCTGGAACTGGCCGACCTTGCGCAAGCCTTCTTCGAGCAGCGCGCGGCGCAGATTTTCGCGGCTCCGCGTCGGCCATAGCGCGATGACGGGATGATCGCGGCCGCCCGAAGCAGCGCGCGCAAAACCGTCGTAGGTTTTCTGCGCTGCGTCGAAAAGCCTGGCGAAAAGATCATCGGGCAGGAAGGGGCAGTCGCAGGGCAGGCTGACGACATGGGCCAGATTCAATCCGGCCGCATGGTCGAGTCCGGCCAGCACGCCGGCGAGCGGTCCGGCATGGCCGGGCAGGGCGTCGGCGATGAGCGGCAGGCCGCAATCGGCGAAAGGCGCCATGGCCTCGGGCGTCAACTCGTGCAGATTGATCGCCAGGGCGTCGCACTGGCCTTGCGCCCGCGCGATGACGCGGTCGATCAGGCTTGCGCCGCCGAGATCGAGCAGCGGCTTTTGCGCCGCGCCCATGCGGCGGCCGAGGCCGCCGGCGAGGATCAGGCCGAGAATGGGTGTTTTATCCGTCATCGCAAGGCATTATAGGCGACTTGAGCGATTTGGCGATCAGCCATTGCCTTGACGGAAAATGAGGTATAAAGATATGTTTATATCTCATTGGAAATGGCATGACCGAAAGAGCCGCCGCCGAAAGAACTTCTGGATTGCCGGACGCCTTGGCCAGTCTCGCCGCCATCGGCGAGGAAACGCGCCTGCGCGTCTATGCCCTGCTGGCGGAGGCCGAATTGGCGGTGAGCGAACTGGTGGCGATTCTCGGCCAGTCGCAACCGCGCGTCTCACGTCATTTGCGGCTCCTGCTCGAAGCGGGTCTGGTCGAGCGGCGCCGCGAGGGCGCCTGGGCCTTCTTTCACGCGGCGGAAAAAGGGCCGGCGGCGGCGCTGGCGCGCGCCGTCCTGGCGAAGATCGACGGGGGCGACGCGGTTCTTGCCGGTGATCGGCGGCGGCTGGCCGAGGTTCGGGCCGCCCGCGCGGCGCAGGCGCAGAAATATTTCGCCGAGCACGCCCCGGTGTGGAACGAGACGCGGCGCCTGCATGCGCCCGAAGCGGAGGTCGAGGCGGCCATTCTCGCCGCCGCGCTGGACAAGCCGCCGCGCTGGGGCCGCCTGCTCGACATCGGCTGCGGCGCGGGGCGGATGCTCGAAATTCTCGGGCCTTACGCGGAAGGCGCGGTCGGCGTCGATCTTTCGGCGGCCATGCTCGGCGTGGCGCGGGCGCAGCTGGAGCAGGCGGGCCTGCGCCACGTGCAATTGCGCCAGGGCGACATATACGCGCTGCCAGTCGAGCGCGATTCGATCGATCTCGCCGTCGTGCATCAGGTCCTGCATTATCTCGACAATCCCGTCCGCGCCCTGCGCGAGGCGGCGCGCGCGCTGGCGCCGGGCGGCCGGCTGATCGTCGTCGATTTCGCGCCGCACCGCTGCGAAATCCTGCGCGAGACGCATGAACACCGCAGGCTTGGGTTTTCGGCGCAGGAAGTCGCCGATTATCTTGCCCAGGCGGGGCTCGAGCCCGTCCTCCACCGCGACCTCGCGCCGGGCGGCGAACAGGCCGAGGAAAAGCTCACCGTGTCCCTCTGGCTGGCGCGCGACACGCGCGGCGCCGGCGCGCAAAAACAGCAAGAGCCATGACCATGCAGGAACCAAGGCGCAGCCGCCTCCATCACAAGCCGATCGACGTGTCGTTCGAATTCTTTCCGCCGAAGACCGCGGAAATGGAGACGGCTCTGTGGGAGTTGATCAACCGCCTCGCGCCGCTGCGGCCGAAATTCGTCTCCGTCACCTATGGCGCCGGCGGCTCGACCCGCGAGCGCACCCACGCGACGGTGGCCCGCATCGTCCGCGAAACCGCGATCAAGCCGGCCGCGCATCTCACCTGCGTCGGCGCGACGCGCGAGGAGGTGGATGAAGTGGCGCGGGGCTACTGGGACGCCGGCGTGCGCCATATCGTCGCCCTGCGCGGCGATCCGCAAGGCGGCCTCGGCTCGGCCTATGCGCCGACGCCTGGCGGCTACGCCCATTCCACCGATCTGGTGCGGGGCCTGCGCGCCATCGGCGATTTCGAGATCTCGGTTTCCGCCTATCCGGAAAAGCATCCGGAAAGCGCGAGCTTCGCGCAGGACATCGACGTGCTCAAGGCCAAGATCGACGCCGGCGCCACGCGCGCCATCACCCAGTTCTTTTTCGACAACGACATCTATTTCCGCTTTCTCGATCGCGTGCTGGCGGCCGGAATCGATATTCCGATCGTGCCGGGCGTGACGGCGGTGCAGAATTTCAAGCAGACGGCGAATTTCGCGCGCAAGACGGGCGCGAGTGTGCCGGATTGGCTGGGGGAGCGTTTCGAGGGGCTCGACGACGACCCGCAGACCCGTCGCCTGATCGCCGCGGCGGTCGCCGCCGAACAGGTTTTCGACCTGCTCGACCGCGGGGTGGATCAGTTCCATTTCTACACGATGAACCGCGCCGATCTGGTCTATGCCGTGTGCCACCTTCTGGGCGTGCGGGCGATGGCGGAAGAAAAGGCGACAATCTAGGAGCGCTCCCTCTCCCCGCCAGGACGGGGCGAGGGGCGCCAATGACAATTTACCGCGTTCGACGTTCGAAAGATTCGCGTCGGCTTGCTGCAGGACGGACAGATGACCACGACCAAACAAGACCGCTTCGACGGCAAGACCGCGCTTGAGGCTCTGACCGAGGCGGCGCGGGAAAGAATCCTGGTGCTCGACGGCGCCATGGGCACGATGATCCAGCAGCGCAAATTCTCGGAAGAGGATTTTCGGGGAAAGCGTTTCGCCGACTGGCCGCGCGACCTGCGCGGCAATAACGATCTCCTCATCCTCACCCAGCCCGACGCCATCCGCGACATCCACCTCGCCTATTTCCAGGCCGGCGCCGATATCGTCGAGACCAACACCTTCTCCTGCACCACCATCGCCCAGGCCGATTACGGCATGGAATCGCTCGCCCGCGAATTGAACGTCGAGGGCGCGCGCCTCGCCATGGAGGCGGCGATCGAGGCGGAAAAGCGCGACGGCAAAAAACGCTTCGTCGCCGGGGCCATGGGGCCGACCAACCGCACCGCGTCGATTTCGCCGGACGTGTCCAATCCCGGCTTTCGCGCGGTGACCTTCGACGAATTGCGCGTCGCCTACAAGGAGGCGGCGAGCGGGCTGATCGAGGGCGGCACCGACATCCTGCTGCTGGAGACGATCTTCGACACGCTCAACGCCAAGGCGGCGCTGTTCGGCATCGACGAGGCTTTCGAGGAAACCGGCGTCGCTTTGCCGGTGATGATTTCCGGCACTATCACCGATCTCTCGGGACGCACGCTGTCCGGCCAGACGCCGGCGGCGTTCTGGAATTCGCTGCGCCACGCCAAACCTTTCTCCATCGGCCTGAATTGCGCGCTCGGCGCGCGCGAAATGCGCGCCCATATCGCGGAATTGTCGCGCATCGCCGACACCTTCGTCTGCGCCTATCCCAACGCCGGACTGCCCAATGAATTCGGCCTTTACGACGAAAGCCCGGAGGCCATGGCGGAGCTGGTCGGCGAATTCGCGGCCAGCGGGCTGGTCAATATCGTCGGCGGCTGCTGCGGCACGAGCCCGGCGCATATCCACGCCATCGCCAGGAAAGTCGCGGGCCTGAAGCCGCGCGAAATCCCGACCATCGAGCCGCTGCTGCGCCTCTCCGGCCTCGAGCCCTTCACGCTCACCGCCGACATCAAATTCGTCAATGTCGGCGAGCGCACCAATGTCACCGGCTCCGCCAGATTCCGCAAGCTGATCAAGGCGGGAGATTATTCGGCGGCGCTCGACGTGGCGCGCGACCAGGTCGCCAATGGCGCGCAGATCATCGACGTCAACATGGATGAGGGCCTGCTGGATTCGCAGAAGGTCATGGTCGAGTTCCTGAACCTCGTCGCCGCGGAGCCGGACATTTCGCGCGTGCCGGTGATGGTCGATTTATCGAAGTTCGAGGTGATCGAGGCGGGGCTGAAATGCCTGCAGGGCAAGCCGGTGGTCAATTCGATTTCGCTCAAGGAAGGCGAGGTGAAATTCATCGAGCAGGCGAAGATCGTGCGCCGCCACGGCGCCGCGACGGTGGTCATGGCCTTCGACGAGCAGGGCCAGGCCGACACTTTCGCCCGCAAGGTGGAGATCTGCGCGAGGGCCTATAAAATCCTGACCGAAAAGGTCGGGTTCGAGCCGCAGGACATCATCTTCGATCCGAACGTCTTCGCCGTGGCGACGGGCATCGAGGAGCACAATCACTACGGCGTCGACTTCATCGAGGCGACGCGCGAAATCCGGAAAACCCTGCCGCACGCCCATGTGTCGGGCGGCGTGTCCAACCTGTCCTTCTCGTTCCGCGGCAACGAGGTCGTCCGCGAGGCCATGCACAGCGTGTTCCTTTATCACGCCATCGCCGCCGGCATGGATATGGGGATCGTCAACGCCGGCCAGCTCGCAGTCTATGAGAAGATCGATCCGGAGCTGCGCGAGGCCTGCGAGGACGTGGTGCTCGACCGCCGCGCCGACGCGACCGAGCGCCTGCTGGAGCTGGCGGAAAGATTCAAGGGCCAGAGCACAGAGACCTCGCGAGAAGGACGCGGCCTGGCGCGAGGCTTCCGTCGAGGCGCGGCTCGAATATGCGCTGGTCAATGGCGTGACCGATTTCATCGACGCCGACGTCGAAGAGGCGCGGGCGCGCTCGACCCGCGCGCTCGACGTCATCGAGGGGCCGCTGATGGCCGGCATGAACAAGGTCGGCGACCTGTTCGGCTCGGGCAAGATGTTCCTGCCGCAGGTGGTGAAATCGGCCCGCGTCATGAAGGCGGCGGTGGCCTATCTCTTGCCGTTCATCGAGGCCGGCAAGGCGGAAGGCGAGCGCAGGAACGCCGGCAAGATCCTGATGGCGACGGTCAAGGGCGACGTGCACGACATCGGCAAGAACATTGTCGGCGTGGTCCTCGCCTGCAACAATTTCGAGATCGTCGATCTCGGCGTGATGGCCCCGGCGACGAGGATCCTCGACGAGGCGAAGAAGCACAAGGTCGACATGATCGGCCTCTCCGGCCTCATCACCCCGTCGCTCGACGAAATGGCCTTCCTCGCCTCGGAGATGCAGCGCGAAGGCTTCGACATTCCGCTGCTCATCGGCGGCGCCACCACGTCGCGCGTCCATACGGCGGTGAAGATCGCGCCGAACTATGTCAGCGGGCAGGCGGTCTATGTCACCGACGCCAGCCGCGCCGTCGGCGTCGCGCAATCGCTGCTCGGCGCGGAAAAGGACGCCTATCAAGGCGAATTGCGCGCCGAATATGCTCGCGTCGCCGAGGCGCACGCAAAGGCGGAAAGCGCCAAGCAGCGCGTGCCGCTGTCGCGGGCGAGGGAGAACGCCACGAAGATCGACTGGGCCGCTTACGCTCCGCCGCGTCCGACGTTCACGGGAACGCGCGTCCTGTCGTCGCTCGATGTCGCGGAGCTGATCCCCTATATCGACTGGACGCCGTTCTTCCAGACCTGGGAGCTGAAGGGCCGCTTCCCGAAAATCCTGGAGGACGAAAAATTCGGCGCGGCGGCCAAAAGCCTGTTCACCGACGCGCAGAAAATGCTCAAGCGCATTGTCGATGAGCGCTGGTTCAATCCGAAGGCCGTGCTCGGCTTCTGGCCGGCCAATGCGGTCGGCGACGACATCGCCTTGTTCACCGGCGAGTCGCGCGCGGAAAGCTCGCGACATCGCATACGCTGCGCCAGCAATTGTCGAAGCACGACGGCAAGCCCAATGTCGCGCTCGCCGATTTCGTCGCCCCGCTCGAGAGCGGCAAGGCGGATTACATCGGCGCCTTCGTCGTCACCGCCGGCGCGGAGGAGCAGAAGATCGCCGACAAGCTCGCGCGCGCCAATGACGATTACGGATCGATCATGGTCAAGGCGCTCGCCGACCGGCTGGCGGAGGCTTTCGCGGAATACCTGCACGAGCGCGTGCGCAAGGAGTTCTGGGCCTATGCGCCGGAAGAAAACCTGTCGAACGACGAGCGGGTGGCGGAAAAATATCGCGGCGTCCGGCCGGCGCCGGGCTATCCGGCCCAGCCCGACCATACCGAGAAAAAGACGATCTTCGATCTGCTCGCGGCGGAACGGCGCATCGGCGTGTCGCTCACCGAGAGTTTCGCCATGATGCCGGGCGCGTCGGTGAGCGGGCTCTATTTCGCGCATCCGCAGGCGCATTATTTCGGCGTCGCCAAGGTCGAGCGCGACCAAGTGGAAGACTATGCCGGGCGGAAAAACATGAGCGTAGAGGAAGTCGAACGCTGGCTGGCGCCGGTGCTGAATTACGCGCCGAAGAAGTGACATCAGCCGGTCATGCCCGTCCCCGGATCAAGTCCGGCGACGGGCATGACGGCGTTCCTCATCCGAATTCCGCGCCTTGCGGGCGTGACGGAGTGTGCCTATAGATTAGGCAACCCGACTCGTCGTCGGCAAAAACGAGCACATCCGGGGAGAGAATGCCGAGCACGGGAAAACAGCCGGCCTGGCTGGGGCTGAGGCTGGCGGGCGCCACCTGGCTCGACCGCCTCTATGCCGGCCTGGGCGCGCTGTTCGGCATCGGCCTCACCGGGTTCATTTCCTCCCACGCGTTCCCGCAAGCCGGCCTGACGCCGTTGATCGTCGCGCCGATGGGCGCTTCGTCGGTGCTGCTGTTCGCGGTGCCCTCCAGTCCGCTGGCGCAGCCCTGGTCAATTATCGGCGGCAATGTCCTGTCGGGGCTGGTGGGGATCGCCGTCGGCCAGTCCATAGGCGACCCGGTGCTCGCGACCGGCGTCGCGGTCGGCCTCGCGATCATGCTGATGTCGCTGACGGGCAGCCTGCATCCGCCCGGCGGCGCCGTGGCCCTGATGACCGTGATGGCGACGCGAGCAAAGCCATGCCCCCAATTTTTTCTACGCCCTCAATCCGGTGGGCGTGAATTCGGCGCCTGCTGGTTGGCCTCGGCTGGATCTTCCATCGCTTCACCCGCCATTCCTATCCCCATGTCCCGGGGCCAGCGCCGGCCCCCGTTCATGGAACGCAGGACCAGCCGCCGCAGGTGCGCGGCGGCTTTCGCGCCGAGGACGTCGACGAGGTCCTGGCCGAGCTGCACGAGACTTTCGACATCGGCCGCGACGATCTCGAACTGCTGTTGCGGCAGGTCGAGCTGCGGGTTTTCCAGCGCGCCCAGGGGCCGCTGACCTGCGGCGACATCATGTCGCGGGACGTGGTCAGCATCGGCCTCGACGCCACGACCGGCGCGGCGCGCGACCTGATGCGGGCGCGCCGCCTGCGCTGTTTGCCGGTGGTCAACCGGTTCGGCGTCCTCGCCGGCGTGGTCGCCGCGGGCGACCTGATCGGCGACGACGTCTTCGTCGCCGCCGTCGTCATGCCGGCGCTGGTCGCCAAGCCGGATCTTCCGGCTCTGGGCTATGTCGCGCAACTGACCGACGGCCGGGCGCACGAGGTGGTGGTGGTGGACGGAAAATATCATGTCGTCGGGCTGATCACCCAGACCGATCTGCTGGCGGCGCTGGCGCGGCAGGCGGCCGGCGTCGAGCGCGCATCGCGCCTGCTGACTTTCGTCACCGAGCGGCGCAGGCGAAACTGCGCTAGAAATTGTCCAGATCAGGCGCTGAAGACCGGCGATTTGTTGGACGGGCCGCCTCGATCGCTTATCGGGGAGCTGAAAATGGATCACGCCGCCGCTGTCAAGAAATACGCGCCGCAGGCCGACGACAAGGTGATCGCCAAGATCATCCGGCATTGCGGCATCGCCTTGCAACACCGCGATTCCTCGCTTGTCGCGGCGTCCGATCCGCATGAGCTGAAGACGGTTCACGACAGCTGGTGCAAGAAAAAGCTCGGCCTGACCGACGACGCGGCGATCGACGTGGCGATCAAAAAGGTCGCGACGACCATGAAGGCCGAACACGACAAGTCGCGCGTGGCTTTCTATTACCTGCTGGCGGAACATTTCGGCAAGTTGGAGACGCTTTAAGCCGGGTGCAGGGAGGCGCTCAGGAGCCGCAAGGTCTCGATGGTCGAGACGTCGGCGACGCCGTCCACCCAGGCGGGACGAAAATGCCGCTGGAAGGCGGCGACGACGTCGCGCGTCGCTTCGTCATAGACGCCGCTCGGCGCCGCGCCATAGCCGTAGGCCGCCAGCAGGGCCTGCAAGGCCGCGACCGGCGGCCCCAGGGCGCCGGGCTCGTAGACCGGGCCGGGGCGGATCGGGATCGGCGCGACCCAATGGCCCACGCCCGCTTGATGCAGGCGCGGCCAGGGGAAAAACTCGCCCGGATCGGATTTTCGTCCCGGCGCTATGTCGGAATGGGCGAGAACGCGCTCAGGCCTGAGGGCGAGGCGGGCGGCAATGTCGCGGCACAGGGCGATGACCGCGTCGATCTGCGCGTCGGGATAGGGCGGCAGGCCGCCGTCATGGCCGGGATTGACGATCTCGATGCCGATCGAGCGCGAGTTCATGTCGGTCGCGCCGGCCCAGAAGCTCCGGCCCGGCGTGCCAGGCGCGGCGCGCCTCGGGCACGAGCTGGAACACGCGCCCGTCCTCCCAGACCAGATAATGGCAGGAGACCTGCGACGCCGGGCTGCACAGGAGATCGAGCGCCGCCGCGCCCGTCGCCATGCCGGTGTAGTGCAGGATGATCGCATCGGCGGGCCCGCCGATCCGCTCGCCATGGTTGGGCGAGGGATGGCAAAGCGCCGCAAGCGGGCTGTCCGCGATCATGGGCGAAGGATCCTGGTCCCGGAACGAAGCAAGGCGGCCCGGAAATCGGGCCGCCCTGACGCAGGCGAGCGTGGCGCGATCAATCGAACCAGGCGGTGCAGTGGCGGTGGCCGTAATCGTCCACCTCGAATTCCGCGCAGCGGCGACGCGGCGGCGGCGGCGCGCTGTTCGCGCCGATGATGCCGCCCGCGGCCGCGCCGATCAGGCCGCCGGCCAGGGCGCCGCCGGCGCGTCCCGTGGTCGCGGCGCCGAGCAGCGCGCCCGTCGCGCCGCCGATCGCCGCGCCGTTGACCGTCCGCTGCTCCTGGGTATAGCCGCAACCGGCGAGGCTGAGCGCGCTCGCCAAGGCCGCCGTCAGCAAAATGCCCTTCTTCATCTACTGTCCTCCAAATCGCCGAAAAACGCCCGATCGGGCCGCTCGACCTCCAGATTGCCCCCCGGCTGCGCATTTTCGCGCCGCTCGAGGAAAAAGTTCGCCCCCGCCGCGGCCCGATTTGCGCCTGCCGATATCTTAGCCGAAAACTGCCGCGTTTCTGCCTGCCGCAACCGCGGCAAAGCAAAAATATAGATATGAACTATTACTGCAAGTAAAAACTAGATAAGCAGTGGTTAAAAATTTGTAAGCTTGGCTGCTTCCAAGGCGTGTCGTAAAACATGTCGTCTGCTGTCGTGCCTATATTTGGTCATATTCCTCCTCCATCAACCGGAACATCATCAACAATAAAAAGGTAGGCTGGATGAAATCGGGTCTGGTTGCACTTGTTGGAATATCGATTGCAGGTTTTTCGGTTATGCCGGCTCAGGCGGCGAAACACCATGGCCATCATTCGCATAGGGGCGCCGCATTTCGTTCCTCTCATCATCATGGCTCGCATGGGCGCCGTCACGCCTTGCGGGGGCCGGGGCGGCCCGGGCGTCAGCGCCATTCGCGAGTTGATCGCCAAGCATGCCGCCGCCAATGGCGTGCCGTTCAAGCTGGCCGACGCCGTCGTGCGCATCGAGAGCACCTACAAGCCGCATGTTTCGTCGAGCGCTGGGGCGATGGGGCTGATGCAGATCAAGCCTGCAACGGCGCGCGGCGTCGGCTTCAACGGCGCCGCCGGCGATCTCTACGGCGCCGAGACAAACATCCGCTTCGGCATGAAATATCTGGCCCAGGTCTATCGCCAGTCGGGAGGCGACGTCTGCGCCACGGTGATGCGCTACCAGTCGGGCGCCTACGCCAGGCACATGAACGCCGCCAACCGGGCCGATCGCTTGAGGCGCGCTCCATCATGGCGAGCAAATGACGCTATTTCTCGGAGGCGGGAGCCTCCGAGAAATGGATAGGAGCGAACGCGACGCCGAGCCAGTGCGAGGGGTTCGTTTGCTGCGACTTGTTGCGGCAAAGGAAGAAACACAAGTGGAATAAACTTGACGCGCGGCCTCCGGCTGTTATGCCGGAGCCGCCAGTCGGCCGGATGGCCGCCGTCCCGCGAGGGATGGAGGAAAGTCCGGGCTCCACGGAGAATTGGCGCCGGATAACGTCCGGCGGGGGCGACCCCAAGGAAAGCGCCACAGAAAGCAAACCGCCTCCGGCAAGGGGAGAAATCCTGTTCCGGCGGTAAGGGTGAAAGGGTGCGGTAAGAGCGCACCGCGCCGGCGGCAACGTCGGCGGCACGGCAAGCCCCGCCGGGAGCAAAACCGAATAGGGACGACAGGGCCTCATCGCCCAGCCTTCTCCGGGTCGTCGTCCGGGTTGGTTGCTTGAGACGGCCG
>CAWKJW010000033.1:0-9088 GCA_963849665.1 uncultured Alphaproteobacteria bacterium | reverse complement strand
TTTCCCTGGGCCTTCTGGAACCTGTTCGACGTGATGGGAATGACTGTGGACGACCGCGGACGCGCGCTCGACGGGCTGCTGCTCGCCGCGCTCGGCATGAATGCGGCGCGCTGAAGCGCGATCAGAACGCTTAGCGAGGCAAGAGATGGAAAATCAGGAGCCAGGCGCCGATCCGAAGCTCCCTGGCCGTCAGCTACGCATTGACGGTTTCAGGCGAAGCGGCGCAAGCCGCGTTCCATTTTCTCCTGAATATCGTGCTGATCCGTGAATTCATCGCTCGCGACTATGGGGTCTTCGCTATTGTCTTCACCGTCGGGGCGATCGCGGTTCTCAACATCAACGCGATCTTTGCCCAGCCCATCGCGGTCTTCATTCCGCGCTCCCGCCGCCTCGGCGCGCTTTCTCTCGAAGTGACCATGGGATCGATGGCGTTTCTGGGCTGCGCCGCCGTCGCCGCCGTGGTCGGGATCGTCACGACGGTCGGTCTGGGGGACGCGTCCACTGGCGCCCTGGCGGGCGGCTTCGCCGGCTTGTGGCCGCTGCGCATTTACGCGAAGGCCGTCAATTTCGCGCGTCGCGGCAAGCGCGGGGCCCTCCGCGCGACGGTGTCGGACATCTGCTATGGGGTCGCAAGCGCCGTTTCGCTGGCTTTGCTGCATTTCGGCTTCGGCGCGCCCCTGACCCTGGCGTCGGCTTTCGCCAGCCTGTGCGTCGGAAATGTCGTCGGCGTCTTCATCCATCTATCGGGCCGTGGACGACCGGTCCGGCTTCGCTACAGCCGCCGAACATTTTCCGCCTTCGCGAAATTCTGGCCCGAGATTTGCTGGTCGCTGGTGGGCACAGTCGCGACGACGGTCCTGGGCCAGAGCCAGATGGGCTATGTCACTTTGCTGGCCGGTCCTGCGGCTTATGCGCCCCTTGCGGCCGGCTTCGTTCTCATGAGCCCCATCCGGATCCTGACGCTGGCCGTGATGAACATCATGCGTCCCGACCTGTCCCGCTCCAACGCGCGGGGCGACCACCGCTCCGCCGGCGCGCTGGTCCTGCAGACGGCGGCGGCGCTCGCCGGCATATCCATCGCCTACGGGGCTCTGCTGTGGCTTGCCTGGCCCTTCATGGACGGCCTCCTGTTCGCCAAGCGCTTCGGCGCGCAACCGATGGGCCTGATCGTCATTCTGGCCTGGCTGCTGACGTCGATCGGCAATGGCACGACGATCATGCAGGCCCGCGCCCAGGCCAAATCCCGATTTCGCGAAGCGGCCTGGCCGACGCTCGGGGGAGGCGTGCTCACCCTGGTCTTCGTTCCCGCCTTTCTCTTCGCCGCCGGGCCAGCTCTTCGACCCTGGGCGCCATCATTGGCGAAATCGCCACATTGACGCTGTTGTGGGTGCGGCGCGCTTCGGCGGGCGGCCCCGTCGTTCGCAAAACAAAAAACGCATCGACTTTCCAGCCGCTGCCGCAGAACCAGCCCGTCGAAGAATTGCCGCTCGACGCGTGAGGAGGATTTTGGATGCTGATCGAGATGCGTTTACCACAGTCGGCTCCGCGTCAATGGCATTTGCAACTGGCTGAAAGCCTTGCGACGCAACGCGATGTCGCCGTCTGGGTGAACTGGATCGACGAAGAAGGGAAGTCGCCGCCTTGCGTCGACTTGCTCTTCACGCTCGAACGGCTGATTTTTGGCGTGCCGGCGGGCGGCGCCTCGGCCGCGATCGGTCGGGATCGCTTGGCGCGGTATGCGGTCAGGCCGGAGCGCACGCCGGATCTGGCGCTCGACTTCTGCGGACCGCTGGCGCCGTCGCCGACGCCGACATGGACCCTGACGTTCGACGGATCCTTCGGCGAAGCGGCCGCGCTCGGCGCGCTGCTTGCCGACAATTCGCCGTCGATCGAAATCATCGACACCGCTTCCGGCGGCCTTGTCGCCTCGGCGCGCGCCGGCGCCGAAAACGACTGCAGCCTGCTCGCCTTTTTCGAAGATGTTCTTGCGCGAACGGTCGCGCTCGTCCTGGCCGCGGTCGGCGACCGGGCGTCGAACCCGGCCCTGGAGCGGGCAAGGGTCTTCCGCGGAGGATGTCAGGCGATCGCAAGGTTCAGCCTCAGGTCGCTGACCAGGATGGTTCGACGCCGCCTTTACGTTCTGGCGCATCACGCGCCGCACTGGCGGGTCGGCTGGCGCTTTGTCGACGGTCCTGACGTGATCGACCTCCAGGGGCATCCGCAATCCGGATGGAAAAACCTTGGCGACGATGGTTTCCATTTTTATGCCGATCCTTTTCCGGTCGTCAGAGACGGCCGCACTTTCCTGTTCGTCGAAGATTACGACCATCGGCTCGGACGCGGCGTGATCTCGGTCGCGGAATTCGACGCGGCGGGACCGAAGTCGGCGCCGCAGCCGGTTTTCAGTCACGACTGCCATCTTTCCTACCCCTTCGTTTTCGAGCACGAAGGCGAAATGTGGATGGTGCCGGAAACCTCGGCCGCCCGTTCGATCGATCTCTACCGTGCTGAAAAATTTCCCGGCGGCTGGCGGCATGAGGCCAATCTCGTCGCGGGGATCGAGGCCAGCGACGCGACGCTGTTCATGCATCAGGGCCAGTGGTGGATGATGGCGACCGTCCGCGAAAACGGCGGCTCGTTTTCTGACGCGCTCCACCTCTGGTCGGCGCCCAAGCTCATCGGTCCCTGGACGCCGCATCGCCGCAATCCGGTGCTGGTCGACATCGCGTCCGCGCGTCCGGCCGGCCGCGTCGTCCGCCGCGGCGAAAAACTGATCAGGCCGGTCCAGGATTGCCGCGGCGGCTATGGCGCCGCGCTCGGTCTCGCGACGATCACGCGGCTCGATGCGGAGGCCTTCGAACAGCGCGTCGACGCCACTTTGTTCCCCGGCGCGCTTTGGCCGGGGAGGCGCCGTGCATACGCTGAATTGCGCCGGCCGACTCGAATGCATCGACGGCTCGGCCAATTCGCTCAGGCTCGCGGCGCGATGGCGGCAGGCGGAGGCCGCTTTGGGCCTGATCGACCGCGCCGCGCCGGAATTCGCCGCGCACCCGCAAGCCGTGCTGCGTCCAGCCGTCGCCTTCAAGCGCGCGCGCCCGCCGCGCGATGATCGGAACGTGTTTTAACCTGAGGGGCAAGTGGAGAGTGTCATGACTGAAATGATCAATGTCGCCATCATCGGCGCGGGGCCTTACGGACTTTCCGTCGCGGCCCATCTGCGCGGCGCGGGAATTCCGTATGAAATATTCGGCAGCCCGATCGAGAGCTGGCGTGAGCATATGCCTGAAAAGATGGTTCTGCGCTCGGAGGCTTTCGCCTCGAACCTGTCGGATCCCGAGAATTGTTACACGCTGGAGGCTTTTTGCAAGCTGCGCGGCATCGCCTATCGCAAAAGCGGGCCGCCACTGCCGATAAAGCGATTTCTCGATTACGCCGACTGGTTCCAGCGCCAGGCCGTCCCGGACGTCAAGGACATGAAACTGGTTCGCCTGGCGCGGCAGGGCGACGGCTTCAGCCTGACATTCGCCAACGGCGACGAGGCGCTCGCGAAAAACGTCGTCCTCGCCACCGGACACAGGCCGTTCCGCGTCATGCCGTCCTCGCTGCGCGGTCTCGGCCCCTCGCTGGCTTCGCATAGCGACGATCACAAGGACCTCTCGCGATTTGCGGGCAAGGACGTTGTCGTGGTCGGCGGCGGACAAAGCGCGCTCGAGATCGGGGCGCTGCTGCATGAACAGGGCACGGCGACGCGCATCATTGTTCGCGAAGATCACGTGATATGGCTGGATCCGCATCTCGGCGACCGCACGCCATGGCAGGAGCGATTGTGGCCCGAAACCGGACTGGGGTACGGTTGGAAGAATTTCGCCATCGCCTCATTTCCAAAAGTTTTCAGCCTGCTGCCTCGCGGCGAGCGCCACCGGATCGGGCTGGGGAAAATCGGCCCCGCAGGCGGCTGGTGGCTGAAAGATCGCGTGGTCGGCAAGGTGCCGCTCCTGACCTCGCACGAAATCCTCTATGCTCGCGAAGTCGACGGCGCCCTTCGCCTCACCGTGCGTACGGGCGACAAGACCTTTGAAACCGACACGAGCCATGTGATCGCCGCGACCGGATACAAGCCCGACGTCGCGCGGCTTGGGTTCCTGGATTCGGCGATCCTGACGAATTTGAAGACCTTCAAAGGCCTGCCCTTGCTCGGGTCTGCCTCTGAATCGTCGGTGCCGGGGCTGTTCTTCGTCGGCATGCTGAGCGCCGCAACCTTCGGCCCGGCAATGCGCTTCCTCGCTGGCACGGGACACGCCGGATCCATGATCGCGCGCCGGCTGGCGACGAAGCCGGCGCCGCTTCCGGAACAACAGCTCGGCGTTGCGCGCGGCCCGGCCAAAATCGCGCCGGAGCATTGATGCGCGGCAGGAAGCAACCCGGGGCAACGCAAATGACCGGGATCCGCGCCGAGTGATGCGGGCTTAAGCCAGCGCCGCGGGCGCCTCGACCGTCGATCTGTCGGCGGTCGAGGCCGAGAAAACGTGCAGGGGGCAAAACATGATGGACGATGACGCAATGAAGGCGGGCGACTGGGTCGAGGTCCGCCCGATTTCCGAAATTCTCGCAACGCTCGACGAACAAGGCAGTCTGGACTCCATGCCGTTCATGCCGGAAATGATCGGGCTCTGCGGAACCCGTTTCCAGGTCTGGAAATCGGCGCACAAGACGTGCGATCCCACGGGATCGACCGACCTGCGCCGGATGAAGGACGCCGTGCACGGCGTGGCGCGCTGCAATGGCGCGGCGCACGGCGGCTGCGAAGCCAGGTGCCTGATCTTCTGGAAAAAGGCCTGGCTCAAGCCGGTTGACGGCCCCGGCCCCGACGCCCCGGCGCCTGCGCCGGAAAACGTCGATCTCCGCGTCATCGTCGACGGCGTCCACGCCCCGGCGTCGGACGACGGAGAAGTCCGCCACCGCTGCCAGGCGACGGAAATCCTGAGGGCGACGACGCCTTGGCCGCCGTTCATGCTCGATCAATATGTCGAGGACGTCACGACGGGGAATGTCAGCGCTCCCCGCGTGGCCGCCCAGGTTTTGACGGCCGCGGCCGGCGGCGTCATGGCTCGGCTCACCCGGCCCATCGTCCGCCGCATGTCCTCGCAAGACGCGCAGCCCTTAACGACGCTCAAGCCGGCGGCGTCGCCGCTCGGCCTCAAGCCTGGCGACATCGTCGAAGTGCGGTCTCCGGCCGAAATCATGCCGACGCTGAACAAGGACTGGAAAAACCGCGGCCTCGTGTTCGAGCGGGAGATGCTCAAATTCTGCGGCAAGAAGTTCCGCGTTCTCGGCCGTGTGGCGAGGCTGATCGACGAGAAGACCGGACGGCTGCTCGAATTGAAGAACGATTGCGTCATTCTGGAAGGCCTCTACTGCTCGGGCGTCGACAAGCGCTCGCGGCTGTTTTGTCCCCGCGCGCCTTATTACTTTTGGCGCGAGGCGTGGCTTCGTCGCGCCGACTTGCTGGACGAAGCAAAAGGAGACGCCGCATGAGCGCGACGCATGTTCTTGACGACGACGTCTCGCCTTCGAGGTCCGGCGTCCGGGCGAGCGTTTCGCCCTTTCGCATCGAGGCGACGCAGGATCTGGAGGCGGCGGAGCCGGCCTGGAACGAACTCGAGGCGGCCGGCTCCGCCTTCCAGTCTCGCGCCTGGCTCGCCCCCTGGTACGAATTCATTGCGCCGTCGGTGCGGGCCGAGCCGCTTTTTGTGACCGTGCGCGACCGGGCGACCGGGCGGCCCCTGGCGTTCTTTCCCTTTTGCGTGCGTCGACGCTGGGGCGTCAAAGTCGTCGAGTTCCCCGATCTCGGCGTGACCGATTACAATGCGCCGATCTTCGCGCCGGGCGTCGAATTCAGCGACGAGCAGCTCGCCGCGCTATGGGCCGAAGTGCGCCTCGCGGTTCCCGGCGCCGATCTTTTCCTGTTCGACAAAGTGCCGGAAGCGCTCTACGGCAGGCCCCTTCCATTCGCCCGCCTCGCCTGGCTGCGCCCGATGGAGCTTCGGTGCTGGACGATCGAGCTTCCGGCTGATCGCGAAGACTACGACAAGACGGTCCTGCGGTCTAAGGACCGCAAGGAGCAACGGCGCAAGCGCCGCAATCTCGTCGAAAAGCTGGGCGAACCCACGCTCGTCGAGGCGACCACGCGCGAGCAGGCGGTCGAATTCTTCGACACGCTCAAGAGCATGCGCGCCGAGCGGTTCAGGCGGCAGGGCCGGCGCGACATTTTCCGGGAGTTCGCAATTCGCGCCGTTTTATCAGGCCGTCGCGCTGGGAGGATGGCGGGATTTCGTCAGCCTGGTCAATATCAAGGCGGCCGACGCGCCGATCGCCGCGCTGATGGCGCTGCGCCATGCGGACAACTATGTCCTGATCATGCATTCCTTCGCCGCCGATCTCGAACAATTGTCGCCGGGCATCGTGGCGCTTGACGAACTGATGACGCATCTGATCGGCGCCGGGATGCGGCATTGCGACTTCACGACCGGCAACGAGCCCTACAAGAAGCAGTTCGGCGTCAGGGAATGCGGCATGCGCCAAGGCCTTGATCCGGTGACGGCGCAGGGACGGCTCTACGCCGCGTTTCTGCGGGCGGCAACGAAATTGCGCGACAGACTGGCGAAATCTTGCGGGAAATACGCCAAAGCCCTTCGGCAATCGATGTTGGCCTCGTCGCGATGACCGATTGACCGCGCCGCAATTCTGCCGGCGCTGCATGCGAAGGCGGCGGACCTGATCGGACGCCGCCGGATTCGCTGTGAGAACAAAACACGAACATATTTCTGGCTTTGCCGTGGCCGCTTACGCCCAAGCGAGGCCGGATCGGTCGCCCGCCGCCAGAATTCCCCGCCCCGCAAACTTCCTCCGCTTGATGGAACTCACCCGGACCTCGTCGGTTTTTCCGCCGTCACACGAAGGGCTGGGCCATGCGTGGATCGCGCGAGGCGACGGTTTTTATTGGGATTGCGGTCGCGGTCACGGTCGTCGCGGTCGCTTTCTACGTCCCGGTCGTCGACAATTTCGTCCAGGAAAGAGCCGGCGGCTTGGAAGTCCCGGTCGACTGGCAGCTGAATTTTCACGAGGCGCATACGCCCTTCGAGCGCGAAGTCGATCATTTCCACAATATCCTGCTGGGACTTGACCTGACGATCTGCTCGCTCGTCGCGACGTTGCTGCTTTACGCCGTCTGGCGTTTCCGCCGCTCCCGCAATCCCGAGCCTTCGCCCACGACCCACAACGCGCCGCTGGAGCTTCTGTGGACGGCGGTTCCGGCCGTCGTCCTGGCCGTCCTCGCCTTCCCTTCGACCCGGCTGGTCGTCGCCTACAATGAGGTTCCGAAAAGCGACATGACGCTCAGGGTGGTCGGCCACCAATGGTACTGGGAATATGTCTATCCGGACCAGGGCAAGCTCGACATTCTCAGCGTCTTCGTGCCGACAGCCCAGCTGAAGCCGGGTCAGCTCCCGCTGCTGACCGTCGACAACGAGGCCGTCCTGCCGGTCGGTAAGGTCATCCGCATCGAGGTCACCGGCGCCGACGTCATCCATTCCTTCATGGTTCCGTCGCTCGGGTTGCAGAAATACGCGATCCCCGGCCGCATGAACGAAATCTGGACCAGGATTGACAGGCCCGGCGTCTATTACGGCCAGTGCTCGCAGATCTGCGGGCAATTGCACGCCTTCATGCCGATCGTGATCAGGGCGGTGACGCCGGCGCAATTTGCGGCCTGGGCGAAGGCGCAGGCGGCGAAGTCGAATTCATGAGCGCGCCTGGCGCTCGCGCCGCTTGAGGAGCGGGAGACTTGCATGATCGACCTCGCATCGGCCCCCGGCCACGCCCATCGGCGCTCCTTCGTCCAGCGCTGGCTTTGCGCCACCAACCACAAGGACATCGGCGTGCTCTACCTGAGCGTCGCGACGCTCGCGGGGCTCATCGCCGTCGGCCTGTCGATCGTCATGCGGGCGGAGCTGCAATCGCCCGGCGTCCAGTTCCTGCGCGACGCCTCCGGCAATCCCGACGGCCAGCTCTACAACGTCATCGTCACCGCGCATGGGCTGTTGATGATGTTCTTCGTCATCATCCCCGCGATGTTCGGCGGCTTCGGCAATTATTTCGTGCCGCTCCTGATCGGCGCGCCCGACATGGCGTTTCCGCGTCTGAACAACCTGAGCTTCTGGATGTATGTCGCGGGCCTGTGCCTGCTCCTGACCTCGCTGTTCCTCGGCGACGGGCCGGGCGTGGGCTGGACGCTCTATCCGCCGCTCTCGGAAGTCGGCCAGCCTGGCCCTGCGGTGGACATGACGATCCTGTCGATCCATTTCTCAGGCGTGTCGTCGATCATGGCCTCGATCAATTTCATCAGCACGATTCTCAACATGCGGGCGCCGGGGATGAAACTGTTCAAGATGCCGCTGTTCCCCTGGTCGATCATGTGCACCGCGTTCCTGATGGTGCTGTCGCTGCCGGTGCTGGCCGGAGTGATCACCATGCTGCTGGTCGATCGCAATTTCGGCACGACCTTCTTCGATCCGAACGGCGGCGGCGATCCGCTGCTGTTCCAGAACCTGTTCTGGTTCTTCGGCCATCCAGAAGTCTACATGATGATCCTGCCGGCTTTCGGCATCATCAGCCAGGTGATCTCGACCTTCAGCAACAAGCCGGTTTTCGGCTATTTCGGCATGGTCTACGCGCTGCTGGCGATCACCTTCATCAGCTTCATCGTCTGGGCGCATCATATGTTCGTGACCGGCATCAGCGAGGACATGCAGATCTATTTCTCGCTCGCCACGCTGGTCATCGCGGTGCCCACGGGAATCAAGGTGTTCTCCTGGATCGCGACGATCTGGGGCGGCGCGGTCGACCTTGAGACGCCGATGCTGTGGGCGCTCGGCTTTGTCTTCGTCTTCACCGTCGGCGGCGTCACCGGCGTCAACCTCGCCAGCCCCGGCTTCAATGTCATCGCCCACAACACCTATTACGTGGTGGCGCATTTTCATTATGTGATGTCGCTCGGCGCCGCCTTAGCAATTCGTTTGCCTTTCGTTCG
>CAWKJW010000032.1:0-6435 GCA_963849665.1 uncultured Alphaproteobacteria bacterium | reverse complement strand
TGCCGGCAGCAGGAAGGTGTCGACGAGCGGCGTGACCGGCGTTTTCGACACCAGCGCCGAATGCGCCCCAGCCGCCGCGACGGCCAAGCCATAGAACAGCAATTGCGGGTAACGGGTCATCTGCCCGCGCAGCGCAGCGAGGGGATTTTTCTCGGAGGCGAAGCGCAGCGCCAGCGCGATCATCGCCAACCATGTCCCGGGATGCACCTTTTCGAGGATGTTGCCGCCGGAGGACGCATAATGGGTCAGGCCGATCTGCTCCAGCACCAGCACCGAAAGCAGCAGCGCGAGCGCGAGAGAGGCGGCCGTCGCCGCGAAAGAGGCGCGCGCGCAAAGGCGGCGCAGCAGGTCGGCGACAGACCCCGCCGGTCCTCGCATCAACTCGAAACCCTCGCCCCGGACGCTCATCGCCGCCGCTCCGAACCCGCATCCAGTCACTCAAGCCGCGATGCCGCAAGCCTCGGCGGTTCATTCGGGCACGGTGGATACCCCTTTAGGCGATCCCCCCTTGGGGGACTGATCGCGACGCCGCGTCGCGCGTATAATGCGGAGGCGACGGCGCAGCGCTTCGCCACCCGTGGATGCATGGACACTCGATAGGCCCGCATGCTGCTGTCAGTTCAACAAATCGCGCCTCTCCTCCGCTGCCCGCGCTGCCGATCGCGTCTCGATGCGACCGACCGAGGAAACGACGGATTCGTCTGCGAGAATTCGCTCTGCGCCCTGTCGCAAGCGCCTTTCGCGCTGATCGACGGCCGGCCCGTCCTGCTCGATTTCGAAAACAGCGTGATCGAGCAAGGCCAGTTCAAAAATTGCGCGGGCGCGTCGGCGCTGAAGCGGGATCCGATGCGCGCTTCGCTGAAAAACCGCATCCGGCGGGCGCTGCTGGGAGACAATCAGGCGGCGCGGCGCGCCAGCGAAAACTTCATCGCCGACGTCCGCGCGCAATCGCCACGTCCCCTCGTGCTCATCATCGGAGGCGGCGAAATCGGCTCGGGAACGCAGGCGCTCTACGATCACGAGACCATTGGCGTCATCGGGTCGGACGTCTATGTTTCGCCCAATGTGACCGTTGTCGCCGACGGCCATCAACTGCCGCTCGACGACAATTGCGTCGACGCCGTATGGATCCAGGCAGTGCTCGAACATGTGCTCGATCCCGCCGCCGTCGTCGCCGAAATCCATCGCGTGCTGAAGCCGCGTGGCCTGGTCTACGCCGACACCCCCTTCATGCAGCAGGTTCACGAAGGCGCCTATGATTTCACGCGCTTCACGCTGAGCGGCCATCGCTGGCTGTTCAGGCGCTTCGATCTGGTCGCTGCGGGCTATGCCGGCGGCCCCGGCATGGCGCTGAACTGGTCGATCCGCTATTTTGTCCGCGCCCTGACCGGCAGCGAAAGGATCGGCGCGCTGGCCGGCCTCGCCTTCTTCTGGCTCAGGTTTTTCGATTCCCTGGCTTCGGGCCGAAATTCCGCCGACGGCGCTTCCGGCGTGTTTTTCTATGGCAGGCGCGCGGAAGGCGCGCTCTCGCCGAAAGAGATCATTGCATTCTATGAGCAACAGTCGGCGCTGGCGGCGCGGACGCCTGAGGTGGCTGATCCGGCCGCCGAAGGCGCCGTGGCGTTTCGTGAGCCCTAGAGCCTTTTCATCCAATGGAGCCGAAACGGGGCGCCCGCTTTCTGCATCTTGCGCCGAGAACGAGCCCCCGACGGCCGCTCCACTTTTCGGACAAGAAAATATGGTGAGACAATGTTTGGAACAGCATTCGGCCGCCTTCGTTCAGGCAAGGCAGGTCCGCGAATCGCGCCGGCGAGGGGATTTCGGGGCATGTTGATCCGCCACACCATCCTCTATGCGCCGGCGCAGCTGATCGGACCGCTGGTTCAATTCGTCGCCGCGGTGGTGTGGACGCATTGGCTGGCGCCCGAGGCCTATGGAGTCCTCACATTCGTTCTCGCCGCGCAGGAGCTGGTGTTCCTGATCTCGCTGGCCTGGTGGTCGCAATTCACCATGCGCTACGTCGGGGCGTTCGAAGACGAGGACCGGCGCAGCCTCTACCTCCATTCGGAAGGATCTGTCCTGGTCGGCGCCGCCGTCGCGCAGACCCTGCTGGCGCTCGCGGCGCTGGTGTCCGTCGCTCCGCATTTCACACTTTCCCTCGCCTTGGCGACGGTCGCCTTTTCGGTGACGCGGTCGGCGACGGCGCATCTGTCCGAGCGCGCCCGCGCGCATTCCCAGATCGCGGTCTATACCGTCGCGCAGACCGCCGGTCCCGTCCTCGGCTTCGTGCTGGCCTTCATTCTCGTGGCGACGGTTTCGCGCACGCCTGAAGCGGCCCTGTTCGGCTTCGCCGCGCCCCAGGCGCTGGCCCTCGCGTGGCTGTGGCGGCGTTTGGGCGTGATCGTCGAAATCAAGGCGTTCGAACCGGACATCATTTCGAAGGCGCTGCGCTTCGGCCTGCCCCTCGTGCTCTCGGGCGGCATCGCCTGGATCGGCGCCAACGCCATCCGCGTCATCGTGCAATATCTGGATTTGGCGGAGGCGATGGGCCTGATCGCGGTCGGCTGGGGCCTCGGCCAAAGGCTCGCCGCCAATGTCGCCATGCTGGTGACGGCGGCGGCGTTTCCCTTGGCGGTCCGCCACATGCACGACGGCGACCGCAAAGGCGCCCTGGAGCAACTGGCCTCGAGCGGCGCGCTGCTGTTCGCAGTGCTCGCCCCGGCCACGGCCGGACTGGTCGTCATTTCGCCGAAACTGGTCGATCTGGTCATTGCGGCGCCGTTTCGTCCCATCACACTCGCGGTCTTGCCGATTTCGGCCATCGCCGGCGCCGTGCGCAACATGCGGGTGCATTTTTCGGATCAATCCATGCTGCTGTTCGAGCGGACCGATCTGAGCATTTTCGTCTATACGCTGGAGGCGACGATGGTGGTCGCCGGCTGTTTCCTGGGCCTGCGGCTTCACGGCCTCGTTGGCGCGGCCGAGGGCTCGCTCGTGGGACTGGCGCTCGGCACGGTCTTCGGCTTCGGATTTTCACGCAGGATGTTCGGCCTGATCCTGCCGTACGGGCGCATGCTGCGCATTGCCGCGGCCACGGCGGCAATGGTCGCCGCCCTGCTCTGGACGCCAGTCCTGCCGGAGAGCCGCCCCGTCATAAGCCTGCTGGCCCAGGTCGCCCTCGGCGGCCTGGTCTACACGGCGGCGCTGGCTGCGCTGCATCCGGCGCAAGTCAGGGCGCTGGCGAAGCCGGGGCTCAGATGGTCGGAGCGCAAGGGCCGCGAGGCGGTCAACAGGATACAGGTCTTTTTTTAAGGATTCTGGATAGGCGATTCAGCCGCGCGTTTCGCGGAAGGCTTCGGCGATCGCCGCCGCCATCGGCTTCGGCCGCATTTCGTCGTCGAAAGGACAGGGCCGCGCGACATGCGACAATCTTTTGCGGCGCGTGAACCAGGGGTTGCGCAGCCATGAATATTTGTCGCTCAGGCTCCAGGCGATGAGCATCTTCACCGCCGGGACTTTCAGCGCGACGGAAAGCAGGCGATGCGTCAGTTCGGCGGCCTCGCCGTCGCGCCGCGCGACGTCGCCGCGCAAGGGATCATCGACGACGTCGAGCTCGGTGACATAGATGTCGAGCTTGCGCTCCGCCAGCCCATGCAGGAAATCGCCGAAGCGGCCGCCGTCCCAGGGCTCCGCCGGCAGGATATGGCCCTGCAGCCCGACCGCGCCGAGCTTGACGCCGGCGTGCTGCAGCCGATCGACCAGCGCCAGCAGCGAAGCGCGCACCGCTTGTCCGACCGGACTGTCGCATTCGGTCCAGGCCTCGTTCAGCACGAGCGTCGCATTGGGATCGAGCGCCGCGGTCCGCCGGAAGGCCCGTTCGACGTAATCGTCGCCGAAAGCGGTGAGCCAAGGGCCGGGGCGGAACGTTCCGGGCCCGTCCCTGCCAAGCCAGAAGGGCTCGTTGACCACGTCCCAGGATTGCAGCCGGCCGGCATAATGCGGCACGACCCGATCGAGATAGGCGTCAAACAGATAGGCCAGCTCGGCGCGGCTCTTGTTGGCAAGCCAGGGCGCCGGATAGTCGTTCCAGATCAGCGTGTGGCCGCGGGCCAGAAGGCCGCTGCGCTCGGCGAAGGCGACCAGCGCGTCGCCCTCCTCGAAGCGGAAGCCCCCCTCCTCCGGCTGCAGCGCGGCGAATTTCAGGGAATTGGCGGGGGTCAGCAGCTCGCAATTGGCCAGGATGAGCGCACGATAGGCCGGGTCGGCCAGGATTTCGGAATCCGCCGCCACGCCGAAGACGACGCCGGCTTTTCGCGCGACCGCCGCCAATCCCGCGTCCGGCGCGGCTTTGGCGGGCATGGCCGCAAGCGAAACCGCGCCGCCGATCAGCCGCAGCGCCGCACGGCGGGAGGGAGACGCCTGCCGCGCCCATTCACACTGGAGAGGTCGGAGCTCCATGGCCGTCGTCGCGTCCTCGCCTGGAGCCACGAAATGGCTCGCCGTCGCGCCCGTCGAAATCCTCCGTCCCCACAGGCGCCAGACGCGGCCGGCGCGGCCGCTGGAGGCTCTCCTGCAGCAGCGCCGCGCCGATGCCGCCGAAGAGGCCGGCGGCGATTGCGATCAGCAAGGCCGGCCGTGCGCGGGGGCTTGACCTTGACGCCGGCGGCCGCGCCACCGCGACGATGCGCGCCGGCGGACTGTCGACCTGATCCTGCGCGAGGTTTTCCTGGACCTTCGAGAGCTCCTGCACCTTGCTCCGCAACAATTCGGCGGCGCGCTCGAGGTCGCGCAGTTCGACCGTGCTTCGGCCGATCGAGTTGGATTGCGCCTTGAGGCGGTCGATGCTGCGCTCCTGGTCGCGCTCGCTGGCGAGAGCCGCGGAAAAATCCTTCTGGGCGCCCTCGGCGATGCGGCGCAATTCGTCGCCGAGCAGGGCGCGGACGCGAGCGGCGCGCTCCCTCGCCTCCTGCAGCGCAGGGTGGCGGTCGCCGAGCGTGCGCGCCAGCCCCGCCACCTCACGTTCGGCGTCGGCCTGCTGCGAGCGGAGACGCTCGATCGTCGTCGACTTCAGCGCCTCACCGATGGAGCCAATTTCTCCCAGCCGCACGGCGGAGCGGACCTCGTCGAGCCGCGCCCTGGCGTCGGCCGTGCGCGCCCGCGCGAGGCCGAGCTCCCGCATGGCGTCGGCGACCTGCATCTCGTTGGAGCGAAGGCCATCGACGGCGACGATGTTGTGTTTCGTCTTGTAAGCCTGAACGGCGCTCTCGGCCGCCGCCAGCTCGCCCTCGGTCTTGCCGAGCAATTGCCGCACCCAGCGGCCGTCGTTTTCGGCGGCCTGGACGCGGGCCTCGACCTGGTCTTCATTGTAGGCGCGGGCCAAGCCATTGGCGAGGGCGGCGGCCTTTTCCGGGTCGGAGCTCCTCGCGTCGATCTCGACGACATAGGTGCGTTCGGGACGCTTGACGTCGAAGGCGCGCTCCAGCGCGTCGTAATCGATCCCCTGCGCATCCTCGGGGGCCCGCGCGAACAGGCGCGAGATCCAGCCGCGCTTCGTTCCGCTGAAATCGGGATCGTCCGCCAGATTGAGCTCCTTCGCCAGCCTGGCGAGGACCGTTTCGGCGGTGAAGAGCTTGACCTGGCTGTCCATGGCGGAACTGTCGGCGGCGCCGGCGCCGTGATCCGACTGAAGCGTGCGCCCGAGCCGCGGATCGATCAGCACCGTGGCGCTGGCCTCATAACGAACCGGCATGAAGGCGAGATAGGCGACGGCGAGGGCCAGGGCGGCGAGCAGGCCCAGAACGACGGTCAGCTTGCGCCGCCAGAGGATGCGCAGCAACTCGCCCGCGTCGGCGTCCGGCTCGGCGTCGACCGGCCGCGCGCCGCGCAGTCCAAGGCCGGTATGGACGGTGCTCACATTGAATTTCCCTGTGCGGCGGCGCGCAAGACGAAGCGCCGATGAGGCAAATCTGGCAGAGAACAGTTATTTGGCGCCCTTGACGTTGCACGTTACAGCAAATTCTGTTGGAATTCCACAGACTCGATTGACGCAAGCGCGCCGCCTTTCGATTTGGCGCGCGGCGATCCCGGGAAACAAGGCCGGCGAAACCATCTTGAGCCAGACCGCGGCGCCGAGCGGAGCGCGGCTGGTCCGCCCGAATAGCCTGTCTCTAATCCTGACGTGGTACGTCTACTTCCTTTGCACTCCCGCGATACCGCTTTTTACAGTCCGAGCATCCTCCCATCCCGCCCTATCATGCCGCCGATCGATAGCCGTCGGCGCCTTTCCTGATCGCCGCCGGCGTTTGGCGTCCTGCGACGGAGGCGAAGCCATGCGCGCAAACGGTCGAAAACGCCATGCCCCAAACCGGCGCGCCCGCACAGCCGTGAGAGGAGCGCCAGGCCGCGCCTTGAGAGGAGCGCAATGAGCCGGCGCTA
>CAWKJW010000031.1:0-12325 GCA_963849665.1 uncultured Alphaproteobacteria bacterium | reverse complement strand
ATGCGGAGGCGGCGGCGGCGCATGCGGCCTTGGCCGAGGCTCTTGGCGCCAATGGCGAGAATGCGGACGCCGCAATTTTTCGACGCCTGGCTGAAGAAGAAGCTCGTTCGGCCGCGGGCGCGTCCGCCGGTGTTGCGGCGCAACTGCGAAGCGCCGCGGATGGATTGCGAATTATCGAAGAGCGTTTTGACCGTTACGCGTCGATCGCCGAACGGGCGGACGACGAGACGCTGATCGCGGAAGCCCAAGGCCTCGCGTCAAAAATGGTCGCCCGCCTCGCAATGGCGGGCGGCGCGCGCAGCAATACGCTGCTGGGATAAGGCGGCTGACCAAGACACCGCGGCGCCTTGCGACTTCATCCCAAATGCAGCAACAGGCCAGCGAAGGCTTGACCAGCCCCGCACGTCGGCGCAAAAAAAACACCGCGAGCCAGAATCGCCAACCGAGGCCGCGCCGCCGTCATTCCCGCCGAGCGGCCAGGAGCGGCGTCGGGCCGGAGGCAGAATGGAGCCACTGACTTCGTCAGGCAAGGTCGTGTCGGTTCGAGGCGCCGTCGTGGACGTGCGTTTTGAGGCCGGAGCGCTGCTGCCGCGGGTCAACAGCGCCCTGACCGTGTCGTGGGACCGGCCCGAAGCCCTTGTCCTCGAAGTTCACAGCCATCTCGACGCCTCGACTGTGCGCTCGATAGCCCTCCAGGCGACGTCTGGCCTTTTTCGCGGCGCGTCCGTTCATGCGACCGGCGCGCCGCTTTCCGTTCCGGTCGGCGAGGCCGTGCTGGGCCGGCTGCTCGACGTCCTGGGCGAGGTCCGCGACGATGGGCCAGCCTTGCCGGCCGATACGCCGCGACGGCCGATCCACAATCCGCCGCCGCGGCTTGAAGACGAAACTTCGGCGACCGCAATGTTCGAGACAGGGGTCAAGATCATCGATCTGCTGGCGCCGCTCGCGCAGGGCGGCAAGGCGGCGATGTTCGGCGGCGCCGGCGTCGGCAAGACCGTGCTGGTGATGGAGCTGATCCATGCCATGGTCGCAAAATACCGCGGCATTTCAGTTTTCGCCGGAATCGGAGAACGCTCTCGCGAAGGCCACGAACTATTGACCGAGATGCGGAACTCGGGCGTGCTGGAGCGCACCGTGTTCGTTTTTGGCCAGATGAACGAGCCGCCGGGCGCACGCTGGCGCGCGCCGCTGACGGCCTTGACCATCGCGGAATATTTCCGCGACCAGAAACATCAAAACGTCCTGCTGCTGATGGATAACGTGTTTCGTTTCGTCCAGGCCGGGGCGGAAGTGTCGAGCCTGCTCGGGCGACTGCCTTCGCGCGTCGGCTATCAGCCGACTTTGGCGAGCGAGGTCGCAGCGCTGCAAGAGCGCATCGCCTCCGCTTCGGGCGCCGCCGTCACCGCCATCCAGGCGGTCTACGTGCCCGCCGACGATTTCACCGATCCGGCGGTCACCGCCATTTCCAGCCATATGGACAGCATCATCATGCTGTCGCGAAAACTCGCGGCCGAGGGTTTCTATCCGGCGGTTGATCCGCTCGGCTCGTCGTCGGCTTTGCTGGATCCGCTGATTGTCGGTGCGGAACATTGCCGCGTCGCCGGACAAGCGCGCGAAACACTGGCTCGTTTCAAAGACTTGCAGGACATTATCGCGCTGCTCGGGGTCGAGGAGCTGGGCGCGGCGGATCGGTTGATCGTGACGCGAGCGCGGCGGTTGCAGCGCTTTCTCACGCAGCCCTTCGCCGTCACCGAGGCTTTTACCGGAACGCCGGGAAAAAGCGTCAGCCGCGCCGACACACTGGCGGGCTGCCGCGCGATTCTTGGTGGCGAAACCGACGATTGGGCGGAAAGTTCGCTTTATATGGTCGGAACGTTAGAGGAGGCGCGCCAGAAGGAGGCTGAGGCCAGAACGGGTGGTCCGGCATGAGGTTGCGCATTGTCACGCCGCTTGCCCTAGTCGTCGACGAGGACGGGGTTCTGGCCGTGCGCGCCGAGGATTCCAGCGGCTGCTTCGGCATCCTGCCGCGCCATGCCGATTTCCTCACTAGCCTCGCCATATCCGTGGTCATCTGGACGGGCGCCGATTCCAGCCGGCGTTTCTGCGCCGTGCGCCGCGGCGTCCTCTCGGTGATCGGCGGGCGTGAGGTCTCCATCGCCACGCGCGAGGCGATCGCCGGCGACGACCTCTCCGTTCTCGACCGAACCGTGCTCGCCCGGTTTCGCGAGGATGTCGAGACCGAACGCTCCGAGCGCGTCGGCGGAACGAAGTTGCAACTCGCCGCGATCCGCCAGATCATGCGCCACCTGCGTCCCGATGGCCGCGGCGGAGGCTTTCCATGAACGAGAAGCCGCCTGCGCCGCGAAAATCGGAGCCTGGAGAAAGCGATCCGCTGGTCCGCGAGACGCGGCTGCGCGATGAAAGGGATCGGCGCGGAAAATTGGAAGGCGAGCCGTCGACCGCGCGCCGCCTCGCGCAGATCGGCGTGCTCGGCTGGATGATCGTGACGCCGATGCTGATCGGCATATTCGTCGGCCGCTGGCTCGACCGCGCCTTCGGCAGCGGCCTGTTCTGGACCGGGCCGCTGTTGATGCTGGGGCTGGGGCTGGGGTGCTGGTCGGCCTGGCGATGGATGAAAAACGCATGAATGACCCGACCCTCACGAATTCGCCGGACCGGATTTCCGTCCTTGGCCTCGCGGCCCGGCTGGCGGCGGCCGCGCCATGAACTCGCCGCTCGCCTCGCCGCCGCTTTTCCACATCGGCTTGGCGCCCGTGAGCGAGGCCGTGGCCGTCACCTGGGCGATCATGACGGCGCTCGGTCTGGGAGCCTTTCTGGCCTCGCGGCGCCTGCGCCTGTCGCCTGGCCCGGCGCAGGCGTTTTTCGAACTGGTCGTGGAGGCGGTGGACAGCCAGATCCGCGAGACCATGCGAGTCGAGCCCGCGCCCTACCGCGCCTTCATCGGCACCCTGTTCGTGTTCATCTTCGTCGCCAACTGGTCGACCCTGGCGCCCGGCGTCGAGCCGCCGACGGCCCATCTTGAAACCGACGCGGCCCTGGCGCTGCTGGTGTTCCTGGCGGTGATCCGCTTCGGCGTGCGCGCTGGCGGCTGGCGGGGCTACCTGCGCACCTTCGCCTCGCCCAGTCCGTTGATGATCCCGCTCAATTTCGTCGAAAGCCTGACCCGCACCTTCTCCTTGCTAGTGCGCCTGTTCGGCAATGTGATGAGCGGCGTATTCGTGATCGGCATCGTCCTGTCGCTCGCCGGCCTGCTCGTGCCGATTCCGCTGATGGCGCTCGACCTGCTGACTGGCGCGGTGCAAGCCTATATCTTTGCCGTGCTGGCCATGGTGTTCATCGCCGAATCCATCGAGTCGCCGCCCAAAAAGATTGAAAGCCAAAGGACCGATCCATGAACTGGTTAGCCTTCGCAAGCATCGTCTCCGCCGCCGTCGCGGTCTCGTTCGGCGCGATCGGGCCGGCGCTGGCGGAAGGCCGCGCCGTGGCCGCCGCAATGGACGCCATCGCCCGCCAGCCGGAATCCGCCAATGTCATCTCGCGCACCCTGTTCGTCGGCCTGGCGATGATCGAGACCATGGCGATCTATTGCCTGGTCATCGCGCTGCTGCTGCTCTTCGCCAACCCCCTGCTGAAATGACGTCATGATGATCGACTGGTGGACGCTCGGCCTTCAGACCGTCAACGTCCTGATCCTCGTCTGGCTGCTCGGGCGTTTCTTCTGGGGCCCCGTCGCCGCCATGATCGAACAGCGGCGCGCCAGCGCGCAGGCGCTGCTCGACGAGGCGAAGGCCAGGCGCGACGCGGCGGACGCGGCTTTAGCGGAAATCACGCAAAGACGCGCTGGTTTCGTGGAGGAGGGCGAGGCGATCCTGCGCGACGCGCGAGCGCGGGCCGAACAGGCGCGCGCCGAATTGCTGCGGCAGGCCGAAGCGGAGGCGGGCGTTTTACAAGCGGCTGCGCAAGCATCGATCGAAAAGGACAGGAGCGACGCGGAAAGGACCTGGGCGGAAAAGGCCGGCGCCCTTTCCGTATCGATCGCCGCGAAGCTGGCCGCCCGGCTCGATGGCGAAACGGTGCGCGCGGCTTTCCTGCAATGGCTGGTCGCGCGGATCGGCGAGCTTCCCGAGGCGATGCGCAAAAGTGTCGCCGACGGAGAAACAGGGCTGGAGGCGGTGTCAGCCCAACAGCTCACCGAAACGGAACAGGCGCGTTGCCGCGAAGCGATCGACGCGGCTTTCGGCGCGCCGGTCGAAATCGCCTTTGCCAGCGATCCGGCCTTGATCGCCGGGCTGGAGTTGCGCTCGCCGCATTTCATCCTGAAGAACAGCTGGCGCGCCGATCTTGACTCCATCCTCGCGGAGCTGACGCATGGCCAATGAGCCTGACAAGCTGACCGAAGACTGGTTCGCCCGCGCAAGCGCCAGACTGGCGAAGGCGAAGCTTGGGCCGCGGGCGGAAGAGGTCGGCCGGGTCGAAGAAATCGGCGACGGCGTCGCCCGCATTTCCGGCTTGCCCAGCCTGCGGCTCGACGAATTGCTGCGCTTTGACAAGGGGCCTTTCGCCTTCGCCCACACGCTGGAACATGATTTCGCCAGTTGCGTCTTCCTCGACCCGCCCGAGGCGATAGAGTCCGGCGACGCCGCGCGCGGCCTGGGCGATGTCGTGCGGGCGCCGGTCGGGCCCGGGCTGCTCGGCCGCGTCGTCGATCCGCTCGGCCGGCCGCTCGATGGCAAGGGGCCGATCGTCAGTGACCGGTTTGATCCGATCGAACGTCCGGCGCCGGCAATCATCGACCGCGATCTCGTCACCGAGCCGGTGCAGACGGGCGTGCTCGTGATCGACACGCTTTTCGCGATCGGCCGCGGCCAGCGCGAACTGATCATCGGCGACCGGGCCATCGGCAAGACCACTCTGGCGATCGACACGATCATCGCTCAGAAAAGCAGCGACATGGTGTGCGTCTATGTCGCGGTGGGACAAAAGAGCTCCAGCGTGCGCCGCGTCATCGACGCCATTGCCGCCCACGGCGCGCCGGGACGCTGCATCGTCGTCGTCGCAGGCTCTGCCGGTCCGCCGGGCCTGCAATGGATCGCGCCTTTCGCCGGTTTCGCCATGGCCGAATATTTCCGCGATCTCGGCCAGCACGCGCTGGTGGTCGTGGACGATCTCAGCAAACACGCCGCCTGTCATCGCGAGATCGCGCTTCTGACCCGCCAGTCGCCCGGCCGCGAGGCCTATCCCGGCGACGTCTTCTACGTTCATGCGCGGCTGCTGGAGCGCGCCGCCAAACTTTCGCGCGAAAAAGGCGGCGGATCGCTGACGGCCTTGCCGATCGCCGAAACCGACGCGGGAAATCTGAGCGCCTACATCCCGACCAATTTGATTTCGATCACCGACGGCCAGATCGCGCTGGACGCGAGGCTGTTCCATGAAGGCCAGAAACCTGCCGTCGATGTCGGCCTCAGCGTCAGCCGGGTCGGCGGCAAGACGCAGGCGCCGGCGCTGCGCGATGCGGCGTCCGCGTTGCGCCTCGACTACGCCCAGTTCCTCGAACTGGAAATGTTCACCCGCTTTGGCGGCATGCCCGACAGCCGCGTGCGACAGCAAATGACCCGCGGCGAACGCATTCGCGCGATTCTCGACCAGCCGCAGCATGCGCCGCTGCGCCTGGCCGACGAGGTCGCTCTGGTCACGGCGGCGCAAAAAGGGCTTCTCGACGCGCTGCCGCTCCCGGCGATTGCAAAATTCCGTCAGGGACTGGGCGAAGCGCTCGACCGGGACGCCGCCGAGGCCGTCGCGCTTTTGCAGCGCCGTGGCGTCCTCGATGGCGCGCCTGCGCAGGCTTTTGCCCAGGCCCTGCGGCGCTACGCGGATAATTTTGCCGGCGGTCCGCCATGACCGAACGGCTCGCCGACGTCAGGGCGCGCATCGACGGCATTCGTCAGCTCGGCGCGGTGGTCAACGCCATGCGGGGCATAGCGGCGGCGCGGGCGCAAGCTGCGCGAAACCAGCTCGCCGCCGTGGACAGCTACGCCCAGACGATTGCCGCCGCCATCGGCAAGGCGCTGACCCTCGCGCCGCCGGCGCGTCCCGACGGCGGAGAAAGACCCGGTCGCGCCGGGCTGGTGGTGTTTTGCGCCGAACAGGGTTTTGCCGGCGCCTTCAGCGAGCATGTGCTCGATTCCCTTGGCGCCGATCTCGGCCAATGCGAATTGGTCCTCATCGGCGCGCGCGGCGCAGACGTCGCGGCGCAAAGAAATATCGAAATTCATTGGAAGACCGCCATGCCGTCTCATTCGGCCGGCGCGCCAAAACTCGCCGACCGCATCGCCGACGTGCTTTACGCCCGGATCGCCGGGGGGCGATCGAGCGGCTCGACGCCGTCTTCACGCTTTGGGAGCCGGGGCGCGGAATGCGTGTCGAACGTCGAAAACTGTTCCCGCTCGACCTGGCGCGCTTCGCGGCGGAGAAGTCCGGCGGCGGCGCGCCGCTGGTCAATCTGCCGGCGGAGGCGCTATTGAGCGATCTCACCGCCGATTATCTGCACGCCCAATTGTGCCAGGCGGCGCTGCATGCATTCGCCGCTGAAAATCAGGCGCGCATGGAGGCCATGGCCGCCGCCCATCGGCAGGTCGAAAGCCAGCTCACTGAATTGCAGGCGACCGAGCGGCGGGTGCGGCAGGACGAGATCACCGCCGAGATCATCGAACTCGCGGCCGGAGAAAGCGCCAACCGGGCCATCTAGAATTGAACGACCGGCGAATGACATCGGCTCTCTTTTAAACAGCTCAGTTCAAGCCAGGCAGCGCAGGCGCGCCGACAGCAGAAATCGCCGGTCGGCGCTGAGGCCGACAAAAACGTCGAAATCGCCCGGCTCCAGCCTCGGCTGAAGATCTGCGTCCAGGCAGGACAGGTCGTCGGCGGCGAGATTGAAGACGACGGCGCTTTTTTGCCGCGGCGCCAGCTCCACCTTGGCCCAGTCCTTCAGCTCCAGCACCGGCGGCGCGGCGGCGGCGACGCGGTCGCGCGAGAAGAGGAAGATGGTTTCCCGCGCTGGGCGGTCAGAAAGGTTTTCTGCGTCGATTTCGACCCTGATGCGGTCGCCGGGCCGGAATTCGGCCTGGCCGAGGCGAAGATTGTCCAGCTTGACCTGGGCGTATGACAGGCCGTGGCCGAAGGGAAACTGCGGTTCGTTGGGCAGATCGATATATTTGCTGGTGAAGGGATCGGTCGGATTGGCCGGCCGGGCGGCAGGCCGTTCGGCGAAAAAGATCGGAATTTGCCCGACGTCGAGCGGCCAGGTGACGGGCAGGCGCCCGGTCGGATCGAACCGTCCGGTGAGAACCTCGGCGATCGCCTGGCCGGCGCCGGCGCCGAGAAACCAGGTTGCAACCAGGGCGCGGGCGCGTTCGGCGAGAAAGGGGACGATCAGCGGGCGGCCGGACGAGAGCAGGACGACGACGGGACGGCCGCTGGCCAGAACGGCTTCCGCCAGCTGGCGCTGGCGGCCCGGCAGTTCGGGCCGCGCCCGGCTCGCCGCCTCGCCGCTCATGGCTGCAGCCTCGCCGAGGCAGAGAATGACCACGTCTGCGTCGTCGCAGAGCGCGCGCGCCGCGGCAATGCCGCTGTCGTCGTCGCCGACGATGGCCACGCCCGGCGCGCACTGGATTTCCCGATCCGGAAGGACGGCGCGCAAGCCTTCGACAATGGTCGAGCATTGGCGCGGGTCGCCCGCCAGCGTCCAGGGGCCGAGCATTTCGGCCCGCGCCTCGGCGAGCGGACCGATCACGGCGATGCGGCGAACGGTCTCGCCGAGCGGCAGGATTTCGTCATTGGTGAGGAGGGTGACGGCGCGCCGGGCGACTTCGTGGGCGAGTTTTTTCGTCGCCGGGGAGCTCGATCGCGCGGCTTTGACGCGACGGTAGGGATCGTCGAACAGGCCGAGCTTCATCTTGAGTGCGAGAATTCGCCGCACGGCCGCGTCAATGTCCTTCATCTCCGCAAGCCCGCGCGCAAGCGCTTCGGGCATGGCGTCGAGATAGACGCCGCTGACCATGTCGATGTCCACGCCGGCTTTCAGAGCCAGGGCCGCGGCTTGCGCGCGGTCGGCGGCGACGCCGTGATCGATCAGCTCCTCGATGGCGGCGTAATCGCTCATGATCACGCCGTCGAAACCGAGTTTTTCGCGCAAATAGCCGCGCAGCAGCGGGACATGCGCCGTCATCGGGACGCCGGCGACCGAGTTGAAGGCCGACATGATCGCCGCGCAGCCGGCTTGGACGGCGGCGCGGAACGGCGGCAGATAAATTTCGTGCAGGGCGCGTTCGGACATGTCGGCGGCGGCATATTCGCGCCCCGCCAGCGCCGCGCCGCCGCAACAAAAATGTTTGGCGGTCGCGGCGAGCGAACCCGGCGCGCCGAGATCGCCGCCCTGGAAGCCGCGCACCTTGGCGGCGGCGAAGCGCGCCCCGACCAGCGGGTCTTCGCCGAAACCTTCGGCGATGCGGCCCCAACGCGGGTCGCGGGCCGTGTCGAGCATCGGCGCGAAGGTCAGGTCGGCGCCGTCGGCCGCCGCTTCGCGCGCCGCCGCCCGCGCCGTGCGCTCCCAAAGGCGAGGATCGAACAGAGAAGCTTCGGCGAGCGGAATGGGAAAGACGGTCTTGTGGCCGTGCAGGACGTCGACGCCGAACAACAGGGGAATTCCGAGCCGCGTCTCTTCCATCGCAAGCTTCTGGAAGCGCCCGGTCGTCTCACGGCCCCAGATGTTCAGCAGGGCGCCAACCTTGCCGGCGCGAATGGCTTCGGTCGTCGCCTCGCCGCGAACCGGCCCCGTCGGCGCCGAACCCGCCGGCGACATGGTCATCTGGCCGAGTTTTTCGGCGAGGGTCATCCCGGCGAGGAGTTTTTCGATCCCTTTCGCGTTCATCGCCGAATCCCGCCCCGCCCGCTTGCCCGACTCGCCCGCCGATGATGTTATAAGCGGAGCTGGATTTTGCAAAAGCAGGCGCCTCACGAGATCAAGAGACGCGGTCGGGGATCGATGGCGAAACAGGCTGACGCCGCGTCTGATGTCGCGGCTGACTTGTCGTCGCAGGACGACGGCTTCATCGCGCTGGCGCGCCTCCTTCTGGGCGCCCTCGGCGCCTCGCCGCAGCGCGCCGCCCTGCTGGGCCTGGCTGCCGGGCTGCTCGCCGTGGTCGGCGCCACCGCCGCCATGCAGATCCGCCTGAACGTCTGGACGAGGGCCTTTTACGATTCGCTCGCCCAAAAGGACGTCGCCGGCTTTGGCCGGCAGCTTCTCCTCTATGTGTTCATCGCCGGCGCGCTGCTCGCCCTCAACGTCGCCCAGAAGTGGTTGGGCCTGACGATGAAGCTGAGATTGCGCGAGGGGCTGACCCGCGACCTGATCGCGCAATGGCTGGCGCCACGGCGCGCCTTTCTCATCGCCGGCGCGGGAGCGATCGGCGTCAATCCCGATCAGCGCATCCAGCAGGACGCAAATCACCTTTCCGACGTGCTCGACCGATCTCGGCGTCGGGCTGCTGCAAGCGGCGCTGCTGCTCGTCTGTTTCATTGGCGTGCTGTGGGGCCTGTCGCGGGGCGTGGTCCTGTCGTTTCGCGGCCTCTATTTCAGCATTCCCGGCTATATGGTCTGGGCCGCGCTCACCTACGCCGGCGTCGCCTCGCTATTGTCCTGGCGCGCCGGCCGGCGGCTCATTTCCCTCGACGCCGAGTCCTATGCGCGCGAATCCAACCTGCGCTTCGCCCTCGTGCACGCCAATGAGCACGGCGAGGGCATTGCGGTCCATCGCGGCGAGCGCGAGGAATTGGCCAGGCTCAACGGCCATTTCGACCGGTTGCTCGTGATCCTGAGCCGGGTGATCGGCGTCACGACCCGCCTGACCTGGGTGACGGCCGGCTATGGCTGGTTCACCATCGTCGCGCCGATCATCGTCGCTTCGCCCGCCTATTTCGCCGGCAACCTCACATTCGGCGGACTATTGATGGCGGTCGGGGCTTTCGACCAGGTGCAGCAGTCGCTGCGCTGGTTCGTCGATAATGTCGGCGTGATCGCCGACTGGCGCGCCACCTTGCTGCGTGTCGGCGGTTTTCGCCGCGCTCTGACGGACATGGACCGCATCGGCGGCGGCGCCTCCCGCGTCACGTTGGCGGTCTCGCCCGAAAACAAGCTGCAATTCGACGACCTGGTGGTCATTTCCCCGTCGGGAAGCATCGCGCTCGACCAGCCTCATGTGGAAATTGCGCGGGGCGCCCACACGCTGATCGTCGGCGCGCCCGGGGCGGGTAAAACCAGCCTGTTTCGCACGATAGCCGGCCTGTGGTCCTGGGGCGCCGGGCGCATCGCCTTGCCGGCGGACGACCGGATCATGTTCATGCCCAAGCGCCCCTATATTCCCGACGGCTCCTTGCGTGACATTCTCGCCTATCCGGGGGATGTGGCAAAAATTCACCACGGCCCAATGCGAGGCCGCCCTGACGCGCATGGGTCTGGCCCATCTCGCCGGGCGCCTCGACGAGAGCGGACGCTGGGACCAGAATCTCACCGACGCGGAGCAGCAAAGCCTCGCCTTTGCCCGCGTGCTACTGCACAAGCCGCTGTGGATCATCGTCGATTCCGCTATCGACTCGCTCTCGGTCGCCGGGCGACAGGCCCTGTTCGAGCTGTTCGGCCAGGAACTTGCCGGTTCGACCCTGGTCAACATTGCGGGATCGCAAGGCGCCGATCCGTTCTTTCGGCGCACAATCAATTTGATCCGCGATCCGCGCGGCAAAAGTCTCGCTTATCCGCGCCGCCGCGCCCCCGACAAGGGTTTTCGCATCCGACCTTCGTGAGGAGGCTCCAAGGTGGGCAAGTTGCGATACCGAGCCCTGGACAGCGGGATTGGACGACTGGCTGTCGCGCGAATACTTGCGCTGCGCGGAGCTCATGCCGCGCGCCATTTCGGCGACGCATCTGGTGAAACATCGTCGGAATTACGGCCAGACCATCCGGCCTGCGCGCGGCTCCATCCTTGCTTCGCCCGATCTCGCAGAAAACCCGGATTACGTCTTCCACTGGCTGCGCGATTCCTCCGTGGTCATCGATGGCCTGCGCTGCCTCATCGAGGACGGAGCCTTGCGCGACGAGGGCTTGAGGCTTTTCGGCGAATTCGTCGAATTCAGCCTGGCGCTGAGCCGGCTCGACGGACGCGCCAGTCCGCGTGACGAGGAGGAGCGCGCCGGCGTCCTGCCGGACTATGTCCAATATGTGCGCACCCGCGAGGAAATGGCGGAAATCCATGGCGAAGCGGTGCTCGGCGAGGCGCGCCTGGGCGCCGACGGCCGGCTCGACATTCTGCAGTGGTCGCGCCCGCAAAATGATGGCCCGGCGCTGCGGGCGCTCGCCCTGATGCGCTATTGGCGCAACGGGAGCTTGCGCCCCCACTTGCCGCTCGTCGCCATGCGCGCGCTGATCGAAGGCGATCTTGACTATACGTTCAAGCACTGGCGGGAGCCCTGCTACGACATATGGGAAGAGCATCGCCGCCGCCATTATCACACGCAAATCGCGCAATTCGCCGCCTTGAGCGACGGGGCCGACTGGGCGCGGTCGCTCGGCGATGCGCGCCGCGCCGAAAATTACGCCTTGGCCGCGCGGGAAGCGGCGGCGACGCTCGACCGATATTTCGACGCCGCCGCCGGCGCCTTTCTGACGCCGCTTCCCGATCCCGCGCTCAAGCCCACCCCGACCATGCGGCTCGATTTCGCCGTCATCCTCGGCGTGGTCCAGGCGGCCCGGCGAAGCGGCCCTCACAGCCCCGCCGATCCCAAGGCTTTGGCGACCTTGACCAAGCTCGAACAGCTCTTCGAACGCACCTATCCGATCAATCGCAACCGGCCGCCGGAATGCGGAATCGCGCAGGGGCGATATGACGGCGACGTCTATTTTTCCGGCGGCGCCTTTTATTTTTCGACGCTCGGCGCGGCAGAATTCTACTATCGTTTCGCCATCGCGGCCGCCTCCGGCGAAGTCCATAGCCCTTCCACCTTACAATCGCGAACTTCTCGCCGGAATGCTGGGCGAGGAGAGTTGGAGGCTCGGCGAGCGAGGCGCTTCGGCCGCAGTATCGGGCAGGGCTGGCGCGCGCCCTGATCGGGCGTGGCGACGCGGTCATGGCCACGGTGCGCCGATTCGCCCCGGAATCGGGCGAATTGGCGGAGCAGTTCTCGCAAATCGACGGCGCGCCGACCTCGGCGCTGAACCTGGCCTGGAGCTATGCTTCCTTCATCATCGCCGCCGCCT
>CAWKJW010000030.1:0-11340 GCA_963849665.1 uncultured Alphaproteobacteria bacterium | reverse complement strand
GAACGTGAGTCCTTACGGTTCAACCAGCGGCGTGGTAACGATGAACTATACTCTGCCAACTGGCCTTACTCCCATCAGCGCAAGCGGCACCGGATGGTCCTGTTCGATTGCGTCGCAGACCGTAAGTTGTGTCGATCCGACGGTCCTCGCAGCTAACAGTTTTTATCCCTCGATCACGGTCACAGCCAATGTTCTGCAACCGCTCCCTTTACCGAAACCAACACGGCATTAGTAAGTGGCGGTGGTGAAGTGAATCTGGCGAATGACAGCGCTACGGACGTCGCCAATGTAATTTCAACTGCGGACCTCAGCATTTCCAATACAGCGTCACCCATCGGGAAGCCGCGGGCAGCAACATTACTTATACGCAGGTCGTGACCAATAACGGTCCCAGCGCCGCCTACAACGCCTCGCTGGTGGAAGCCGTTCCCAACAACGCCATGTTCGTTTCGATGGCAACGCCCGCCGGCTGGAATTGCATCCACGACCGCCGTTGGCAGCACCGGCAACGTGGTCTGCACGGATCTGAACCCGGAAATCAGGCCTTCTTGGCGAGCGCGGCGACGCTGGCGGTCAGGCGCGAAACCTTGCGCGAGGCCGTGTTCCTGTGAACGATGCCCTTTTGCGCGGCGCGCATCAGGATCGGCTCGGCGACGGCAAGCGCCGTCTTGGCGGCGGCGTGATCGCCGGACAGGATGGCTTCCTCGACCTTGCGGACAAAGGTGCGCATCTTGCTGCGACGCTGACGGTTCACCGACGTGCGGCGCGCGATCTGACGGACGGCTTTCTTAGCCGATTTTGTATTGGCCATTTTTATCCCCGGACGAAAGCATCGCATCAAATTTTGCCGCGCCAGTCGAAAAACGATGACGGCGCCTTTTGCAGGCGCCGCGAGTAGCGGGGCTTATAAGCGTGAAACGGGCGATTCGTCAACGCGCGATTTTGCGGATCGCGCCGATTCCGTTTCAGCGATTCTTAAAATGGGCGTGCCGTTTCTCGATGAAGGCCGCCATGCCTTCCTTCTGATCCTGCGTCGCGAAAGCGGCGTGGAAATTCCGCCTTTCGAATTTCACCCCTTCGGCCAGGGTCGATTCATGGGCCGTATTGATGCAATCCTTGATCTGCATGGCGATGGGCAGGGACATGGCGGCGATCTAGCCGCCGGTCTTCATCGCCTCCTCGAGCAGTTTATCGGCGGGCACGATGCGCGACACCAGCCCCGCGCGCTCCGCTTCCTGCGCGTCCATCATGCGGCCGGTGAGGCACATTTCCATCGCCTTGGACTTGCCCACGAACCTTGTCAGCCGCTGGGTGCCGCCGGCGCCGGGAGAATGCCGAGCTTGATCTCGGGCTGGCCGAATTTGGCGTTTTCGGCGGCGAGGATGAATTCGCACATCATGGCGAGTTCGCAGCCCCCGCCCAGCGCGAAGCCCGCCGACGGCGGCGATCGCCGGCTTGCGGAAATAGGACAGGCGCTCCCAGCTACGGATCGTGTCGCTGAGATAGGCGTCCATATAGGTCAGGGCTGCAGTTCCTTGATGTCGGCGCCGGCGGCGAAGGCCTTTTCGGAGCCGGTCAGCACCAGGGCGCCGATGTCGCGGTCCATCTCGAACTCGTCCAGCGCGACGTTCAATTCCTCAATCAGGCGCGAATTGAAGGCGTTCAACGCCTTGGGCCGGTTGAGCCGGATGATCCCGACCGCGCCATGAGTTTCGACAATGATGTTGTCGAAGGGCATGGATCGCCTTTTCCGGCTCTTTCGTCAGATGATTAACCGAGCCGCGAAAGGATTGGGAAGACTTGCGTCTCAAAGTCCTTCGAACAGCGCCGTCGAGAGATAGCGCTCGGCGAAGGACGGAATGATGATCACGATATTCTTGCCTTCCGAACTCGGCCGCGCCGCCGACCTGCAGCGCCGCCGCGATCGCCGCGCCTGAAGAAATGCCGACCGGGACGCCTTCGATCCGCGCGACTTGGCGCGCCGTCTCGATCGCGGTCGCGCTGTCGATGGTCACCACTTCGTCGATCACGCCGCGGTCGAGAATCGGCGGGCACGAAGCCGGCGCCGATGCCCTGAATCTTGTGCGGTCCGGGCTGGCCGCCGGACAGGACGGGCGATTCGACGGGCTCGACCGCGATCATCTTGACGCCCGGCTTGCGCGCCTTGAGCACCTCGCCGACGCCGGTGATCGTCCCGCCCGGTGCCGACGCCGGAAATGACGATATCGACGCCGCCATTCGGTGTCGTTCCAGATTTCCTCCGCCGTCGTGCGACGATGGATGTCGGGATTGGCGGGATTTTCGAATTGCGCGGGGGTGATGGCGCCGGGCGTTGCGGCGACCAGTTCGGCCGCCTTGGCGATCGCGCCCTTCATGCCTTGCGCCGCCGGCGTCAGCACCAGTTCGGCGCCAAGAAGCGCCAGCATCTTGCGCCGCTCGATCGACATCGATTCCGGCATGACCAGTTGCAGCTTGTAGCCGCGCGCCGCCGCGACGAAAGCCAGGGCGATGCCGGTATTGCCGGAGGTCGGCTCGATCAGCACGGTTTTGCCCGGCTCGATCCTGCCCTGCGCTTCCAGCGCGTCGATCATCGCCACGCCGATGCGGTCCTTCACCGAAGCTATCGGATTGAAGAATTCCAGTTTGGCCAGCAGCTTCGCCTTGACGCCGCGCTCGGCGGCGATCCGGTCGAAACGCACCAGCGGCGTATCGCCGATGGTCTGAGTGATCGAATCGTAGATTTTTCCGCGTCCCGGCTTTTTCGCTCCGGCCTTGCTGGCGTCGGTCATCGTTCTTCTCCCCTCGTCACCCAACCTTGGCAATTGCAGATTAACAAAGATGACAAAATCTGTCGACTAATGTCTGGACGGTTCAAATGGCTTGGTCTGTCTTGGCGTCCTTGCCCGTCGAACCGAAACCGCCTTCTCCCCGCAAGGTCGCGGTGACATCCTCGGCCAGGACCAGGCTGGCTTGCGGCGCCGGTGCGACGACGAGCTGGGCGATACGGACACCGCGCGTAATTTCAAACGGCCTTTCGCCGTGATTGACAAGGATGACGCCGACTTCACCGCGATAGTCGCTGTCGATCGTTCCCGGCGCATTCAACACGGTGACGCCATGGTTGAGGGCGAGGCCCGAACGCGGCCGCACTTGCGCCTCGTAGCCCGCGGCGATCTCCATGACCAGTCCGGTCGGGACCAGGGCGCGGCCGCCCGGCGGCAACGACAGGGCGCCTCAACAGGCAGCGCGGCGACCAGATCGAGTCCCGCCGCGCCGGCGCTTTGATAGGCCGGCAATGGCAAGCCTTCCGCATGGGGAAGACGCTTGATCCTGATCTCCACTCAAATCCCCTTTCGTCTTGCGAAAATCTCGCCGAGGGTGGCGACAAGCCGCCGCGCCGCCTCGATCTTGCCGAGTTTCGGCAAGGTCGTCTCGCCTTCGGCGCTCACGAGGACAAGCGTGTTTTCGTCGCCGCCCATCACGCCGGAGGCGGGACTGACGTCATTGGCGACGATCAGGTCGCAACTTTTTCGCGTCAGTTTCTGGCGCGCGTGTTCGATCAGGTTTTCCGTTTCGGCGGCAAAGCCGACGACGAGAGGCGGACGATTTTTCGCGCGTCGCGCCACGCCCGCCAAAATGTCGGGATTTTCGACGAGGCGCAGCGCCGGCGGCCCGTCGCCGCCTTTCTTGATTTTCTGGCCGCTGTCGCCTTCGACGCGCCAGTCGGCGACGGCGGCGGCGGCGATGAAAATATCACAGGGCAGGGCGGCCTCGACCGCCGCCGCCATTTCCCGCGCGGTCTCGACCCGCACGAGAGTAACGCCCGGCGGCGCGGCGACAGCGACCGGCCCCGAAATCAGGACGACCTCGGCGCCGGCGTCGCGCGCCGCTTCCGCTATGGCGTAGCCCTGCTTGCCGGAAGACCGATTGGCGATATAGCGGACCGGATCGATCGGCTCATGCGTCGGTCCGGCGGTTATCACAATCTTCTTTCCGACGAGGCTCTTCGTTGAAGCGCGCTTCGGCGTCAGCGCCGCGACGATGGCCGCGAAGATTTCCTCGGGCTCGGCCATGCGGCCCGTACCGAATTCGCCGCAGGCCATGGCGCCTTCGTTCGGACCGACGAACAGCATCCCGTCGTCGCGCAATTGAGCGAGATTGCGTCGGGTCGCCGGATGCGTCCACATGCGCCAGTTCATCGCCGGGGCGGCAAGGGTCGCCTTGTCCGACGCCAGCAACAGCGTCGAGGCGAGATCATTGGCCAGGCCCTGCGCCGCCTTGGCGAGCAAGTCGGCGGTGGCGGGAGCGATGACGACAAGATCGGCCTGCCGGCTCAATTCGATATGGCCCATTTCGGTCTCGTCGGTCAGCGAGAACAGGTTCTCGTAAACCTTGTTTCCCGCGAGGCTGGCCAGCGAAAGCGGCGTGACGAATTGCGCGCCGGCCTGGGTCAGGACGACGCGAACCTGCATGTCGGCGCCGCGCAAAAGCCGAATCAACTCCAGGCTTTTATAAGCGGCGATGCCGCCTCCTACGATCAGCAGGATGGATGGAGCCTTATCGGGCGCCGACATGGCGAAATCTCCTCAACGCCAGAGCAGGAAGACGATGAATAGAAGGACGAGACCGAAACCGTAGCGCCAAAGTCGCTGGCCCGCCGCATTGGCCTTTCCCAGCGCCGCCACGGTCTGAGGCGCCAGCGAGAGGCCATGTTCGGTCATGGTTTCGAATCTTTCAACAATCCGTCCGGCGCGAGTCAGCATATCCGGCGTTTGGGACGCCATATTCGCCAAAGCGGCGAGGCTGTGGCCGGCGTCGGCCAATTTTCCACGCGGACCTAGATTGTCCTCCATCCAGCTTCGCACCACCGGCTCGGCGGTGGACCACATGTCGAGGCGCGGATCGAGCGAGCGCGCCACGCCTTCGACGACCACCATGGTTTTTTGCAACATGACCAGCTCGATCCGCGTCCGCATGTCGAAAAGCGCGGTTATCTCGAACAGGAGGGTCAGCAACTTCGCCATGGAGATCTCATCGGCGCGGCGCGAATGGATCGGCTCGCCGACGGCCCGGATCGCCTGGGCGAAATCGGCGACGCGATAATGCGGCGGCACATAGCCCGCTTCGAAATGCACTTCGGCCACGCGCAGGTAATCGCGAGTGATGAAGCCATAGAGGATTTCAGCGAGAAAGCGCCGCTCTTTCACTCCGAGCCGGCCCATGATCCCAAAATCCACGGCCGCCAGCCGGCCGTCGGCCGTCAGGAATAGATTGCCCGGATGCATGTCGGCGTGAAAAAACCCGTCGCGCACCGCGTGGCGCAGGAACGACTGGATCAACGTGCGCCCGATGCGCGGCAGGTCCGCCCCCGTGCGGCGCAAAGCCTCGACATCGGACAGCGGAACGCCCTCGATCCATTCCAGCGTCATGACTTCTCGGGCGCAACGATCCCAATCGACTTTCGGCACCAGAAAATCATCGTCGCCCTCGGTGTTTTCGGCGAATTCCGAGGCGGCGGCCGCCTCGAGCCTAAAATCCATCTCGATCTTGACGGAGCGGGCGAGCGTGTCCACGACGCCGACCGGATTGAGCCTTTCCATCTCGGGAGACAGTTTTTCTGCCAGCCGCGCAGCAAAAAACATGTCGCCGAGGTCGCGGCGAAACCGCCTTTCTATGCCCGGCCGCAGCACCTTGACCGCGACAGGACGGATCTTGCCGTCCTCGGCAATTCTGGCGCGATGGACCTGCGCCACCGAGGCCGCCGCCACCGGTTCGCTGAGCTCAAGGAAAAGGCTGGACAGCGGTCGCGCGAAAGCCCTCTCGATGACGCCGACTGCGAGGTCATGCGAAAACGGCTCCATCCGATCCTGCAGGGCCTCGAGTTCGCGGGCCACCATCGTCCCGACGACGTCGGGCCGCGTCGCCAGGGTCTGGCCGAGCTTGACATACGAGGGGCCGAGCCTGGCGATCGCCGGCGCCAACCGCTCCATGCCGCCGCCGCGGCGCGCGACGAATCCCGCCAGAAAAAGCGCCAGCCGCGCCTCTGCCGGAAGGCCGGAGGGATCGACGCCCGAAAAAACGCCTTCACGCGCCAGAATGAAGCCGGCGCGGCCGAGCCGCAGGACATGGCCGATGGATGCCAACACGTTGCGCGCCCGATCTCTTACAATTTCCATCCGGAATGAATGGCGACGATCCCTCCGGTCAGGCGGGTGAATCCGACCCGCTGAAACCCGGCCTTTTCGATCATGGCGGCGAATTCCTCCGCAGGCGGGAATTGGCGTATCGATTCCACCAGATAGCGATAGGGCTCCGCTTCCCCGGCGACGAGACGGCCGATCAGCGGAATCATCGAAAAGGAATAGGACTCGTAAATCCTGGCGAGGAGCGGGGCCTCGACCTGGGAGAATTCGAGGCAGAGAAAACGCCCGCCGCGTTTGAGCGTGCGATATGCTTCCGCCAGGGCCATTTCAATGCGCGGCACGTTGCGAATGCCGAACGCGATCGTATAGGCGTCGAATTCGCCATCGGGAAAGGGCAAGTCCTCCGCATTAGCCTCGACAAAGGTCAGTTGCTCGACAAGGCCCCTCTTTTCCGCCCTCTCGCGGCCGACCGCCAGCATATCGCCGTTGATGTCGAGCACGGTGACCCTGGTTTGCGAGCCGCCGGCCTTCGCCACGCGAAAGGCGACATCGCCCGTTCCACCAGCGACATCGAGATGATTGAAAGGGCCGTTCTTCGACGGATGAACCTTGCCGACAAAAACGTCCTTCCAGATGCGATGCATGCCGCCCGACATGAGGTCGTTCATCACGTCATAGCGCTGGGCGACCTTGTGGAATACATCGTCGACGAGCCCCTGCTTCTCGGTCAGCGGGACCTCGGAATAGCCGAAATGGGTGCTGGACCCAGCCCCCTGGCCGGCGCCCTTCTCCTGCACGGAATCTGGCGACTGGGCGTCTTGCATCTTGTCCACTCCACGAAAACGCGCGGACCATAGCGCGACAGCGCGCGCATGGCTATCTATCGCCGCAAGAGAACGAATTGAAGGGATTGATATGCCCGAATTGCCAGAGGTCGAAACGGTGCGGCGCGGCCTTGCTCCGACCATGGTCGGCGCGCGCATCCTGCATGTCGAATTGCGTCGGCCAGACCTGCGCTTTCCGTTCCCGGAAAACTTCGCGAAACGTCTGCAAGGCCGCTGCATCGCCAGCCTGAACCGGCGCGCAAAATATCTGATCGCAACACTCGACGACGGCGCCGCGCTGATCGCCCATCTCGGCATGAGCGGCGCTTTTCGCATTGAAGGGCAGGAAGACGGCATGGCCGGCCCGCCTGGAGCCTTCGCCTTGCCGCGAACGAAAAACCCTGCGCATGACCACGTCGTCCTGCATCTGACCGGCGCTCGGGTCATTTATAATGATCCGCGCCGATTCGGCTTCATGACGCTCGCGCGCGAGTCAGAGTTGGAGACGCAGCCATTTTTCGCTGATCTCGGCGTCGAGCCCTTGTCCAATTCCTTCGACGCCAAAATCTTGGCGAGGCTTTTCGAGGGCAAAAAAACGCCGCTCAAAGCCGCCCTGCTGGACCAGAAATTGATCGCCGGACTTGGCAATATATACGTCTGCGAGGCGTTGCATCGCGCCGGCCTGTCGCCAAATCGGGCGGCGCGTGATCTGGTCAAGGCGAGCGGCTCGCCGGCAAAAGCGGCGGAAAGGCTGGTGCGCGCCATTCGCGACGTGCTCGAGGAAGCCGTCGCGGCGGGCGGCTCGTCGCTGCGCGACCATCGGCAAGCCGACGGCTCGCTTGGCTATTTTCAGCATAATTTCCGTGTTTACGGACGCGCCGGCGAGGCTTGCGCGACGCCTTCCTGTGGAGGAACAATCGCCAGACAAACTCAAGGCGGCCGTTCGACCTTTTTCTGCCCTAAATGCCAAGGTTAATCGACGGGGGACTCATTTGGCCGCGACACGATCGGTCTTGACTTCATGCTGAAGTTTTTTGGCGGAATTGCGAAAAAAACGGTCAGCGAGATCGAAATCTCGCATGAGGGCGCGGCTTTTCGCATCACTTTGAAACGCGTCGCGACGGCGCGCCGACTGACCCTGCGCGTCCGCGCGGCGACGCGCGACATCGTCCTGACCATGCCGCCGCGCGCCGGTTTGCGCCAGGCGCAGGAGTTCGCTCAGAATCATGCCGAATGGATCGCCCAGCGTCTCGCCCGCGTGCCGCAGCGGCTTCCGTTCCAGCCCGAGGCCAGGATTTTCCTACGCGGCGTCGAACATGTGCTGCGCCATTGCGCGGAAAAAAGAGAAAGCAAAGAAAGTCGCGGCGCCGTCTGGCTGGACGAGAGTGGGGAGCCGCCAGCCCTTTGCGCCAGTGGCGATCCAGCTCATTTCGAACGTCGGATCGGAGATTTTCTCCGTCGCGAGGCGCGCCACGATCTTGAGCAGGCTGTGCGACGTCATGCCGCAGCCACAGGACGCGCGCCCATCTCGCTTTCGCTGCGCGACACTGCGAGCCGATGGGGCTCCTGCTCGGCGAAAGGCGCGCTGAATTTTTCCTGGCGTCTGATCATGGCGCCGCCTTTCGTCCTGGATTACCTCGCGGCGCACGAGGTGGCGCATCTGCGCCATCACGATCATTCCGAAAGATTCTGGGCGTTGACAAAAAGCCTCTGCCCCCAGACCGCAAAAGCAGAAGCATGGCTGAAAGCCTATGGCGCGAAACTGCATCGCTACGGTCGCCGCCCACGGGCGGAAGCGGGCTCTAGCGTCGAATGAAGGTCAGATATGCGGGCCGCCGCCCTTCGCGCAAAGCCTTGGCTTCATAGCGCGTGCCGGGCCACCCCGCCCAGGGCGCCAGCCAGTCCTCGGCTTTTCGCGCAGGCCACAGGAAATCCCGTGAACGCAGGATGCGCGCCAGCGTCCAGCCGGCGTAATCGTCAATATCGGTGGCAAAACGCAATTCCGCGCCAGGACGCATCGCCCGCGCCAGGCGAACCAGCATGGCGTCCGAGACAAAGCGGCGTTCGCGGTGGCGCCTTTTTGGCCAGGGGTCGGGATAAAGCAAACAAACACCCGACAGGCTGGCGTCGGGCAAGGCGTCGATCAATTCGCCGGCGTCGCCCGGATGGATTCGAATATTGGCCAGATCGCGCGTTTCGATCTCCGCCAGCAGCTTCGCCACGCCATTGATGAAGGGCTCGCAGCCGATGTAGCCGCGCTCGGGATGCGCCTGGGCGTCGGCGGCGAGATGCTCGCCGCCGCCAAAGCCGATTTCGAGGCGTAGCTCCTCCGGGACGCACGAGAAAAGGCGAATCGGATCGTCAATCCGCGCGGCGATATCGACGCGAACCTTGGGAAGCAGCGTCTCCATCAGGCCAGCCTGATAGGGACGCAGGGTCTTGCCCTTGCGCCTGCCATAGAGCCCTGCGTCGCGGCGCGCGCGGCGCGGTTCTTCAGCACTGGCCGCGTTCATGCCTTCCCGGCTTTTCAGACGAAATGCGCCTTGAGCTTGTCGACGAGATCAGTCTTTTCCCAGGTGAACCCGCCCTCGGCGTCCGGCTGCCGCCCGAAATGGCCATAGGCCGACGTACGCGCGTAGATCGGACGATTGAGCTGAAGGTGCTCGCGGATGCCGCGCGGCGACAGGCGAACGATCTTGAACAGCACTTCTTCCAGCGCCGCCTCGTCGACCTTGGCCGTGCCATGCGCGTCGACGTAGATCGACAAAGGCTCTGCGACTCCGATCGCATAGGAGAGCTGGATGGTGACGCGGTCGGCCAGGCCCGCCGCAACGACATTTTTCGCGAGATAACGCGCGGCATAGGCGGCAGAGCGGTCCACCTTGGTCGGATCCTTGCCGGAAAATGCGCCGCCGCCATGCGGCGCGGCGCCGCCGTAAGTGTCGACGATGATCTTGCGCCCGGTGAGACCCGTGTCGCCATCCGGACCGCCGATCACGAACTTGCCGGTCGGATTGACGTGCCAGACCGTCTCGTCGGAAATCCATCCCTGCGGCAAAGTCTCGACGATATAGGGCTCGACAATCCGACGCACGTCCTCGGATGTCAGGTCCTCATCGACATGCTGGGTGGAGAGGACGATCTGCGTCACGCCGACCGGCTTGCCGCCGACATATCTGACCGTGACCTGGCTCTTGGCGTCCGGGCCGAGCTTGATCGCGTCGCCCTCGCCGGATTTTCGCGCCCGGCGCAGATTCTCCAGAATCTTGTGCGCATAATGCAGCGGCGCCGGCATGAGATCGGCGGTTTCGTTGGCGGCATACCCGAACATGATGCCCTGGTCGCCGGCGCCTTCGTCCTTGTTGCCGGCGGCGTCGACGCCCTGCGCGATATCGGCGGACTGGGCGTGCAGCAGGATCTCGATTTCCGCCGTGTCCCAATGGAACCCGGATTGCTCGTAGCCAATGTCCTTGATCGCGGCGCGCGCCGCCTGCGCGATTCGCTCGTGCGAGATTTCGGGTCCGCGCACTTCGCCGGCGATCACGACGCGATTGGTGGTCACCAGGGTTTCCGCGGCGACGCGGATCTGGAACGGATCAATTCCGGCTGCGGCGCCTTCGCGAAAGAAAAGATCGACGATTTCGTCGGAAATCCGGTCCGCGACCTTATCGGGATGACCTTCGGATACCGATTCGCTGGTAAACAAAAAATCGCTGCGGGCCACGACCTGCCTCCAAAATACAAACGCCGCCGCGCCAAGACGGAGCGCCGGAGCTCGTATTGTTTAAAAGGTTGGCGTTCGTTTCGTCAAGCGTTCGAGCTCAATTCGTTCGATAAAACGAACGAGGCGACAACTGCCATTCAGCTGTTTCCGCACTCTGCCAAGGTCGCCACCAGATCGACGATTTTTTTCCGCACTTTAGGATCCGCGATCCGCGCGAAGGCGCGATTGAAACTCAAGCCTTCTGCCGTCATGATGAAATCGCTGGCGTAATTGTCCTCGGACCCGCTTTCGGCAAAACCGCCGTTGACCGCGCCATCGGAAACCGGTGCGCCCTTGAAGAAAAAAGCGAGGGGAATGTTCAGCGTTTCGGAAATCTGCTGCAGGCGGGAAGCGCTGATCCGGTTGGTGCCTTTTTCGTATTTCTGCACCTGCTGGAACGTCAGCCCCAGGGCTTCGCCCAGCTTTTCCTGACTCATGCCGATCAGCATCCGGCGCATGCGGACGCGCGCGCCCACGTGCCTGTCGATGGGGTTGGGGACTTTGGTCACGGGTGTTCCAGCCTGAAGATTTATAGGCCTATTTGCGACAGAGCTTGACCTAAAGTCAAATGGTACGTTGCCGAATAAAGGCGCCAACGAAAACAAAAATC
>CAWKJW010000029.1:0-14545 GCA_963849665.1 uncultured Alphaproteobacteria bacterium | reverse complement strand
TTTCCGCGAAGGCGGTATCGGCCTCGCCGCCCGCGATCAGCGCGCCCAGGGCCTTTGCCAAGGTCTCGCCGAATTCCGGCATCTCGCCGTCGCGGATCAGCCGCGTCGAGCGGATCAGCAAGCGGGTGGCGAAGGTCTGCGCCGCCTGCCAGCGGTTGAACGGATTGGCGTCATGCGCCATCAAAAGCAGGAGGTCGGAGCCGCCGAGGTCGATGTCGAGCACGACCGGCGCGGAAAAGCGGCGCAGCAGCGAGGGCGTGGGTTTCTGCGGCACATTGGTGAAAACGATGCGCCGGCTCGGCGCGCCGAGTTCGAAAATGCCGAATTGCGCCTCGCGCGGGTTGGCCGGATTTTCCTGGACCAGCGGGATTTCCTGGCCGTCGGCGCCGATCAGGCCAAGCCTTATCGGCATCAACAGGGGCTTCTTTTCGGGCTGGCCGGGCGTCGGCGCAGTCTGCTGCGACAGGTCGAGCGTATAGGTCCTGGCCTCGGCGTCATAGGCGCCGCGAGCGGAGACTTTCGGCGTGCCGGCCTGGGCGTACCAGAGCGAGAACTGGGAGAGGTCGCGGCCCGAGCTTTCGGCGAAGCAGGACAGGAAATCCTCGATCGTCACCGCCTTGCCGTCGAAGCGCTCGAAATAGAGCGCCATGCCCGCGTGATAGGCGTCATGGCCGATCAGGCAGCGCAGCATGCGGATGATCTCGGCGCCCTTTCGTAAACGGTCGCGGTGTAGAAGTTGTTGATCTCGTGGTAGATTTCCGGGCGCACATTATGCGCCAGCGGGCCGGCGTCCTCGGGGAACTGCGAGGCGCGGAGGGTGCGGACATTGGCGATGCGGCCGACGGCGCGCGAGCGCTGGTCGGCGGAAAACTCCTGGTCGCGATAGACCGTCAGGCCTTCCTTGAGGCAAAGCTGGAACCAGTCGCGGCAGGTGATGCGATTGCCGGTCCAGTTGTGGAAATATTCGTGCGCCACCACGGCTTCGATATGGGCGAAATCCGCGTCCGTCGCGGTTTCATGCACGGCGAGGATGTATTTGTCGTTGAAGATGTTGAGGCCCTTGTTCTCCATCGCTCCCATGTTGAAGTCGGACACGGCGACAATGTTGAACACGTCGAGGTCATATTCGCGGCCATAGACGAATTCGTCCCAGCGCATGGCGCGGATCAGGCTGTCCATCGCGTAATAGGCCCGCTCCTTCTTGCCCTTTTCGACATAGATGCCGAGCGCGACTTTCCGGCCGGAGGCGGTGGTGAATTCGTCATGGATGGAGTCGAGGTCGCCGCCGACCAAGGCAAAGAGATAGCAGGGCTTCGGATGGGGGTCGTTCCAGATCGCGAAATGGCGGCCCGGAGCCGCTTCGCCGGAGGCCGTCAGATTGCCATTGGACAGCAGGATAGGGGCTTCGGCCTTGTCCGCCTCGATGCGGACGGTGAAGACGCTGAGCACGTCGGGACGGTCGAGATAGTAGGCGATGCGCCGGAAGCCTTCGGCTTCGCATTGCGTGCAATAGGCCGAGCCCGAACGATACAGACCTTCGAGCCTTGTATTCGCTGATGGGTCGAGCAGGGTCTCGACCTCGAGCGTGAAGGGCCGGTCCGGCGGACTGGCGATCGTCAGGCTGTCGGGCGTGGCGACGCTCGCGAGGTCGAGCGCCTCGTTGTCGATCAGCGCCCGGACGGGATTGAGGCCGCCGCCGTCGAGCACGAGCGGCGCGCCCGGCTTCCCCGCCGGATTTGGGCGCAGGCTCAGGCGCGATTTTACCCGGGTGGCTTTCGGGTCCAGACTGATGTCGAGATCGACCGCGTCGACCAGGTAGTCCGTCGGCCGGTAATCGGCGAGGCGGATGGGACCGGGAGCGGTGGCTTCAAGCTTGGCGGACATGGCGCCTCTTCAAATGTTGCGGGCGGCAGGCGGATGCGCTTGGCGCCGATCGGCAAACGAGCCGGCGATTCGATTCCAGATGGGATTCCGCTTTTATTCCCGCAACGTGAAAATCGCCATCCGACAAAAGACGCTTTCCCTGCATGGATCGGTGGGGCGCGGGCGCAAGGCGCGCGGCTGACCGTCCCGCCGCGGCGCGACACAAGGGGACGACACCGGGGCGTTTCATGCACAAGATTCGCAAAATTTGTGTTTATTGCGGCTCGTCTTCCGGAGCCGATCCCGCCTTTGTCGCGGCGGCCGAGCAATTTGGCCGGATTCTCGCCGAAAACGGCGTCGGCCTCGTCTACGGCGGCGGCGACCTCGGCCTGATGGGCGCGGTGGCCCACGCGGCCCTGCGCGCCGGCGGCCATGTCACGGGAATCATTCCCGGCTTCTTGCAGAAACGCGAGCACATGCTGGAAAGCGTGCAGGAATTGCTGATCGTCGAGGACATGCACGAGCGCAAAAGGCTGATGTTCGAAAAGGCCGACGGTTTCGTCGCCCTGCCGGGGGGCGTCGGCACGCTGGAGGAGCTGGTCGAGCAATTGACCTGGGTGCAGCTGGAGCGCCACGACAAGCCGGTCCTGATCGCCGACATCAACGGCTTCTGGCGGCCGCTGCTGGGCCTGCTCGGACATATGCGCGATCAGGGCTTCATCCGGCCGCATTGCGAGGCGCGCTATCTCGTCTGCGAAAAGGTGGAAGAGATCCTTCCCCTTCTGCAGGCGGCGTTCTCGAAAGCGAAATCGCCGCGCCGCGAATTGCGCCGCGAATTGTGAGCGGGCGCTGTTGTTCCCCGCAAGCGCACGGTTGTCCGGGAACGGCTCGGGGGCGACTCATCGCGAGACGTCAATCAATCCGTGTCTATCCGCTTGACGCATACACACTACATATGGACTTGACGGCAACCCAGATCGAGACCGCCTGATCGGCCACTTGCGGCTCATTGCGGGAATAGCGCGAAGGACCGGTCCTGTGAAAACATCGGTCAATGGTGCTGCGTGCCAGACTAGGCGCTCTCAGCGTCGGGAAAGTGGACCGTCACCGTAACCACTTAAGGCTGTGGACCCCGGAGGTTAGGGCGACAATTTTCCTGGCCGCTAAATTTTGAACTGATACTCCATCGTAGGGAGTTCCATATTTGCGATCTTTACGTCTTGGCCTTCTTTCGAACGCTGGCGTCGTTCTCTCTCTGACATTCCGCAAGCCAAATATATTAAAGCGGCGCGAGCTAGCTTGAGGAGGCGCAACGTCTTTTTTTCCAATCCACTTCGTGTAATCGAATGAGCTAGTGTATCGATGAAAAGAGAATTTTTTTCATTTTCTAACTCAAATAGATCGGCGTGTAATTTAAAATATTTGTGCTCAAGATGGTTTCGATCGTCATTGATATTTCGAGCGTCCGGCTCTGTAACATCTGAGAATGTCGTCTCAAAGAAATCCTTTGATAGCCAATAGAGCCCGCGCAGCGGCCAGTTTTCCAACCCTTCGAATTCCGGCCGCAGGGTAGAAATTTTATTGATTTTCTTTGACCATACACTCCGGAAATTTACCTGTGTCTCGGGAATGCCGAGTTCCATATAGGTGTTCAGAAAATAAGCGACTTTATCGAAAATCGAGTAAGTCGCGCGGAACACCAGCTTCATTTTCTCCGTCGCGAGGCTGTAAATTGGATAGTCGAGAGTGTTCGAAAGGGAGACCTCTCGATCCGAAAAATGAGGTCTGTCGGAAGTCATTGCATCAAAAAACAACCAACGCGCCGAGACATACTCTTGCTTTATCTGGTTGAAGAAACCGATCAGGACGGGCGGCTCATGGAGCGGCACGACGAACGCCGGAAGATGCATGGGATCTGATGCAGCGGCACTATAGGTTCCCAAGTCATTCAAAGTGTTGAGGAACAGCGTTTCCCGCAAGGCCCAAGTGCGGTAGTCCTTTTCTCGGTGCGACCGGCCGAGCGAATAGTCGATGAAATTCATCTCGTGATTAAGGAAGTCGGGCCCAAATCTGGCGCGGAGGTCAGCGATGTTCCGTTTAAAAAACTCTGGCGCGCCCGGCGATCCGTACGGATATTCCTCTACGAGTTGGACAGCGCGCGTAAGGTCCCGATAGGCCGCCCAAATCAGTTCTTCACGTTTATGTTTAGAATAGACCGCCTTGGCATATTCAATCCGGCCGTAGCCACGATTACCCAATGCCATCCAGAATTTAGGCTCGATAGCAAGGGCTCTGTTCCAATATTCGTGCGCTTCTACGAACCGACCTACCGTGTTCAACGAATTAGCCAGATTGGTCAGTATTTGGCACTGCCTAGCCGTTTCGGCGTCAGCGAACGCTGTATTATTTACTGCACGCCGTAGGAACAATATCTGGTGTTGAAGTGGTTCGTTGTCCCACGTCCAGCGGGCCTGTTTATCTTGTGCTTTTCCAGCGCGATTGGCCCAGGCATTAGCCTGAAAATAGTTGAGTTCAAGGCGCTGCGTGCCAGTCATTTTCATGTCGTCGATGGTGCCAGCCCATTCGAGCGCTCTCGCGGTCCCCTTCTCCCGCAGCGATATATCGACTTGGTCAAAGGACAAATCAATTAGCCAGCCCAAAAAGACCAGTGCGTCCGAAACAGGAAGGGACGCGACCTCAATCAACATTAGCTGTTCAAACGAGGGAGGAGACATTGCTTCAAAGTCCGCATAATTTTCGAAACGAATGTTCAGCATCGCCATCCTACGATGCCCCAAAATTTGGTTCGTTAACATTTCCGCCTTGGGTGTGAATTCATCTCGCTACCGGAACGTCCGCTGATTGGCTGATTGTCGCCGGCGAAACGTTCATGTCGTAGGACCGCAATCCGCCGATTCCTGCCCTTGCAGCGTGCCCGCAGCTACCTCAGTCATCCCAGCGGCCATCGGGGTTTATGGCGCCGCGATCGGTAAGCACCGTCCAGTCCCGGCCCCGCCTCACGATCTTTTCAACCCGCGCGCCGCCGGGCAGTACGTCGCCGGGGCCGACTTCCACCAATCCCTCCGAGCCTTCGACCACCGCGCGCCCGTCTTCGACGTCGCGCAGCACATAGGCGCGGTAGGCGGCGGTCGAAACTTGGGCCGCCACGGCTTTCGGCGAAGGCTTGAGTTCGGGCTTCGGCAAGGCCCGGGCGATGCTGGCGACGGGGGAGCGGTCGGCCGCCCGCTCCGTCGACAGGCTGCGCACCTTTTCGAGCTTCGCCTGCAATTGCGAGGTTGCGGCCGCCTCGGCGGCCTTCTGCTCGGCGAGGCTTTTTTGCAGCGTCGCGAGGGTCGATTCGGCGGCGTGCGATTTCTGCGCCTGCGCCTCGAGCTTGTTCTTCAGGCTTTCGACATGGCCGCGCAGATCGGCGATTTCCCGCTGCTGCGCCTGCGTGGCGCGCAAGACCTCGGCGGCGGACCTGGCGGCGGCCTGGGCGGCCATCTGGTCCGGATCGGGGCCGCGCCGCGCGTCATTGATGCGGGCGGCGACCGTCCAGCCGATGCCGAACACCAGGACGAGAGCGGCCGCCGGCGCGGCCAGCGCCTTCCAGGCCATCGAACGGCCGGGCGGCGGCAGCCTGATGTCTTCCGGCGGCTGCACGTCGATCTCGATCTGGGGCCTGGCCTGAGCCTCGGCCTGGGGCTTGGCCGGGGGCTTCGGCGGAGGGAGGAGAATCACGTCGTTCATCGGGCGGCTCCGAGCTGTGTCAAGGCTATTTTCACCCTGACGAATGAACCCGCGATTAACGACGTTATTTGGGCTCCATTCCGGCGGGGAGACGAGCCAGCAGGGCGATCAGCGCGCGATCGTGCAACAGCACCGTGCGCTCCTTGGGGCGCAGCCATTTGACCGCGTCGTCGATGGTGCGGGCGTCGTTGAGCTTGGCCTCGGCCATGGCCCGCTCCGGGGTGATGTCGCCGCGCACGCGATGCGGCGCCGGCGGCAGGAAGGCCTCATGCATGGCGCGGAATTCCGGGCTTTCATGCAGGACCCGCAGCCCGTCGGACTCGTCATGGCCCTTGGCCGCCATTTCGTCGGACAGAGCGTTGGCGCGGGCCGCGATCGGCGGCGCGCGCGTTTCCTCCGGCGTCACCAGCAGGCCCAGGCGCTTCAGCGCCAGGCCGATCGATCGCTGGCCGCTGGCCCAGGACAGGCCGATGGCGAGCACGAGGCCGGCGATGGTCGGCGACATCCAGGCCGCCAGCGACGGCGAGATCAGGAGCGCGGCGACCAGCGAGACCACGCCGAGCACGACATGCGAGCGGTGCCGCCGCATGATGGCCTTGAAGGCGATCGAGCCGTCGTCGCGCCTTTGCGGCTCCCAGCCGGTGTCAAAGCCAAAAAGGATGTGCAGCACGTGGCCGGTCTGGATCAGCATCATGATCGGCGCGAGCAGGGCCGACATCAGCACTTCGAACAGGGCGGACAGCACGAGCCGGATCGCGCCGCCGGCGCCGCGCCGCGTCGGTCCGTCGACCAGCGCCAGGATCAGGCCGAACAGCTTGGGCGCCAGCAGCACCGCCATCGTGACTTCGAACAGCTCCAGCGACCGTTCGGCGTCGAATTGCGGCCAGGTCGGGAAAAGCGTGAACTCCGAGGAGAAATATTCCGGCCTGATGTAGCTCGCCTGCAGGACGAGCAGGAGGCCGACGAGCAATTGCGCCAGCCAGAACGGCGAGGCCAGGTAGCTCATGATGCCCGTGGCGAAATGCTGGCGCGAGGCGGGATGCAGGCCCTTGCCCGGCAGCACGCGGATATGCTGGAGATTGCCCTGGCACCAGCGGCGGTCGCGGATCGCCACGTCGATCAGCGAGGGCGGGCTTTCCTCGTAGGAGCCTTCGAGCAGGGGCAGCATGTAGACCGAATAGCCGGCGCGGCGCATCAGCGCCGCCTCGACGAAATCATGGCTCATGATATGGCCGCCGAACGGCGGCTTGCCCTTGAGATGCGGCAGGCCGCAATGATCGGCGAAGGCTTGCGTCCGGATGATCGCGTTATGGCCCCAGTAATTGCCGTCGCGCCCCATCCAGCAGGACAGGCCGTCGGCGATGACCGGGCCGTAGATGCGGGCGGCGAATTGCTGCACCCGGGCGAAAAGCGTGTTGCGGTTGATGATCAGCGGCAGGGTCTGGATGATGCCGGCGTCGGGGTCGGCCTCCATGGCGGCGGCGAGGCCGACGATGGCGGAGCCGGTCATCAGGCTGTCGGCGTCGAGCACCAGCATGTGCGGGTAGGCGCCGCCCCAGCGGGTGACGAAATCGGCGATGTTGCCGGCTTTGCGCGCCGTGTTTTTCGCGCGATGGCGATAGAAGACCCGCGCCTGCGGCCCGAGTTTTTCGCGCAGCTCGGCGAAGGCGCGCTCCTCGGCGATCCAGATGTCGGGATCGGTGGTGTCGGACAGGAAGAACCAGTCGAAGGCCGAGCCCAGCCCCGTCGTCTCGACGTCCTCATAAATCGCGCGCAGCGCGCCGAACACCCGCGACGGCGCCTCGTTGTAGATCGGCATGACCACGGCGGTCCGGGCGCCAAGCTTCTCGGGCATGGCGGGCGGCTTCGGCCGCTTGAATAGTAAGTGCAGGAAGCCGACGACGCCGGCGGCGAAAGCCAGGGCGATCCAGGAGAAATTGGCCACGAACAGGACCAGCAGCATCCATTTGAGGGTGGTGATGCCGCCGACGTCGATGACGCCGAACATTTCATTGCCGCCCCAGACGGTCAGGGCGAGACCGCCGCCGAAGGTGACGAGCCTCGCCAGCCAGGGCGACGAGAATTTCCCGACCGGCTGGCGGCGCTCGCTCTCGGCATTGAAGCGGGACAGGCTCTGCTCCGGCATGGCGAGCCGCGATTCCGTCGGCATGGCTGGCGGAATCGCGGGATCAGCGCCCGCGGCGGCTGTGAGGGCGGTTTCGGTCAAGGCGTCCATCTGTATAGCCAGGTCTCCGAGATTGTCGCGCCCTGGGCCTCGAGCGTCAGGCGCAATTCGCAAGCGTCCGCTCCGTCCGGGTCGACGTCGAACACCAGGCGGCAGCTTTTCTGCTCCGGCGAAAAATAGATATGCGAAGTCGTGATCTTCCCCGGCGAGACGGAAAGATTGGGCTTGATATCGTCGAGGCGGGCGGCGTCGGCAAGCTGGTCGCCGCGGAATTCTACAAGGAAACGCCTTTGCTTGGGCTTGGCGCCGTGTCCGCCGCGCGCCCCTGCGGCGACGGCGAGCGGCGGGCTCGACGGCGGCGACCAGCACCAGAACTGGCGATAGGCGAAATCCGCCTTCTGTCCCTTGGCCAGCGCCGTCTTGGGCCGCCAGAAGGCGATCATGTTCTGCGCGCTCTCGGCGTCGGAGGGGATCTCCACCAGCTCCACCGATCCCTTGCCCCAGTCGCCGATCGGCTCGATCCACAGCGACGGGCGGCGCTCCCAGTGCTGGACGTCATCCTGGAAATCGATGAAATCCCGCCGCCTTTGCAGGAAGCCGAAGCCTTTCGGGTTCTCGTCGACGAATTCCGAAATCTGCAAGGAATTCCGGTTGCTGGTCGGGCGGAAAACCCATTCGCCCGCGCCGGTCAGCATTTGCAGGCCGGTCGTCTCGGCGGCGGCTTCGCGGATGTCGTCGGCGCCGCGCCGGTCGATCGGCCCGAACAGGGAGATCGCGCTCATTGCCGCCAGGCCGAAACTGTCGATGGCGGCGCGCGGAAACAGGGCGCATTCGGTGTCGATGATTGTCGCGTCGCCCGGATGCAGGGTGAAGCGATAGGCGCCGGCGACGCTTTCCGAGTCGAGCAGGGCGTGTATGGTCAGCGCGTTGGCGGCGCGGGTGGTCTTCTCGATCCAGACGGCGTGGAAAAACGGAAATTCCTCGCCGCGCGCGTCTGCGGTGCGGATCGACAGGCCGCGCGCCATCACGCCGAGGGCCTGTCCCGGCGCGTTGGAGCGGAAGAAGCTCGCGCCCTGGAAGACCGCCATTTCCTGCAATTCGCCCAAATCCGCGCGATGCAGGATGCGAAAGCCGGAAAAATCGAGATTTTTGGGCGGCGCGCTCAAATTGACGCCGCCGAAGATGAATTTCGAGGCGTCATAGTTGAGGCGGCTGGACAGCCCGTTCTCGACCAGGTTGATCTGCATCGGCGTGGTGAAGACGAAGCCGCGATGCAGCGGCTCGATGACGAAGCCGGCGGGATCGTCGGCCCAGATCAGGCCTTCCGGCTTGACGTGGATCGCCATGAAGGCGTCATTGCTCAGATTGGCGAGCGGGCCGGGCAGTTCAGGGCCGGAAGGCGCGGCGAAAGGCTTTTGCGCCAGCGCCCGCGCGGCCTCGACGACCGAAGAATTCGAAAAAGGGACGTTCGCCGCGGCCGGCTTGTCCTGCGCGAAAGCGGATGGCGCATTGCCGGCGGCGAAGGCGGCGAATCCGCCCGCCAGTTGCAAGAGATCCCTTCGCTTCAACATGGGCGAGGCATTCCAATCCGTCGCAAATCGGTAAAAATCATCGATCCGCGAGAATGGCGGCTCGACACTCGCCCGTTCGCGCGCTCGAACGCGGCGGAGGATTGCGGAGCCGCCGTTTCTGCGGAATGGCGGTATATAACTCAATTTATGGCGGAGGCGAGGCAGATTTTTCGCTTTGCCGGATTTTGCCGCTCCCCTATAGGTTTCTCGCTTCGGTCTGCCCAAAAAGAGGGCGGGATGGAAAGGGATCTGCATGACGACGCAACATGACCAGGGAGCAGTTCGCAAGCGCTGTCTCGCGATCGTGCTCGCCGCCGGCGAAGGCAAGCGGATGCGCTCCAGCCTGCCGAAAGCACTCCACAAAATCGCCGGGCGCTCCATGCTCGCCCACGTCCTCGACGCCGTGCGCCAGGCCGGCGCGGACGAGATCGCTGTGGTGGTCGGGCCGGATCGCGGCGATGTCGCCGCCGAGGCCGCCAAGGCCGCGCCCGGCGCGAAGATTTTCGTGCAGGTCGAGCGCCACGGCACGGCCCATGCCGTTCTTTCCGCCCGTGACGCTTTGTCGCAAGGGTTCGACGACATTCTGGTGGTTTTCGCCGACACGCCGCTGGTGCGGCCCGAGACTTTTGCGGCCTTGCGCGAGGCGAGGGCTTCGGGCGCCGGCGTGGCGGCGCTCGGCTTCGAGCCCGCCGACCCGTTCGGCTATGGCCGCCTGCTGACTGATTCCGACGGCAGGCTCATTGCGATCCGCGAGCACAAGGACGCGAGCGCCGAGGAGCGCGAGACGCGGCTCTGCAACGCCGGACTGATGGCGCTCGACGGCGCGTACGCGCAAAAATGGCTGGAAAGCGTCGGCTGCGACAATGCGCAGAAGGAATTCTACCTGCCCGACGTGGTCGAGATCGCGCGGCGCGACGGCGCGGCCTGCGCCATCGTCAAGGCTGAGGCAGGCGAGGTTCTCGGCGTCAACGACCGCGCGCAACTGGCGGAGGCGGAAGCCGAAATCCAGCGCCGCCTGCGGCTTGCCGCCATGCTGGGCGGGGCGACGCTGATCGCGCCGGAGACGGTGTTCTTCAGCCACGACACGCGTCTCGGCGCCGACGTGGTGGTCGAGCCGCATGTCGTCTTCGGCCCCGGCGTCACCGTTGCGGACGGCGCGGTCGTCCATTCCTTCTCGCATCTCGAAGGCGCGAGCCTCGGCAAGGGCGCGGCGATCGGCCCCTATGCGCGGCTGCGCCCCGGCGCAAGGCTGGCGGCGGGCGCGAAAGTCGGCAATTTCGTCGAGATCAAGCAGGCGGACATCGGCGAAGGGGCGAAGGTCAACCATCTCACCTATGTCGGCGACGCCAGCATCGGCCCGCGCGCCAATATCGGCGCCGGCGTCATCACCTGCAATTACGACGGTTTCCTCAAATATCGCACGATCATCGGGGCCGACGCCTTCATCGGCTCGAATTCCGCGCTGGTCGCGCCGGTCGAGATCGGCGCGGGCGCCTATGTCGGCTCGGGCTCGGTTGTGACGCGCGACGTCGAGGCGGATTTGCTCGCCGTGGCGCGCGGGCGGCAGGAAGCCAAGGCGGGCTGGGCGGCGGCGTTCAGGAAAAAAATGGCGGCGCTCAAGGCGGCCAAGTGATCGGTCGAGTTGCGCTTTCCTACGACTTTCGGCTCTCGGCCTCCGTCCTTCGCACATGCGAAATGATCGGCTTTTGACATAAACTGTCATGCAATGTGACTTGCGCGAGAGCGGAAGCCTTGGCTTGTTGCGTCGCAAATTCGAAAGGGACTTCATTCATGTGCGGCATTGTCGGCATTCTCGGCCAGGGCCCGGTCGCCGGTTCGCTCGTCGACGCGCTGAAGCGTCTCGAATATCGCGGCTATGATTCGGCGGGGATCGCCACGCTGGAAAACGGCAGGCTGGAGCGCCGCCGCGCCGAGGGCAAGCTGCGCAACCTCGAAGCCCTGTTGCGGGAAAAGCCGCTGAACGGCGCGGTCGGCATCGGCCACACCCGCTGGGCGACGCACGGCCGCCCGACCGAGAACAACGCCCATCCGCACGCCACGGAAAAACTGGCGGTGGTGCATAACGGCATCATCGAGAATTTCCGCGAATTGCGCGACGACCTGATTGCGCGCGGGCACGTGTTCGTCAGCCAGACCGACACCGAGGCGGTGGCCCATCTCGTCAGCGACCAGATCGCCAAGGGCCTGTCGCCGGAACAGGCGGTCGCCGCCAGCCTGCCGCTGCTCAAGGGCGCCTTCGCCCTGGCCTTCCTGTTCGAGGGCGAGGAAAACCTGCTGATCGGCGCGCGGCGCGGCGCGCCGCTGGCCGTCGGGTACGGCGAGGGCGAGGAGATGTATCTCGGCTCGGACGCCCTGGCGCTCGCCGCCTTCACCGACACGATCACCTATCTCGAAGACGGCGACTGGGTCATCCTGCGCCGCGGCTCGGCGGAATTCCGCGACGAGTTCAACCAGCCGGTGAACCGGCCCAGGCTGAAGACGCAAGCCTCGGCCTTTCTGGTCGACAAGGGCAATTACCGCCATTTCATGGCCAAGGAGATCCACGAACAGCCAGAAGTGGTGGCGCGCACGCTCGCCCATTACATCGATTTCGCCAATTCCAAGGTGCAATTGCCGTTCGAGCTGCCCTTCGACGCGAAAAAGCTGACCGGCATCACCCTGACCGCCTGCGGCACCGCCTATTACGCGGGGCTGGTCGCCAAATACTGGTTCGAGCGTTTCGCCCGCCTGCGCGTCGAGATCGACGTCGCCTCGGAATTCCGCTACCGCGAGGCGCCGCTGCCGGACGAGGGGCTGATGATCGTCGTGTCGCAATCGGGCGAGACGGCGGACACGCTCGCCGGCCTGCGCTACGCCAAGGCGCACGGCCAGAAGATCATCGGCGTGGTCAATGTGCCGACCTCGACCATCGCGCGCGAAGCCGACGTCGCCGCGCCGACGCTGGCCGGACCGGAGATCGGCGTCGCCTCGACCAAGGCCTTCACCTGCCAGCTCACCGTGCTGGCGGCGCTGGCCGTGGCGCTGGGCCGCGCGCGCGGCGTGCTCGACCGGGAAACGGAAATAAGGCTGATCAACGAATTGATGGTCGTGCCGGGGCTGCTCGCCGAGGCGATGAAGCTCGAGGCGGGCATCGAGACGCTGGCGCACCAGCTCGGCAAGGCCACGGACGTGCTCTATCTCGGCCGCGGCCCCTCCTATCCGCTGGCGCTCGAGGGCGCGCTGAAGCTGAAGGAGATTTCCTACATCCACGCCGAAGGCTATGCGGCGGGCGAGCTGAAGCACGGGCCGATCGCCCTGATCGACGAGCAATTGCCGGTGATCGTCATCGCCCCCACCGATCCGGTGCTGGAAAAGACCATTTCGAACCTGCAGGAGGTCGCGGCGCGGGGCGGACGGATCATCATGGTCGGCGATTCCAACGCCATCGACGAGGCGGCGGTGACATTGGCCGGCGAAATCCGCATGCCCGACATGGCGCCCGACTTTGCCGCCATCGTCTATGCCGCGCCGATCCAGATGCTCGCCTATTTCACGGCGGTGTTCATGGGCAAGGACGTCGACCAGCCGCGCAATCTGGCGAAGAGCGTCACGGTGGAGTAGGGCCGGCCCTTCTCCCCTTGCGGGAGAAGAGAGGGACGCGCTCCCTATTGGCCTGTCCGGACCTCGATGGTCAGATGCGACAGGCAGTCGAAACGCGCCAGCTTCTCGCGATAGAACGCCTCGGTGCGCTGATTGGCCGTCACCACCGACAGGATGGCGCCGAGATGGCCTGGCCCGAGCCGCCACAGATGCAGGTCGGCGAGGCGGTCGCCGTCGCCTTCGATCGCGCCGCGCAGTTTCTCCGTCATGGCTCGGTCGGGGTTCATGTCGAGCAGGATGGCGCTGGTGTCGCGGATCAGCGTCAGCGCCCATGAGGCGATGACGAAGGCGCCGACGATGCCGGCGAGCGGGTCCATCCACAGCCAGCCGAAGCTTTTCGCGAGCAACAGCCCGACAATGACCAGCACCGAGACGGCGGCGTCGGCGAGAACATGCACCAGCGCCGCGCGAAAATTGTTGTCGCGGTGGTGGTGATGGTCGTCGTGGTCATGTCCGTGATGATGCGCGTGGCCGTGATCGTGGTCGTGGCCGCCGCTCAACAGCCAGGCGCTGGCGAGATTGACGACAAGGCCGAGGCAGGCGATCGGGATGGCCTCGGCGAACTTGATGGGAACCGGGGCGAACAGGCGGGACACGGCCTCGTAGCCGATCAGCAAGGCGATCATCGCCAGGATGAGGGCGCTGGTGAAGCCGGCGAGATCGCCGAACTTTCCCGTGCCGAAGGTGAAGCGCGGATCGCCGGCGTAGCGGCGAGCGTAGGTATAGGCCAGCGCCGCCAGCAGGAGCGCGCCGGCGTGGGTGCTCATGTGGACGCCGTCGGCGACCAGCGCCACCGAGCCGAAGAACCAGCCGCCGACGATTTCCAGAAGCATCATCGCGGTGCAGAGCCAGATGACGGCCCAGGTTTTCTTCTCGCTCTTGTCGTGATGCTCGCCGAGGAAGACATGGTCGTGGAAAGCTCGGAGAACTTCGCTGTCGCTCATGGCGGGCCTCATTTCAGATAGGTTCGGACGACATCGAGCAATTGCTCGGCGGCTTCGTGATTGAGCGCGCCGGGGTGTTTGTCGTGATCGACCAGATGGGTGCGGACATGCTCCTCCACCACCTCGGCCATCAGCCCGGCCATGGCGCCGCGCGCCGCGGCGATCAGATGCATGACCTTTTCGCAGCCGGCCTCGCCGTCAAGCGCCCGCTCGATCGCCTCGACCTGGCCGCGCAGGCGCCGGACGCGGGCGAGAAGCTTTTGTTTTTCATGGATGGTGTGGGTCATGGGGATTAAATAGCATACCCCCCGTATCTATACAACAAAGTGACGAGTGTAGCCTTATGCAGCTACCCTGAAGCCAACTCCTTAATTCGCTTTCTTGCCCTGTTGAGGCTGTCCGATCTCGCGGCGGCCCGAGTCGGATCCCAAGTGGAGATCACGAACTCGCTTAATTGCGCATTGTATCCGAGACCCTGAGACGCGATCGCTCCTCGCTCCGCAATTAGCGCGCCGCGAACTGAACGCGGCGCGCTCTTCGCATATTCTAAGAGAGATTGTTTGGGGTCTGAA
>CAWKJW010000028.1:32500-126416 GCA_963849665.1 uncultured Alphaproteobacteria bacterium | reverse complement strand
AAGTGCCGAGGTCGAATGCTTGCGCACGTGTCCCGGCCAGTCCATTCCGTTCACCAGCAGAATGTCTTGCCAGCCGTCGTTGTCGTAATCCAGGAAGGCGACGCCCGGTCCCATCGCCTCCGGAAGCCATTTCTTGCCGAACGCGCCGTCGTTGTGAACAAAGTGAATTCCGGCGGCACGTGTGACATCTTCGAAGCGTACGCCGTCGCCCTCGGCTGGCTGCTGCGGCGCGGCATGGCGCGCAGTTCCGAGTGCGTCAACGGAACCAAGAACGACGCTCGCCATGGCGACGCACACGACGACGTACCAGACTCCCTTCGTGCAAGAGGCCATCAGTCGGATTCCTTCGTTTTATGGGCGAGGATGGCGACATTCTTCCGTGCGGCTGGCTTTGCCGCCACCAGTGGCTTGGAAACGTGCTCGCGGACTGGTTGACGTTCGTTGTTGTCGTCGGGATGCGTGCGCACATAGGTCCACAAGAGTTTGCGCCGATTCGTCGGCCTTGAAAACGCAGATAACGCTTCAGAAATTCAGCGGCGAGATCGGGCTTCCCTAATCCCGTGTAGGTGAGCATCAAATTGTAATTGGCCTCCAGATCTTCCGGGTCAATTGCAATCGTAGCGTTGAATTCCTGCAAGGCATCCTGGTACCGGCGCTGCAGGAAATACGTCCGGCCCAAATCGTCGCGCACCACTCGGTCGCGCGGATACTGCGCCAGGACCATCTGCAGATGCTGCCGCGTCTTGACCTGCGCCTGGATTTCCTTCGCCAGCTCCGGCGAGGGCGAAAAGCCGGGCTTCAGCACGATGAACGCCTTCACCACCTCGCCGCGAAGCGCATCCGGCTTGCCGACTGCGGCGGCATTGGCGACGGCGGGATGGCGCAGCAGCACGTCCTCGATCTCGGCCGGTCCGATGCGATAGCCCGCCGAGGAAATCACGTCGTCGTCGCGGCCCTCGAAAAACACGTAGCCGTCACGATCGCGATGCGCCCGGTCGCCGGTCAGCATCCAGTCGCCCAGAAATTTCTGCTCCGTCGCCTCGGGCCGGCGCCAATATTCCATGAACATCACCGGATTCGGGCGCCGCACCGGATTTCCCCGGTCTCCCCGTCCTCGCAGACCGAACCGTCGGGGCGGATCACCGCGACGTCATGTCCCGCAACCGGCTTGCCGATGGCGCCGGGACGGTTGACGCCCAGCAGGCCGCTGGAGGCCAGCACCAGATTGCATTCGGTCTGGCCGTAGGATTTGTTGATGGTCAGCCCGAGTTCCTCGCGGCCCCAGTGAAAGGTCTCGGCCCCGAGAGATTCGCCGCCGGTGTTCAAACTGCGTAGGGCGAAAGCGAATTTTGTCCGCGGCGCCTTGACCGCCCGCATCATGCGCAGGGCCGTCGGCGGAATATAGGCGTTGCGCACGCCCTGCGCGGCCATCAGCGCGAAGGCCGCTTCCGGATCGAACTTGCGGAAGGGGCGCGCCACGACAGCGACGCCGAAATGCAGCGAGGGCAGCAGCACATTGAGCAGGCCGCCGGCCCAGGCCCAGTCGGCGGGCGTCCACATCAAGTCGCCGGATTGCGGGAAATCGTCGTGCGGCATGGTCACGCCCGGCAGATGGCCGAGCAGCACGCGATGGCCGTGCAGCGCGCCCTTGGCGAGGCCGGTGGTGCCGGACGTGTAGATCATCAGGGCCGGGTCGTCCGCCAGGGTCTCCACGGGCGAGAAATCTTCCGATTCCTGCGCCAGCGCCGCGAAAAAATCCTCCGCATTCGCATCCGCCCCGTCGAGGCAGAGGAGGGTTCGCAAGTCCGGTAGGCTCGCGAGCCCGATTTCGCGAATTTTCGCCAGGCCCGGGGCGTCGCAGATCAAAGCCCGGGCGGATGAATCGCCGAGCCGGTACTGCAGCGCCTCGACGCCGAAGAGAGACGCAAGCGGCAGCGCCACGGCGCCCAGCTTGTAAATGGCGATATGGGCGGCCGCGACATGGCGCGACTGCGGCAGCAGCAGCGCGACGCAATCGCCGCGGACGACGCCGCGCTTGCGCAAGGCGCGCGCGATTCGGTTGGACTCCGCCCGCAGGTCGGCGAAGCTGACGACGCCGGCAGCATCGTCGGGTCCGATCTCGATGATCGCCGCGCGGCCCGAATCAGCCAATGCCCAGCGGTCACAGCAATCGACGCCGATATTGTATCTTTCCGGGATCGACCAGACGAAAGCGCGGCGGCGGCGCTCGTAATCGGTGTCATTTTGTCGCATCAGGCGTCCTCGTCGCGCACGCTTGCCGACCGCTGGCGCCTAAGCGCAAGAAAGCGCGGAAACTTGAGCCGCGTAAACCATATTGGTAAACTTTTCATTCACCTTTGCACAAATGACGACGCTTCGATGCTATAAGCCGCAACATGGCGCGTATAGAAAACAAGCGGCGAATCGCCTTACGCAAGGATTCTTCCCGGGCGCCATCGGCTCATCGGCCGGCCGGGCACACAACGACGCCAGGAGCGGACCATAATATGAAGCCAGCCGTCATTTTGGTGGGAGCCGACAAGGGCGGCGTGGGCAAGACGACCATCTCCAGGGCGCTGCTCGACTTTCTCGCCGCCAACAACGTCCTCACCCGCGCCTTCGACACCGAATATCCGCGCGGAACTCTCAAGCGCTTCCACGGGCCGCTCACCGAAGTCGTGGACATCACCCAGACCGCCGACCAGATGCGCATTCTCGACACGCTGAACGCGGCGCAGGTCAAGGTCAGCGTCATCGACACCCGCGCCGGGGCGCTCAGCGGCGTCTTGCGGGCCCTGCGCGACGTCGGCTTCCTCGACGCGGTCAAGGCGGGCGACTTCAGCTTCACGCTTTTGCATGTGCTGGGCCCCTCCATCGCCTCGCTCGACGAAATCGCCGAGGTCGCGCCTTTCGTGCAGGACGCCAATTATTTCCTGGTCAAGAACCATATCAACGACACCAATTTCTTCGAATGGGACCCCGTCACCCATCGCCGCTATTTCGAAAAGGTGACGCCGGCCGGCGAGATCACCATCCCGAAGCTCAACGAAATGTCCTATGAGCAGGTCGAGATTTCCGGCGTGCCCTTTTCGACCTTTGTCGCCAACAAGACGGCGAGCGGCGACCCCGCCAACCAGTCCTTCGTGCTGCGCGGCTATGTCCGGACCTGGCAGGCGAAGATCGCGGAGGAGCTGAACCGCGTTCGGCTCCTCGACCTTCTGGCTGGGCGGGACTGACATTTGAATCCGGGGGGACGTCAGTGGCGAACGGCGGGCGAAGGCCCGGATGACGATCCCGGAGAGGACCCCTCGACGAATCGCGCGGAAACCTTCGTCTTCATCTGCTGCTCGCCGCACGGAAGGGTCGGGACCAGCACCACCGCCCGCCTGCTGTCGGACTATTACCTGGCCACGCGCCGCGGTTTCCTCGGCTTCGACGCCGACCCGCATGAACCCGATTACGCGCCGCGCTTCGGCGAGCGGGTGAAAAACGTCGACCTCTCGCTCGTCCAGGGACAGATCGCGCTGATCGACCGGCTGCTCGTCGCCGACGGCGAGCCGAAAATCATCGATCTGTGGAGCCGCTCCTACACACGCTTTTTCTCGCTCGTCGAGGAAATCGGCTTCGTCGAGGAGGCGCGCGGCAAGGGCGTCGAGCCGGTGATCCTGTTTCACGCCGACGCGTCGGAGGCCTCCGCCGCCGCGGCCTATCGCCTCACCGCCAGTTTTCCCGGCGTCGAAACCCTGCTTGTGCACAATGAAGGCGCGGCGCCGCTCGGCGACGAGGCGAATGCGCGGCTCGCGCTCTATCCGCCGCATCGGCGCCTGAAAATCCGCGCCCTCGATCTGGCCATGCGACGGGCGCTGGAGCCGAACGACCTTTCGCTTTCCTATATGCTGATCGATCCGCCGCCGGACATGTCGCTGGTGGTGCGCTCCGGGCTTCGCGCCTGGCTGTCGCCGATTTTCAGCCAGTTTCGCAGTTTCGAACTGCGCCGCTCGTTCGACGGCGCCCGCTTCCTGTTCTGAATTTTTTTTGGCGCGATCCTTGTCAGGCCCGATCGAGGGTCAGCGACTGAAAGGCGAAGCCGAGACAGCGCAGATCGGCGCCCAGGCCCAGCCTGGCGGGCACCCGCGCCGTGGGAATCACGAAGGAGAAGAGGTTGCCGGCGGCCGCATTGATCAGATCGCCTGGAAAGACATGCGTCGTCGTGGAAAACTCGCCGGCATGGACGAAACCGATCCAGGCGCCGTTGAGATAAATGTTCATTTCCTGGTGCAGAAGCTTGTCGTCGGCGAGAAAAGGCGCCGCCTCGATGGTCATTTTGATCCGGGGGGCGCCGCCGGCGAGCCGCAGGTTCAGCGTGGCGACGTGGTCGGTGCTCCATGTCGCCGTCGGCGCATCCTGATGAGATGACCAGCCGACGCCCAGGAAACCGGCGGAATTGCCGTTCGATCCGAATTTGATCGCTTCGCCTAAACGCAACATTTCCATAGCCTGCAACCTTCCTTGCCGACGCGACTGAATAAGCTCATAAAAAGCCGTTCAGCCAATCATTAGAACGTTATTTGGAATAATCAAATGCATTTTGGCCCGCCGATCGTCGGAGTTCACGTCTTGATGCAAGCTCAAGGAAATGCAACGCAGGATTGACGATGCGAGAATGATTGGCGGCTTGCGATTCGATCCTCACATATAGCAAGCGTGTGTGTGATTTTAATGTATCGTCGTCGGTTGTTGCCGCATATCCCTTGCGTCATGACGATGGTGACTGGCCCTGCTCTGCGCGAAAGGGACACCATCGGCGCTTGACGCGAAACTTGCGTTTTTGCGCGCGAAACCCATTAAAATCGCCGGTTGTGCGGAGCATTCCGGCATGGTTAATGCTTCCTTAGGATGGACTGAGCATTCTGTGCAAATCGTCCGCCATTCCGAAGGGCCCCATGTTCGAACGGCTGCGTCAGTTTCTTGAGGAAATGACCGGTCCAGATCCCGCCGAGCGGGATTTCGGCGAAGGCGATTTCCGCCTCGCCGCCGCCGCCTTGCTCGTCCATGTCGCGGAGGCCGACGGCTTTTTCAGCGAACCGGAGCGCCGTTCGCTGCTCCTCCTGCTGCAACAGAGATTCGATCTCGATAACGAGGCGGCGCGGCGCCTGGTCGCCGCCGCGCAAAAAAGCGACCGCGAGGCGGTCGACCTTTTTCGTTTCACCTCGATCCTGCAACATGCGCTGTCGTTCCCCGACCGGCGCCGGCTGATCGAAATGATGTGGACCATCGCTTACGCCGACGGCGAGGCGCAGGAATTCGAGGAAAACATCATCTGGCGCGTTTCCGAACTGCTCGGCGTCCCGTCGCGCGACCGCATCGCCTTGCGGCGCAAGATTCGCGCAGAATGCGGCTTCGACCCGGAAGCGCCGGGACCCTGGGGAAAGACCGGCGCGGACGAGGAAGGAAAACCGGAATGACCACTCCCGACGCCCGACGAAAAATCATGCTGATCACCGGCGCCTCCGGCGGCATCGGCGCCGACCTGGCGCGCATCGCCGCGGCCAAAGGCCATGATCTCGCGCTCGTCGCGCGCAATCGCCAGGCGCTCGACGCCCTGGCCGATTCGCTCGCCGCCCTTCCGGGCCAGAAAATCCGCGCCCGCTGGTGTTCGATTGCGATCTCGCCAGGCCCGGCGCCGTCGCGGCTTTGCGCGATTTTCTCGGCTCCGCCGACGCCGCGCCGGACATCGTCGTCAACAACGCCGGCTATGGCGTGCTCGGCCCCGCGGTCGAAGGCGATCCCGCCGAGCAGCTCGGCATGATCGACCTCAATGTCCGCGCCCTGACGGAAATGTGCCTCGCCTTCGCCGCGCCGCTGGCGGAGGCGAAGGGCCGGCTGTTGAACGTCGCCTCCCTTGCCGCCTTCATGCCGGGGCCCGGCATGGCGGTCTATTACGCGACCAAGGCCTATGTCCTTTCCTTCAGCGAGGCGCTTTCGGCCGAACTGGCGCCCATGGGCGTCAGCGTCACCGCCCTCTGCCCCGGCCCGGTGCCGACCGGCTTTCAGGCGCGGGCGCGATTTCGTCCGGGCATGAGCATGATGAAGCTCGGGACCGTATCGTCGCCGGACGTCGCCCAGGCCGCTTATGACGGCATGATGGCGCGCAAGCGGGTGGTCATTCCCGGCCTCATGACGAAATTCATGGCCTGGTCGTCGCCGCTGACGCCGAAACCCTTGTCGCTGGCCCTGGTCAGCGCCCTGCAACTCCGCCGCAAGACCTAAGGAGGGCGGCCGAACATGGAATTTTCCGCCGACCCGTTCTCGCCGCCGCCGCGCCGGCCCGTGCTGATCGTCCTGCACGGCGAGCATTCCACGCCCGGCCGCATCGGCCGGCTGCTGCGCGAATATGGCGCGCCGCTCGACATCCGCCGCCCGCCGCTCGGCGATCCCCTGCCGAAAACGCTGGGCGACCATTCCGGCGTGGTGATCTTCGGCGGCCCGATGAGCGTCAACGACGAGCATGATTGGCTAAGGCGCGAAATCGACTGGATCGGCGCGCCCTTGCGCGAAAACAAGCCCTTCCTCGGAATCTGCCTCGGCGCGCAATTGCTCGCCCGCCATCTCGGCCACAAGGTCGCCGGCCACCCGGACGGCCGCATCGAGGTCGGCTATTATCCGATCCATCCGACCGAGGAAGGCCATTGCCTGTGCAAGGCGCCTTTCCCCAACCGGGTCTATCAATGGCACCGCGAGGGGTTCGACCGGCCCAATGGCGCGGTGCTGCTGGCGCAGGGCGACGATTTCGAGGCGCAGGCGATAAAGGTGGGCGACAAGGCCTATGGCCTGCAATTCCATCCCGACGTCACCTATGCGATGATGTGCAAATGGACGGTGACCGCGCTCGAGCGCATGAACCATCCGAGCGCGCAGCAAAGGCAGAGCCATCTCGAGGGCTGGTTCCAGCATGACGGCGCGGTGGCGCGCTGGACCTCCGCCTTCCTGCGCCGCTGGCTCGGCCCGGACGATTTCGACGCGGTTTTGGCGCCGGGTGAATGAGGACGAGGTTTCCAGAAACGTCGCTAAAGCGAAGTTGAGCGTTTTGCGCCTTCGGCAATGTCAACCCTCGCCTCGAAGGGGACGTTGGCGGCGCCCATGGCCGATGGCCGCTTTCCGGGAAAAAACCTAGGTTTGCATGGCGCTTCGGCCACCAACGCCGTCATGCCCGGCCTTGTGCCGGGCATCCACGCCGCGATGCAGCGCGAAACCTCCGGCATTGAATCCCGCGTCCTGGCGTGGATGGCCGGGACAAGCCCGGCCATGACGTTCGTGGGGCGAAAAGCAGTGCTTTCCGGCGGTATCCGCGCACTTCCGCTTCCCGCCGCTTTGCGCCGTTGAGCCCCTCAGTTGGTCATCACCAGCGCCCAGAAAATCTTGTAGCGGGTGCGCGGATTGTACACCGCCGCTATGCCCATGCGGCGCATTCCCGAGGCGAGCATGTTGGCGTTGTGGGGCGGCGATTGCCGCCAGCCGGAAAAGACCTCGCTGATCGTGTCGTAGCCGGCCGACACATTCTCCACCGCGGCCTGCTTTTCATAGCCGTCATGATCGAGCCTGTCGGTCAGCGAGCCCCGCACCTCGTGGCTCAGCTTGTCGGCGGCGGCCATGGCCGCGGCCTGCCGCTGCGCCTCCGCCATCAGGCCCGGATCGATCGCCAGCGCCTCCAGCCCGTGATTGGAGCGGTAGAGCGAGATCATCTTTCGCGCCGCCTCGGCGTCCAGGCGCGCGCCCGGCGTCATCATCGACTGGTAAAGGCCGGTCGCGGGAGCCGGCGGCTCGGCGCAGCCCGCGAGCAGGACGAGCGGCGCGGCGGCGAGAGCCATGCGCCATGAGGGGCGGGGGACGGAAAATTTCAAGCTGGGTCTTTCCATTCGAGGAGTTTGGGAAGGGTTCGGCCAAAAGGGTTAAGCCTTCGTGTCCTTCGCGGGCGTGGCGAAGCGCTGCAACAGCGGCTCGATCTGGGCGAGGTCGAGCGTCATCGTCGGTTGCGGCGGCGCGGGCTGGGTCATTCGCAGGCCCGCCGCCTCGAAGCGGCTGAAAATGGCGTAGTGCAGGTCGCTTTTCACCCGCAGCGCGTGTTCGACGTCCTCGACGAAACAGACCAGCTGGAATTCCAGCGCGTTTTGCGAAAAATTGCTGAACAGCACCGTCGGAGCGGGAATCCCCACCACCTCGTCCTGCGACTTCGCGGCTTCGAGCAGGACTTCCCGCACTTTTTCCGGGTCCGTGCCCCAGATCACCTGCACCGCGACCGTGACCCGCCCGACGCGGTCGGCGCGGACGAAGTTTTTCACGATATCGGTGACCATCTGGCCGTTCGGCACGATCATGGTGGCGCGATCGAAAGTCTCGATCTCGGTCGAGCGGACATTGATCCGCCGCACATAGCCCTGGTTCTCGCCGATCAGCACCCAGTCGCCGACCCGGATCGCCCGCTCCCACAGAAGGATCAGGCCGGACACGAAATTATTGACCACCGATTGCAGGCCGAGGCCGATGCCGACCGACAGCGCGCCGGCGACCAGAGCCAGCTTTTCGGTGTTGATGCCGAGATAGGCGAAGGCGAAGCCAAGCGACGCCAGCACGCCGATATAGCCGACGCTGGTGCGGATCGAGGCGCGCAGGCCGGTGTCGAGCCCGGTGAGCGGCAGGTAGCGGTTTTCCAGCCAGTTCTGCGCCACATGGGTCAGTCCGTAGCCGAGGCCGAAGAACAGGAGGGCGAAGACCAGGCTCGACAGGGAAATGGTGACATCGCCGACCTTGACGCCGAAAAACGCCGATTTGACCGCGCCGAACATGTCATGCGACTGCAGCCCCCAGGGCGCGAGCACCAGCAGCACGGCGATGGCGCTGAGCGCGACGGAGGCGGCGGCGCCGAGCAGCACGCCGATCTGCTGCAGGCTTTCGCGCCGCAGGCCGAGACTGGCCATGAGGCCGCGGCTGATGCGCGAATTGGGGCGAAAAGCCTGGTCGGTCGCCTCGCCCGCCAGCTTGAGCAGCAGGAACAGCAGGCTGACGATCAGCGCCGTCCAGGCGATCTGGTCGACGAGGAAGGCGGCCAGCGCGACATAGCCGACGACGTCGGCGGCGAGCACGACGAAGGTCGCGGTCCAAGCGGCGAAACGGATCGGCGGCCACCACGGGCTTTCGTCCTCAAGATGCGCCGGACGCGAATCGTCGTCTTCGTCGAACCCATGGTCCGGGCCGCCGACAATCCCGTAAAGGCCACGCGCCAGGGCCAGGCCGACCAGAATGGCCAAGGCTCCGCGCGCCGCCACCGTCGCCTGCAAGGACGCGCCGATGACTTCATTCATCGCCTCGACGAGTTTGCCGAAGGTGATGAGGGCGGCGACCGTCAGGACGAGGGTCATGATTCTTTGCGCGACCCTGTCGCTCAGATCGACAGGCCGCCAGTGCGGGCGATTGGGGGCCAGGATGGCCGCCCCGAGCCCGACGGCCAGCGCCAGCCGGATCACGCCCCAGAACAGGGCCGCGCTCAACGGCTGCAACTGCGGGGCGTTCAGGCCGAACCAGTTGGCGAGTTCGTAAAGCGCGCCGACGCCCGCGACCGGAATGGCCGCCACCGCCAGCGCGGTCCACAGGGCCGCGGCCGCCTTCTGCAATTCATTCGGCTTGCGCCGCGATTCCTCGCGCGGAATGACCCGCCGCGCGACGAAGCCCGCGACGGCCAGCGCCGCGCCGATGAGAAGCAGCAAGGCGACGAAGGTGAAGCCGGAACGTCCCCCCAGCGCATCTGCGACACGGCTGGAGAAATCGGCGAAAATCCCCTCGCCGGCGTCGACGGCGCGCGGCGTCTCGCGCGCCACGTCGACCCACAGGCTCGGCGCGAAAATGCTCGAAGAGTCCTGGAAAACCGCATTGGCGAACAGCGCGCGACGGCGCTGGGCGATGTGCGCCGCGATCTGGTCGGCGCGCACCTGCAACAGATTGGCGCGCTTCAGCAGGTCGTCATTGGCCGAATACAGCTTCGTCTGCTCCTGGCGGTCCTGGGCGACGGCGGCGTCTTCCGGCGGCGCCGGCGGATTGGCCTTGGGATTGGGCGCGGGTCCGAGCTGGTCGAGCCTGGCCTTCAGCGCCGCCAGCCGGGGCGAGACATCGGCGACGACAGATTGGATCTGCGCCGACACCGGATCGATTGCGGCGCTGTCGCGCGCGAGATCCGCGTCAGTCAGGGATTCGCCGCCAAGCGCGGCGGCGATCTGGTCGAGCGCCTGCTTGGCGGCGTCAAGACGCGCATTGTCGTCGGACGACGCCGGCTGCTCCGGCGAAGCGGGCGCCGCCGCCGCCGTGGGAGCGGCGGGGCCGGGGCCTTCGCATGCGCCGAGAGCGAGGGCGGACGCGCCGCGGGAGCGCGCTCCGCGGAAAATGCCGGCGCGGCAAGGCCGAGGACAGCGCCAGCGCCGCATTCAAAAGCCAGGTTTTCGCCAGAGGCAAGGTTTTCGCCAATGAAATGAGAGCGTATTTGCGCGTCACAAGCGGCTCCGATTCGGTTCGCCCCGGCAGGATCGGCGGAAATCGGCCCAAATCAAGGCGATCATCACCTTTCCTCCGCGTCCGGCGCAGAATCAGCGTAAGCGTGGCTTTTACCGCGCCAGTCGACCACGGCATAGCCGTCGCCGGCGCGCGAAAAATAGACCGGGCCGGCCGGCGCCTTGCCATGGCCGCCGGGAATGTCCACGACATAAATGGGTTGGCAGAGCCCTGACAGACGTCCCAGCAGCGCGCGGACCAGAGCCTGCCCCTCCTCCAGCTTCACACGCAGATGCGAGGTGCCGGGGGCCAGATCGGGATGATGCAGGTAATAGGGCTTCACGCGCATTTCCACGAAAGCGCGCATCAGCGCCGAAAGCGTTTCGACATCATCGTTGACGCCGCGCAAAAGGACGGTCTGGCTGACCATGGCGACGCCGGCGTCGATCAATTTTCCGCAGGCCCTTCGCGCTTCCGCGGTCAATTCGCGTGGGTGGTTGGCGTGCAGGGCGACGTAAACGGTCTTGCCGCTGTCGAGAAGCGCCGCGATCAGTTCGGGCGTGATGCGCTCCGGCGTGAGGGCCGGGACGCGCGAATGCAGCCGCAGGATCTTGACATGCTCGATTTCCTGGACGCGACGCGACAGCGCGGCCAGTCGCCGCGGCGCGACGGCGAGCGGGTCGCCGCCGGTGACGATCATCTCCCAGATTTCGTCATGCGCCGCGAGATAGTGGAAGGCGGCGTCGAGCGCCTCTTCGCTCAAGAGCCCTTCGGTTCCAGCGCCGACGCGGGCGCGGCGAAAGCAGAAGCGGCAATAGACCGGACAGACGCTGGTCAGCTTCAACAGCGCGCGGTCGGGATAGCGATGGATGAGCCCCTTGCTCACCTCGTGCGCGTCGTCGCCAATCGGATCGGCGCGCTCCTGGGGCAGCGTCCGCAATTCCGCGACATCGGGCAGGAATTGCCGGCCGATGGCGTCGTCGGGCCTCGTGATCAGGCGGGCGACGCCGGGCGGAACCGCGACGCTGTAGCGGTCAGCGACTTCCGCCAGTTCCGCCGCCTGCCCCGGCGAGGCGAAACCCGCGGCGATCAGGTCTTCGGGACGGGTGAGGGTCTTGTCGCGGAAAGAGCCGCTCATGGCTGCGCCACCGGCGCCCAGAGGATCTGCTCGATGTTTTCCGCCGCCGTCGCCAGCATCACCAGCCGGTCGAAACCAAGCGCAATGCCGCTCGCCGGCGGCATGAAGGAAAGCGCCGCGAGAAAATCCTCGTCGATCGGATAAGAGACGCCATAGAGCCTCCGGCGTTCCGCCATGTCCGCCTCGAAGCGGCGGCGCTGTTCGACCGGATCGGTCAATTCGCCGAAGGCGTTGGCGAGCTCGACGCCGCAGCCGTAAAGTTCGAATTGCTCGGCGAGGCGCGGGTCTTCCGGCTTGCGCCGCGCGAGCGCCGCTTCGCTGGCGGGATAATCGATCAGCACGGTGGCGCGGCCGTGGCCGAGGCGCCGCTCGACCCTGTCCGACAGGATCTTGCTGAACAGGTCCGACCAATGATCGTCGGCGCTAACCCGGAGGCCGATCTTTTCCGCCTGCGCCGCCAGGGCGTCGCGGTCGTCGAGGACGGCGAGCAGGTCGATCCCCGCATAAGTCTCGAACGCCTCGGCGACGCAGACGATTTCCGGCGCGAGCATGGGATCGAGGCGAGAATCGCCGAAGCGGAGCTCGGTCGTCCCCGCCGCTTCCGCCGCGATCTTCAGCACGGCGGCGCAATCGTCGATCAGGGTCCGATAGGAGGCGTGCGCCCGGTACCATTCCAGCATGGTGAATTCAGGATGATGCCATTTCGATCTTTCGCCGTTGCGGAAGACATGGGCGAGGGAAAAAATGCGCTCCTCGCCCGCGGCAAGCAGCTTCTTGCAATCGAATTCCGGCGAGGAATGCAGATACAATGCCGTCGGCGCGGCGCCGAGAGGTTGAAACTGCGTCGCGAAAGCAGAAATATGGGTTTCATTGCCGGGCGAGGCCTGCAAGGCGGCGGGCTCGATCTCGACAAAATCCTGCGCGGCGAAAAAAGCGCGAAGGCTTTGCGCGATTCGCGCCCGCTGGAGGAGGCGGGGCTGCCGGTCGGCATAATTCTCCGGCGCCCAGAAGGGGCTTTGTCGCCGCATCCCATCGCTTCCTTCGCGCGTTATGTCGAAAAATCTGGCTTTGCGACGACGATCGGTTATTAGTGGCGCCGCAGTTTCGAAAAAGGTCCATAGACCCGACGGCCCGTCCCTTCAACCGTGACGGCGGGCGTCGATTGAGGGAATTGAAAAGTGAGAGTCATCGCCAGCAACGTCCGCAAGGGCAATATCATCGAGCATGAGGACGGCCAGCTCTATGCAGTGCTGAGCGCCGAAAGCTTTTTCCCGGGCAAGGGCACGCCGACGACGCAGATCGACATGCGCCGCATGTCCGACGGCGTGAAGACCACCGTCCGCTACAAGACCACCGAACAGGTCGAGCGCGCCCATGTCGAGGACATGAACTTCTCGTTCCTCTACCAGGACGCCGACGGCTACACCTTCATGAACGGCGAGAACTACGAGCAGGTGATCGTCTCGAAAGAGGTGCTCGGCGATCAGGCCGCCTATCTGCAGGAAGGCATGCAGGTCATCCTGTCGCTCTTCAACGGCGTCGCCGTGGCGATCCAGTTGCCGGCCCGCGTGACGTTGGAAGTGGTCGACACCGAGCCGGTGACGAAGGGCCAGACGGCCTCATCCTCCTACAAGCCGGCCAAGATGAACAATGGCCTGCGCGTAATGGTGCCCCCGCATATCGGCGTCGGCGCCCGCATCGTCGTCCTCACCGAGGACAACACCTATGTCGAGCGCGCCAAGGACTGAGCTTTTTCGTCCGCGTTCCCAACAAGCAAAACGGCCGGTTTCCCGGCCGTTTTCTTTATGTCCTCGGGCCTTGCGCTCTCACCACGGCGCATAGCGCTGGAAGCCCGGCAGGTCGAACGCGCCCGGCAGGACCTCGTCGCCGAACTCCGCGCGCCGGAAAGTGCCGGGAGGCGTGTGGTGAAAGATCGTCGACTGGAGCATGTAGCTGTTCTCGCTGCCGACCGGCACGACATTGCCCGGATCGAGGAAGCTGCGCTTCTTGACCACGATTTCGTGGGTCGGATAAAGCGCCTGGCGCACCACGTGATGGCGATGATGATGCTGCGGACGCGCCTCGACGCCGGCAGAGGCCAGCGCGCCGGAGGCGAGCGCAAGAATGAACAGGGAAAGACGGCGCATGATTGGCTCCTGATGCGGATCGCCGCAGTCTAGCCTTTCCGGGCTCCGGGCGATAGTTTTTTGCGTGTTCTGCCGGGTTTCGATGCGACAACGCTTAACGGCGGCGGCCGGTTTCAGCGCAAGCCTGGACATTGCGCGCCTCGGCCGCGCCGAAAAAGTCGCGCAGGGGCTTGTCGGAGCCGGCGGAGAGCAGTTCGAGACGATCGAGCAGGCAGGCGAGACTGGGCGCGCTCATCGTTTCACTCCCGGCGGCGCAGGCGAGCCCATCCAGGGTGAGGCCGGGCTCGGCCCGAATCAGGCGGAAGCCGCGGCAGTTTTGGCGCGACCCTTTGCTGTCCGACAGGGTCAACGGCGCCTGCTCCATTTCGCCGAATTGCGTCGGCTGCCCCTGCTCCAGCCGGACATCCGACACGCTCAGCCCGAGCTGCGCGGCGCGGCGCGCCATGGCGACGAAGAACGGTGCGTCGACGCGCTCCTCCGCGCCATGCCTGTAGACGGACAGGCGAAGGAACGGGCGTTTTTCGGCCGCGAACCGGCCGAAGGTCAAAGTGTCCTCGCGTCCGCCGCCGGTCGCGTGGCGGTGGGCGGCGTAGGCGTGGCTTTCATGCGACAGTTGCGGCGCCGGCAGGTCGTAGAGCTGATAAGGCCTGGCGATGTCGAGCCAGGCGCCGCGCGAAACGGCTGGCGCCGGCGCCTCACGGAATCTCGACGTTTCCCGCCACTGGGTGAGAAGATCGGCGCCCGCCAGCAGAGCTATGCCCATCACGGCCAGCTTGGCGAGGGGGCCGCTCCAAGCGGAAGCCAAGCGCGCCAGGGGGCGGAAGAAAGTGACGAACCGCCACAGCGCATGGCCGGCGCGCAGAAGGAAGGCGCCGGCCGGGTCGGCGTGGCCACGGCTTTTTTCCGGCGCTTCCGCCGAAATATCCCGCTCCGGCCGGACGGGCAGATAATCGTCGCGATATTCCCGCGCCAATTCGGAAGTCCATTCCGCCTCCGTCATCTCGAAGGTCGGTTCTTGCTTGCCCGGCTGCGATACCCGACGCAGGCCCGCGCGAGCGGTTGCCGCCGCGCCGACGTCGCGGCAGAACGCCAGTTCTCCGGCGATGCGCCGCTGAAAGGCGCGGCGCAGCCGGACAAGCGGCGATGGCGGCTTGGCGGCGACATTTTCCCGCGCCGCAATGGCGTCCCGGACATAGGCCCGGAAATCGCTTCCGCTTCGGTAGCTTGTGGTTGACGGCATGGCCCATCCTCGCCGCCCCCATGGGCGCGCGTCGAGTTCGGGCCAATTTGACCTTAATTTTGCGAGTTCCGGGTTACCGCGCCGAAGGCTTCTCGATTAACGATGAATTGAAGCTTACATCCAGCGAATGAGCGTCAAATCCCGTCGCCACGCCCCAGACGATCCGGCCGGGCGGGACGCCGGGCGTCTTCACCGGCGTGAAATCGTCGGCGCGGCCGACCCCGCCCCGCTCCGCCAGGATGCGCAGCCGCCGACCCATTTGCGCCGCGAAATGCCTTTGCCGGGCGCGGTCTCCCGCCTCGCGCAGTCTTGCCGCACGCTCCTTGACCGCTGAGGCCGGCGTGGGAGGCATGCGCGCTGCCGGCGTTCCCGGACGCGGCGAGAAAGGGAAGACATGGAGGAAGCTCAGGCCGCAATCGTCGACCAGCGCCAGCGTGCGCGCCGCCATGTCCTCGTCCTCGGTCGGGAAGCCGGCGATGAGATCGGCGCCGAACGCCATGTCGGGACGCAAGGCGCGCAGATTGGCGCAGAAATCGACGGCCTGCCGCCGGTCGTGCCGGCGCTTCATGCGCTTCAGGATCAGATCGTCGCCCGATTGCAAGGAAAGATGGAGATAGGGCGCAAGCCGCTCCTCCCCGGCAAAGGCCGCGATGAGATCGGCGTCGGCCTCGACGCAATCGATGGAGGACAGCCGCAGGCGCGGCAGGCCGGGCAATTCGCGCAGCAGCCGGCGCACGAGCGCGCCGAGCTTTTCCGCGCCGGGCCGGTCCGCTCCCCAGGAGGTGAGATCGACGCCGGTGAGGACGATTTCCTTGTGGCCGGCCTCGACGAATTTTCGCGCCCGCGCGACGATTTCGTCGGCGGGGGCCGAGCGCGACGCGCCGCGCCCGAGCGGAATGACGCAGAAGGTGCAGCTGTGATCGCAGCCGTTCTGCACGGCGAGAAAGGCGCGCGTGTGGCCCTCGATCGCCGCAAGCATCGGCTGCGACGCATTTTCACGGCGGTTGGCCTGGGCGATGGGCCCGACATTCACCCTTGCGTCGAAGGAGCGCCAGCTCAACGCTCGGGTCTTTTCGGCATTGCCCATCACATGCGCGACTTCCGGCATGGCGGCGAAATTTTCCGGATCGATCTGCGCCGCGCAGCCGGTGACGACGATGCGCGCTTCCGGCCGCTCCCGCTTCAGGCGGCGGATCGCCTGGCGCGCCTGGCGCGCCGATTCCCCTGTCACGGCGCAGGTGTTGACGACGACGAGGCTCCTTTCCTCCCCCTCCGCCGCCAATTGCCGGATCATCTCGGACTCGACCAGGTTGAGGCGGCAGCCGAAGGTCACGACCTCGACGCCGTTTTGCCCCTCGCCCGGCCCTTTCATGGCCGGTCCGCCGCAACGCCAGCGAAAACCGCCGGATCGATCTTTGCGACGAACTCCAGCTCCACCGGCCCGGTCATCTCGATGCGACCATCGGATTCGCGCCAGTTGATGACCAGGTTTCCGCCTGGCAGGAGGATTTTGGCGCGACGCCGCAGCAGGCCGGCGCGAAACCCTGCGACGAGCGTGGCGCAGGCGGCGGTGCCGCAGGCGAGCGTCAGGCCCGTGCCGCGCTCCCAGACTTTTACACGCGCCTCTTCCGGCGAAAGGACCTGCGCCAGGGAAATATTGGCGCGCTCGGGAAATAGCGGATCATGCTCCAGAACCGGCCCGATTTCGGCAAGATCGAATTTTTCCGCGTCGGCGACGAAAAAGATCGCGTGCGGATTGCCCATGCTGACGCAGGAGGCCGGCGGCAGGCCAAATTTCCGCAGATCGAATTCTTGCATGTCGACTCGGCCCGTGTCGGCGACCGCGTGGGCGAGCGGGATGTCGCGCCACTCGAGGCGCGGCCGGCCCATGTCGACGGTGAAGGACAAAGGCCCTTCGCGGCGGACGGCAAGCTTTCCGGCCGAGGTCGCGAGGTTGATCGTCGCGGAGCCGGTCTTTTCCGCCAGATAATGCGCCACGCAGCGCGTGCCGTTGCCGCAGGAGGCCGACAGCGATCCGTCGCGGTTGAAAATCGTCATGAAGGCGTCTTCGCCCGGCGCGCGCGGATCGTTGAGAACCATCAACTGGTCATAGGCGAGGCCTTTCGTGGCCGCGAGCGCCCGCGCGTCCGCGCCCGTCGCCGTTAGTCCGCTCCCGCGCAGGTCGAGCACGAGGATGGCGTTGCCGGCGCCGTTCATCTTCAAAATCTCCCGGCCGGCCAGCGGATGGCGCGACGGCGCGGAAACGCCGGGGTCGGCGGGTTGCAAGTCGGTCACTGGCGCTGTCCGTATTAAAATCTGTTCATGTCGGGTTTAGGCGGAATATAGGAGAAAAGACCGCCGGGGGCCATATGGGGGCCGGGCGCCTGACGTTACAATGGTTTCAGCAATGGAATTGATTTGCGCGCCGCATCGCCAGGCGGGGCGAACGGGAGTTTTTGATGCAGATCGCCAAGATTTTCGCGGGCCCGCGCCATGGCTTGAAGCTGGTCCTGTTGCTGGCCGCTTTCGCGTCGCCCCTGCCCGCGCTGGCGCAAACGGCGGCGCCGAATTCCGAAACGCCAAAAGTCGAAGCGCCAAAAGCCGAAGCGCCGAAGTTGGCGCCGGAGGAAGACGCCTCGATCAAGACCACCGACGTCGTCGCCCACACCGTCATCGAGGCGCATGGCGCCGCCACCTGGGAGGAGGGCTATGCGAAGATCAACGAAGCCCTGGCCCGATTGCGCGCCGGCGCGGAAAAGGCGGGGCTGAAGGTCCAGGGCCATCCGATGGCCGTCTTCACCGAAACCGACGACGCCGGCTTCAAATTCGACGCCATGCTGCCTGTCGACGCCGCAGCCGACGCCAAGCCCGATCTCGGCGCGGATATTTCACTGGCCCAATCGCCGAGCGGAAATGCCATAAAATTCCAGCACCGCGGGGCCTATGACGACATCGATTCGACCTATGAGGCGATCACCGCCTATCTCGACGAGAAGGGGCTCGAGGCGCGCAACCTGTTCGTCGAGGAATATCTGAACGAGCCCAAGGATTCGAACGACATGGCGCTCCAGGTCGATATCTATGTCTTCCTGAAGTAATTTCGACTCCCGGCGCCAATAAAGCCCGCCATTCGGCGGGCTTTATTCCGTTCAGAACCCTTTTTGCAGCGCCGCCACGATGGCGTCGCCCATGGCCGAGGTCGAAATCGTCGAGGCCGCATCGCCCTTGATGTCAGCGGTGCGCAGACCGGCGGCGAGGACGTCGGAAATCGCCTTTTCGATCCGGTCGGCGGCGTCCCCAAGACCGAAGGAATAGCGCAAAGCCATGCCGAACGAGCCCACCATGGCGATCGGATTGGCGATTCCCTTGCCGGCGATATCGGGCGCCGAGCCATGCACCGGCTCATACATCGCCTTGCGCTTGCCTTCCGCGTCGGCGGCGCCGAGCGAGGCGGAAGGCAGCATGCCGAGCGACCCAGTGAGCATAGAGGCGACGTCCGACAGCATGTCGCCGAACAGATTGTCGGTGACGATCACGTCGAACTGCTTGGGCCAGCGCACGAGTTGCATGCCGAGCGCGTCCGCCAGCATGTGCTCGAGCGTCACGTCGGAATAGGATTTTTTGTGCAGGTCGGTGACGACTTCCTTCCACAGCACGCCGGACTTCATCACATTGTGCTTTTCGGAAGACGTCACCTTGTTGTTGCGCTTGCGGGCCAGTTCAAAAGCCACGGCGGCGATGCGCTCGATTTCGTACGTGTCGTACACCTGGGTGTCGATGGCGCGCTTCTGGCCGTTGCCGAGGTCGATGATCTCCTTCGGCTCGCCGAAATAGACGCCGCCGGTCAGTTCGCGCACGATCATGATGTCGAGGCCCTCGACGATCTCGCGCTTCAGCGCCGAGGCGTCGGCAAGCGCCGGATAGCAGACGGCGGGGCGCAGGTTGGCGAACAGGCCAAGGTCCTTGCGCAGCCGCAACAGGCCCGCCTCGGGGCGCACGTCGTAAGGCACATTGGCCCATTTCGGCCCGCCGACGGCGGCGAGCATCACCGCATCCGCCGCCTGCGCCAGCGCCATGTCGCTTTCGCTGATCGCCGAGCCATGCGCGTCAAAGGCCGAGCCGCCGACAAGGCCTTTTTCGAATTCGAACGAAGCGAGGCCCGCCTCGGAAATGGCGTGAGCGACTTTCTCGACCTCCGCCGTCACCTCTGGACCGATGCCGTCGCCCGGCAGCAGGAAAATTTTATAGCTGGCCATGATCCGCCTCTTCTTGCAGGCGCTGTCTCGCGCCGAAATCTGGCGTCTTGCTAAACGCAGGCTCGCAGCTTGGCAAGAAATTTGGGCGCAGGCCCGGACATGAAAAATCCCGCGAGCCAAAGCTCGCGGGATCCAATTTCATGCCATTCGAGCGCCGGTCGGGCGATCAGAAGGTGTAGCGGACGCCAACGGTCGGAGCCCAGTTGGTGTAGTAGTTGTTGCCGTAATTGGCGGCCGAGACAGGCGTGCCGACCTTCGAGCCCAGCGGCAGCGTGCCGCCCGCCAAGCCGCCTTCGACATTGGAGACTTCCATGCCGCCGTAGATGTCGAACCGCTTGGTGAAGTGATAGTCCGCATAGAGCGAGACCGCGTCGAGCGTCCCGGCGCATTGCGCCGCCCGCAGGTTTTGGCTCGCCGCGGAGCAGGTCGCGTCCTGACCGGCGTCGCCGTACTGGTTCTGGTTGACGTGGTAGTAGGACAGGGTGATGTCGGTCTTGGGATCGTAAGCGTATTTCACGCCCGTCCAGACGGTCTGCAGAATCCTGGCGTGGGCATAGAAGTGGTTGTTGGCCTGGCTCAGGGCATAGCCGCCCTGGTCGTTGGTGGCGCCGATGCCGAGAGGATCGTGCGGGTTGTTCAGGTTTTCGTAATCGTAGCCGACGAAGAACTTGAACTGACTCCACGTGTATTTCGCCGCGATCGCGGCGCCCGTGGTGTCCGTTATGATGCCATTCAGCGTGTTGAGGTTGTTGCCGGTCGAAGCGACCGCGGCGCCGGTGATGGGGGTGAAGGAGCTGGCGGTCAGCTGCGCGGCGCTCAATGGGGCGTTGCCGCCGGCCATGATCGTCGCCTGATGGTAATAGCCGCCGACGGCGTCCACCTCGAGTCCGCCATAGCTGCCGCCAAGGTTGAACTGAGCCGCGTCGTTATGCGGCGTGAAGCATTGCTGCGGCGTGCCGGCCGGTGAGGTGAGCGTTCCGAGGTAGTTGCAGCCGGCCGTGCCGTCGGCGAACTTGTACATGGCGCCGGCGTGAACCGGGCCGTAGTTCACGCGATATTTGAACGAATCGTCCCAGCGCGCGTCCTCGGTCGCGCCGAGGCCCGCCAGCAACTGGCCGTTGAAGCCGATCGGCGAGAAGGCGTAGGCGCCGCCGGCGGGGTCATAGGCGACGACCATGTCGGTGGTGAAGCTGCGGTGGCGGCCAAAGGTCAGCTGGCCGAATTCCTTGGAGGCAAGACCGGCGAAGAGCTGGTCGTTGAAGGCCTGGCCGCCGCGCCCGCCGTCGCCGACGTAGCTATAGGCCGTTCGCGACAAGCCCTGGTTGGAGACCATTGTGCCGGGCATGTTGGCCAATTGCCCCGATTGCGGATTGATGCCGGTCGAGGCCAGGAAAACGCCGGAAAGGCCGGGGAGAAGCTCCTCCTCGCCTTTGACCCCGACCGTCGTCTGCGACAGGTTGTTCTGCGCGACGCCGAAGTAGGGATGGTTGCCGAACTTGTTGATCAGCGATTCGCCTTCGTAGTTCTGGCCGTTTTCCGGCAGGCCGTGGCTCACCCAGCCGAGGCCGGCGTCGAAGGTTCCGAAAATGGTGATTCCCTTCCAGGTGATCGGGCCTTCGTCGGTGATCGCCTCGAGCGGGCCCTTGGTCACCATGCCGACGAAGGACTCCAGGCGCCGGAGCAGGCGCGGCGGCCTGCGTCCGCTGCAGCTTCTTCTCCTGCGAGGCCTGCTGCTTTTCGAGCTTGTTCAGGCGCTTTTCAAGCGCCTCGTTCTGCTTCTTCAGCGCAATGGACTGCGCCTTGAGATCGCTGATCTCGTCGGCGCGCGCCGCGCCGGCGGTCAGGATCGCAACAACGGCGACAGCCGCCATAAACTGGTTCTTCATGCTCTTCTCCAGGCCGCGTCGCCGAGGCCAAGGCTGCATTCGGCAAATCGAATACATCGCTTGTCGCGGCATCCATGTCTTCTATTGCTTTGCTAGCAATGATTGCGACGGCTGAGAAGTCCATAGTTTTGTCACAATGCGCCCGCCGAACTGCGTTTCTGGTCAAAAACGGCGGTTTTTGCCTTTTTTATGGGCATTTACTTTCCCGCAGCGGATTGCCGTTCAAAAATTTCGCTTTATGTAACTCATTTGCCACATTCTTTTCGGGCGCAGCCCTGCCGGTGCGGCATCCTCACGCCACTAGGCCAGACCCAGAAACGCGGACACAAAAAATCCCGCGAGCCAAGGCTCGCGGGACCAAATTTGCAACCAAACAGGTTTGGTCGATTTCTGGAGTACCGATCAGAACTTGAAGCGGACGCCAGCAGTCGGCGCCCAATCGGTCGCCGTGCCTTTGATATAGCCGGAAGCCATGCCGCCCGTGACAACCGAAGAGGTCAGACCGGCGTAGACATCGAAGCGCTTGGTGAAGTGATAGTCGCCATAAAGGGAGACGTAGTGTTCCTCGCCAGAGCAGGCGCCGCTGCGTGTGTTCTGGATCGAATTGGAGCAGGTCTTAGAACCGGCGCTGTAGTTGTTCTGGCCTTCATGATAGTAGGACAGGGTGAAGTCCAGATTGGAATTATAGGCATATTTAACGCCCGCCCATTCCGTCTGCAGCACCATGGGGACGGTCGTGATTCCCGTCGAGCTGACGACGCTCACATAATAGTCGCCTTGGCCCGTGTTGGCGCCGACGCCGATCGGGTCCTTGGCGTTGTGATAAAGATCGTAGGCGTAGCCGGCGAAGAACTTGAACTGGTTCCAGGTGTAGTTGGCGCCGACGCTGACATCGCTGGTGTCATAGGCCTTGCCCGCCAATGTATTATTGGCGTTAGGAACGATCGTCGCCGGGGCGGTGCAGCCCGTACCGAAGTACTGGCAACCATTGAGCGCGCCGTAGGTGATGGCCTGATTGAAGTGACCGCCGACGACGTCAAGGCCGAAACCGCCGAAATTGCCGCCGAGGTCGAACTGGTAGCCGTCGTTGTCGGCCGTCTTGCCGGCGCCGGCGGAGCCGTCAATGAACTTGTAAAGGGCGCCGAAGTGGATCGGGCCGTATTCGACCTTGTACTTCAGGGTGTCGTCGATGCGGCCGTCGTCGGTGACGCCGCCGCCGGCGACGGGCTTGCCCGAAAGGCCGATCAGCGAATAGTTATAGGAGCCGCCGGCCGGATCGTATTTGCCGACCATCACTTCGTTCTCCAGAGTCTTCTGGCGGCCGAAGGTCAGCTGGCCGAAGGTCTTGGACGCAAGACCAGCGTAGAGTTCGTCATTGAAGGCCTGGCCGCCGCGGGTGCCGTCGGCGTTGAGCGATTGATTGCCGTTCGCGCCGCCGGTCAAGCCGTTATTGGCGGCCTGCGAGCCCGGAGCATTGGCCAACTGACCCGACTGCGGATTGATGCCGGTCGAGGCGTAGAAGACGCCAGCGAGGCCCGGGAGCAGCTGCTCTTCGCCCTTGATGCCGAGGGTGGTCTGCGACAGGCCGCTGGGAACCACGCCGAAATAGGCGCGCGATTGGCGCCGTTCACCGCGACGTTGCCGAAATAGAGATCGCTGTTGACCGGCGCGCCGTGGCTTGCCCAACCGGCGCCGATGTCGAACGTGCCGAAAATGGTGATGCCGTGCCAGGTGATCGGGCCTTCGTCGTTGATCACGTCCAGCGGGCCCTTGGTGACCATGCCGACGAAGGAGTTGGGGGCGACCGACGGCTGCGCGGCCTGCTTCTGCTGGATCTTCTTCTCTTCAGCGGCCTGGCGCTTTTCGAGCTTGTTGAGGCGCTTTTCGAGCGCCGCATTCTGCTTTTTCAGGGCGACCGACTGCGCCTTGAGATTGGTGATCTCGTCGGCGCTGGCGGCGCCCGTGGCCGTCAGGATCGCCACAATGGCGGCGGCCGCCATAAACTTGTTCTTCATGCCCATCTCCAAATTTGCGGGCTGGCGTCGTGTGTGAGCCAACCATTCCAGCCCGAAAACCACGGCAGCGCCGCAGCCCCCTCGAAAACCGATCACGTTCGGATGCCGATCACATCCGCCGTGATAGCCATTGGATAAGATGGAGCGCGGGGGGCTGGCAATTGAATCTGGCTCGAAAAATGGCGCGGAGCGATTAAAGACTTAAAGTGTTGCCATAATACAATAATAATTTTGGCGAGTATCGCATTCGACGTCCGCTTTGTGACGAATAAATGACAAAAAAGCAATAGGGAAAAATAGATTTCATCAAGACGTCACATGACAAAAATCAGTCCGCCTTGCCCCTCAAGGCGCAGGCGCGCTGGAAACCGCGCGGCCGAGGTTCTGACTACGGCTGGGGCGGCGGCTACATTGGCCGCAAACAGGGGGCCTTGTCGGCGGAGACGCCGCCGCAAGCCCGGCGCGACATGGAAAAGGGTCTATTCCTGCGCGCCATGCGCCCGCGGAATTCCCTCGGCGCATGAATTGGTCGCGTGGGTGGCGCGCCAGAAGCCGCGCGGCCCGGGCTCGGATTGCGGCTGGGGCGCATGGCGGCGACACTGCCCCGCATGCGCCCACCAACTGAGGAGCTTGTCGCCGCGATCGACCGGCTGCAGCCCTTGCGAGGGCGAGCACCAATAACCGCAATCGGCGCAGGCGACCATGTGAACGGCCGAGCCGGCGGCCATGAACTCGCCGCAACCCTGCTGGCCATGCGTGGTCGGCCAATGGGCGATCCTGTCGGCCTCGCCCGCCGCCTTCGGCGCGCGGCGCAGGCACCAGCCTTCGCTCGGACGCGCCATTTTCCAGAACACGCAATGATCGCACGTTCCCATTTGCCCCCCCGCCTCCATCGCGATCATCTCCCTGCGCTCATTTCTTGGCGATCATCTCTTGGTGATCATCTTTTGGCTTCCGTCGCGCCTGCCGCCGCCATCTGGCCAGGGTCGCTCCCTTGCGGTCCGAGCGCGGCGATATTTGGAATGGCCGGAGGCTCGGGCGGCGGCGCTTGGCCGCTCCAGCCGCCGCCGAGCGCCAGCATGAGGTCGACATATTGCTGCAGCAGGCGCGTCTGGACCGCGAGTTCGGCCCTCTGCGCGTCGAGCGCCGCGCTCTGCTGGGTGACGACATCGAGCGAAGACACCGCGCCGTCCTTGTAGAGGCTCATCGACATGTCGAGCGCCCGCTGCGCCGCCTGCGACGAAACCACCAGCGACTTGTGCTCCTGCCCGAGCAGCCTGATCGACGCCAGGGCGTCCTCGACTTCCTGGAAGGCGCCGAAGACCGTTGACCGGTATTGCTCCGCCGCCACCTTGTAATTGGCGCGGGCGATGTCGAGCGACGCCTGCCGCTGGCCGCCGTCGAAGATCGGCGCGGTGACCGAGGGCCCGATGCTCCATAAACTATTATGCAAATTGACCAGATCGAGGCCGGTGGATTGCGTTCCGCCCGACAGGAGCAGGTAGAAACGCGGGAAGAAATCCGCCTTGGCGGCGCCGATGCCCTCGTTGGCGGCGAAAATCAGCCGCTCGGCGGCGGCGACATCGGGGCGCCGCAGCAACAGGTCGGACGGCGCGCCGCGCGGCGGGCGCGGCGTCGCCGGCTGCATGGCGGCGGCGGAAATCCGGAAGGCGGACGCGGGCTTGCCGACCAATGCGGCAAGCAGGTCCTCCAGCACGGCGCGGCCCTGCGCGATGTCGGCGGCGGCGGCCTCGGCGTTGGCCAGCTGGATCTTGGCGCGTTCGACGTCGATCGGCGGCGCGACATTGCCGCGCAGCCGCTCCTCCGTCAGCGCCAGCGCCGATTTGTAAACGACGATGGTGCGCGCCAGCAGCGCCGCCTGCGCGTCGGCGCCGCGCAAGGCGATATAGGCGCGGGCAAGGCTGGCGTGCAGCGACAGCCGCGTCGCCGCCAGCAGGTCGTCGTTGGCCTGGGCGCCCGCCTTGGCCGCGGCGATCTGGTCGCGCACGCGTCCCCACAGATCGAGCTCCCAGGTCAGCTGGCCGAGAACCTGATTGGCGCCGTAATAGTTGGGCTGGCTGGCAGAGCGCAGCGGCCGCGTCGACGACTGCTTGTTGTCGCTGAGCGACGGCGCAACGCCGACATTCGGATAAAGCGCGGACTGCGACAGGTCCAGCACCGCCTTGGCGCGCTCATAGCGCGCGACCGCGGCGGCCAGATCGGGATTGTCGGTGTCGATCCGCGCTTCCAGCCGGTCGAGTTCGCCGCTGCGGAAGGATCTCCACCAGGAATCATCGAGGCGGCCGGCGGCGGCGTTGGGCGACGCGGTTTTGAACTGGACAGGAACAGCGATCGCCGGGCGCACGTAACCCGGCGCAAAGTCGCAGCCCGTCAGACCGGCAAGGAGCGCCCAGGACTGCGTAGCGTCCGCCGGCGATGATCTTGCGCTTCATTCGCCGCCGCCCGCCGCATTGGCGCCGCCGATGCGCACCTGGTCGCCGTCGGCCAGGGTTTCGGGAGGGTTGTCGATGACGCGGTCCTGCGGGGAGAGCCCCGAGGCGATGGCCACTTCCGAACCGAAATCCTTGGCGATCGACACCTTCTTGAATTTGACGCGATTGTCCGCGTCGACGATCGCGACGCGCACGCCATGTTCACCGATCGACAAGGCGCCCGACGCAATGCGCAACTGGTTGGGGTCGACCGGCAGTTCGAAATGAACGTCGGCGTAGGAGCCGGGCGTGAGCTCGCCATCCTTGTTGGACATGTCGATTTCGACCAGCAGGCTGCCCGTCTTCGCGCCAATGGCGTTGGAGGTAGTGGCGATGGTCCCGGTGAACTTCGTCCCCGGCCTTTGCGGCGTGGTGAATGTCGCGGTCATGCCAGGCTTGAGCCGGGCCGAGTATATTTGCGGCACATTGACGTATATGCGCGCCTCATGCACGTCGGCCACCTTGAACAAGGCCTCGGAGGTGCGATTGGGCGCGACAAAGGAGCCGATGTCGATATTGCGGGCCGTCACCACGCCGTCGAACGGCGCGACAATCAGCGAGAAGACTTTCTGCGCCTTGAGCCGGTCGAGATTGGCGGTCGCCGCGCCGACGTCGGCCTGCTTGACCTTTTCGTCACTGGCCTTTTCGTCGCTCGATTGCTTCGAGACGGCCGAGGAGCTGCGCAAGGCCGCCCATCGCTCGGCCGTCACCTTGGCGAGGGACAGCGCCGCCTGGGCGCGGCTGACCTGCTCGCGCGCCTGGGCGAGGCGATCGTCAAGCTCCGGCGTGTCGATTTCCGCAAGTACGTCGCCTTTCTTGACCTGGGCGCCGATATCCTTGCTCCAGCTTTTGACATAGCCGGAGACCTGCGAATGGATCGAGGCCTCGTACCAGGCGGCGATGTTGCCCGGCAGGTCGAGAATCTGCGGACTCGTGTCCTTGTGCGGGTGGACGAGCGAAACATAGGGAATGGCGTGCTCCCGCGTCCAGTTCGCGAGATCGGCCTGGTTTTCCCGAGCGCTCCATGAAGCGCGACGACGACATAAGGCGGCGAGAATCAAGAAGGCGACGGGGATCAGCCAGAGCGCCCCCGCGCGGCGGCGTTTTGGCGCACCGATCGGCGCGGCGGAGGCGAGTTGTTCATTCATGGAGCGTCTCTGTCGGGGCTTGCGGTGAAGTTGCGGCAAGGCGCTGTTTGCGGGAATGGACCATGCCGAAAACCACCGGCACGAGATCAGGGTCGCCACGGTTGCGAAAATCAGGCCGCCGATCACGGCGCGGCCGAGCGGCGCGTTCTGTTCGGCGGAGAGCGCCATCGGGCGCCATGCCGATGATCATAGCCAGAGCGGTCATCAGCACCGGGCGGAATCGGCCGATGCCGGCGTTTGAGCGCCGCCGCGAAGGGCTCGAGCCCCTCCGACAATTGTTCGCGCGCGAAACTCACCACCAGGATCGAATTGGCCGTCGCCACGCCCATGCACATGATGGCGCCGGTCAGCGCGGGGACCGACAGAGTGGTGTGAGTTGCAAAAAGCATCCAGGTCACTCCGGCCAGAGCGGCGGGCAAGGCGCCTGACGATGACGAAGGGATCGAGCCACGACTGGAAATTCACGACGATCAACAGATAGATCAGGACGACCGGCCAAAGCAGACCTTGGTGAGAGCTGGAGAATAGGCCGAATTCATGGTCGCGGTCTGGCCGCGAAGGACCATTTGCGAACCGCGCGGCCGCTGCGGCTCAAAATTCATTTAGTGATTTTCTGAATATCGGCAGAGGCGGCGCCGAGGTCACGCCCGGAATTGGTGGCGAAAATATCGATGACCGGCTGCACCGAATAATGCGAGACCACGGCGTCGCTCACGGCCGCGACTGATCTGGGCGACCGCCGCCAAGAAGCTGCGGCGACTTTTTCCTGCGAGGCGAGGAACGGCGCGCCAGATCGTCGAGCGATTTCATCCAGTATTGCGGCGTTTGCGTGACGACGGGATAGGACACGCCGTTTTTCGGATTGAGCCAGAATGTCGGATTGGTCTGGATCGAGCCGGCCAAAGTGATTTGCAGCGAGGTGGCTATGTCCTTTTCGCTCACGCCTAACCGGCTCGCCATGACGCGATTGACGTCCACCTTGATCGTCGGTTCGTCGGCGGGCTGCTGGATGCGCGCGTCGGCCACACCAGGAACTGCGGCAATCCGCTTCAGCAGCTTGGCCGCGAGAGCCCGGTTTTCCGCGAGCTTGTTGCCGATCACCTGCACGTCGATCGGCGCGGGCAGGCCGAAATTGAGAATCTGGGCGACAATGTCGGCGGGCAGGAAAGCGAAGGTCGCGCTGGGGAAAAGCTGCGGCAGCTTTTCCCGCAAACGTCGCACCAGTTCCTCGCCTTTCTTTTCCTGGCCCTTTTCCAGGGAGATAAGAATATCGCCGTCCGCCGGGCCGATGGTGCCGGAATTGCCATAGGCTGCGTTGATGCCGCTGACCGGCAGGCCGATATTGTCGACCATCGAGGTGACGACCTTGGGTCCGGCGATTTCGCGGATCTTCGTTTCCACTTGCAGAAACAGCCGTCCGGTTTCCTCGATGCGCAACCCGGTCGGCCCGCGCACATGCAATTTCAGCTGGGTCGTTTCGGCGTCGGGGAAGAAATTCTGGCCGAGGAAAGGAAAGAGCACCAGCGACGCAAGGACAAAGCCCATGAAGCCGATGATGAAGGTCCAGCGCAGCCGCATGGCGGCCGAGAGCGTGTTGGCGTAGGCTTGACGCGCGGCCTCGAAGTGATGTTCGAACCCGCGCTGGAAGCGGCCGAAAATACTGCGCGGCGGCGCGTCATGATCATGCGCATGGCCGCCGAGCAGGTAATTGGCCATGGTCGGGACCAGGGTGCGCGAAAGGATGTAGGAAGCGATCAGCGCGAAGATCACCGCCTTGGCCATCGGGCGGAACAGATAGCCGGAAATTCCGCCAAGGCTGAACATCGGCACGAAGACGATGCAGATGCAGAGAAGCGAGACCGTGGCGGGAATGACGATCTGCCGCGCGCCGTCCATGATCGCCGCCTCGATCTCCTTTTTCTGCTCCAGCTGGAAATTGATGTTCTCGATCGTCACCGTTCCATCGTCGACGAGAATGCCGACGGCGAGCGCCAGGCCGCCCAGCGTCATGACGTTGATGTTTTCGCCGGTGGCGGCGAGCGCCGCGACAGAAGCCAGGATCGCCAGGGGAATCGCCAGGATGATGATGACGGTCGAGCGCCAACTGCCGAGGAAGATCAGTATCAGCAGGCCGGTCAGGGTCGCCGCCAGCGTCCCCTCGAAAATCACCGACGACACCGCGTTTTGCACGAAGGGCGCCTGGTCGCCGACCACCGCCAGCTTGAGCTGGGGCGGGATCATTTCGCGGATCCGGGCAGGAGCGCCTTGACGCCATTGATGACGTCGAGCGTCGACGCCGACCCCGCCTTGACGATGGTCATCAGCACCGCATTGGCGCCGTCCACCCGCACCATATTGATCTGCGGCGGATAGCTGTCATGCACATAGGCCACGTCGCCTATTCGCACCGTGGCCCCATCGGCGCTTCGGATCGGCAGGTAATTCAACGCCTTGACCGTCTCCGGTAAATCGTTGAGCTGGACGACATATTCCTTTTTGCCGATTTTCTGCGTGCCGACCGGAATGATCAGGTCCTGCCGGCCGATCGCCGTGACCACGTCCGCAGCGGAAAGGCCATAGGATTGCAATTTCGCCTGATCGACGTCGATCTGCACCTGCCGCACCTTGCCGCCATAGGGCGAAGGCACCGCCGCGCCCGCCACAGTGGCGATCTGCGGCCGGATCATCTTCTGCGCGAAGTCGAAAATTTTTGCTTCCGACATCTTGTCCGAGGAAAAGGCGAGCTGGATCACCGGCACGCTGGAGGCGTTGAAAGTCAGCACATAGGGCGGCGTGATGCCCGGCGGCAGGAGCTTCAGCACGGTCTGGGAGGCAGCGGTGATCTGCGCCAGGGCGGCGTTGATATTGACGGTCGGCTGGAAGAATATCTTCACCACGCCGTAACCGGCCATGGACTGAGACTCGATATGCTCGATATCGTTCACCGTCGAACTGATCGAACGTTCGTAAAAATAGATCACCCGGCCCGACATGTCGTCCGGCGGCAACCCGTTATAGCTCCAGACCACGGCGACGACCGGGATGCGAATCGCGGGAAAGATGTCGGTGGGGGTGCGGATCCACGCGAGCGCGCCGAAAATGACGATCAGCATCGCCATGACGACAAAAGTGTAGGGCCTTTTCAGAGCAATGCGGACAAGAGCGAGCATTCGACCCTTTAAGCGCGAGGATTGGCCGCGGGAGGCGGCGCCCGCAGATTTCGCGCGAACATAATCGGTGACGACACATGCATAAAACGAAATTTTATTTTATTCAGCGGCTCCGACAGCCCGTCCCCAGAATTGTCGGGGGACTTTCGTCAAGCCTCGCGCCGCCCCAGCCGGCCGTCGGGGCCAGGTCGCGGTCAGAACTCGTAGCGGAGACCCACGGCCGGATCGATCGTGCTGGTATAGAGGAAGCCGCTGGCGATGCCGCCCGCCACTTTCGAGTACATCATGCCGCCATATATTTCCATCCGCCGGTTGAAATGGTATTCGGCGACAAGGCTCAACGCGTCTTCCGTGCCGCTACAGGCGCTCGTGTTGGGAACAGCGAGCGTCGGGGCGGCATAATTGCAGCCGAGCTTGCCATAGCTGTTCTGTAATTCATGGTAATAGCCGAAGCTCAGGTCGAGACGGTCGCTATAGGCATATTTCAACCCCGTCCAGAATAATTGTAGCGTCCTGTTGTGATAGGCATAGGCGGTGTCATTTGCGACGCTGATCGCATAGCCGTTCTCGTCGACATAGGGCGCGGAAATCGGATATTTCGGATCGGCATAGGTTATTCGTTCATATCCGCCAAAAAACTTGAAATTTTCAAACGTATATTTTGCAGCGAAGACGATAGCGGTATTGTCCGAAATCGTCGCAGCCAGCGTATTGGGCGGCGCGGTGAGCGTCTGCGCGGCGCTGAGCGAGGTCAGGTTGATGGCGTCGCTGATGCGGCTGTAGATCGCGTCGAAGGACAAGGCCTGGACATTGAAGCCGGCCGAGACTTGATAGGCGCCGCCGCCGGTGCGGCTGGCGCCGGCCGCCCGGGGCCGCCAATTTGTAGATGGCGGCGAAACGGGCCGGACCGACATCGACACGATATTTGAGCGCCTGGTCGAAACGGGTGTTTTCGGTGTGGCCGCTGGACAGCGAGCCGGTGTAGCCGATCATCGAAAAAGCGAGCGAATTGGCGATCGGATCATAGACGGCGTAATCGTCGGTGATCAGCGTCCGCTGGCGTCCGAACGTCAGCGAGCCATAGGTCGCGCTCGAGAGCCCAAGGTAGGCGAAATCGTTGAAGGCTTGGCCGGAACGGGCGGAATTGCTGTTGGAGCTTTGCCGGTTCAACGGCACGCCGTTGTTCTGGACCAGCGAGGCGGGGCCGTCGCCGACCCGGCCGGACAGAGGGTCGAATTGCGTATTGAAGGCGAAGACGCCGGCGAGACCGGAGAGCAGCGGCTCCGAGCCTTTCAGACCGATTCCCGAATAGCCCATGCCGCCGGGCGCGAGTTGAAAACCGGCGCGGTTGCTGTTCTTGCTGATCGCATATTCGAGGCCCTGCGGATAACGACCATTGAGGGGCGTCCCGTGGCTTTGCCAGGCGACGCCGGCGTCGAGCACGCCGAATACCGTTATGCCGTTCCATGCGGCCGGTAGGTCATTGGCCAGGCTATCGACGGGGCGCCTTGCGGCAGCGGTGGTTTGGGCTACGGGTTTCTGCCCGCGGGCCGTGCCGACGCCTTGCAGGACGGCGCGCTTCCGCGTGGCCGCCCGACGCCTTTCAAGAAGGGCCAGGCGCTTTTCCAAGACCTCCTGCTGCTTTTCGAGCGCGCCGATCTCCGCTTTCAGCCCGGTGAAATCATCGGCGCGGGCGACGCCCGAGGCCGTGACGCCCCACAGGACGGTCGCGCCAAGCAATCTGTTCAACGCCATGGTGCCGCTTCCGTTCGCACGCGCCGCCGCAGCGGAATGAATAAACATTCACAATTGAAATTGTGTCCTGTCCAGTGCGCTGGATCCCGGCGGGGTCCAAATGTGAAGGTTGTTGCAAAAATACGCCAAGTCGTGGCCTCCGCCTATCTCGGGCCCGCGGACTCGGCGCTCGGCTTTTCGATCCGGTATTCGCTCAGCGTGAACAATGCGCCAGGCTGGTTGTCCGAAACGCGCAGCTCCATCTTGTGAACCCTTGCGATGGTTTCGGCGATGCTCAGGCCGAGGCCCGCGCCCGGCAGGTCGGCGCCGTTTTTCGCGCGGGCGAAGCGGCGGAAAATGTCATGCGCCTCACTGGCCGGCACTCCGCGGCCATTGTCGCTGACCTCAATGCGGGCCAGGCCGTCGCGCTCGAAAGTCCTGATGCGCACGGCGCCGCCGCGCGGCGTGAATTTCAGCGCGTTGTCGACGAGATTGGCGATGGCCTCGCGCATCAGGTCGGGATCGCCGAGCCGGCGCAAGGGCCCTTCCGCGGCAAGGGTCAGGAGACGCCCTTGGCCTTGGCCAGCGGCAGGAAGAACTCGTGCAGTTCGTCGCAGAGCGCGGCGAGGTCCATGGCCCGGAAGGCGGAATGGCGGTGTTCGTTTTCGATCGAGGAAATGCGCAGGAGCGCGGCGATGGTCGTCATGGCGCGATCGAGCTGGCGCAGGGCCGACTGGACGGCGGGACGGAGGGGATCGCCTTTCGGCGCTTGCGCGAGCCCCTGCTCCAGCAAGGCGCGGACATTGACGATCGGCGCGCGGAGGTCGTGCGCGATGTTGTCGCCGACGCTGGCCAATTGACCGAGCAGGCGCTCGATTTCGTCGAGCATCCCGTTGACCGATACGATCACGCCGTCGAGCTCCTCGATGCCGGACCGGGCGGGGAGGCGGGCGCGCAGGTCGCCCTGGACGATCGCCGCGATGGCGTGATCGATCTCGCTGATTCGCGCCCCCGTCCGGCGCGCAAAGACGAAGCCGACGCCCAGCGCCCCCGCCGCCAGCGGCAGGATGGCGAAGGAGAGCGCGCGGGCCAGAACGCGTCGCAAGGTGACGATCTCGTCGAGACTGCGCCCGAGAAGGATGACGCCGCCGTTCGGGCGGAAGCGCGCGACCAGCAGGGCGGGCTCCGGCTCGACATCCGCCGAAGCCTGGAAATCGTCGATGTAATGCGCCTTCCCATCGACCGGAATGTCGGGACGGTGGTCAAGATTGCCGAAAACCAGCGCGCCCGAGTCACTATAAAGCGCGACATAATTCAACCGGCGGAAATCATGTGTCAGCCGCAGCGACAGGCTGCGCCGCAGCCGGTCCTCGTCGCTCAGGGCGGCCTTCTTGGCCTCGTCGGCGAAAACGGTCCGCAATTCGGCGATCCATGCATCGGTCGTCGCCACATAGACGAAAGTGAAGACGCCGCCGGTGAGCAGCAGGATCGCCAGCGCGAAAGCCCCGGCCAGGCGCAGCGGGGTCGAGCGGATCAGTTCACGGAGCCGCATCGAGCTTGAACCCTTCGCCGCGCAGATTGACGATCAGCTTCTTTTCGCCAGGCGCGTCGAGTTTCAGCCTGAGGTTGCGGATATGGACGTCGACGACATTGCTCTGCGCCTGGAAGCGGTAGTTCCAGACATCCTCCAGCAGCATTTGCCGCGTGACGACCTGTCCCGGGCGGCGCATGAAATATTCGAGCAGCTTGAATTCGCGCGGCAGCAGATCGATCTCGCGCCCGTCGCGGCGCACCTTTCGCTTGATCAGGTCCATGCTCAGCGACCCCGCGCTCAATACGGCCGCGGAGGCGTCCGGCAGGCGCCGCGCCAGCGCATCGACGCGGGCGTTGAACTCCGCCATGGCGAAGGGCTTGACCAGATAATCGTCGCCGCCGGCGCGCAGGCCCGCGACGCGGTCGTCGACCGCGCCCATGCCGCTGATCATCAGGATGGGCGTCCGGTCGCCCTCCGCGCGCAGGCTTTCTACGAGCAGCAGCCCGTCGGCGCCGTTCAGCATGCGGTCCATCACCAGCAGCAAGGCGTGGCCGGCGCGCGCCGCGGCCATGGCCTCGGCCCCATTGTCGCTCAGCACGACCCGATAGCGGGTCGAAAGCTCCTTTTCGATCGCTCTCGCCAGATCCATCTCGTCTTCGCAAACATAGACGGCTTTTTCAGGTTCCTGCATTTCGGGTCTCATTGGCGCTTTGAAGCATCGGTGGCGCGGGCGCCGCCGGCGTCGCGACGACAGGCGCGTCCGGCGCGAGAAGCCGGGTCGCCTCGTCGACGCTATGAAACAGCCGCGCCTGACCGTCCACGCCGGGACGAGCCAGGGCGTCGATCAGGCCGTAAGCGGTCAAGGCGGCCCGGGCGCGCAAGGATTCCAGCCGGGCGACGGCGAAATCCACGCCCTTGTCGTGACACGCGCCGATGGCGGCGGCAAGGGCCTTGGCCGCCGTATAATCAATGGCGTCGACGCTGCTCGCCTCGAAAACGATCAGCTTCAGGCCCGGCTCTTCCGCCACCTGACGCAATGCGCCCTGAAGCCGCTCGGCGTTGAGGAAGGAAAGCGGCGCCTGGAAGCCGACCACCTTCACGCCGCCGAGTTCTTCGCCGGCCATGGCCGGGTTTTCAGGCCACCAGACGGTTTCGCCGGGCAGGCGCTCGAACGCCTGCAAGTCGGTCTGCGTCGTGGTCCATACGCCATGAATCAGCGACAGCATGATCGCCAGGGCGACGCCGGTCTGCACCGGCAGCAGGACCACGGCGCAGAGCGTGACCAGGACGAGAAGGAATTCCGGACGAGACTGCGAATAAATGTCGCGCATGGCCCCGACGCGGAAAATGCGGCCGGCGACGAAGAACAGGATCGCCGCCAGCGCCGCCTCCGGCGTATGGCGCAGGAATTCCTCGCCGAAGATCGCGACCAGGATCACCGCGGCTGCGGCGGCGAGGCCGGAGAGCTGGGAGCGGCCGCCGGTTTCGGCGACGATGGAGGTCCTCGGCGGGCTGGCGTCGACAGGAAAGGCGCCGAACAGGCCGGCGAGCAGGCTGCCGGCGCCGAGGCCGAGAAAATCGCGGTCGATGTCGGGCGCCTCGCCGGGCAGGCCTGGAAAGGAGCGCGACGTCGCGGCGCTCTGCACCATGACGACCAGGCTGATGATCGCCGCGAGGCCAAGCACTTTCAGGAAATTGTCGAGGCCGACGACCGGCGCGGAAGGATGCGGCAGGGTGATCGAGAATGCGCCGATCACCGGGACGCCCTTTCGTTCGAGGCCGAGCGCCAGCGCGGCCAGGGTCGCGCCGGCGAGCGCGATCAGCGCGCCGGGAACGCGCGGCCCCAGGCGCTCGGCGACGATGATCGTCGCCAGCGAGCCAAGGCCGATCGCCAGCGCCGCCGGCTTGATCTCGCCGACTTGCCCGGCGATCTCGCGAAGGCGGTCGAAAAAGCTGCCTGAGCCGCCTGGAAGCCCGAGAAAGGACGGCGCCTGCGACAGCGCGATATGCACGGCTATGCCGGCGAGAAAGCCGGTCAGGACCGGGATCGACAGGAGGTTGGCGACCCAGCCGGCGCGAAAGAAGCCGGCGCCGAGCATCATCGCGCCGACCAGCAGCGCGAGCAGGGCGGAAAGCGCCAGATATTGCGGCGAGCCGACGGAAGCAAGCAGCGCCAGCGAGCCGGCGAAGATCGGGGTGATCGTGGAATCCGCGCCGGAGGAAAGGAAGCGATTGGCGCCCAGCAGGGCAAAGCCCACCGAACCCGCGACAAATGCGAAAAAGCCGACATAGGGCTCAAAGCCGCCGAGCCGCGCCGTCGCCATCTGTTCCGGCAAGGCGATCGCCGCAAGCGTCAGGCCGGCGACGAGGTCGACGCGCCAACTGGCCCGCGCCCCCTGCAAGGACCGGAAAATCGGCCAGCTCCGTTTTCGGGTCTCTTCCATTCCATCGCCCCCCGCGCATTCTCGCTTATTGCCGCGCCCGAGGAAACCGGGCATTTCAGCGCGACTTTTCCGCGGGGCGGGCCTCCCCATATAAAGCCCATTTCTAGCCAATAGGCGCCGGATGCGCAAAAATCCCTACTACAACGGACCACGCAGCGATCATTTCGACGGCGCGCGGTTTTTCAACACGCCGTCCGGGCGCGAAACCAATTTCGCCGACCTTTTGCGCTGGCGCTTCGAGGAGCGAAAAAAGGCGCCCTGGCCGAACCGCGTGAAAAAACTCCCCGCCGACCGCCCGCCCGAAAAAATCGAGGGCCCGGCGCTGCGGCTGTCCTATGTCGGCCACGCCTCGTTCCTGTTGCAGACCTTCGGCGTCAACATTCTGGTCGATCCCGTGTGGTCGGAGCGCGCCAGCCCCTTCGCTTTCGCCGGGCCGAAGCGCGTGCTGCCGCCGGGCATAAAATTCAGCGACCTGCCGCGCATCGACGCGGTCCTGGTCACGCATAATCATTACGACCACATGGACCTGCCGTTTCTGGCGCGGATCGGCCGCAAATGCTCGCCTAAGCTGATCACGCCGCTCGGCAACGACTTCATCCTGAGCGCCGCCGACAGACTCCTGCGCGCCGAAGCGCGGGATTGGGACCAGGAGGTCGCGCTGTCGCCCGAGGTTTCGGTGCGGCTCGAGCCGTCCTACCATTGGTCGGCGCGCGGGCTGTTCGACCGCCGCATGGCGCTCTGGGCGTCCTTCGTCATCCGCACGCCCGCCGGGGCCATCTATTGCGTCGGCGACACAGCCTATCGCGACGGCGAGATTTTCCGCGCCGCGCGGGTGAAATTCACCGACATCCGCCTCGCTTTGCTGCCGATCGGCGGCTATGAGCCCAGCTGGTTCATGCGCCGCCATCATGTCGCGCCGGAGGAGGCGGTGCGGATTTTCGAGGATCTCGGCGCCGACGCGGCCTTCGCCCATCACTGGGGCGTGTTCCGGCTGACCGACGAGCCGCGCGAGGAGCCGCCGAAACGCCTGGCGCTGGCGCTCGAGCGGGCCGGCATCGACCCGGCGCGCTTTGTCGCGCTTCCGCCGGGCTCGGTCAGGCATTACGATCTCGCCGCCATGAAGGCAAATGCATGACGGAAACGGCCATGACGGATTTTGAGGAAACCGAACAGGAAATCGTTGTCGCCGATATCGGGGGCACCCATGCGCGTTTCGCGCTGGCGACGGTCGCCTTTGGCCGCGTGAAATCGCTCGGCGCGGCCGTCACGCTGAAGGTCGCCGAGCACGCCAGCCTGCCGCTGGCCTGGGCCGCCTTCGCCGCAAAACTCGGCCGCGAGCCACCGCGCGCCGCCGCGCTGGCCGTGGCCTGCCCGGTGCGCGGCGACGTGTTGAAATTCACCAACAACCCCTGGGTTTTCCGGCCCGCGACGCTCGCCGGCGAACTCGGGATCGACCGCCTGGTCCTCATCAACGATTTTGGCGCCGTCGGCCACGCCGTTGCGCAAGCCGCGCCGCAGGACCTCATCCATATCGCCGGGCCGCAACGCGCCCTGCCCCGGCCGGGGATCGTCTCCATCCTCGGGCCGGGCACGGGACTGGGCGTCGCCCAGTTGCTGCTCGACGAAAACGCCTATCGCGTGGTCGAGACCGAGGGCGGCCATGTCGATTTCGCGCCGCGCGACGCGTTCGAGGACGCCCTGCTGCAACGGATGCGGCGGCAGTTCCTGCGCGTCTCCATTGAGCGCATCGTCTCCGGGCCGGGACTGGCGCACATCCGCGAGGTGCTGCCCGGCGCGGACGCTTGGCCGGTGCCGCCCGACGACAAGCTGTTGTGGGAGGCGGCCATTTCCGGCGCCGACCCGTTTTCGAGCGCCGCGCTGGAGCGGTTCTGCCTGTGCCTCGGCGCGATCGCCGGCGATGTGGCGCTGACGCAAGGGGCCAGCGCCATCGTGCTGGCCGGCGGCCTGCCGCCGCGGATGGCGCATATGCTGCCAAGCTCCGGCTTTGCGCAAAGATTGACCGCCAAGGGCCGCTACGCCGAAATGATGGCGGACCTGCCGGTCTGGCTGATCGTCCATCCGCAGCCGGGGCTTTTCGGCGCGGCGGCGGCTTTTGCGGCGCGAAGCGTTTAAAAACGAGCAAAGGCGCGGATTTTTCCGCGCCTTCGATTTTGAAGCGCGGGCCGCGCCTTACTTTTTCTCGATCTTCGCGCGCTCGATCGCCTCGATAATCAGGCGCTTGGCTTCCGCGGCATCGCCCCAGCCGGCGAACTTGACCCATTTTCCGGGCTCGAGGTCCTTGTAATGGCAGAAGAAATGCTCGATCTGCCGCCAGCTGATCTCGGGCAGGTCGGTATAGCATTTCACATGGTCATAACGCTTGGTGAGCTTGGAGCTCGGCACCGCGATGATCTTTTCGTCGCCGCCGCCCTCGTCGGTCATTTTCAGTACGCCGATCGGCCGCACGTTGATGTAGGAGCCGGCGATCAGCGGGCGCGTGTTGAACACCAGCACGTCGCAGGGGTCGCCGTCTTCCGACAGGGTGTGCGGAATGAAGCCGTAATTGCCGGGATAGCGCATTGGCGTATAGAGGAAGCGATCGACGAACAGCGTGCCAGCCGCCTTGTCCATTTCATATTTGATCGGCTCCCCGCCGATCGGCACTTCGATGAGGACGTTGATGTCTTCAGGGGGATTATTGCCGATCTTGATGGCGTCGAGACGCATTGCTTTCTCCGATGGTTGACCAGTTCGCGCCCATTAGTCAGCGGCGGCCACAAAAGGCAACCCGAACTTTTCGGCCATATCCGATTTTGGTTCAGCCTTGGTCGCCGGCGGAGCGGAAGCCGAAGGCCAGGCGTCCCAGCTTTTCCGCGCCGAAATGTTCGCTGGCGCGGCGGACCGGCTCGCCGCCGAGGCGGCGATAAAAGTCCACCGCCCGCGCATTGTCGCTCAGCGTCCAGACCAGCATGGAGTCGAGTCCATTGACCGCGAGATCGTGCTGTCCCGCGCGAAACAGCCGCTTTCCAAAGCCCATGCCCTGGTATTCTGGCGCGAGATAAAGCTCGAAGATTTCACCGTCGAAATCCATCGACGAGGCGCGGTTGCGGCCATAGGAGACATAGCCGCCGATGGTCCCGTGCAATGAGAGGAGCAACAGGCGGCTGCCCTTGATGACCGCACGGCGCCACCAGTCGGGCCCGCGCCGGGCGACCAGGCGCTCGAGCTCCCGGCCGGGGATGAGGCCGCGATAGGCTTCGCGCCAAGCGGCGTCATGGACAGCGGCGATCTGCTCCGCATCCCCCGGCAACGCGCGACGTATGGTGATCAGCGCCTGGGACATGGGAGGATGTTAAGTCCAAGCGCCGGGTGCTGGCAAGATAACTTATTTTTAATTGTTGTTTAGGGGGCGCGGGCTTGGCAGCATCATGGCGCGCCGCCGGAGTCCTCGCGCGAAATCGGCGTCGGCCCGGCGCCAATAAGCTTATTGTCGTTGCCAACCGTCAAATTGGACAAATGCGCGCCTTTCATGATCTGAAGGGCGAAGGTCTAAGTCTTCTGATTTTTTGTATTCATCACCGTATTCCCAGCCAGCACGATGTCATGCGGCGAGCCGCTGCCGATCGCGATACCGCCCTTGCACAACCCCCCAGATCTTACATTATCGGTAATGACGTTATTTGTGATATAAACGTGCTCAGATTGTGTATTTTTGTCATACCCCATGAACAGAGCGATCCCACATGAATTAGATTCACTTATTTTATTATTCGATATAGTCGTGTTACTCAAGCCTGGTGCATCAATGCCATTTCCCTGCGAGCCGCAAATCGTATTCCCGTCAATCTTCGAATTGGTGCTCTGCAGAGGAAAAATCGCCGCCGGAAAATCCGGTGCGCTAACCACTGAATGTTCGTGGTTTTCAAGCAGGAAGGTATTGTTCGACGCCGTGAAATCGTCCTGATTGGAAAATTGCAACGCATCGAGGCCGATATCGGAAAACGAATTGTTTTGCGCGAAATTGTTCCTGTTTCCTTCTCCGCAACAAAAAACCACTCCTTGAATTCGGTCCTTAGCGGCATAAGTCGCTTTCCAATGGTTGCCGAGATTGACGAAGCGGCTGTTGCGCACACCGGAACTCGCCGACTCCGCCTTGAAGCAACAGTCCAATTCCGCGTGTGTTCTGAACGACCACATGGTCGAAGACAATGTGACTACCGACGGTGACCGCGATTATCGGATTTGCATTCGCGAAATCGGCGCCCCCACCGTCGAATGTCAGGTTTTCGACGGCCAATTGATTGGCGCGGAAGGAGCGTAGCAGAACCGGATTCGCTTGATTTCCTGGGGCCGGAACGAGAGTCGCGCCGCCTGTCATACCTTCCAGCGAAACATTGGAGGCCGCTTGAATGGCGCCGCCTAAAAGCCACGCTCCATGAGGAATTTCGACGACGCCGCCGCGCTTCGCCGCCTCATTGATCGCGGTTTGGACACAGGGGCCGATGTCGTGATGCGCGTCCCACACGCATTGACCGTAAGCTGTTGCGGCGAAGACCGCGCCGGACGTTTCAGCAACGCACGGCGTCACTGCCGTCACGAACGAAAGCATGACGGACGACAGCGTCCCCTCCAGACACATGCGCCATTTCCTCTTCGTCATTATCGACCTCCATGATATAGAGCGCTTGATCGGCGTCGACTGGCGTCCAACTCGTGCGGCGCACCACCCTTGCCACTTCCGTAACAGCGCTTTTTCGAATCGAGCCGATTTCGAATATTGCGCAAGGATCGGAGCGAGACCTCGATTTCCATACAGCAATGTGGTTTACTCCCGTTGCAACGTAGTGTGTAAGGATGCCGCCCGCAATGTTTCCGGAAGCCTCTGAATTTACAAGACATGATTTATTTATATTATCGCGTGAGGAGTTAGCCCAAAAGGCGCAAGACGTTGGGCTTCCACATCTTTCAGACTTCATCGCAAGCGTTGACGCTGCTCAGTTTATACACAGAAAAAATGTTCGGGCGTATACTGCTGGTATTTATCTCCGCGGCTCGTTCCAACTCACGTCGCCAATATCCGGCAAGACCGTTTCGAGCGGCAGCTCAATGATTTTACGCGATCGAACGGTCGTTTTTTCCTTCCCCGAAGAACCGGACCTCCTGGTCGCCGCTGGCGATCTAGGCAGCGGCTTTCCCATTTGCGCTGCGCTTCTCGTCTCGCGCAGGCTTTTCCTCCGCGTTGGAGATTACAATTGGGGATTTGCGGAGCGTCATTTTCCCATGATCGCAAAGGTCATGCAGACGTCAGGCTGGACGCCGGGCCCCGTAACTCAAAAACCGCAGATCGTCATTGGCGACGCGAACTTCGCTCACCATGCATGGAACGAATTGTCCTGCCTTGAAGAGCTTATCGCAGAAAAAACACCGGAAGATCTGGAGATGATCGCCGTTCACGAATCCCTTGGGCCGCTAAAAGAGTTATTCTGTGAACTTTCTAACGTTAATATAGTCAATATTACAGACCCCATGCTTGAAAGCTGCAACTCTCCCGGCGCGCTCCTGTTTCCCGTCGGAGGACAAATAATAACCACCTCTTTGATTCAGCGGATTATTAATTTCTCTGAAACCAAAATTGCTCCGAGGTGCGCCGAACTTCGGGACGTTTTGGCCATCGCGGACGGTCCGATCTTGTGGATCAGCGTGCGAACGCGCAACCGGACTGTGACAAATCAACGCGAAATGCTGACCGAACTTGGCCGAAGCTTCATGGAGCGCTTTCCTAAAGGGATTATCGTCATCGACGGTTTTTCATTCGCCGCAAATTACGAACAAGCTCCTTCTTATACCAGGGCGACCGCCGACGAAGTTTATGCCGAAGATAAAGTAGAAGCCACCCTATTGGCGAAAGAGTTGCAAAAAGGCTATGTCGACCGTCGCGTTTTTGTTGCTGTAGGCTTCAAAATAAATGATAGTATATTACTGGCCCGCGAGGCGGATATATACATATGTCACCACGGCACGGTGCAACACAAGATCGGGTGGTTCAATGGCGTTCCGGGCTTAGTGCATTGCAACAGGATGGTCTTAGCTTCGAGGCCGTCTGCCTGGGTCGCAAGCAAATCGGAAATTGCAATCCCGCCCCTCTACGTCCCAATCGAATTTGTTCGAGACGCCGCGCTGGACGCTGACAAAAAAATAAAGGCAACCCTGCCCAATCAAGACAATTACACGATTACCGATATTGGCGCCTTAAAGAAAATTTTCCTAGGTCTTATGGATGCCTGCATAACTGAACTGACCGCCAATCCCATCAACTGACACCCATCTGCTGCTCGGAGGAACAAAATGGATACCGCGAACACCTTGGATGATGAATATAGCGAGAACCGAGCCCCCGCGTCCAAGGTCAAGCAATGTGCGACCAGGCACATCGTAGACGTGAACGGTCTTCGTAATAAAGAAAAATATTTTCCTGACGGGATCCTCTATACAGATTTTTTTAAATTCCTCGACAAGCATTTGCGCCCGCGCACATATTTTGAAATCGGCACAGAGCGAGGCCGTTCCGTTCGCGCGTTCGATTGCGCAGCTGTTTGCGTAGATCCGCAATTTAAGCTTGAAGCTGACGTGCTGGCGGGTCGATCACAAATTCATTTCTATCAACTGCCGTCGGATACCTTTTTTGCGCAACACAATTTGAAAAATTTGTTCGAGAACGGTCCAGACCTTTGTTTTCTCGATGGAATGCATCGGTGTGAGTATCTTTTGCGTGATTTTATCAATACGGAGCAACTCTGCCACGATCGATCGATAATCTTTTTGCATGATTGCATTCCCGCCTTTCCTCGCATGACCCTTCGCACACATCAGATAGGCGACCCTTCCGAGGGGCCGTTCCAATATGCTTGGACTGGAGATGTTTGGAAGGTCGTCCCAATTCTCAAGAAATTTCGTCCCGATCTCAAGGTTTTTCTTCTTGACTGCGCGCCGACGGGCCTGGTCGCGATTACCAACCTGAACCCGACCTCAACTGAGCTTTCGTCCCAATACCAAACTGCTCTCGAAGAAATGCGTCAACTCGATATCGAGAGCTTTACAATGTCTCGCCTTCTCGATCAGGCCCCCTTGCTTTCGTCAAAATCGCTTGTCGAAAGCCCGGAAGACCTAACATTATACTTTAACAACTGGTGAGGGCGGCGGGATAAAATCTTGGTTGCCGTCGGTCAGCCGACTGCAACCGAAACCAGCATCACGCCCAAATTGCGCAAATCATTTCCGCCGCGCTCTGACGGCGTCGTGACGAATTTGCTGTCGACGACGACCGTCACGAGTTTTGCGCCGCCCACGGGCAACGCCGGCAGCTCCAGTTCGACGTTGAGGATGCCCCCGTCGTCGAATTTCCTGACAGGGACCGTTTCACCCTCGATCAGGAGATCGACCTCGTCGAGCCGCTGCTTCCGCCAAAGACGCAGGCGCAGCAGCCGTATCTCGCTTCGCTCGATTGGCAGATAGATTTTCGCCATCGAATTTGGTCCGCTCCAACGTCGCGGACCTGACGGGTGCCGTTCGGGCTCATACCAGCCGGAGCCGGCGAAGGGGCTGCCGAGATGGATTTCGCAGGGCGCCGCGATGGGTTTGAGCACCCCCTCCGACATCAGGTCCGAAACGATCTCCTGGCGCGAAAAATCCGCGTGGAATTTTTCCTTCGCCGCCGCATAGACCAGCAAGTCGTCGGCGACAAAACTCTCGACATGCTCGATGTCTTTCGCTTCGAGCCCTCGTGCGTAATCGTCCGTGGCGCGGTTCAGTTCCGGCATCGCCTCGGGCGGCGCGTATTTGAAGGCGCGGCACAGGCCCAGCAGGGAGTCGGGAAAACGCTCCATCAGGCCGACGAAATCATAGGAATCGAGCGTCGCGAGCGCCTTGGCCGGGCTCGACCGCCATTCGAGGTCGCCGAGTTCGAACCTTCGGCCCGCCGCTTCTGCGCGCAGCGCCTGAGCAAAAATCTCTTCCGGCGGGATGTCGCAGCAGAGAAGCTTGGTCTGCGAATTGCGCAAGGTCTCCATGAAGGCGTCGTTATAAATCACATCGCGCAGGCTGGCGCCGCGGATCAATTCGTGCAGCGGGTGGAACAGCGGATCGCGCAGCATGTGCCGGATCGTCGAGATCGTCCGCTCCACCGGCTGGCGCAGGAATGTGAAAGTTTTCACGCCGGCGGGGAGGATGTCGCGCAGATTGGCCGAAAGATGCCCATAAAACAGGCGGAAATCGCCGAGTTTTTCGCGCGGCGTTTTCGCCATTTCGGTCCATTCGATCGCCGGAGAGGCCTCGCCCTCTTGATATTGGTCGTCCAGGAACGCGCGCAGGCTCGTGCCGCCGGTCTTGGGAATATGATAGAAATAGACTGACGGTCTTTTCGCCGTATCGATGAATTCGTTCGCCAACTTCCCTCGCCTTTTGCCCGCAATGGCGCCAATCGCCGCCGGCCGTCATTTGCCCGCCGGACCCCGGGCGACTTCCTGCTAGGCCGCCGTCTCCGGCTTCCGCTCCCGCTTGGCGTCGGAGATCGTCCCGCGCATGAGACGATCGATCTCCTGCCGCGAAAAATGCTTCTGGACGAATTTCACCGATGCGTCCGAAACCGCCCGCCACGCCGCCCGGTCGCCCGCCAGATGCAGGATCTGCCGAGCAATTCCGCCAGCGTCCGCCGCCACCAGGCCGCGCAATTCCTCCGGCAAGGCCATGCCTTCGGCGGCGACCGGCGTCATGACGCACGGGACCCCGCGCGCCAGGCTCGAGAGCACCTTGCCCTTCAACCCCGCGCCATAGCGCAGCGGCGCGACCGTCAGCAGCGTCCGGTCGAGCAATTCGTCGAGATCGGCGACAAATCCCAGCGGATCGACGTCCGGCCCGCGCAAATCCTCAAAACGCTGCGGCATCTTGCTGCCGACGATCCGGAACGGATGCGGACCGGCCTTCGGCGAGACGGACGGCCAGATGTCCTCGACAAACCATTCGACGGCGTCGACATTCGGCGGATGGCCGAAGCCGCCGACGAAGACCACGCCTTCGCGCCCCTCGGGCGAGGCCGGACCTTTCCGCGTCGCAAAGGTCCAGGGGACGAAGTGAACGCGCGCGTTCGGGAGGCGCCGCCTGATGACCTCGGCCTCGAAGGTCGAATGGACGATCACCGCGTCGACCTGCGCGGCGAGGTCGATCTCCTCGTCCAGAGCCTGCCGGATGGCGGCGATTTCCTGCTGCGGCGCCTGCGCCAGCTCGGCCTCGCGCAGCTCGCGCAGGGCGTGGATATCCGCGTAGTTGAAGATGATTGATGTATTCTTGACGTATTTTTTGACGAGATGCAGGTATCTGTTGAGGTTAGCCTTGCGATGGATATAGACGAGATCAAATTCCCGCTCATTGCGCCGGAAATATTCCTCCACCGACCAGGCGAAGGGCGCGTACCAGCACTCGACGCCCAGCGCTTGAAGATTTTCCGTGTAGGTGGGGATATTCGCCATATTGTCGGCGGGCAGGAAGACGACCTTGTAACCGAGCCTCTGCAGCGACAGCATGTGCTCGAGCGCGGCGTTGGAGCCGGCGTCCTGGTCGGGCGTCGGCGTTGTCTCGTCGATGAACAGCGCGCGCTTTTTAACCTGGCGTTCCGCCTCGCGCTTCGCCGCCTCGCCATTGACCCCGTGGGTCTTCAGGACATCGAACCAGCGATTGCGGAATTTTCGCGCATTGACGACCTGATAGCGCTTCAGGCCGGTGGTGGTGGCGGTGCTGACGCCGTTCGACTGCCCCTCGAGATGGATGATCGTCGATTTCGGCTGCACCACGACGCGGTAGCCGGCCCGCCGCGCGCGAAAGCACAGGTCGGTGTCCTCGTAATAGGCGGGGGCGTAATATTCGTCAAAGCCGTTCAGCTGCTTGAGCAGGTCGTGGCGGATCATCAGCGCCGCCCCGCTGACGTAGTCGGCGTCGCGCATGAAAGAATAGAGCGGGTTGTCCTTGTCCTGGCCGCGGCCCCAGTTCCATCCGGAGCCGTCGCGCCAGATGATTCCGCCCGCCTCCTGCAGCACGCCGTCGGCGAAAAGCAGGCGCGAGCCGACGATTCCTATGCTCGGGTCGCGATCCAGCGTCTCGACCAGCGCGTCGAGCCAGTTGTCGACGACAATCGTGTCATTGTTCAGGAAAATGACGAATTCGCCATTGGCGCTTTTCAGGCCGGTGTTGCAGGCGCCGACGAAGCCCTCGTTTTTCGGGGTGCGCACGACCCGGCAGCCGCCCATGAAGATGAGCGAGGCCAGAAGCGTTTCGTCGGACGACGAATCGTCGACGACAATGACCTCGTAGCTGGCTTTCGTGCGCGAATTGACGATCGAAGTGATGCAGTCATAGGTCAGTTCGAACTTGTTGTGCACGGGTATGACGATGGATACGCGCGGCGAGCGCTGCTTGGCGACGACGACTTGCGGATAGCGTTGCTGGACCACGCCGAAGAGATGCCCGATGCTTCCGCCCAGTCCGCCGGCGGCGTGGATCGCATCGTTAATGCGCTCGTAGGCAAGGGCGCTGGTTTGCCGCAGCGCGTGGGCGCGATCGACGTTTTTTTGCAGCCAGGTCAGGATCAGCGCGACATTGGCCTGCAATTGCGCGACATCGTTGATTTTTTCGCTCAAGCCTATGATCACGTCGGAGAGGACTGAAAAATCCGCGCCTTGCGCTGCGACCTGCGCCAGCGGCCGGGCCTCGATGTGATAGGGCGACCCGGGGATCGGAGCGTTGTCGCGGGTGTCGAACAGCTCGACGAGGCAGGGTTCGCCGGCGAAGAAATGCTCGGGGATGGAGATGGAGAACCCGGAGCCCACTTTCGCGAAGCCCGCGGCGATCACGTCGTCGCGCGGTTCGTCCGCGATTTGTTCGCCGTGGATGACGCCATTGGCGACGATGCGCAGGCGCATCGGCTCGAGGGTCCCGTCAGCGACCCAGCCGCGCAGGACGCGACCGTCGAAACTCTCGACATTGCCGCGAACGACGTGAATGTCGAGGGCGCCGAAAACATCTGACATGGCTCGGAGACTCCAGACTATAATTTGCGACAAACGGCAAGGCAATTCATAGCGGAACGTTAGGTCACCGTGCAACCCGTCCACGTCGAGGCCTCAACATTAAATTGTGGGCGCCGACGAGGGCTGAAAGAATTTGACTTGATCCAGGACCCGCGAGTTTTTTGCGAATTTTCTTTGAACCTTTTTCGCTCGGGCCACGACCCATGGATGCAAGGCCGACGAGTTGGCCTCAACCTGGGAGTAAAGATCATGACCGCCACCGCTTCTTCCCCCCGCTCGCTGATCCGCAAGAGCTTCAGCGCCCTCGTCCTCGCCGGCGCGCTCGCCTCCGCCATGGTCGGCGGCGCGTCCAGCGCCCAGGCGTTTCCGAAGCTCAAGCCGCCCCATCATTTCCATCACGGCTGGGGTCCGGGCCTCGGCGTCGGCCTCGGCCTGGGGCTGCTCGGCGCGGCCGTCGCCGCCGACTATGCCGCGCCCCGCGCCTGCCATCTCGAGCGCCAGTTCGACGAATACGGCAATTATATCGGCCGCGTTCGGGTCTGCCGGGTTGTGGCCGACTGATGACAGGCAAAGCGGCGCCCCCTTGCCTTCGATTCTGGACGGGAGGGGGATCGCCGCCGGGCTCGGCTTCGCCCCGACTTGCGCCGCGGCTTGACCTTTGTCGCGGCCGGTCCGATCCTGCGGGCGGCAGCCGCGCGATTTCAGGCCCGATGAAACAGGAAAACCGCCAGGGAAACGGTGAGTTGCAGGACGATCCGCGGCTGGTCGAGCGGATCGCCGGAGGCGACCGGCTGGCGATGCAGGTCCTGTTCGCCCGCCACCGCATCAAGGTGTTCCGTTTCATTCTGCGCTTCATTCGCGACGAGGCGAGCGCCGAAGACATACTGGCCGAGGTTTTTTTCGATGTCTGGCGGCAGGCCGGGCGTTTCGAGGGCCGCTCCAGCGTCTCCACCTGGCTCCTGTCGATCGCCCGGTTCAAGGCGCTTTCGCATGCGCGCCGGCGCGCCGACGCGCCGCTCGACGACGATTACGCCGCGGGCCTCGCCGACGAGGCCGACGATCCGGAGGCGACGATCGCCAAGCGCGACAAGGGCGCCGCTTTGCGCCTCTGTCTCGAAAAACTTTCGTCCGAACATCGGGAGATCATCGACCTGGTTTATTATCACGAGAAATCGGTCGAGGAGGTCGCGCAGATCGTTGGCGTCCCCGCCGCCACCGTCAAGACGCGCCTTTACTACGCGCGCCAGAAACTGTCCGAAATCCTCAGACGCGCGGGCGTCGATCGAGGCTGGCCATGACGAAAGAACCCTCCGAACACGATGCAATCGCGGAACTCGCCCCCTTCTATGTCGTCGGCGCGCTTTCCGCCGCCGAGACGGCGCGGTTCGAGGCCGCGCTGGCGCGCGATCCGGAACTCGCCCGCAATGTCGCTGCGGCGCGAGCCGAACGCGACCAGGTCCTGGGGCTCAGCGAGAGCCTGCCAGCGCCGACGGCGCGGGCGCTGAATATTTTGCTCGAGCGCATCAGGAACGAGGCGGAGCCGAAGCCGAGCCTGTGGTCCCGGCTCGATCTCGGCGCGGCGCTGGCCGAGATGTTTTCGCCGCGCGCGCTCGGCTGGGCGGCGGCGGCGGCCTGCCTGCTGGTGAGCGTCGAAGCCGGCGTCCTGACGCTGCAGTCGGCGCAAAAGCCGGCCTCGACCTATGCGACCGCCTCCCGGAACGAAGCTTCGGCGCAGGGAGGAGCCTTCGCCCTTGTCGCGTTCACGCCGGCGGCCAGCGCCGGGGCGATCACAAAGCTGCTCGCAGGGGCCGGCGCGCAGATCGTCGAAGGGCCGCGCGCCGGCGGATTTTACCGCATCCGTCTCGGCGGGCCCGACGTCGCACCCGCCGAAGCGCAGCGCCGCCTCGACCTCCTGCGGCAGGCGAGCGCGCTTGTGCGCTTCGCCGAACCGAACCCCTGAGGAGGTTTTAGTGGCCGTCCTGCGCTCCCTGCTTGTCGCCCTCCTCGTCATGACGCTGGCGACGCCGGCGATGGCGCAGGCGCAGGCCAATGGCGAAGGCATCGGCCGCGGCGCCGCCGGCCATGGCCCCCTGCGCGGCCGGGGGGGTCGCGGCGGACGCGGACTTGGCCTGTTGCCTGCGTTGCTTTTGCCGGCGCTTGCCGCGGGCGCGCGCGCCGCGGCGCAAAGCGGCGACGACGGCGACCCGCGCCCCAGGCGTCCGCGTCGCCCCAGGCCGCGCGTCGCCGTCGCCCGCCCGGCCGCTCCGCGCCATGTGAAGCCGCGCGCGGCTGTCATCCGGCCCGTTGCGGCGCGGCGCCTGCGTTTGTTCCAGCCTCCGACGCCAAATCGGCCCAAAACCTCCGTCGCCGCGCTGCATCTGCCGCCGGCGGGAGAAACGCGCTTTCGCCCCGACGAAATCCTCGTCGTCTTCCGCGGCGACGCGGACGCCCAAGAAATCAAGGCTTTTGCGCGCCGCGAAAAACTCGATCTCATGCAGACCCGCGACCTGAATCTGATCGGCAGGCGGGTGCTGCGCTTCCGCATCGCCGGCCAGCGTCCGGTCGCGCGGGTCTTGCGCGCCCTGGCCCGCGAGCCGCAGGTGGCCTGGGCGCAGCCGAACTATGTCTTCGCCTTGCAGGAGGACGCCGCCCGGCCGGCGCCGGCGCCGGTAGCCGAGGCGCCGCCGCCCTCTTACGCCAGCGCGCTGCTGCGTCTCGCGCAGGCGCACCGCCTGGCGACCGGGCGCGGCGTGCGGGTGGCGGTGATCGATTTGCAGATCGACGCCGACCATCCGGAAATTTCAGGCGCGGTGGCCGGGCGCTTCGATGCGCTGGAGGGCGCGGAAGGCGGGACGAAAGCCGAGCCGCAGAAACACGGCACCGGCATGGCCAGCGCCATCGCCGGCCACAAACGGATCGACGGCGTCGCGCCGCAGGCGCAAATCCTCGCCGTGCGCGCTTTCGGCGACGGCGACCGCGCATCCGGGCTCGACGTGCTCGCGGGTCTCGACTGGGCGGCGGCGCAAAAGGCTCAGGTGATCAACATGAGCTTCGCCGGCCCGGAAGACCCGCTGCTCGCGGAGATGCTGGCGGCGGCGGCCCGGCGCGGCATCGCCCTGATCGCCGCGGCGGGCAATGACGGGCCACGATCGCCGCCGCTTTATCCCGCCGCCGACCCGAATGTGATCGCGGTGAGCGCGGTCGACGAACAGGAGAATCCCTACGCCATGGCCAATCGCGGCGCTTACGTCGCGCTGGCCGCGCCGGGCGTCGACGTCCTCGTCGCCGCGCCGCGCGGCGGCTATGGCCTTTCCACCGGCACGTCGGTGGCCTGCGCGGAAGTCAGCGGCGTCGCAGCCTTGGCCCTGGAGGAACATCCCGGACTGGACGGACCTGGCCTGCGGCGCCTGCTGCAGGCTTCGGCAAAGCGTCTCGCCCGCGACCCGGACGCCGGCGCCGGCGCCGGCCTCGCCGACGCCGAAGCGGCCGTCGAGCGCAAGGATTAGCCTGGAGCTTTCTTCAGCCAGCCGGCTGCGAAATGCTCTGGAGAGCCGCGAAACAAATCTTAACAATGCTTAACGCCGCGATTCTCGGCGCGGCGTTAGACTCCGGCCTTGTGCGGCCGCCTCCTTCCTGGCCGCGCCTGGAAGGCGACGATGGATCGACTGGTCAGCGCAAGCGGAGCGGACATTCCAGCGACGGCCCCTTCGCAAAAAACGCGGCCGCTGCGCCTTCTTTTCGGTCTCCTCGCCATCATCCTTGCCAGTTTCCTGCTGTGGCGCATTTTCGCGCCGGCTCCGCCCCAAACAAGGAAGCAGGCGCCGATCACCCAGGTCGGCGCCGCCAAGGTTGTTCGCGGCGACGTGAAGGAAATCCTCTCCGGCCTGGGCACGGTGACGCCGCTCGCGACCATCACCGTGCAGGCGCAGATCGCCGGGCAGTTGATGTCGGTCGGCTTCAAGGAGGGGCAGATCGTCAAGAAGGGCGATTTCCTGGCCCAGATCGACCAGCGGCCCTATGAGGCCTTGAAGGCGCAATACGAGGGACAGCTGGCGCATGACCAGGGCGTGCTCGAACAGGCCAGGATCGACGCCGCGCGCTACGCGACCCTGCTCAAGCAGAATTCGATCGCCCGGCAGACCGCGGAAGACCAGGCCCTGCTGGTCAAGCAGACGGAAGGGACGGTCGCCACCGACAAGGCCCTCATCGCCCAGCAAGCCCTCGACATCATGTACTGCCATATTGTCGCGCCGGTGTCCGGCCGGGTCGGGCTGCGGCTGGTCGATCCCGGCAATTACATCAACCTGCCCAACACCAACGGCGTGGTGGTGCTGGCGCAACTCCAGCCGATCTCCATCGTTTTCGTGCTGCCGGAGGATTTCATCCAGGAGGTGTGGGCCGAACAGCGCGCCGGCAAGACGTTGGCCGTCACAGCGACCAGCCGCGCCGACGACAAGGAGCTCGCGACCGGCGCCGTGGAACTCGATCGACAATCTGGTCGACACCACCACCGGCACGGTGAAGATCCGCGCCAATTTCCCCAATGACGATTTCAAGCTGTTTCCCAACCAGTTCGTCAATGCGCGGCTTTTGCTGCGCACACTGGAGGGCGTGACCGTCGCGCCGGTTGCGGCCGTGCAGCACGGCGCGCCCGGCGCCTATGTCTATCGGATCAAGCCTGACGACACCGTCGAAGTCCGCGCCGTGAAAACCGGCGCGACCGAAGGCGACCGGGTGCAGATATTGTCCGGTGTCGCTCCCGGCGACGCGGTGGTGGTGGACGGCGCCGACCGGCTGCGCGACGGCGCGAAGATCCGCATCGTGCCGGACCCCGGCAATATCGAGGCGCAGCCGACGGGAACGCCGCCAAACACGCCGACCAAGGCATCGCGATGAGCCCGTCGCGCCTTTTCATCTTGCGCCCGGTCGGCACGACCCTGCTGATGGCCGCGATCCTGCTGATGGGCATCGTCGCCTATCGCTTTTTGCCGGTTTCGGCGTTGCCGCAGGTCGATTATCCGACCATCCAGGTTTCGACCTTCTATCCCGGCGCCAGTCCGGAAGTGATGACCACGGCGGTGACCGCGCCTCTGGAGCGGCAATTCGGCCAGATGCCGGGCCTCGACCAGATGAGCTCAATCAGTTCCGCCGGGGCTTCGGTGACGACCTTGCAATTCGCGCTCGACCTGCCGCTCGACGTCGCGGAGGAGGAGGTGCAGGCGGCGATCAACGCGTCGACGAGCCTTCTGCCCTCGGGGCTGCCGGCGCCGCCGATCTACGCCAAGGTCAATCCGGCGGACACGCCGGTGCTGGTCTTTTCCGTCACGTCGAAAACCCTGCCGCTGACCCAGGTCGAGGATCTGGCCGACATCAGGCTGGCGCAGAAATTGTCGCAGGTTTCGGGCGTCGGCCTGGTGTCGGTCTCCGGCGGCCAAAGGCCGGCCTTGCGCGTGGAGACCAATCCGCGCGCGCTTGCCGCCTACGGCCTCGCCATCGACGACATCCGCACCGATCTCGTCAACCAGAACACCGACCTGCCGAAAGGCAATTTCGACGGCCCCGCCCAAAACGCCACCATCAACAACAACGACCAATTGCAGACCGCCGAGGACTACCGCCGGCTTATCGTCGCCTACCGGAACGGGGCGGCGGTGCATCTGTCCGACGTGGCGAAAGTCGTGGAGGGCCCGGAAAACGCCGAACTGGCCGCCTGGGCCGGCAGGACCCCGTCGATCATCCTCAACGTCAAGCGGCAGCCGGGCTCGAACGTCATCGCGGTGGTCGACGCCGTGAAGGCGCAATTGCCGAAATTGCTGCAGACCCTGCCGCCGGGGCTCGACGTGTCGATCCTCGCCGACCAGACCGTGACGATCCGCGCCTCCGTCGCCGACGTCGAATTCGAGCTCGCCCTCGCCGTGGTCCTGGTCGTGCTGGTGATCTTCGTCTTCCTGCGCAACCTGCCGGCGACGCTCATTCCGAGCCTGTCGGCGCCGCTGTCGCTGATCGGCGCGCTGGCGGGCATGTATCTTTGCGGCTTTTCGCTCGACAATCTGTCGCTGATGTCGCTGACCATCGCCACCGGCTTCGTCGTCGACGACGCCATCGTGATGATCGAGAACATCGCCCGCTACGTCGAGCAGGGCGACAGCCCGCTGGAGGCGGCGCTGCGCGGCTCGGGCGAGATCGGCTTCACCATCATCTCGCTCACCGTGTCGCTGATCGCCGTGCTGATCCCGCTTCTGTTCATGGGCGACGTGGTCGGACGCCTGTTCCATGAATTCGCGGTGACGCTCGCCCTGGCGATCATCCTGTCGGCCTTCGTCTCGCTGACGCTGGTGCCGATGATGTGCGCCCTGATGGTGCGCCACCGCCCCGATTCTGAGCGCAATCGTGTCGATCTCGCGGCCGAGCGCGGCTTCAACTGGATCATCGCCCAATATGACCGCGGCCTGCATTTCGTGCTCGACCACCAGCCTGCGACGCTCGTCGTCTTCGCGCTCACCCTGGCCGTCACCGTCGCCCAATATGTCGAGATCCCCAAGGGCTTTTTCCCGGTGCAGGACACTGGCGCGATCCAGGCCGTCACCACGGCCGCGCAGGACATTTCTTTCCAGGCGATGGCGGGGCGCCAGCAGGCATTGGCCGCCGCCATCCTGCGCGACCGCGATGTGGTCAACCTCGCCTCCTATATCGGCGTCGACGGAACCAACGGCGCGCTCAACATCGGCCGCATGCTGATCACCCTGAAGCCGCACGACCAGCGCGAAAAAAGCGCCGGCGAGATCATCCGCCGGCTGAAACGGGAGACGGCAGATGTCGCGGGCATCACGCTCGCCATGCAGCCGGTGCAGGATCTGACCATCGACTCGACGGTTGGCCGCGCCCAGTACCAGTTCTTCCTGCAGACTCCTAACCAGTCGGACCTGTCCGAATGGACGCCGAAACTGGTCCGGCGGATGGCCGAATCACCCGATTTCGAAGACGTCTCCAGCGATCTCGCCGTCAACGGCCGGCAATTGCTGCTGACCATCGACCGGCCGACCGCGGCGCGTTTCGGCGTCACGCCGGCGAGCATCGACAACGCGCTCTACGACAGCTTCGGCCAGCGCATCGCCTCGACCTTCTACACCCAGTCCAACCAGTACCGGGTGATCCTGAAGGCCGCCGCGCACGATCTGACCGATCCGACCCAGGCGCTCGCCGGCATCTACCTGCCGTCGGCCACCGCCGCGACCGGGCAGGCGCCGCTGGCCGCGATGGTCCACATATCCACGAAGAACGCGCCTTTGCAGCTCGATCATCTGGCGCAGCAGCCGTCGCAAGCCGTCTCGTTCAACCTGGCGCCCGGCGTGTCGATCGAACAGGCGGTGGCGGAGGTCAGGAAGGCCGAGGCGGACGTCGGCCTGCCCGAAACTTTCGCCACCGCCTTCCAGGGCGCGCTGTCGGCCTTCCAGAAATCGCTGTCGAACGAATTGCTGCTGATCCTCGCCGCCGTCGTCGCCGTCTATATCGTGCTGGGCGTGCTCTACGAGAGCTTCGTCCACCCGATCACCATTCTCTCGACCCTGCCGTCGGCCGGCGTCGGCGCGCTGCTGGCGCTGCGCGTCGTCGGCGACGATCTCGGCGTCATCGGCATTATCGGCATCATCCTGCTGATCGGCATCGTCAAGAAGAACGCGATCATGATGATCGACTTCGCGCTCGAAGCGGAGCGGGTCGAGGGCAAGCCGCCGCGCGAGGCGATCCACCAGGCCTGCCTGTTGCGCTTCCGCCCGATCCTGATGACGACCATGGCCGCGATTTTAGGCGCGCTGCCCCTGATGCTGGGAGCGGGCACGGGATCGGAGCTCAGGCGGCCGCTCGGCCTGTGCATCGTCGGCGGCCTGCTGGTCAGCCAGATGCTGACGCTGTTTTCGACGCCCGTCATCTATCTGGCGATCGATCGGCTGGGGCGGCGAGTTTTTCCGCAGGGCTACGGGCCGCAGGAGGAGGCGCCGCCGCCGCCATGAACATTTCCGCCCCCTTCATCCAGCGGCCGGTCGCCACCACTCTGGTGACGATCGCCATCGCGCTGGCGGGGGCGCTGGGCTATTTCGCACTTCCGGTCGCGCCCTTGCCGCAGGTCGATTTCCCGACCATCGCCGTGCAGGCGCTGTTGCCGGGCGCGAGCCCGGAAGTGGCGGCGACGAGCCTCGCCGAGCCGCTCGAGCGCCATCTCGGCCAGATCGCCGATGTCACCGAGATGACCTCGCAGAGCCAGACCGGGCAATCGCGCGTCATCCTCCAATTCGGGCTCGACCGCAACATCGACGGCGCCGCCAAGGACGTGCAGGCGGCGATCAACGCCGCGCAGGCCGACCTGCCGACCAACCTCCTGTCGCAGCCGACCTATCGCAAGGTCAATCCGGCCGACGCGCCGGTGCTCATCCTCACCCTGACCTCGAAGACGCTCACGCGCGTCCAGATGTACGATTCCGCGAGCACGATCCTGGCGCAGCAATTGTCGCAGATTTCCGGTGTCGGCCAGGTGATCATCGGCGGCTCGGCGCTTCCGGCGGTGCGGGTGGAGCTCGACCCGATGAAGCTCTTTCATTATGGCATCGGCCTCGAGGATCTTCGCTCGGCGCTCGGCAGCGCCAACGCCAATGCGCCCAAGGGCGCGATCGACGTCGGCGCCCATCGCTGGCAGATCTATACCACCGACCAGGCCCGCCGCGCCGCCGATTTCCGTTCGCAGGTGATCGCCTATCGCAACGGCGACGCCGTGCGGCTGAGCGATGTCGCCGATGTCGAGGATTCCGCGCAGGACCTGCGCAACCTCGGTCTCGCCGACGGCAAGCCGGCGGTGATCATCATCGTCTTCCGCCAGCCCGGCGCCAATATCATCAAGACCGTCGAGGCCGTGCGCGCCGCCATTCCAAGACTGAGATCGTCGCTGCCGGCCGCGATGAAGATTGGCTTCGCCTCCGACCGCTCGACGACCATCCGCAATTCGCTGGCCGAGACGCAGCGCACCCTGCTGATCGCCATGAGCCTGGTGGTGGCGGTGGTGTTCGTCTACCTGCAGAACGGCCGCGCCTCGCTGATCCCGGCCGTCGCCGTGCCGGTGTCGATCGTCGGCACGTTCGGCGCGATGTACCTGCTCAATTATTCGCTCGACAACCTGTCGCTGATGGCGCTGACCATCTCGACCGGTTTCGTCGTCGACGACGCCATCGTGGTGCTGGAGAACATCGAGCGCCACATGGAGCAGGGGATGGAGCGTCGCCAGGCGGCGCTGATCGGCGCGCGCGACATCGGCTTCACCATCGTCTCCATCACTTTGTCGCTGATCGCGGTGTTCACGCCGATCCTGCTGATGGGCGGGCTGGTCGGGCGGCTGTTCCGCGAATTCGCGGTGACGCTGTCGCTGGCGATCGTCATCTCCATGTTCATTTCGCTGACCACGACGCCGATGATGTGCGCGCTGATCCTGCGCCTGAAGCCCGAGCCGAACGAGCAGCGCCGCGTCCCGCTGTTCGAGCGGCTGCAAAATTCCTACGCCCGCACGCTGGCCGTGGCGCTACGGCACAGCTTTCTCGTGCTCATGACCCTGTTCATCGTCATTGCGCTGAACGCTTATCTCGTCTTCGTCATCCCCAAGGGCTTTTTCCCCGAACAGGACACCGGCCGCATCGTCGCGGTGCTGGTCGCCGACCAGAGCATGTCGTTCCAGTTGCTCTCGAAAAAGCTGACGCAGATGATGGCGATCGTCGACGCCGACAAGGACCTCGCGAGCGTCGTCGGCTATACGGGCACCGGCGGCGGCGGCGTCTCGGCCCAGACCAACACCGGCGCCATGTTCCTGCAGTTGAAGCCCCTCAGCCAGCGCGACCCGATCGAGAAGGTGATCGCGCGGATGCGGCGCAACCTGCAGAAAATTCCCGGCGCCCGGCTCTTTCTCGTTCCGGTGCAGGATATTCAGGTCGGCGGACGGCAGGGCAACCTGCTCTATCAATATTCCATCCTGGGCGACACGCCGGCCGCGGTCAACGCGTGGGCGACGAAACTGCTGGCCGCGCTCGAGCAGGACCGAACCTTCTCCGAAGTCAGCTCCGACCAGCAGCAGAACGGTCTCGGAATTGACCTCAGCGTCGATCGCGCCACCGCCTCGCGGCTCGGACTGAAGATGGTGCAGATCGACAACTCGCTTTACGACGCGTTCGGCCAGCGTTCGGTCTCCGTCATCTATAATCCGCTCAACCAATATCGCGTCGTGATGGAGGCTGCGCCGCGCTTCTGGCAGGCTCCCGGGATTCTCGACCGGTTCTGGATCAGCACGTCCGGCGCGCCGGCGAGCGGCTCGCAATCGACAGCGCTCAGCGCCGGCGCGGTGGCCTACGGGCCGGCGCTCGGCGTTCCCCTGAAGCCCATCACCGCCAGGGCCGCGGCGACGCCAACGCTATCCTCGGCTGTGGCCTCGGCGGCAAATATCGGCGTGCCCGTCGCCAATATCGCGGTCAACCAGGCCAACAACGTCGTGTCGCTGGCGTTGCCCACGGCCAGCGACACGACTTCCGGCTCCGGCAGCTCCGCGGCGAACAACGCGGTGCGCACGGCGGCGCAGGCGACAATCGCCTCGACCGGGGCGAGCGTCGCCTCGACCGGCGCGGCCGTGGCCACCGGCAACGAGGCGATGGTCCCTCTCTCCGCCTTCGCCCGCTACGCGCCGGGAAGCACGCCGCTGGCGGTCAACCATCAGAGCCAGTTCGTGGCGGCGACGATTTCCTTCAATCTCGCCAAGGGCAAGTCGCTCGGCGACGCCAAGGCTGCGATCGACGACGCCGAACAAAAAATCCACATGCCCGGCGACCTGATCCGCGGTTTCGCCGGCGCGGCGTTGCTCTACACGCAATCGCTGGCCGATGAGAAGGTGCTGGTGCTCGCCGCGCTCGCCGCGATCTATATCGTCCTCGGAATTCTCTACGAGAGCTTCATGCATCCGGTGACGATTCTCTCCACCCTGCCCTCGGCGGGCCTCGGCGCCGTGCTGGCGCTGATCGCCTTCAAATTGCCGCTCACCATCATCGCGCTGATCGGCATCATCCTGCTGATTGGCATCGTCAAGAAGAACGCCATTCTGATGATCGATTTCGCGCTGCAGGCCGAACGCCAGGGCGGCATGGACAGCCGCGAGGCGATTTTTCACGCGGCGGTCGTGAGGTTTCGCCCGATCATGATGACCTCGACGGCGGCGCTGCTGGGCGCCCTGCCCCTGTGCTTCAGCTTCGGCGAGGGCGGCGAATTGCGCCAGCCGCTCGGCATTTCCATCGTCGGCGGCCTTATCGTCAGCCAGGCGCTGACGCTCTACACGACGCCGATCGTCTATCTCTACCTCGACAGGCTGCGGCTTTTTTTCTCGCGCCGCCGCCCGGAATAATCACTCGAACTTTTCACAGCACTTGGCGATTGGGAGAGGATGCGCGCGACGTCGACCGGCAGAGAAAAATACATTCCAAGCTCGCTTGACGCCGTCAACTTCCTGTTGGCCGACGTTCGCGGCGCCCTTGGTCCCTATCTCAATGTCTTCCTCGTCACCCGGCGGCATTGGAGCCAGGCCGAGGTCGGCATGGCGACGACGATCAGCGGCCTTCTCGGCATCGCAGCGCAGCCCCCCATCGGCGCGGCGATCGACGAGACCCGCGCCAAGCGCGGCGTGATCGTGCTGGCGCTGATCGCGCTCGGGCTGGGCGGCTGCGTGATCTTTTTCTGGCCGAGCTTCTGGCCGACGCTTTTCGCGAACAGCTTCATGGCCTTGGCCGGCGACGTCTTTGGCCCTTCCGTCGCCGGCTTGACGCTTGGCCTTTTTGCGCGCAGGCGCCTGGCGCGTCGAATGGGCCGCAATTCCGCTTACGACCACGCCGGCAATGTCGCCATGGCCCTCATCGCCGGCGCGGTGGGCTATGTCTTTTCGCAACGTGCGGTGTTCCTGCTCGCGCCCCTCTTCGCCCTGTTGGCGTCGATCGCCGTCCTCGTCGGCCGCAAGGCGGACACTTGGGGCCGAAAGCCCCTGTTTCTTCTGGGTTTCGGCATCCTGCCCCTCCGCGCGGCGCTCTATCCCCTGTCCAACGACGCGGCGTGGTTGATCGGCGTGCAATTGCTCGACGGCGTCGGCGCGGGAGTTTATGGCGCGCTGACGCCGCTCGTCGTCGCCGATCTGATGCGCGGCACGGGCCGGTACAATCTGGCCCTGGGGGCCGTTACGACTTCGCAGGGAATTGGCGCGTCGCTGAGCGGATTGTTCGCCGGCCTCATCGTCGATCATTTCGGCTACGACGCGGCCTTTTTCTCCCTCGGCGCCGCGGCGGCGGCCGCCTTCGCGGTTTTCGCGCTGAAAATGCCGGAAACCCGAGCAGATTGAATCACGCGATGCGCGACCGCCTTTCGTCCTCTCGAAAATCGGCCTCGCCGAGCGACAGGCGGACGGTGAGGCCGCGAGGCTTGTGGTCCAGCAATTCGATGTCGCCGCCGTGGCGGCGCACAATGTCACGCGCGATCGACAGGCCCAGGCCGAAGCCGCCCCGCCCCGGCGACCGGCGCGCGCTGTCGCATTTGAAAAACGGCTCGAACGCCTTTTCGCGCCACGCCGGCGGGATGCCAGGGCCGTCGTCCGACACTTCAATCAGCGCGCCGCCTTCGCCCTGCGCCAGCAGCGCCACCGAGACATGGTCGGCGTGCTTGGTGGCGTTGTCGACGATATTGGCGACGGCGCGCGAAAGGCCGTTGGCGCGGCAGGCGAAGGCGAGACGCGCCGGCCCCCGATAGGAGACGTCATGGCCGACGTCGGCGAATTGCGCGCAGACGGTCTGCAACAGGCTCGGCAGGTCGGTGAGCGCCTTGGCCTCGGCGCTCCTTCCGTCGCGCAGATAGGCGAGCGTCTCGCCGACCATTCCGTTGATGATGGCGATGTCCTGCAGCATGTTGGCGCTGGTCTTCGGATCGCCCAGCCGCTCGGCGCGCAGGCGCAGGCGGGTCAGCGGCGTGCGCAGGTCGTGGCTGATCGCCTCGAGCATGTGGGTGCGCTCGTCGACCAGCTTCTCCATGCCCTCGCGCATGTCGTGCAGGGCTTCCGCCACCTGCTTGATCTCGCGCGGCCCCGCGCCCTTGATCGGCCGGCCCTCCCCGGCGTTCTTGCCGAACGAGCGCGCGGCCGTGGCGATGGCCGACAAGGGCGCGGTGATCCGATTGAGCGCGTAAAGCGACAGCAGGAGGATCATCACCGTGATGATCGCCAGGGCCAGCGTCGTCTGGATCAGCACGAGATTGTGCAGCGGAAACATGTTCGGCGTCGCTTCGAACTTCAGCGCCGTGTCGCCGTTGATTCTCACGACGATGGAATGGTCCGGCTGGTTCGGCAGCGGCGTCACCGCCCAGGTTCGCGCCAGCTCCCGTTCGATCGCGCCGACGAAGGCCGGCTGCGCGACCTTCGCCGCCTCTTTCGGCGCGGGCGGCGGCAAGGGGATCGCCTGCACGGCGACCACGTTGGAGCGCGCCGTCTCCAGCATGTCCGCCAGTTCCTCCGGCGACCGGGCTTCACGCGCCCGCCTGACGATCCCTGCGATGCGCGCCGCGCGCACGGCGGGCAGGATTTCAGCGTTGACGCCCTCCTGGCTGGCGTAGAACAAATGAAACAACGCCGCCGACGAAAGGCCGACGCCGAGCAGCACCGCGACAATGACGAGGCAGGCGATCTGCGCCGCGATGGTTTTTGGCGCGAGACGGCGCAAAATATTCATGGCAGCGGCTCCACGCCGGCGGTGAAGACGTAGCCGCCCAGCCGCACCGTCTTGATCAGCGCCGGATCGCGCGGGTCGGGCTCGATCTTCTGGCGGATTCGGCTGACATGGACGTCAATCGAACGCTCGATCGGCCCGGCGAGGCCGCCATGAGTGAGATCGAGCAATTGCTCGCGCGATAGGATGCGGCCGGGGTTCTGGCAGAAGGCCAGCAACAGGTCGAATTCCGCGCTGGTCGTCGTCACCCGCGCACCGTCCGGGCTGAGCAATTGCCGCTCGCCGGGATAGAGCCGCCAGCCGCAAAATTGCAGGGGCCGCAGGCGATTGCCGGCGAAGGGCGCGCGCGCCCGCCGCAGCAGCGCCCGGATGCGCGCGATGAGTTCGCGCGAGTTGAAAGGCTTGGTCACATAATCATCGGCGCCGATCTCGAGCCCGATGATCCGGTCGATGTCGTCGCCGAGCGCCGTCAGCATGATGATCGGAACAGTGGAGGCGGCGCGCAGGCGACGGCAGATCGACAGCCCGTCCTCCCCCGGCAGCATCACGTCGAGCACGACGATATCCACGTCTTCATGAGCCAGGCGAAAATCCATTTCGGCCGCGCCGGTCACGGCGGTGGCGGCAAAGCCGTTCTCTTGCAGGATTTCGGTCAGCAATTGCGAAATCGTCGCGTCATCCTCGACGAAGAGGATGCGCGGCGGCGCCTCGGCCTGGGCGGCGGGAGGGGAGAACTGCGCTTGGAACATGGACGACCCTCAACCGTGGAGTTTCGGTCATTCCTTCCAACGCGTCACCCATTGAATTGTTTTATTATATTTAGGGGCGAGGCGGCGGCGCCGTTCGGGCGCGAATTTCGCGGTGAAACATTTCCCGGCCGGCAACGTAAGAACAATGCGGCGCCCGACGCCGAACGGAGTTTTGTCGCATGCTGTCACGCCGATCAGTTCTCGCCGGCGGCCTGGTCGTGGCCGCGGTTCTCAATGCATCCGCCGTTCTGGCGGCCGGCGCGGTCGATTTCACCGACGCCGCCTTCGCCGCGGCGCAAAAGCAGGGCAAGTCGATCGTCATCGACGTGTTCGCGCCCTGGTGCCCGACATGCAAGGCCCAGGCCCCCATCCTCTCCAGGTTGGAGCAGGAGCCGAAATTCGCCGGCTACACCGTCTTCCGGGTCGACTTCGACCACCAGGAAGCCGTGCTGAGGCGATTTGGCGTGCGCATGCAGAGCACGCTGATCGCCTTCAAGGGCGACAAGGAAGTGGGACGTTCGGTCGGCGACACCGATCCCGCCTCGATCGCCGCTTTGTTCGCCAAGGCGGGGTGAGGACAAGACGATGAGCCCCGACGCAATCGGACTGGCCTTTCTCGCCGGCGTATTTTCCATCCTGTCGCCTTGCGTGCTGCCGCTCCTGCCGATCGTCCTTGGCTCGGCGGCCAGCGAGCATCGTTTTGGCCCCCTGGCGCTGGCCTTCGGCGTCGCCCTCTCCTTCGTGGCGATCGGACTGTTCGTGGCGACCGTCGGTTTCGCCATCGGCCTCGACAGCGGCCTGTTCCGCCACGTCGCCGCCTGGCTGATGATCGCGCTCGGCGTCGTCCTCATGGTCCCGCCGTTGCAGGTGCGGCTTGCGGCGGCCGGCGGCCCGGTCAGCGACTGGACGGACCGAAGGTTCGGCGGCCTCGACACGCACGGCTTTTTCGGCCAGTTCGGCGTCGGCCTGCTGCTCGGCGCGGTCTGGAGCCCGTGTGTCGGACCGACCCTCGGCGCAGCTTCCGTGCTGGCGGCGCAGGGCCGATCGCTCGGCGTGGTCGCCGCGACGATGATCGCCTTCGGCCTGGGCGCCGGCCTGCCGCTCGCCTTTCTCGGGGCGCTTTCGCGAAAAGCCCTGGTCGCCTGGCGCGATCGGCTGCTGGTCGGCGGCAAGGGCGCAAAGGCGGTTCTCGGCGTGATCCTCGTCGCGCTCGGATTGCTGATCGTCACGGGCCGCGACAAGTCGGTCGAGACGGCGCTGGTCAACGCCTCGCCGGAATGGCTGACCAATCTGACGACGCATTTCTGAGCGCCTGTCACCCCGCTGGCGGCTTTTCGGTGATCGCGATGCGGATGGGAGCGAGCGGCGCGCCGTCGTCCAGGCGCAGCCCCTGCGGCGTCGCTGCGACGCCTAGCTCCCGCCGCAGTGGCGGCGATGAAGCCCAGGGAGACGCGGCGATCCATTCCATTCTCCTCCGCCCCTCCCCGAGCCTCGTCGCCTCCCGAGGCTTCCCGACAAAGAGTTCGTTTCCAAGGCCGGAACAGGCAAAAAATCCGGTCGCTTTGCCGCCTGCACGAAAACCCTGCGGCGAAAGTTTCGGCGCCCTTCGCCGGACGAGGCTGAACCTTGAGGGCGTGTGGCGGTTATCCGAACGCCGAACGGTCGCCAGAAGGCCATGATCAAGCTGGATTGGCGCTTTGAGAAAGGATTTGCGTGCAGGACGACCTCGCTCCGCTCATTCGCGCCTCCGCCGCGGGAGACCGCGCGGCCTTTCGCACGCTTTACCAGCAAGCTTCACCGAAACTTTTCGGCGTCATCCTCCGTATCATCCGGGACCGGCAGGAAGCCGAGGACGCGTTGCAGGACGTGTTCCTGCGCATCTGGAGGAACGCCGCCCATTATGCGCCCGAACTGGGCGAGCCTCTGGCCTGGATGATCTCGATCGCCCGCAACCGCGCGATCGACTTCACCCGGGTCAGAAAGCCGGTAAAGCGCGAGCCCGGCGAGGACGGCGTGGACTGGCTGGAAAAAATCGCCGATCCGCGTGACGACGTCGCCCGGGCCATGGACGCCTCGACCTTGCGCTTCTGCCTCGAGCGCATTCGCGAGCCGACCCGCTCCTGTGTCATGCTCGCCTATTGCGAGGGGGTTTCGCGCGAGGAGCTGGCTGATCGCTTCCAGCGGCCGGTCAATACGATCAAGACATTGCTGCATCGCGCCCTCGCGGCGCTGAAGACCTGCCTGGACCAGAATGGATGAGTGACGATCTCGACATGCGCGCGGCGGAATATGTGCTCGGCACGCTCGACGCCGATGAGCGCATCGCCTTCCAGCACGAGATCGAAACCGATCCGGGCGTCCGCGCCGCCGTGGCCGAATGGGAGAAAAGACTGGCGCCGCTCGCCTCGCTCAGTCCGGCGGTCGCGCCGCCGGCCGACATGTGGTCGCGCATCGAGCGCGCCCTGCCCCAGGACGGCGCAGATTCGCAGGAAAACGTCGCGAAAGATTGGCGGCGGTCGGCGCAAAACTGGCGGCGCGCGGCGATCCTTTCCGGCGCCCTGGCCGCGGGTCTTGCGCTTTTTGTCGCCGACAGGGAAATTCTCGCACCGCGGCAGGGAGGCGTGTTTTTCGCAGCCGTCAATCGCGGCGGCGGCCAGCCCGCCCTGATCGTGCGCGTCGACCTGGCGACGCAGACGGTCTACGTGCGGCCGATATCTGCTGAAACCCCGCCGGGCAAGAGCCTGGAGCTGTGGATGATCCCGAAGGGCGAAAAGCCCAGATCCATGGGCCTGGTCAGCGCGGCTTCCGAGCGCCTCCCGGCGCCGAAAGACGTTCCGATCGAAAAGGCGACTTTCGCAGTGAGCGTGGAGCCGCCCGGCGGGTCGCCGACCGGAGCGCCCACCGGCCCCGTCGTCTATTCCGGGGCGCTGGTGAAGGAATGACGACCGGCGCTCATTTGCCCGACGGCGCAAAGGCCTGGTTGCTGAAAGGCGACGCCGTCGGCACTTGAATCCTGATGAATCCGACCTTCGCGGCCTGATGACAGGAATTGCAGGCCTTGGTGAGACTTTTGAAGGATTCGTTGAAGGCGGCGCTGTCATGCGCGGCGATCGCCTTGTCAACCTCGACGAGTGCGGGTTCGCTGATGTCGTTGATCAGCTTCGCCACGGGAACATCGCCAAATTCAGGATAGGATTTGGCGGCGGACTGGAAGCTGTTCCGGATCTGCGCCACTTCAAACTGCGCAAGAGGCCAGTTTTTCAGGGACCCGGCATAGGAAAGCTTCAAATGACGCAATTGCGTCGCGCCCATGATGTCGGCGAGGCCCGGGGCGCCTGCGGCGGCGGTCGTTTGCGGCGGGCTGGAAGGCTCTTGTGCGCAGGCGGCCCACACGGCGGCGCAGGAAAAGGCCGCGGCAAGTAAAAGTCTCATTTCAGCCCCCATATTCTGTCGTGCCCGACAAGCAACGCCACTCGTCGACAGAAGCTTCATGTTCGGCTCTGTCGGGCGAATTGTCCAGTCGATATGACGCGACATTTGCGCCGGCGAATTTATCGTGCGCGCGCCAGCGGTTACGCGCCGCGGCGTCGATATTTGCGAGCGGCGGCTTGCAAAGCCTCCGGCCGCGATTTCAAAATGGAGCCGATTCGGGTCTTAAATCGCTTGTCGCCGTAATTGTTCCTATGCGAAAATAGCGCCCTCCCGCTCGGCGCCGACGAACGCCGCCGGAGATAAGATTGGCGCGACCTCCCCCAAACGACGGGATTGGTAATAAATGTCCGAATTCAGCGATCTTTTTCTGGAACTGAGGACCATCCTCGACGATCCCGACGCCTATTATTCGCAAATCAGCCCGCAGCTCGATCCGAACCTTGTCGACAAGCTGCACGCCTATGCCGCAGCGCGCAACATCCCCCTCCAGCAGGCCATATTGAACGCCTTGCAGCTTTTCATGCTGTCCTCCGCGGAGGACGCCTGGCGCAAGCTCTCGGCCGGCGCAGCGGCGAAGGACGAGCCCGAGGCCGCGCCTTTGAACGTCATTCTCGACCGTTTCCTGGCGATCGCGCTCGATCCGTCGCGGCATAAGGCGATCGAAGGGCGAGAGATGCCTTCGATCCTTAACCAGTTCCGCCGCATCGCCGAATAGGATCGCACACGCGAAAGACGCCGACATCATCGACATCGGCGGCCAAGTCATCATCAGGCGTGCGAACGATTGGCGCCGTGGCGGCCTCCCGGGCGAGACGCCGCCGCCGGTCGCGATAAATCATTCCGCCGGTTCGAGCTCCATCGGCTCTTCGCGGACTTCCGACGCCTCGATCTCGATTTCCTTGCGGACCGGCTTTTCCGCCTCGATCACGCTGACGAGGACTCCGGTGCCCAGCCGATGCAGGGGCGCTTCATAGCCGTTGGCGAATTTCACGCCGTCGTGATGAAGGCCATCCTCCAGCCGGGTGAACGTGATGTCTTCGACGCCCGTGACCTTGAAGGAGTCTTGAAGGTCGCTCGGAAGGTTTTCCAGCCTCAGGCGTGTCCCGTAAGAGACGCAGACCGCCGTCGTGCAATCGCCTGGCGCCGCCAGGCCGATCGACCCGCTCGGAAAGCGCGTCGTGACGTAGATCTCGCCCTCGCGCGCCGGACGGGACGCATACATTTCGAGTGAGTAGTCACACATCGCATCGCTCCATTCATTTGAGCACTGCCTCGTCCCGGCGACACGCGCTCGAGCGGATGCGCGACGCGCGTCTGTTTATTTTTATGGGCGGCCGGCGTGGACGAGGCGCGAGTGGCGGCCGCTATTTATTAACGACCTAACAAAGAACTGCGGCGAAAGTTGCATCGCTTTCGCCATCGAGTTGTTCACGAATAAATCCGGGCGCCGGAAACCGGATTGAAATTCGCCGGGGCAGGCCGCATTTTGCACTGCATCCGGGGCGTGTCTCCGAAACGCCGGCAGTCCCGCCCCCTTTCGCTTCGAGGCGCCCACATGACGATTGAACTGGCCGATCCGACCCTGTTGCGCGAGCGGGCTTTCATCGGCGGCGCCTGGGTCGAGGCCGATGACCGCGCCCGCTTCAAGGTCGCCAACCCCGCCAATGGCGCGACCCTCGCCATGGTCGCCGATCTTGGCGCCGCCGAGACAAGCCGGGCCATCGCGGCGGCCGAAGCCTCCTGGCCGGAATGGCGTGGAAAAACCGGCAAGGAGCGCGCCGCCATCCTGCGCGAATGGTTCGACCTGGTGACGGCGGCGCAGGAGGACCTCGCCCGACTGATGACGCTCGAACAGGGCAAGCCGCTCGCTGAAGCGAAGGGCGAAGTCGCCTATGGCGCGAGTTTCATCGAATGGTTCGCCGAGGAGGCCAAGCGCGTCTATGGCGACACCATTCCTTCGCATGGCGCCGACAAGCGAATCGTCGTCATCAAGCAGCCCGTCGGCGTGGTCGCGGCGATCACGCCGTGGAATTTCCCCATCGCCATGATCACGCGGAAAGTCGCGCCGGCGCTGGCCGTCGGCTGCCCTGTCGTGGTGAAGCCCGCCGAGGACACGCCGCTGTCGTGCCTGGCGCTGGCGGTCCTGGCCGAACGCGCCGGCCTGCCGCCGGGCGTCTTCAACGTGGTGACCACGACCAAAGCGGCCGAAGTCGGGCTCGAGCTGACAACCAACCCGGGCGTGCGCAAGGTCTCCTTCACCGGATCGACCGAGGTAGGAAAAATCCTGATGCGGCAATCGGCCTCGACGGTGAAGAAGATCAGCCTCGAGCTTGGCGGTAACGCTCCCTTCATCGTCTTCGACGACGCCGATCTCGACGCGGCGGTCGCCGGCGCCATCGCCTCGAAATACCGCAACGCCGGCCAGACCTGCGTCTGCGCCAACCGGCTGCTGGTGCAGGACGGAATTTACGACGCCTTTGTCGCCAGGCTGAAGGTCGCCGCGGAGGGCTTGAAAGTCGGCGACGGGCTGGAGCCGGGCGTGACGCAGGGGCCGTTGATCAATGCCGATGCGATCGCCAAGGTCGAGACGCTGCTCGCCGACGCCGTCGCCAAGGGCGGAAAGATCGTTTTGGGCGGGGCGCGGCACGCTTTGGGCGGCGATTTCTTCCAGCCGACCATCCTGACCGAAGCGACGATCGGCATGAAACTGGCGCAGGAGGAGATTTTCGGGCCCGTGGCGCCGATCTTCCGCTTCCACTCCGAGGAGGAGGTCGTAAGGATCGCCAATGCGACGGTTTTCGGCCTCGCCGCCTATTTCTACGCCCGCGACATCGCCCGCGTCTGGCGGGTCGCCGAGGCGCTGGAATATGGCATGGTCGGCATCAACGAGGGTCTGATCTCGACCGAACTCGCCCCCTTCGGCGGCGTCAAGCAATCGGGCCTCGGGCGCGAGGGCTCGAAATATGGCGTCGAGGAATTTATTGAGGTGAAATACATGTGCTTCGGCGGGATTGCGTGAGGGCGGGTTTTTTCCAGTCTGGTTCTCGGCCCATGGCGCTGTAGGCTTGTGCGCTCGCGGACAGCCGGCAGCATTCCAGTTCGTTATCCGTGGGCGATTCTCCCATGCCTTGGCCCTGAGCCGACTTTCAACAATGAGAGATTCCGCCGTGATCCTCGCATAGGTTCGCGTCTCATTTCCAAATCCACGATGTCAGCTGGCACGGCTTTGGCTTTCTCCACGCCTGCCGCCAGACGACGGCTTCTGCTACTTTGTCATCGCCATTCAGCTGCACTTTCAGCCTGAGCCTGTAATTGATTCCAGCGACGACTTGTTGTTCCGCCCCTAGAATTTTGACGAATTTAAGCTCGGCGGGCAGGCCGCCCGCCGTCTTGCGAAGGATTTTCCGCTGCTCCTGGACTGCGCAAGTTGCCGCCTCGACCACGTTCTTGTCGACCGCTGGCGCTATCGCGTACCCTCCCGCCAAATGCGTTTGGTTCTCCGCTCCCATGGCGCCTGCAGTCGTGAACAGCATAAAAGCCGTCACGCACGCGGGAATACATTTGTTCTTCACGTTGATATCGCTCCTTGCTCGACCGGGTCTATCTGCGGCTCGCGCACGTCGCCTCGGCTGCAGCCGCAAATTCCGCAACCCAGAAAAAATCGTTGCGAGTTTTCGTATGCCCCACTGGGGCGTCGCGGTCTTATCCTGGGCTGGGGAGGCGATATTGATTGCAGAATTGGGGTCGCCCCGAAGCGCTTCGGTTTCTTGACCCGGCGCCGCCACAATCCTCCAGAAATCCCGCCGCCTCATTCGACCCAGTCGAACGAGCGCCTCACCGCCTTCTCCCACGAGCCGAACAGTTTCTGCCGCAACTCCCCGTCCATGGCCGGGCGCCACCGCCGCCCCTCCGCCCAATTCGCCTCGATCTCCTCCGGCGAGCCCCAGAAGCCCACGGCGAGCCCGGCGGCATAGGCCGCGCCGAGCGCCGTGGTTTCGATCACTTTCGGCCGCACCACGGGGACGCCCAGAATGTCGCTTTGGAACTGCATCAGCAATCCATTGACGACCATGCCGCCGTCCACCCGCAGCTCCCGCATCTCCACCCCGGAATTGCGGACCATGGCGTCGAGCACTTCGCGCGTCTGATAGGCGACCGCCTCCAGCGCCGCGCGCGCAATGTGGCCTTTGTTGGCGAAGCGCGTCAGGCCGGCGATGATTCCGCGCGCGTCGGACCGCCAGTGCGGAGCGTAAAGGCCGGAAAAAGCCGGCACGCAATAGACATCGCCATTGTCCGGCACGCTGGCCGCCAGCGCCTCGATGTCCGCCGCGCTGGCGATCAGGCCGAGATTATCGCGCAGCCATTGCACCAGCGCGCCGGCGATGGCGATCGACCCCTCCAAGGCATAGACCGCCGGGGCCGCGCCGAGCTTGTAGCCGAGCGTGGTGATGAGGCCGGAGGTCGAATGAAACCGTTTTGGACCGGTGTTCATCAGCAGGAAACAGCCGGTGCCGTAAGTGTTCTTCGCCTGCCCTGGCGCGAGGCACGCCTGGCCGAACAAGGCCGCCTGCTGGTCGCCGAGGATGCCGGCCAGCGGCACGCCGGAAAGCGGCTCCCCTGCGACGCCGAAGATTTCGCTCGAGGAGCGGATTTGCGGCAGGCAGGCGCGCGGCAAGCCGAACAAAGCGAGGATTTCGTCGTCCCAGTCGAGCCTCTCCAGATTCATCAACTGGGTGCGCGAGGCGTTGGTGACGTCGGTGACATGCAGGCCGCCGGTCAGATTCCAGGCGATCCATGTGTCGATGGTGCCGAACAGCAATTCGCCGGCCTCGGCCCGCGCTTCCGCGTCGGGACAATTTTCCAGCAGCCAGCGCCATTTCAGGCCGGAGAAATAGGTCGCGACCGGCAGGCCGGTTTTCGCGCGCAGAAAATCCTGGCCGCGCTCGCGTGAAAAATTGGCGACGAGGGCGTCGGTGCGCGTGTCCATCCAGACGATCGCATGATGCAGCGGCTTTCCCGTCGCGCGGCTCCAGATCAGCGCCGTCTCGCGCTGGTTGGTCACGCCGACGGCGGCGAGATCGGACGGCTCCAGGCCGGCTTTCGCCAGGGCGCCGGCGATCACCTCCCGCACATTGCGCCAGATTTCCTCGCCGTCATGCTCGACCCAGCCGGGTTTCGGGCAAATCTGCCGGTGCTCCTTCTGGTCCAGCGCGACAATGTCGCCCTGGCGGTCGAAAATGATGAAGCGCGAGCTGGTCGTGCCCTGGTCGATCGCGCCGACATAGTTCTTCGCCATCGCCCGCTCCAAAAATCAGCCTGTCCGCCTCGTTGCGAGATAGGCGGCAAGCTTGTCGGCCCGGATTTCGCCGCCGCGCAGGCCGAGTTTGGTCCGCCGCCACAAAATGTCCTCGACCGATCGCGCCCATTCGCGCTCGACGAGGTGATCGACCTCGGCGCAAAAAAGGCCGCCGCCGAAATCCTCGCCGAGATCTTCGAGCCGCCGCGCCGGCCCGAGGAAACGCAGGCAATCCGTCCCATAGGCCCGGGCCAGCCGCCGCGCCAGCGCCGTGTCAATGAAGGGCTTTTGCGCCCGCAGGCCTTCGATGAAGCCGGCGAGGTCGCCGCCCGGAAAATCTCCGCCCGGCAAGGCCGCCCGCGCCGTCCAGGGCACGCCGCGCCTGCCGATCAGGCGGCCGGCGCGAGCGAGAATTTTTTCCGCCAGAACCCGATGGGAGGTGATCTTGCCGCCAAATACATTGATCAGCGGCGCCCCGTCGATGCGCTTGTGCTCGATGAAATTTTCGCGCGTCATTTTTTGCGCCGCAGAGACGCCGTCGTCGGCCAAGGGCCGCAGGCCGGAAAAGGACCAGACCACGTCCGCCGGCCCGATCTGCCGCCTAAAGCAGGCGTTGGCGGCGCGCAGGAGATAGTCCGTCTCTTCGGGCGTGATGGCGACAGCGTCGGGCGCGCCGAAAAAATCGACGTCGGTCGTGCCGATCAAGGTGAAATCGTCCTGCCAGGCGATGGCGAATACGATGCGTCCGTCGGCGTTCTGGAAAATATAGGCGCCGTCGTGATCAAAGATTTTGCGCACGACGATATGGCTGCCGCGCACCAGCCGCAGGCGGCCTGGCAGACCCTTCGGCAGGGCCTGGGCGATGACGCCGTCGACCCAGGGACCGGCGGCGTTGACCAGCAGGCGGGCCAGAACTTCGCGTCGTCCGCCGGTCGCCCGGTCGCGCAGCGCGACCCGCCACAGCCTGCCCGCCGGGCGCGCGGAGATGACTTGCGTGTGCAAGAAAATCGTGGCGCCGCGGTCGGCGGCGTCGCGCGCGTTGAGCACGACGAGGCGCGCGTCGTCGACGCGACAGTCCGAGTATTCGAAAGCCTTGGCGAATTGCGGCTTCAGCGGACGGCCGACCGCCTCCCGCCCAAGGTCGAGCGTCGCCGTGCCGGGCAGCGTTTCGCGCCCGCCGATATGGTCGTAAAGGAAAAGGCCGAGCCGCAGCAGCCAGGCCGGCCGCATGCCCCGCTGCACGGGCAGGACGAAGCGCAAGGGCTCGACGAGATGCGGCGCGATGCGCAAAAGAATTTCGCGCTCCTTGAGCAACTCGCGCACCAGGCCGAATTTATATGTTTCCAGATAGCGCAGGCCGCCGTGGATGAGCTTGGTCGATTTCGACGATGTGCCGCTGGCGAGATCGTTCATCTCGGCCAAGGCGACGGAATAGCCGCGTCCGGCGGCGTCGCGCGCCACGCCCGAACCGTTGACGCCGCCGCCAATGACGAAAATGTCGAACGGCCTTTCGTCCTCGCGGCCTGCCGACGCCAACGTATCCATCGCGCCCGTCCCCCCGCGGGACAATATCGGCCGGCACGCCGCTTGCGTCAAACGGGCCGGGACTTATGTAATCAGTGAGACTCGCCGTTCGGACTGGGTTGGAGGCGCCTGCATGGTCTTGGCAGATGTTTCGGCGGCGGACCCGCCGGGAAAGCGCGGCCGCGATCCGGCTTCCGGAGACGGAAGCGCCGCGCCCGGGCGCCGCTTTCTCTCCGGCGTCCAAGCGTTGGCGCAATTGCCGATCCTGCAGCGCCAGCGCGACCTCGCGGCGGGCAAGAACACCGCCGGCTTCATTTCCGGCTATCGCGGCTCGCCGCTCGGCGGGCTTGACCAGACGCTGTGGGAAAACAGCCGCCAACTCGAAGCGCATCGGATCAAATTCCAGCCCGGCCTCAACGAAGACATGGCCGCGACGGCGGTCTGGGGCTCGCAGCAGGTCAATCTGTTCGACGGCGCGCTTTACGACGGCGTTTTCGCTTTGTGGTACGCCAAGGGGCCGGGCGTGGACCGCAGCATGGACGTGCTGAAACACGCCAATGCGGCGGGGACTTCGCCCTGGGGCGGCGTGCTCGCCATCGCCGGCGACGATCACGGCGCACGGTCCTCGACCCTGCCGCACCAGAGCGAGCATATGTTCGCTTCCGCCATGATCCCGGTGCTCAATCCCTCGGGCGTGCAGGAATATCTCGATTTCGGCCTGCACGGCTGGGCGATGTCACGCTATTCGGGCTGCTGGGTCGCGATGAAGGCGACGGCCGACACGGTCGAAAGCTCAGGCATAGTCTCGCTCGATCCATTCCGGATCAAGTCGATCCTGCCCGCGGATTTAATCCTGCCGCCCGACGGCCTCAACATCCGCTGGCCGGATGCGGCGCTGGAGCAGGAGCTTAGGCTCCAGCACACCAAGGTCTATGCCGCCATGGCCTATGCGCGGGCCAACGGGCTCGACCGGATCGTCCTCGACAGTCCGCGCGCCCGGCTTGGCATTGTCACCACCGGCAAGTCCTATCTCGACGTGCGGCAGGCGCTCGACGACTTATGCATCGATGCGGCCCGCGCGGCTGAGATTGGCATCAGGGTCTACAAGGTCGGCATGAACTGGCCGCTCGATTCCGAGGGGGTGCGTCATTTCGCCGAAGGGCTCGACGAAATTCTCGTCGTCGAGGAAAAGCGCCAGCTCATCGAATACCAGCTCAAGGAACAGCTTTACAACTGGCGCGACGATGTGCGCCCGCGCGTGACCGGAAAATATTCCGACAAGGGCGAATGGGAATTGCCGCACGAGGAATGGCAATTGCCGGCGGCCGGAGAATTGAGCCCGGCGATCATCGCCCGCGTCATCGCGGCGCGCATCGCGCGTTTCTTCAAGGACGAATTCGCTCAAGGAGAGGCTGGCGCTGCTTAACGCCAACGAGAGAAATGCGGCGGCGCTAAAATCCATGCCGACGCGGGCGCCGCATTATTGTTCCGGCTGTCCGCACAACACTTCGACCATGAGCCTGCCGGAAGGCAGCCGGGCGCTCGCCGGCATCGGCTGCCATTACATGGCGACCTGGCTCAACCCGGAGGCCACGCAGACCTTTTCCCAGATGGGCGGCGAGGGCGCGGCCTGGGTCGGCCAAGCGCCTTTCACCAGCACACGCCATGTCTTCGCCAATCTGGGCGACGGCACCTATCAACATTCCGGCCTTTTGGCGATCCGGCAGGCGGTCGCGGCGAAGACGCCGATTACTTACAAGATTCTTTACAACGACGCGGTGGCGATGACAGGCGGCCAGCCTGTCGAAGGCGCATTGACCGTGCCGATGGTCGCCCGGCAGCTCCTGGCGGAAAATGTCGCGCGCGTCGTCGTGGTGAGCGAGTTTCCGCAACATTATCTCGGCTCCGGCCTGCTGCCGAACGGCGTCGACGTGCGCGACCGCCATGCGCTGCCGGAGGTGCAGCGCGTGTTGCGCGACATCGGCGGCGTCACCGCGATCATCTACGACCAGACCTGCGCGGCGGAAAAGCGCCGCCGCCGCAAGATCGGCGCTTATCCTGATCCGCCGATGCGCGCCTTCATCAATGCGCGGGTCTGTGAAAATTGCGGCGACTGCAGCGCCCAGTCCAATTGCATGTCGGTTGCGCCAATCGAGACCAAATTCGGACGCAAGCGCCAGATCGACCAGTCTTCCTGCAACAAGGATTTTTCCTGCCTCGAGGGATTTTGTCCGAGCTTTGTCACGGTGACAGGCGGCCGCCTGCACAAGGCGAAAGGCGAAGCGGAACTCGGCTGGGCCGCCAGCTTGCCGGAGCCCGCGCCGCACGAACTCGACGAGCCTTGCAGCATCCTCATCACCGGAATAGGCGGCACGGGCGTCGTCACGCTCGGCGCATTGATCGGCGCCGCCGCGGCGCTCGAGAACAAGAGCGTGTCCTCGCTCGACATGGCCGGGCTGGCGCAAAAAGGCGGCCCCGTCACCACCCACATCAGGATCGCCAGCCAGGACGAGGAATTGCACGCCACCCGCATCTCCTCGGGCGAGGCTTGCGTGCTGATCGGCTGCGACCTCGTCGTCTCGGCGTCTCCGGAGACGATCTTCAAGCTGCGTCCCGGTTTTACCCGCGCGATCGTCAACAACGATTTCTCCATCACCAGCGAATTCGTTCGCGCCTTTGCGGCGCAGGCGAAAACGGGCGATCTCCAGGCGCATCCCGATCCGGTTTTCCGGCGCGAGGCGATGGAGCAAGTGATCGCCGACGCCTGCGGCAAGGACCGCGTGGATTTTCTGCAGGCGTCGCGGCTGGCTGTGGCGCTGCTCGGCGATTCCATAGCGACCAATCCGTTCCTGCTCGGCTTCGCCTTCCAGAAAGGCGCGCTCCCGCTCAAGGGCGCTTCGCTGCTCCATGCGATCGAATCTCATGGCGTCGCGGTCGAGCAGAACAGGCGAGCATTCCAATGGGGGCGGCGCGCGGCGCATGATCTTGCGGTGACGAAAAAGGCCGCAGGGCTCGACGACAAGGCGCGGCAGGATGAAACGCCTGTCGCGCAACTTCCGCTGCCGCAAATGATCGAAGTCCTGGCGGATGAATTGCGCGCCTGGCAGAACGAGAAATACGCGGCGCGCTTTTTGGCGCGCGTCGAAACGATCCGCGCCGCCGAGACGCGTGTCGCCGCCGGTAGCGAAAATCTTTCGCGCGCCTTCGCGCTGGCCTATTTCAAGCTGCTGGCCTACAAGGATGAATACGAAGTCGCGCGGCTTTATACGCGGCCGGAATTTCTCGATGAGATCGCCGCGAACTTCGAAGGCGACTATGCGCTGTCGTTCCATTTCGCGCCGCCGATCCTGTCCTCTCCCACAGCCGAGTCCGGCGCGCCGCGCAAACGGAAATTCGGCGGCTGGATGCTGGGGCCGCTGCGCCTCCTCGCCTGGTTCCGATTCTTGCGCGGGAGCTGGCTCGATCCGTTCCGCTTTTCGCCCGACCGCCGCGCCGAGCGCGCGCTCATTCGCGACTATGAGCAGCTCACCTCCGAAATGATCAATGCCCTCTCACCCGGCAATCTCGCGCTCGCCGTCGAACTGGCGGCGTTGCCGTTGGACATTCGCGGCTACGGTCCCGTGAAGGCGCGCTACGCCGCGCAGGCTAAGCGGCGCGAAACAGAGCTGAAAAGGCGTTTCTTCGATATGAGTGCGAAACCGCAAACGACAGGAGCCGCGTGATGGGCGCCGGGCAGCGCATAACGCCGTGCCTGTGGTTCGATGGCCAGGCCGAGGAGGCGGCGCGTTTCTATGTCTCGCTCCTGCCGGATTCGCGCATCGACAATGTTTCGCGCGCGCCCGCCGATTACCCAGCGGGTCAGTCCGGAAAGGTTCTGCTCGTCGAGTTCACGCTGGCCGGGCAGAGTTTCCAGGCGCTGAACGGCGGGCCGCAGTTTGCCTTCACCGAGGCGATCTCCATGTCGGTCGGCTGCGCCGACCAGGCGGAGGTCGATCGCCTGTGGAGTGCGCTCACCGCGGAAGGCGGCAGGGCGGTTCAATGCGGCTGGCTGAAGGACCGTTTCGGCCTGTCCTGGCAAATCGTGCCCGAGGCGTTGCCTCGCCTCATGAAGGAGGCCGATCCCGAACAGGCCGCCCGCGTGTTCAAGGCGATGATGGGCATGGTCAAGCTCGACGTCGCGCAACTCGAACGCGCCTATGCGGGCTAGGCGCGCGCCGCGCCCGCGCTCCACAAGTGTTGCGCGGCGTAGGCGCGCCAGGGCCGCCATTTTTCCGCTCGGGCCAGCAGTTCACGAGGGGTGGGCCTTACGCCGTCGCCGTTCGCCATGGCTCGCTGCAGGCCGACGTCGGCGGCGGGAAAGGCGTCCGGCTCCCGCAGCAGCCGCATGGCGATATATTGCGCCGTCCATTCTCCAACGCCCGGCAGGCTTCGAAGCCGCGCCAACGCCTCCTCCAGCGAGCGGCCCGCCGCGAAAAGCTGTGGATCGGCGGACACCGCCGCCGCGAGTTGCGACAGGGTTTGCGCGCGAATTTTCGGCGTGCCGAGCCTTGACAGATCGGCCCCGGCAATGGCCGCCGGCTCGGGGAAGACATGGGTCAGGACCGGGTCGGAACAGCGCAGTTTTTCGCCGAATTTCTCCGTCAGCCGGCCGGCGAGGCCTGCGGCGGCGGCGAGCGACACCTGCTGGCCGAGGACGGCGCGCACAGCCAACTCAAATCCGTCCCATGCGCCGGGAAGCCGGAGGCCCGGGCGGACGGCGACGAGCGCTGCGAGCGCGGGATCCCTCGCCAGATCGAGCGCGACCGCCTCCGGGTCGGCGGCGAGATCGAAGACGCGCCGCAGCCTTGCAATTATGTTGGGCAGCGACGACAGCCGGGCGAAACGCACATCGACTCTCAGCGCGTCGATTTCGCTCGGCCGCACTGAAACCGTCCCGTGCTCGCCGAGCAGTGAAATTGTCCGCCGGTAGCACCCGTTCTCGATGCATTCCACGCCCCGGATCGCGCGGGCGCGCAGAAAATCGAGCATGGCCGGCCAATCATAGGGCGGCCGATAGCGCAGCATCAGGATGGTTTCCCCCGGCGTGGCGACAACGGTTCTTGCGCGGCGCAATTGCGTCGGCGGACGCTGGAACAGGGACTGGAACGTTTCGTTGAAGCGACGCAGGCTGCCAAATCCAGCGGCCAGCGCGACCTCGGTCATCGGCAGCGACGTCTCAGCGATCAACTGCTTGGCGAGCAGCACCCGGCGCGTCTGGGCGACCGCTATCGGCGACGCGCCGAGGTGGCGAAGAAACAGACGGCGCAGCTGCCGCTCGCCGACGCCGAGGCGTTCGGCCAGCGCCTCGACGCCCGCGTCGTCCAGCGCGCCCATTTCGATCAGCGAGAGCGCGCGCGAGACGGTGTTGGACGAACCGCGCCAGGCGCCGAGTTCGGGCGCGGTTTCGGGCCGGCAGCGCAGGCAGGGCCGAAACCCCGCCTCCTGCGCCGCCGCCGCGCTGGGAAAGAAAACGACATTGTCGCGGCGCGGCGTCCGAGCCGGGCAGACCGGGCGGCAATATATGCCGGTCGTCTTGACGCCCGTGAAAAAGCGCCCGTCGAAACGCGGGTCGCGAGAGCAGATCGCGCGGTAGCAGGCGTCGTGATCGAGATCCATGACACTATTCTGCGCCAGTCGGGGACTGGAGTCTCGCGGTTTTCGGACGTGGCGCCGCCTTTGTCATTCACGTCCGAAAACCGCCAGACGACGGTTCTCGCCGCTGGTAAAATCCATCAATGATCGCACACCGCTTTTTCATCGAGCAAGTTCCGACGCCGACCGGCGTGATGCGGATCGTCACCGACGCCGAAGACAACGTCCGCGCGCTGGATTGGGACGAGGGCGACGACCGCCTGCGCCGTCTGTTGCGCCTTCATTATGGCGGGGCGCCGCGCATCGAAATTCGATCCGAAGCCACGGCCGCACGTCGCGCGCTGGAGGCCTATTTCGGCGGCGAACTCTCCGCGATCGAGGCGCTGAAGGTCAAGACCGGCGGCACCGAATTCCAGCGCCAGGTCTGGTCCGCCCTGCGCAAAATTCCCGTCGGCGCGACCGCAAGCTACGGCGCCGTCGCGGCGCGGATCGGCCGCGCCAAGGCCATGCGCGCGGTGGGCATGGCCAATAACGCCAATCCGGTCGCGATCGTCGTTCCCTGCCACCGCGTCATCGGCGCGAACGGCGCCCTCACCGGCTATGGCGGCGGCCTCGAACGAAAGCTCTGGCTGCTCCGGCACGAGGGCGCGCTGATCTGAAGGCGGCGACGTTTACCGGCCGGCAGTTCCTGTCAGGGCGCGCGTCACCTTTGACGCGGGATCGCGATCGAGCAGACGGCTGATCCAGACGGCGCAGACCGTCAGTCGCGTCAGATCGATTCCAGTCTCGATGTTCAAGCCGTTCATCAGCCAGACGAGATCTTCGGTCGCGAGATTGCCGGCGGCGCCGCGCGCATAGGGACAGCCGCCGAGCCCGGCGATCGAGGAATCGAAAATCGAAACGCCCATTTCCAACGCCGCGTAAACATTGGCGGCGGCCATGCCGTATGTGTCGTGGAAATGCCCAGCGAGCTTTTCGACGCCGATTTTTTTCGCGACGGCTTCGATCACGCGCTGCACGCGAACAGGCGTGCCAACGCCGATCGTATCGCCAAGACTGATCTCGGCGCATCCGAGATCGACGAGTTTTTCCGCCACGCGCAGGACGGCGGCGGGCTCGATCGCGCCCTCGTATGGACAGCCGACGACGCAGGAGACATAGCCGCGCACTTTTACGCCCGCCCGCTGCGCCGCCAGCATGACGGGTTCGAAACGCGCGATGGACTTGTCGACCGAACAATTGATGTTCGTCCGGCTGAAGGTTTCCGAGGCCGCCGCGAAAATGGCGACCTCGTCGACGCCGGCTTCGAGCGCCGCCGCAAAACCCTTGAGGTTAGGCGTCAGCGCCGAATAGACGGCTTTTGGCGCGCGGCGGAGGCTCTTGAGCACATCCGCTGCGTCGGCCAGTTGCGGTATCTTTTTTGGCGAGACGAAGGAGGTCGCCTCGATAAAGCGGCAGCCCGCATCGGCCAGCCGCTCGATCAACTCGATCTTTGCCGCCGTCGGAATTTTTTTCTGTTCGTTCTGAAGCCCATCGCGCGGACCGACTTCGACGATTTTCACCCGCGCCGGTAATTGTTGCTTGGCGACCCCTTGCGTCATGGTTTTTCCGCCGGCTCGAATTCGAGCAATTCGACGCCTTCCGCGACCTGGTCGCCGACCGCGAAAAGAAAACTCTTCAAGTCTCCTTCGGCAGGCGCGAAAATCGTGTGCTCCATCTTCATCGCCTCCAGCGCCATCAGCGGCGCGCCCCTCTCGACGCGCGTCCCCGCCGGGACGAGAAGCGCTGTCACGCGGCCGGACATGGGCGCGGTAAATCCGCCAGCACTCACGCTTTCGCTCCTGCCGGTGCACAATGTGTCGACAAGGATCAGCGACCAGTCGCCGCCGTCGAGAAAAATCTGGCGGCCGGCGCCGGACGCAACCACCGACGCCCGCATCAGAAGACCATCAAGCTCCGCCTCGATGCGGCCGCCCGCGTCCCTGCGCGCTTTTGCTGGATAGTCGACGCCGGCAAAACGGAGGCTGAATTCCCCGCCGCGACAAGTGACCGCCACCTGATGATTTCGTCCGCCATGCTCGAAGGCCAGGATGCGTGGCTCTCCGATGTTGAGCCGCCATCCGTCCCGCGCGCTCCATGGAGAGGCGACATCGTCGCCCGGCGGCCGTCGCGTCCGCCGCAGTTCGGCCTCGGACAAGAGTTCGGCGAGAGCGGCGACGAGAAAAGTCGCTTTCGGAGGCTCGCTTTCCAGAGGAAAAAGCAACGCCTGTTCGCGTTCGATCAGGCCAGCGCCAAGCTCAGCCTTCTCGAAGGAAGGACTGGCCACGAGGCGCGAAAGAAAACCGACATTGCAGGCGACGCCGGCGACCTCGAATTCCTCCAGCGCCCGCCGCAGGCGCCGCAGGGCTTTTTCACGCGTCTCGTCATGGACGACCAGCTTGGCTATCATCGGATCGTAATGGGAGCTGATCGCATCGCCTTCATCGACGCCCGCGTCGAGGCGCACATGCCCGCTCTCCTGCGGCGTCCGCAAATGGCGCAAGACGCCGGTCGAAGGCAGGAAGTCTTTCGCCGGGTCTTCCGCATAAACGCGTGCCTCCAACGCATGCCCGCGCGCAAAAATCTGCTCCTGTCGCAGCGGCAGCCTTTCGCCGCTGGCGACGCGCAATTGCCATTCGACGAGATCGAGGCCGGTGATGAATTCGGTCACCGGATGCTCGACCTGCAGGCGCGTGTTCATCTCGAGGAAATAGAAAGCTCCGTCCGGCGCGACAAGGAATTCGACGGTCCCGGCGCCGACATAGCCAACAGCTTTCGCGGCCGTGACCGCCGCCTCGCTCATGCGCCGCCTCTGCTCGTCGCCGAGCCGCGGCGCGGGCGCTTCCTCGATGATCTTCTGGTGGCGCCGCTGCACCGAGCAATCTCGGTCGAACAGCGAGACGCAGTCGCCGAAATCATCGCCAAAAACCTGGACTTCGACATGCCGGGAACGCGCGACATATTTCTCGATCAGCACGAGATCGTCGCCAAAACTCTGCCGCGCCTCGCGCCGGCAGGATTGCAGCGCGGCGGCGAAATCTTCTGCTTTCTCGACCAGCCGCATGCCCTTGCCGCCGCCGCCCGCCGAAGGCTTCAGCATGACGGGACAACCGATGGCGTCCGCCTCGCGGCGCAGGCGCGCTTCATCCTGGTCGTCGCCGTGATAGCCGGGCGCGAGCGGCACGCCGGCCGCCTGCATCATTTTTCGCGCCGCCGATTTCGAGCCCATGGTTTTCAGGGCTTCGAGCGTCGGCCCGATGAAGACGAGTCCCGCCTCGTCGCAGGCCTCGCGAAAATGCGCGTTCTCGGCCAGGAATCCGTAGCCCGGATGGATGGCCTCGGCCCCCGTCCGCCGCGCGGCGGCGATGATTTTCCCGATCGCCAGGTAGCTCTCCCTCGGCTCCGGCGCGCCGATGAAGACCGCTTCGTCCGCCTGGCGCACGTGCCTTGCGCCCGCATCGGCCTCGGAATAGACCGCGACCGTCCGGACGCCCATGCTTCGCGCCGTCCGGGCGATGCGGCAGGCGATCTCGCCGCGATTGGCGATCAGGATCCTATCGAACATTTTCCCGCCCCGGTGCGGTCATCGGATCCATCCCGGCTGCGTTTTTCCAAGGAAAGCGGCCATTCCGTCCCTGGCCTCCGGCGCCGCGCGGGCCAGCGCGATCCGTCGCGCCGTCTCGTCGATCAGCGCGTCGTCGATGGCCCGCCCGTCGATGTCGCGGACCAGCGCCTTGGCCTCGGCCATCGCTCCGGGACCGCCCTGCAACAGGCTTTCCGCGATCTTGGCGACGCGCATGTCGAGATGCTCGATTTCGACGGCTTCGTGCGCGAGGCCGATCTCGACGGCGCGGGCGGCGGAAATGCGCTCCGCCGTCTGGAAATAGCGCAGGGCCTGGCGCGGTCCGATGGCGCGGAGCACATAGGGGCTGATCACCGAGGGAACGAGCCCCATGCGCACTTCCGTCATCGCGAAACTGGCGTTGACCGCGGCGACGCAAATGTCGCAGGCGGCGGCGAGTCCGAGGCCGCCGCCGAGCGCCTGGCCCTGAACCCGCGCGATCGTCGGCTTGGTCGAATCGGCGATTCTGCGCAGCATTGCGGCGAGGCTGCGCGCGTCTTCGAAATTGGCCTCAAATCCAGCTTCGCCGGCCTCCTGCATCCAGCGCAGATCGGCGCCGGCCGAAAAGCTGCGGCCGCGCCCGGCAAGGACAATGACGCGGGCGTCGGCATCTTCGGCCAAGGCGCCCAGCGCGGCGGAAAGGTCATAGACCAATTGCGCGTCGAAGGCGTTGTGGACTTCGGGGCGGTTCATCCAGACGGTGGCGACGCCGCCGCCTTGTTCGATTTCGATAGTCGCGTAACTCATGGTCCCCGTCCGCCTCACATCCTGAAGACGCCGAAACGCGTCGCCTTCGCCGGCGCGTTGAGCGCCGCCGACAGTGACAGCCCGAGAACCCTGCGGCTCTGCGCCGGATCGACAATGCCGTCGTCCCACAGCCGCGCCGTGGCGTACCAGGGACTTCCCTGCGTCTCGTATTGGTCCCGGACCGGCGCGCGAAATGCCTCTTCTTCGTCCGCGCTCCATGCGCCGCCCCTGGCCTCGATGGCGTCGCGGCGCACCGTCGCCAGCACGCTCGCCGCCTGTTCGCCGCCCATCACCGAAATGCGGCTGTTCGGCCAGCTCCAGAGGAAGCGCGGCGAAAAGGCGCGTCCGCACATGCCGTAATTTCCCGCGCCGAAGGAGCCGCCGATCAGCATGGTGATTTTCGCGACCTGCGTCGTGGAGACGGCGGTCACCATTTTCGCGCCGTCCTTGGCGATGCCGGAATTCTCCACCTTGCGGCCGACCATGAAGCCGGTGATGTTCTGAAGGAACAACAAGGGTATGCCGCGCTGAGAGCAGAGCTCGATGAAATGCGCGCCCTTCTGCGCGCTTTCGCCGAAGAGAATGCCGTTATTGGCGAGGATGCCGACCGGATATCCGTACAGCTGGGCGAAGCCGGTGACGAGAGTTGCGCCATAGCGCGCCTTGAACTCGTCGAAACGCGATCCGTCGACAATGCGCGCGAGCACTTCGCGGACGTCATAGGTCTTGCGCCAGTCGGTCGGAACGACGCCGCAAATTTCTTCGGGGTCGTAAAGCGGCTCCTCGCCGCCGCCGAGCGGCAGGCCGACAGGCTTCACGCGGTTGAGATTGGCGACAATGCGCCTTGCGATGGCCAGCGCATGGGCGTCGTTTTCGGCGAGATGATCGGCGACGCCGGAGAGCCGCGTATGCACGTCGGCGCCGCCAAGCTCCTCGGCTGTGACGATTTCGCCGGTCGCCGCCTTGACCAAAGGCGGACCGCCGAGGAAGATCGTGCCCTGTTCGCGGACGATGATGGTTTCGTCGGACATGGCGGGAACATAGGCGCCGCCCGCCGTGCACGACCCCATCACCACCGCGATCTGCGGGATGCCCTTGGCCGACATATTGGCCTGGTTGAAGAAGATGCGGCCGAAATGGTCGCGATCGGGAAAGACCTCGTCCTGCATGGGCAGGAAGGCGCCGCCGGAATTGACCAGATAAATGCAGGGCAGGCAATTCTGTTCGGCGATTTCCTGCGCCCGCAGGTGCTTTTTCACCGTGAGCGGATAATAGGTCCCGCCCTTCACCGTCGCGTCATTGGCGACGATCATGCATTCATTGCCTTCGACCCGGCCGATTCCGGCGATGAGTCCAGCGGCGGAAGCTGCGCCGTCATAAAGGCCGAAGGCCGCCAGCTGGCCGATCTCGAGGAAGGGCGAGCCGGAATCGACCAGCGCGTCGATCCTCTCGCGCGCCAGCATTTTGCCGCGCGACTTGTGCCGCGCCTGCGCCTCGGCGCCGCCGCCGAGACGCACCGTCGCCAGCCGGTCGCGCAAATCGGCGACAAGCCCCTGCATGGCCGCGCGATTGGCGCGAAAGGCGTCGGAACGCGGGTTGATCGAGGATTTCAGGACCGTCATCACCCCGTTTCCGCCATGAGTTCGCGGCCGATCAGCATGCGGCGGATTTCCGAGGTTCCCGCGCCGATCTCGTAAAGCTTGGCGTCGCGCCACAGCCGGCCGGCGGAAATGTCATTGGTGTAGCCGACGCCGCCGAGCGCCTGGATGGCCTCTCCCGCCATCCAGGTCGCCTTCTCGGCGGAGGTGAGGATCGCCGCCGCCGCGTCCTTGCGCAGGCTGCGCGAATGTTTCTGCCGGTCGCAGGCCTGGCCCACGGCGTAGACATAGGCGCGGGTCGCCTGCCAGGCGGCATACATGTCCGCGAGTTTTCCCTGCATGAGCTGAAAGTCGCCGATCCTTTGCCCGAACTGCCTGCGCTGGTGCATGTAGGGAAGCACGAGGTCCATGCAGGCGGCCATGATGCCGAGCGGGCCGCCGCACAGCACGGCGCGCTCGTAGTCGAGGCCGGACATCAGCACTTTCGCGCCTTGGCCGACGCCGCCGAGGACATTTTCCGCCGGGACCTCGCAATTGTCGAAGTGGAGCGGAAAGGTGTTCGAGCCCCGCATGCCCAGCTTGTCGAGATGGGCGCCGTGCGAAAATCCGGCGAAGGTTTTTTCGACGATGAAGGCCGTCATGCCCTTGGCGCCGGCCTGCGGATCGGTCTTGGCGTAGACCACCAGAACGTCGGCGTCGCCGCCATTGGTGATCCACATCTTGCCGCCGTTGAGGACGTAATTTTCAGCCCTGCGGTCGGCGCGCAGCCGCATCGAGACGACATCCGAACCGGCCTCCGCCTCCGACATGGCCAGGGCGCCGACATGATCGCCGGAGATGAGTTTTGGCAGGTAGCGCGCTTTTTGCGCCTGCGTGCCGTTGCGCCGGATCTGGTTGACGCAGAGGTTGGAATGCGCGCCATAGGAAAGCCCGACCGAGGCGGAGGCGCGCGAAATTTCCTCGATAGCCACGATATGGGCGAGATAGCCCATGTTCGAGCCGCCATAGTCCTCGCCCGCCGTCAGGCCGAGCAGGCCAAGGTCGCCGAATTTCTTCCACAGATCGGCGGGAAAGAGATTGTCGCGGTCGATCTTTTCCGCGCGAGGCGCGATTTCCCTGGCCGCGAAATTGCGCACCGTTTCGCGCAGCATAGCGATATCCTCGCCATGGTCGAAGTCGAGGCTCGGAACGATCATGTTTCCCCCGGCCAAGCTTCGCGCCGATTTCGAAATCGTCCGGCGTCTGCTTTTGCCATGATATTGGCTTGGACTTCGCGTCCGGTCAAACAGAGGCTTCAATCGAAGCGCGGCGGCCGTTTCTCGATGAAGGCCGTCACCGCCTCCTGGTGTTCGGGCGTCTTGTGCGCCAGCGCCTGGAACGCCGCCGAAAGCTCCAGCAGGCTCGCAAGCCGCAATTGCTGTCCCTCGCGCAAAAGCCTTTTGGTCAGGCGCAGCGCGGAGCCGGGATTGGCGGCGATCCGCCTCGCCAGAGCATAGGCCGCGTCCATCAGCATTTCCGGCTCGACGACGGCGCTGACGAGGCCGCAGCGCAGGGCCTCGTCGGCGTCGATGGCGTCGCCGGTAAAGGCCATTTCGGCGGCTTTCGACATGCCGACGACGCGCGGCAATAGATATGCGCCGCCATCGCCGGGGATGATGCCCAGCTTGACGAAGCTTTCGGCGAATATCGCAGCCCTGGCGGCAACGCGGATATCGCACATGCAGGCAAGGTCGCATCCCGCGCCGATCGCCGGCCCGTTGACCGCGGCGATGGTGGGAATGTCGAGTTTTTCCAGCGCCAGCGGCAGGCGCTGGATGCCGCGCCGGTATTCCTCTTCTATGGCGGCGGCGGGAATGTCCTGTTCGGAATAACGGCGCATGTCCTTGATATTGCCGCCCGAGGAAAAGGCCGAGCCGGCGCCGGTCAGCACCAAGACCTTCACGCTCATGTCCGCCGTGACGCGGGCGAAGGCGGCGAGGAATTCATCGACCGCGCTGTTGCCGGTCAGCGAATTGCGCGTTTCCGGCTGGTTCATCGTGAGGGTCACGATGGGTCCGTCCCGGTCGTACTTCAGAAAATCGGACATGGTTTTCCGGCCGCGGGCAATATCGCCGCCGCGAGCATAGGCTGATTTCCAGGCGAAGGTCGAACCCGTTTTTCACAGCGCTTCGAGCGCCAGCGCGATCCCCATGCCGCCGCCGATGCACAGCGTGACGATCCCGCGACGCAGCTTTTCGCGGCGCATGGCGTAAAGCAGCCGCGTCGTCAGGATCGCCCCGGTCGCGCCGATCGGATGGCCATGCGCTATGGCGCCGCCCTCGACATTGACGATCTCCTCGGGGAGTCCGAGCTTGCGCATGATAGCGAGCGCGACGACGGCGAAAGCCTCGTTGATCTCGAAACGCTCGACGTCGCCGAGCCTCCAGCCGGCCCGCTCAACCGCCAGCAGAACGGCGGGAACGGGGACGAGGCCGAACATGCCCGGCTCGCCGGCGACGATCGCGGAGCCCGCCAGCCGCGCCATGGGCGCAAGACCGCGCGCCTCGGCGAAGGCCCGATCGGCCACGATCATCGCGCTCGCTCCGCTGTTGAGGCCCGGCGCATTGCCGGCGGTGATCGTCCCGTTTTCACGAAAGGCCGGGCGAAGCCTGGCCAGGGCCTCAAGCGTCGTGTCGGGCCGCGGCGCCTCGTCGATCGTGAAAAGCGCGGCGCCCTTGCGGCCGCCGGCCTCGACGGGCGCGATCTCCTCGACAAACTTCCCCGCCTCCCGCGCCGCGACAAAACGCTGCTGCGAGCGCAGGGCGAAGCGGTCCTGCGGCTCTCGCCCCAGTTGCGCGCTTGTGACGAGGTCCTCCGCGTGCCAGCCCGAATGCCTGCCGGAAAAGGCGTCCTCCAGCCCGTCGCGCAGCATGGCGTCGTGAATTTCCGCCGAGCCCATGCGATAGCCGAAGCGCGCGCCCTCCATCAGATAAGGCGCGCGCTCCATGCTCTCCATGCCGCCGGCGATGGCGGCGTCGATCTCGCCGCAAACAATCTGCTGCGCGGCTGTGACGATGGCCTGCGCGCCGGAGCCGCAGACCCGATTGACCGTCATGGCGGGAACGGCGACCGGCAGGCCGCCGCCCAGAGCCGCCTGCCGGGCGGGATTCATCCTGTTTCCCGCCTGCACGACATTGCCAATGACGACGCTGCCAATGACGACGCCGCCGATGGCTCCCGGCGCGAGGCCCGAACGTTTCAGCGTTTCGCGGACGACGGTCGCGCCGAGCGCCGCCGCCGTCACGTTTTTCAAGGCGCCATTGAAGGCGCCGATGGCGGTGCGCGTCGGATGGCACAGAACGATGTCGCGCGTCGTCATGAGAAACCTCCGATGGGGCGCTAGATCCGATAGCGCGCGGCGGGGTGCTCCTGCCGGAAATTCGGCAGCATCGCCTTTCGCGCCGCCGCGAACTTCTCCCACTGGGCGATTTCCGGCAACGGGGGAATCGTGATGGCTTCGCCGCGGTCGAAACCGATCAGCGCGGCGTCGACCAGCTCCTCCACCGCCATCATGCCGGGAATCGAATCGGTCGCAATTCCCGAGCGCTCGAAGATCTCGGTGCGCGTCGCTGCCGGCAGCACCGCCTGGACATAGACGCCGCGTGGCCCAAGCTCGGCCTGCAGCGATTGCGAGAGCGTCAGCACATAGCTCTTGGTCGCGGCATAGACTCCCGACACGAGCTCGGGAGCGAGCGCCACCACCGAGGCGATGTTGACGATCGCGCCGCGGCCCTCGGACAGGAAGCGCGGCGTGACGGCGCCGGCAAGGCGCGTCACGGCGATCACATTGAGACGAATGAGCTGCTCCATTGCGTCGAGATCGGCGTCGGCGAAGCCGCCTCTCAGCGCGGCGCCGGCATTGTTGACGAGCACGCCGATACGCCGGTCGTCGCGCAGCCGCGCTTCGACCGCGGCGAGTTCGACGGGCGCAGTCAAGTCAGCCGGCAGGACGTCGATCGCGACGCCGGTCTCGGCGCGCAGCCGCGCGGCGGCGGAGTCCATGCGGTCGCGATCGCGGGCGACGAGCACCAGATCGTGGCCGCGACGCGCGAAGCGGTCGGCATAGGCGGCGCCGATGCCCGAGGAGGCGCCGGTGATCAATATTGCCTTCAGACGATGGTCGGCCATGTCAAACTCCCTTCCTTGCCTTTAATTGTCCGTCCGCCGCGCCTCATAGGCCTTGACGTGGGCATGGGCGATGCGCAGCAGCGAGCGGCCATCGCTTTCGCCGACGCCGCGCTTCAAAAGGTCGCCGAGAATGGCGTCGCCCTCGACCGGACGACCGGCTTCGAGATCGCGCAGCATCGACGCGGTCAACGGCGAGCCGGGCGCGGTCAGCGTGGCGCGGACGGTTTCCACGAATTCTTGCCGCGGCTCGCAACCATTGGCGGTGGCGATCGCCGCGCATTCGTCCAGCAGCCCAAGGGCGAGATCGGCGGCGCCGGCCGCGACGATTTCGCCGATCGAGGCGCGCATCAGGCAGTTGATGGCCGCCGCCGAAGCGAGGAAAACCCACTTTTCCCACATGTCCTGCACGATCGTGAGGCTCGGCAGGCAGTCGAAGCCCGCGCCCGACAATTCGTCGGCGATCGCCGCGACGCGCTCCGACGCCCCGCCCTCAAGCTCGCCGAACGCTAATTTATGGAGATCGTTGAGATGCCGGATCGTTCCGTCGGCGTCGCGGGTTGCCGAGATCACGCACAGGCCGCCGATGACCTTGTCCTCGCCAAAGCGCGCGGTCAGCGCGTCGAGATGCCGCATGCCGTTGAGCAGCGGCAGGATCGTGGCGTCCGGCCCGACCGCGGGAGCGAAGGACTTTATTGCGCTGTCGAGGTCATAGGCCTTGCAGCTCAGCAGGATGAGGTCGAAAGGCTCGGCAAGGTCTTCCGCGACGACTGTCGGCGGCGACGCCAGATGGACGTCGCCAAAGCGGCTCGAAATCGCCAGCCCGGATTTTCGCAGCGCGGCGGCGCGCGGCGGCCGGACCAGAAATGTCACGCCGCGGCCGGCCTGCAACAGCCGGCCGCCAAAATAGCCGCCGACCGCTCCGACGCCAACGACGAGGATCCTCATGTCGCTCCTGCCTTCAGGTTCGAGCAGGGCGCTCGGCCCCGCCTCCGTTCGGAAATGGTCTCACCGGAAACGTCAGTGCGCCTTTCCGGTTGCGTCGTCGCGCCAGCCGATGAAATGCACGGAAATCGGCTCGCCCGGGATATTCTTCGCCATGACGGCGGTGAAGCGCAGCGGCGTGCAGGCCTTCACCGCCTCGAGGATCGAGGCGCGCAGGTCCTCGGCGGACACGCCCTGCTCCGCTTTGACATAGGTGATCCGCGGCGGCCAGAGCACCGATCCGCTGCTGTTGAAGCCGAACCTCAGCGTGATCTCGACGGTGCGCCCCGGTTGGGGCAGAGGCGGCGACCAGCAACTCGCCAATCGCTCCGCCGCCTGTTTGGGCAAGGCGATGGGCGGCGAGTCCGATCGGGAATCGGCTTCAGGTTTTCCGGACGATTTCTTGTCGGACAATTCCTTGTCGACGGTGATCGTCATGCCTTCCGTCAATGGGGGCATTGCGAGCGAAGGCATTGGCCCCCCGGGGGACGGCTCCGGTGGAAGGGACGGCTCCAGCGGCGGCAGCGGCCCGACCCCGGGATTTTCGAGATTGATCGGCGCGTTTTGCGGCTGGAACCGCCAAATAGGCAGGCGCCCATGAATGCGATGATGCGCCGGCAGGCGATAGTGGCCGGAGCCGCGCAAGGCCAAGGCCGATCCGCCAGGAGCAGTCAATGCCGCCGCCAGGACAGCCGCCGCCGAAAGCGCGATCGTCTGGAGCCGGGAACAGGGCATGACGGTTTTGGCCTGGATAAAGGCGGAACCGGATCGTCTCGCCTGCCAGAGATATTTATGCGTAAATGCCCGATTGCAAGGCGGATGACCGATGCCGCGCCATTTCGATCCCTCACTGGTCAACGATCCGTTCGACGACCCCGGGCTTTATGTGGACCTTGCCTTCCAGCGGCGGGCGCTGCTGTTCGACCTTGGCGATGTCGCCGGTCTCGTCCCACGGAAAATCCTGCGCGTCAGCGACGTTTTCGTCACCCACAGGCACATGGACCATTTCGCCGGCTTCGACCTCTTGCTGCGCCGCCTGGTTGGCCGCGAAAAGCGGCTCAATATTTTCGGTCCCGCCGGCATGATCGACGCGATCGAGCACAAGCTCCGCGCCTATACCTGGAATCTCGTCGCGGGCTATGACGGCGAACTGACCATAGGCGCGGCCGAGATCGACGGCGCCGGCCTCATGCGGCGCGCGGATTTTTCAGGGCGCTCGCGTTTCGCGCGGTCGGAGGGCGAGACCGTCGCTTGCGCCGACGGAACGCTGCTCGAGGAGCCCGGTTTCCGGGTGCGCGCGGAAATCCTCGACCATGGCGTGCCCGTTCTCGGCTTCGCCCTCGAGGAGCGGGTGCGGATCAACGTCTGGCGCAACAAGGTCGAGCGCATGGGGCTGGCCGTCGGCCCCTGGCTGCGCGCCTTCAAGGACGCCATCCTCGCCGGCGCCGGCGAAGATTGTCCCGTCAATGTGGCGTGGAGCAACGCGGCGCCGGGAAATCCCGCCACCCTGCCGCTCGGCCTGCTCAAACGGGAGATCATGCGGACGACGCAGGGATGCAAAATCGCCTATGTCGTCGATTGCGCCTTCACCGACGCCAACAGGGAAAAAATCGTCGCGCTCGCCAGGGACGCCGACACGCTTTTCATCGAGGCGACCTTCCTCGACGCGGACGCGGCCGTCGCCGCGCCGCGCCGCCATCTGACCGCGCGGCAGGCGGGCGTCCTGGCGCGACTCGCGGGCGTCAAGCGGCTGGTGACGCTGCATTATTCGCCCCGCTACAAGGGACAGGGGCGTCTGATCGAGCAGGAGGCGCAGGCGGCGTTCCGTCACGGCTGAGTTCGACCGCGCAAGCTCCCGGCGCCCTTCTTGCTTTATTGTCATTAGGGGGCGGCGGACGGGACGAAAAAATGAACGAGATCATCAGCTTCCATCGCAAGAAACAGGAAATTCTGCGCGGCGCCGTCGAGGCGGCAGATGCGATCCTCGATCGGCTCAAGGCGGAAATGGACATGCTCAGGCGCAGCGCGGCGCCCTATGCGGAATTGGTGAAGGCGTCGATGAAACTCGAGGGCGCCATCCTGACCCGCAGGAAAAGCGAGGAGGCCCTGGCGCAATTCTGCGGCGCGCCGGACATGATGAAGGGCTCAGCCAAGCCCTGCGGGCCTCCCGCGCAGGTCATTTCCCTGACGCGGTGACCGAGCGGGCTTTGCGCGCGTTGCGATGGCCGTAGAACAGATAGATCGCCATGCCGATGACGAGCCAGACGATCAACCGCGCCCATGTCGCCCAAGGCAGGCTCGCCATCAGGCCGAGACAGGCGATAATGCCGAGCGCCGGCAAAGCGGGCGAGCCGGGAACCCGGAACGGGCGGACCAATCCGGGCTGGGAGCGCCTCAGGTGGATGACGGCGAGGCAAACCAGCGCGAAAGCGGAAAGCGTGCCGATGCTGACCATTTCGCCTAGCAGGCCGATCGGGAAAAAGCCTGCGGTGGCCGCGACGACGAGGCCGAGCACGACCTGGCTCACCCACGGCGTGCGGAAGCGAGGATGCAGAGTTGCAAAAAATTTAGGCAACAGGCGGTCCGACGCGATGGTGAAGAAAATGCGGGTCTGGCCGAACAGCAGGACGAGGATGACGGTCGTCAGCCCGGCCAGCGCCGCGAACTTGACCAGCAACGCCAGCCAGGGAAGGCCGATCGCGTCGATGGCGACTGCGATAGGGTCCGGCGTATCGAGGCGCGGAAAAGGAATGACGCCGGTTATGACGGCCGCGACGGCGATATAGAGCACGGTGCAGATTGTCAGGGCGCCGATCAGCCCGATCGGCACGTCGCGCTGCGGCGAATGCGCCTCCTGCGCTGCGGTCGACACCGCATCGAAGCCAATATAAGCGAAAAACACCACGGCGGCGCCGCGAAAAACGCCGCTCCAGCCGAAATGGCCGAATTCGCCGGTGTTTTGAGGAATGAACGGCGTCCAATTAGCCGGCGCCAGATGCAGGCCGCCGACCACGATCACCGTCACCACCACGGCGAGCTTGAACGCCACCATCACATTGTTGACTTCGCGCGGATTCGCGGGTGCCGAGCACGAGGAGCGCGGTGATGAGGAGAACGATCGCCGCCGCCGGGACATTGAACACGCCCGTCACGGCGGACCCATGCAGCACGGCGCCATAGGGGGCGGCATATTGCGGCGGCAAGCCGAGGCCGAGGCTCGCCAGCAGGCTGACCAGGTAGCCCGACCAGCCGACGGCGACGGTCGCCGCGCCCATCGCATATTCCAGCACCAGATCCCAGCCGATGATCCATGCGAAAATCTCGCCGAGCGTCGCGTAAACATAGGAGTAGGTGCTGCCCGACACCGGAATCAGGGCCGCGAGCTCGGCATAGCAGAGAGCGACAATGGCGCAGGCCACGCCGCCAGCGCGAACGACAGCACGATGGCCGGCCCGGCATAGCGCGCCGCCGCCGCGCCGGTCAGGACGAAAATGCCGGCGCCGATGATCGCCCCCACGCCAAACTCATCAGCGAAAACGGCCCGAGGCTTCGCTGAAGGGCCGGCCCGCCTCCGTCAGCCTGTTGGAGGACGAAGCTCTTCGCGTTTTCCGCGCAAAAATTGTCTGGTCCAAGTCTCGCCCTCGCATGAAACCGGCGCCAATCTCGCAGCCAAATTTCAGCGTGGCTACCGAATTTCCGTCAGACAGGAGCCGAACGGCGGCGTTGCGTCGAGATCAAACGCGAGCCATAAATATCAGAGGGTTTGTCGGAATCATCCCTGAACCTTTCGGAGCGCGGCCCGGCCGCTATAGCTCACGCTGCGTCACCCCCTGAACGCAGTTGAACGATGGCCATCACGAAAAACTGCAATTAAGGCTTTGACGTGAAAATCGAAATTCTGCTCCCGGTCGCGTAAATGTTCCCGGCAGGGATTGCGACCTGGATCGCCTGACGCGTGGCCCCCTGCCATCTCAATAAAATTCGACTACCACAAAATCACCGCCCGGTTCGTCATCATTTGCCCGGAAGAGGACGTGTCCCCGATCCGCGACGCGCTGGGACCATTCTCGCAATTTGACTTCCATATCCTGTCCGACGAATCGTTTCAGCCAAAACTGGGCTTTGCGGAAGCCGAATTCCGCGCGGTTCCCGGATGGTTCAAGCAGCAGCTGTTCAAGCTGGCCGCAGGCAGCGAGGCGAAATCCGAAATACTGCTGGTTCTGGACGCCGATGTCGTTGCGACCCGCCCTCACCCGGATTTGTTTCGGAAAACGCGAAACTTCCATACCAGAAAATGGGAGTTGCGCGTTTTCGCAACTGGTTCGCCGCTTCCGCCACGGCCCTCGGGATCGACTTCGCCACGATCACCGAGTCGCAACTCGTTGGCGGCCATGGGGGTGACCCCCGAATTCCTGTCTCGGTCCGTAACGCGCGGGGTCGTCGAGCGGCTGAAAATCGTCGGAGGCTCGCCCGCCTGGGGGCCGTATCTGGTAAAAAACACGCGCGACTATGAGCATACGTGGACCGAATTTTCCCTGTACTGGGTTTGGTATTGCGTCGACGGAATACGTTGCGTCATGCACACACCAGTCCAACTATATGACTTTGTTAATGATCCTTCGCGCGTTCATCTCGATTTGCTGAGCGGACCTGCGTACTTCGCCGTACTTCAAAGCGCCAAACTTTCAGTGCCAGATTGCGAGTTTTTGTACGCGGCTCTGTAGGACAATGGCGCCCATGCCTGTGACTACAAAGTCATTTTTTAGGAAGGGAAGGGCATAAAGGAGGTTTGTTCGACAAGTGTCGCAGACAATTCGTTTTCGCTGCGCGAGCACAATCTTGACTGGCCGCTGTCCAGTTGGGCCGGCTGCGATCCCCCCGGGAGGACGCCGCTCCGGCTCATGGCGCTCTGATCGTCCGGACGAACGCCGCTTCAGGCGGCGCTTGCGACACGCGGCAGCCCACATTTGAATGATCATCACAAACGCATTATCGATTGATTTAAAAAGGAGCGATTATGCAAAGCAGCCAAAATGGTCCCAAAATATGCCTGTTGCTGGCGGCGGAAAGGTCAGGGACGCATTTCTTGCGCTCGATGCTTGCTCAGGCTCCAGGCGTGGCGGCGCCAGTCGAAATTTGCAACCCCACGCTTCCCGACATTACAACATCGCCAACGTCGTACTTGACGTACAAAGCCAATGCAATCAAATTGGATGAGAGGTTTTCATACCTGACAAGCCACGTTCAAACTGAATTGTTGAATAATTATATCACCCATATCCGATCAATATATAATAACAAAAAATACGTGATACTTGACATAAAATACTCCCACGTTCATAATTTTCAGCCCGCCTGGGCTGAATTTGTTGACCGTCCATTCATATTGAATTACGCGATTCAGAAACACGTAAAGATCATTCATCTCGTGCGGCACAAGCCATATCGCAATATTATATCAAATTTTTTTGCAGAAAAATCTGGTATTTGGCACCTGACCGAGAACGCCGCAAATAATCGTATAGTTAACTCCTTCAAGATAA
>CAWKJW010000028.1:0-25000 GCA_963849665.1 uncultured Alphaproteobacteria bacterium | reverse complement strand
AAAACGCCCAGTCGCGCGGCTCCAAGACGCCCCTGCCGCTGCCGCCGCAACTCCTGTTGATGCGCACCAGCCGCGCCGCTCTCGACATTGCGGGGCCGGGCTGGGTTACGCCACGCCGGGCGTCAGCGAGTCCAGTTCGCCCTTTTCGACAATCGAAGTGCGCATGGTGCCGGAAAATGTCACTCTGGCGCCGAGGTCCGCGCCGCCGCCGTCCGACGCCGCGCATCCCGCCCCGCCACAGAACGGCTTTTCGTCGTTCGCCATGGCGAGTCCCTGGACGACGTGCTGGCCGAAGCGCATGTCGACAGGGACGTCACGTCCGCGATCAAGGCTGCGTTCCGGGCCAAAGGAATGCCTGACCCGGCGACGGAAGGCCGACGCATCGAGCTGGCTTTTGCGGAAGGCCTGACCGGCGACGCGCTCCAGCTCGCCCGGCTTTCCGTCTATGATGGCGACAGTCTGAAAGCCGCCGTGGCGCTCGCCGATGACGGACATTACGTTCTCACGGAAAATGCGTCGACGGCCGAATCAAAGCCCAGGAAGACCTCCGGCGAAGACGACGCCGACGAGGGCGACGACAGCTCGAGCGCCATGCGGCTTTACAACTCGCTCTACGAAACCGCGCTGAAACAAGACATTCCCAGGCCGATCATCGACCAGATGGTGCGAACCTTCGGCAACGACGTCGATTTCCAGCGCGCGGTCACGGCAGGCGATTCCATCGACGCCTTCTATGACGACGGCGACGAAGCCGACAGCGCCCATGCCGAACTGCTGTTCGCGTCGATCACGACGCACGGCGACACCTTCAAATATTACCGGTTCCAGTCAGGCGAGGACCAAAGCGTCGACTACTACGATCCCGACGGCCGCTCCACCCGCAAATTCCTGCTCCGCAAGCCGATCGCCACGGGCAAGTTCACTTCCGGCTTCGGCGTCCGCTACCATCCGATCCTGCATTATAGCCGCCCACACAATGGCGTGGACTGGGCGCGCGCCGATCGGCACGCCGATTTTTGCCGCCGGCAATGGCGAAATTGTCAAGGCAGGCTGGTCGTCGGGCTATGGCCGAAGGGTCGAAATCCAGCACATCAACGGCTATGTGACGACATACAATCATATGTCGGCCTTCGGGCGCGGCATCAAGGAAGGCATTCACGTCAACCAGGGCCAGATCGTCGGCTATCTCGGCGCCAGCGGCCTGGCGACGGGACCGCACCTCCATTACGAAGTCATCGTCAACGGCCATTACGTCGATCCCATGAAGGTCAAGCTGGCGCGCACGCGACAGTTCGACGGCAAACTGCTCAGCGATTTCAAGCGTGAGCGTGATCGGATCGACGCGCTGATAGCCAAGGCGCCCAACGCCACTCGGGTGGCGGGGCCCTAACGCCAAAACTGCGATCAAACTCGACCCGACCTCAGCCGGCGCGGCGTGAGGGCCGGCGCGAGGGCCGGCGCCAGTTCGGGGAGGCCGCGGCGCGTCCGCCGCACGCCGACGAGGCGATAGAGTTGCTTGGTCGCCTCGACCACGATCACGCCGGCGCCCGGCAGGGAAAGCCTGCAGCTCACCCGCTCGATTGCCGGGGCCAGGCGCAAGAGCATGGCCCGTTCGAGCGGCGGGGTGTAAAGCGCCTCGCTCCAGTAGATCGGCGAAAACAGCGTCTCCCGCATCAGATCGAGCAATTGCCCGCGCGAAAAAGGCCGGCCATGACCGAAAGGCGTGGTGTCGAGCCGCGCCCAGAGCCCGGACCGGTTGGGCGCGACGACAATCAGGCGCCCCCCGGCGTCAGCACGCGCCAGATTTCGGAAAGGAGGTCGCGCGGATGTTCCGCAGTCTCGAGCGCATGCGCGAGCAGCATCCGGTCAACGCAGGAATTGGGCAGCGGCAGCATCGAATCATCGATCAGGGCCGAGGCCGAGGCGCCGGAGGCCGGCCAGTTCACGACGCCTTGCTCGGCGGGCATCATCGCCAGCAGCCGCAGCGGATGGCCCTGGAACAATTCGAGATAGGGCGTGGCGTAACCCAGCCCGACAATGGACAGGCCCGCGACGGCGTCCCAGCGATGGGTCAACAGCGAGCCGACGAGCCGGCGCGTCGTCTCGCCAAGCGGCGAGGCGTAGAAGCTCCTGAGATCGGTGACATCCAGCGCCATGGACAAGAATCGCCACAAATCGGGGCAAAGGGCAAGAGGCGCCGACGGCCGGGCGTCGAAAAATGCCGGAAGCCTGGTTTCCTCGACGCCTCCCGCGGGTTAGAGTTCGTCTATGACGACGCGTGGTCGAACAGGAGCCGCGAATGGCTGTCGAATTTCACCAGTTTCTTTGCCTTTCCGACAATTTTGGCCTGCTGGCGCATGACGCGGACAGCGGCGCCACCGCTGCGCTGGACGCGCCGGACGCCCGCCCCATTTTAGCTGCGCTGGACGCAAAAGGCTGGGCCCTGACGGACATCTGGCTGACCCATCATCATTACGACCACACCGAAGGGGTCGCCGGCCTCAAGGCGCGGTATCCGCACGCGAAAGTCGCCGGGGCGCGCAAGGACGCCGCACGCTTGCCGCCGCTCGACCTCGGCGTGGGCGAGGGCGACGAATTGCGGCTGGGCCATTCCGGCGCCATGGTCTTCGAGACGCCGGGCCACACGCTGGGGCATCTGGCCTATTATTTCGCTGACGATGACGTGCTGGTCACCGGCGACACGCTGTTTTCGCTCGGCTGTGGCCGGGTGATGGAAGGCACGATGCCGATGATGCACGAAACGCTCATGCGCCTCGCCGACTTGCCGGGCGAAACCAGGGTCTTTTGCGGCCACGAATACACCCAGGCCAACGCCCGCTTCGCCTTGACCGTCGATCCCGACAATGAGGTGCTGGCGGAGCGGGCAAGGGAGGTCGACGCCTTGCGCGCCAGGGGCGCGTTCACCTTGCCGACCACGATCGCGCTCGAACTGGAGACCAATCCGTTCCTGCGCGCCGCCAATCCCCTGCTGCAGAAAAGCCTCGGGCTGGAGTTGGCCGACCCCGTGGAGGTTTTTGCCGACCTGCGGGAGCGTAAGAACCGCTTCTAATTGTGCGCGAGCAACCGTCCTAAACGCGGAATTAACATACTGTGCGCATTGTCTGGCAATTGTAGTGATCCCCTGGAACCGCGCTCGTGCAGCTTCGCTATCTCGCTTCCCGTTCACAGAAGAACGGCGCTTCCGCGCCGCGAAGCGACTTTCCGCCCGGCTGTCAAGGACTCCCGAATGAAAGGCGGATCGCGGCGGAAAGCAGCTTGCCGGCGCAGCCGCCGCTCGAAACGCCCGCCCCGAATTCCGATTCCGCCCGCCGCCGTGGAGCTGAAGGCAGGCGCGCCGGAGAACGCCGAACAAGTCGCGCCCGTCGCGACGACGGACGGGGCGCCAGACCCGCGGAAAATTCTCGAATTCCATCGGCGAGACGGTTTACGACTGGGATATCCACTCCGACCGCATTTTTTGGGGGCCGAACGCCGCCGCGGTGCTTGGCTTCCCGGATGTCGACGCGATCCTCACCGGGCGCGGCTTCGCCGAATGTCTATCGCACGACAGCGAAAGCTCGCGTTACGAGGCCATCGCCCGCGCGTCGGCGTCCGACGACGGCAATGGCGCGCCCTTCCAGATCTGCTACGGCCTCATCCACCCGGACAATCCGCGCGACACGACGGTCTGGATCGAGGACACCGGCCGCTGGTTCGCCGGCCCTGACGGCCGTCCGGCGCGCGCGCACGGCCTGGTTCGGGTCATCACCGATCGCTACAAGCAGGAACGCCAGCTCGCCTTCAAGTCCCGCTTCAATTCGCTGACCGGCGCGCTCAATCGCGCCAGCCTGCTGGAGCAGACGGCGAATTTCTATGTCCAGTCGGCCAAGCGCAAACAGAACTTCGCCGCTCTTCTTGTTGGCGTCGAAAGCCTGTTCATGCTGAACAGGACCTACGGCTACGACGTAGCCGACCAGGTCATAGCCGGCCTCGCCAGGCGGCTGCGCGAGAACTGCCGCGAGCGCGATCTGGTCGCGCGTTACGCCGGCAACAAATTCGCCATGGTGCTGGAAAACAGCGACACGGCCGAGATGACCGCAGCGGCCGAACGCTTCATCGAGGCCGTCGCCGCCACGCCATTTGAGACCAGCGCCGGGCCGGTGCCTGTGTCGCTACGCATCGGCGGCGTCGTCGCGCCGCGCCACGGCCGTGCGGTGCATCTTTTGTTCCAGCACGCGGAAGAAGCGCTCGACCTGGCGCGACAGCCGCATTCCGCCCGCTTCATCGCCTTCGAACCCTCGCTGGCGCGCGAGGACACCCGGATGCGCGCGCTGAAAATCTCGGATGAAATCGTTTCAGCGCTCAGCGATGGACGCATCATGATCGCCTTGCAGCCGCTTGTTCATGCGGCCACCGGCGCTCCCGCCTTCCACGAGGCGCTGGTGCGGCTGCGCCGCCCTGACGGCGTCCTGGTCCCGCCCGCCGCCATTTTGCCTACGGCGGAAAAGGCCGGCCTCATCCAGATGATCGACCAGCGCGTGCTGGAGCTCGCCTTGAAGAAAATGGCGAAAGACCCGACCCTGCACATTGCCGTGAACATGTCGGGCCAGACCCTGCATGATCCGGATTTTTTCGGGCGCCTGCGCGGCGCGCTGGACCCCTGCCCGGAAATCGCCCGCCGCCTGACCATCGAGTTCACCGAGACCTGCGCGATCGAGGATGTGGAGGCTACGACGCGCGCGGTCGCAATGATCAAGGAATGCGGCGCCAAGGTCGCGATGGACGATTTCGGCGCCGGGCACACCTCGTTCAAGAACCTTCGGCGCTTCGACTTCGATCTGGTCAAGATCGACGGCGCCTTCGTGCAAAATCTCGCTCGTTCGGTCGACGACCGCTTTTTCGTGCGCACCTTGATCGATCTCGCCCGCCATGTCGGCCTGCCGGTGGTCGCGGAATGGGTGGAGGACGCGGAAACGGCGAAAATTCTTCGGGATTGGGGCGTCGAGTATATGCAGGGCGATTTTTTCGGCGCCGCATCCGTGTCGCCCGACGACCTGCCTGCCGCCGGCGCAGCCGCAGTGGCGTGACGGCCTGTACAACCAACAGGCTTCAGTAATCCACGAGGCTGCCGTCGTCCCGGACGACCTCGCCAGGGTTCGGATAGTTCATCGTCGGCTCGATCGTGCAGGACGTGACCCGGGCGTCCTGCCAGGGCGACAGGACACTGGGCGCCGCGTCGGCTGCGAAGCCGGTCCTGGACGCGACCAGATCGCGTGCTTCCTTCGCATTGGCCGCGCAGGTCCAGACCGAGTTTTTTTCGACGGAATATTGCCAGGATGCATGTCCCGGATCAACCGGATCCAAGCGATAGACGTTCATTGGCGCCTCCCCACGGCAGCGGCGAGGCCGAGGCGGGCAAATTCGCCCGACGTCGCGCGCTTCTGTCGCAAATCAGTCCTTTTTCACCAGGCTGTCTATGCGCTGCTGCATTTCGGCGAGCTGGGCCCGCATTTCCGTCAGTTCGTCGCTTTGCTGCGCCGGCTTGCCCGTCTCCGTCCCATGCACGCCGAAAGGCGCGAACATGTCCAGGGCCTCGCGGAACATCGCCATGTTTTTCCGCGCTTGCTCCTCCATCGATTGGAACATCTGCCGCGTCGGATTTGCCAGCGGGCCGGCCAGCGGATTGGCGCTCACCGCCGCTTCGAACTGCTCACGGAACTTCTGGCTGTCGGTGGTCAGCCGCTCGATCGAAAACTCGAGATAGCTCGGCACCAGCATCTGCATGCTGTCGCCATAGAAGCGGATCAATTGCCGCAGGAAGCGGATCGGCAGCAGGTTCTGCCCCGTTTTCCCCTCCTGCTCGAAAATGATCTGCGCCAGCACCGAACGGGTGATGTCGTCGCCGCTCTTGGCGTCATAAACGACGAAATCCTCGCCGATCTTCACCATTTCGGCAAGGTCTTCCAGCGTGACGTAGGCGCTCGCGCCTGTATTGTAGAGACGCCGGTTCGCATATTTCTTGATCGTGACAGGTTGTTTTTCGTTGGTCATTGCCAGTCCCATGCCCGGCGGCGGCGACATCACCCCTTCGGTGCTGACGCCGAGTCCGCCCTCCCAGCGGAATGCGAAGCAGACGCTCGCTCCCTTCGGTTGGATCCGACGATAGCCCCCGCTTGCGCAAAGGCAAAGCCGCTTCTCCATCAATATTTCATATCAGGCAAAGGCACTACAACCAAAAGAGAATACAATGCTGCGACAGGCGCCTTGACCGCCCGGGCGCCGAAATGGTCAAACTAGCCGCCAAGTCGCCAGCCGATTTGCGTCCCGCCGCCCGATGGGCGGCCATCCGGAGGATTTTGTTTCATGTCGACCGATGTCGTGATCGTCGCCGCCGCGCGCACCGCCGTCGGCTCCTTCAGCGGAGCTTTCGCCAATGTCCCCGCCCATGACCTGGGCGCCGCCATCATCAAGGCGGTCGTCGAGCGGGCCGGCGTCGCGCCCGGCGATGTCGACGAAGTGATCCTCGGCCAGGTTCTCTCGTCGGGCCAAGGGCAGAACCCGGCCCGCCAGGCGGCGATCAGGGCCGGCATCCCGCAGGAAAAGACCGCCTGGGGCCTCAACCAGCTCTGCGGCTCGGGCCTGCGCGCCGCGGCCCTCGGCCTGCAGCAGATCGCCAATGGCGACGCCAGCGTCATCGTCGCCGGCGGCATGGAAAGCATGTCCCAGTCGCAACACGCGGCCTATCTGCGCTCGGGCGTCAAGATGGGCGAGCTGAAGCTGATCGACACCATGTTGAGGGACGGCCTCACCGACGCCTTCCACGGCTACCACATGGGCACGACGGCGGAAAACATCGCCACCAAATACCAGATCACCCGCGAAGAGCAGGACCAATTCGCCACGGCGTCGCAGAACAAGGCGGAAGCCGCGAAAAAAGGCGGCAAGTTCAAGGACGAGATCGTCCCCTACACGATCTCGACCAAGAAGGGCGACATCGTCGTCGACACCGACGAATTCATCCGCGACGGCGTCACCTATGACGCCCTGGCCAAGCTGCGCCCGGCCTTTTCCAAGGACGGCACGGTCACTGCCGGCAACGCCTCCGGCATCAACGACGGCGCCGCCGCGGTGGTGCTGATGACCGCCGCCGAGGCCGCCAGGCGCGGCCTGACCCCGATCGCGCGCGTCGCCTCCTGGGCCACCGCCGGCGTCGATCCGGCGATCATGGGCACCGGGCCGATCCCGGCCTCGCGCAAAGCGCTCGAAAAGGCCGGCTGGAAAGTCAGCGACCTCGATCTGGTCGAAGCCAACGAGGCTTTCGCCGCCCAGGCCATTTCGGTCAACAAGGACCTCGGCTGGGATCCGGCGATCGTCAACGTCAACGGCGGCGCCATCGCCATCGGCCATCCGATCGGCGCCTCGGGCGCTCGCGTGCTGGTGACGCTGCTGCATGAAATGCAGAAGCGCGATGCCAAGAAGGGCCTCGCCACCCTGTGCATCGGCGGCGGCATGGGCATAGCCCTGACCGTCGAGCGCTGATTTCTTCAATCTTCTGCGCCGGCCGCATTCTTTGCCGCCGGCGCTTTTTCATCCAAACCAATGCCACGCGAAATAATGCCTGGCCCAACATTATCGGGGGAAACATGGCAGAGTCGCAGTCGTCACCGGCGGCACGCGCGGCATTGGCGCCGCCATTTCCAGGGCCCTGAAGGGCGCCGGCTACAAGGTCGCCGCCTCCTACGCCGGCAATGACGAGGCCGCCAAGGCCTTCAACGCCGAGACCGGCATCAACGTCTACAAGTGGGACGTGTCCGACTATGACGCCTGCGTCGCAGGCCTCGCCAAGGTCGAGGCCGATCTCGGTCCCGTGGAAGTGCTGGTCAACAACGCCGGCATCACCAAGGACGGCATGTTCCACAAGATGACCAAGGAGCAATGGTACGCGGTCATCAACACCAATCTGAACTCGCTGTTCAACATGACCCGCCCGGTGTGGGAAGGCATGCGCGCCCGGAAATTCGGCCGCATCGTCTGCATTTCCTCGATCAACGGCCAGAAGGGCCAGATGGGCCAGGTCAATTATTCCGCCGCCAAGGCCGGCGACCTCGGCTTCGTCAAGGCTTTGGCGCAGGAAGGCGCGCGCGCCGGCATCACCGTCAACGCCATCTGCCCCGGCTATATCGCCACGGAAATGGTCAAGGCGATCGACCCGGCTGTGGTCGAGAAGGCGATCCTGCCGCACATCCCTGTCGGCCGTCTCGGCGAGCCGGAGGATATCGCCCGCGCGGTGCGTCTTCCTCGTCGCCGACGACGCAGGCTTCATCACCGGCGCGACGATCTCCGCCAATGGCGGCCAGCTGATGATCTGACGCGAGGTTTCGCCGTCGCCGCAAGGTCTTTCTCGCGGCGAAGGCGGATCTTCACGACCCGCTAACAGTTTGGCGCTAGACTGACATCCCCTGGGCCTGAAAGTCGTGGTCACGACTCCGGTTCCGAAAGAGGATTAGGGCGGACGTGGCGCCACGTTGGCGAGAGATGGCGCTTTAATGAACGTTGCGGTCGGGCGTCCCGGCCGCTTTTTTTATGGGTTCGACATGGGTTACCGAGTTTGGGCGGTCCGGGCGGGCGGCGACAGCGAGGCCGATCCGCTGTTCATCGAAAACGGGCAGATTGCGGTCGGATTTCTCGACGTGGACCGCGACGTCAGCGCCCTGCCGGCGCAGCGCGCCGCCTTCAAGGACGCCTTTTCCGCTGGCGGGGGCGACATCAAGCCTGGCTCGATCCCGATCCAGGCGGGACAATTGTTCCGCTTCGTGCATGAGATGAAGACGGGCGACCGGGTCATCTATCCGCGAAAGATCGACCGCACGCTTTTATGGGGCGAGATCGCCACACCTTATATCTACGATCGCCAGCACAATCCGGCCTTTCCGCACCGGCGCGGCGTGCGCTGGCTGAATTCGCTGAGCCGCGACGCCTTTTCGCAGGGCGCGCTCTATGAGCTGGGCTCGACCCTGACCCTGTTCGAAGTGCGCAATTTCGCCGCCGAATTCATCCGTCGCTTCGAGCCGCCCTCAGGCGCGGCCGGCGACAAGCTCGCCTCGCCGAGCGACGACGACACCCAGGCGCGCGTCGCCCGCGACATCGCCGAAACCACCAGGGACTTCATCTCGAAAAAGCTGAAGACCGACCTGAAGGGCTTTGCGCTGGAGCCCTTCGTCGCCGATCTCTTCCGCGCTATGGGCTATAACGCCCACGCGACCCGCGCCATGCGCGACGACGGCATCGACGTGACGGCCCATCGCGACGAACTCGGCATCGAGCCGCCGATCCTGAAAATCCAGGTCAAGGCGCATGAAGCCAACATCAGCGCCGACCTGGTCAAGGCCTTTTACGCCATGATCCATGAGCGCGACGTCGGCATTTTCATCACCACCGGCGGCTTTACGGCGGCGGCGCAAGGTTTCGCTGGCGCCCGCGGCAATCTGAAACTGGTGGACGGCGTCGAATTCGTCAGCCTGATCGAAAAATATTACGACGGGCTGGATTTGAAGTTCCGCAAGCAGATCCCGCTGCGCCGGATGCTGGTGCCCGACGTGTCGCTCGACACCTGAGAATTCGCGTCAAAAAGTCGCGCGCGGCGCGCCATCCTTATTCATAATTCCTCTACCGTTTGAGCGTATTCCCGACTCTGGAAGAGTGATGACCGCGATTCGGAGCGGGACAGCAACAATGGAGACTTGGCTATGATCGCGTACAAATATGTCTTCGTCATCGAAGAAACCAAGGAGCGGATTTCCGAGATCGTCGAAAGCGTGACGAGCGACGTCCCGCCCTCTTCGCTGGTGAACCTGCATGAGTTTCATCTCGAAGAGAGCCACAAATATTTCGGCACGCATGACGAGGATACGGCTGGCATGATGCGCGCCGTGGGCGCGCTGCAGCTCGCAAGGTCCGAAGTCGAAAATCTGTACGCCGAGTTCAAGGCCAAAGAAGCTGCGCTGGCGTGACCTGCGCAGCCTCGACAGGCAAAAGGCCGACTCCGCGTCGGCCTTTTTGCTGTCGGCGTCGTTCCAGCGACGCAATTAGCGGCCTGCCGCCGGCGCGACTCAGTTCTTGACGATCTGCTCGACGACATAATTGGCGGTCAAGGACGATCCCATCAGGCTGGTCATCTGGGATGGAAAGAATTTCGGCGCGAAATTATAGCTGGCGGAAACGATCACGCCGGCCTGCCCGGAAGGAATATTGGCGGTCACCCACGCCCTTTCCGCCGCGCTCAGGTTCGCAATCGTCTGACCCGCCGGAGAGGAATAAAGCACCGTCGGCGTGGTCCCGGTCATCGTCACCCACGCCATGTCCAGGGTGAGTTGGCTGGCGTCCAAGAGCGGCGTCACATTTCCGATCGTATAGGATGTGGTGTAATAGCCTAGCTCCGTGTTGCAAGCGCCGACCGGGCTGTCAGTGCAATCCGCCCAGGCCTCCGCATATTGCGCCGCCAGTTTATTGACGGAGTCATAGAGCATGTAGGCGCGCCCGAGTTCGGTTATTCCGGCGGCCAGCAGGATCATGACCGGGGCGACGAAAGCGAACTCGATCAACGCCGTGGCTTGCCTGGCGTGGAGAAAGCGGCGGATGAGGCGGGCGCTCACGTTCCGCCCCGCAAGATCGCCGACGAGTTGACCGTCAGCGTGGCGCCGAACAACGGCGCGAAAGTCGTGACCTGCGCCTGCGCCCGCAGAACCATGACGCTGGTCGACGTCACGCTGTCGACATGCGCGTCGACAATCGGCTGGCTGGCCGTGGACAGATTTTGCATCTGCCACATGTCCACTTTGAGGGTCGTGTTATTGGGGATCAGCGCGCCGGCGTATTGCGACACGTCGTTTTTGAGCGTCGTCCCCGACGGCGTCGGGATGGTCGTTCCCGGCTCATAATTGGCGCGCAGGGCTTCGGCGGTGCGCAAAACGCCGGTGTCGAGCGCCGACTGGGTCATGTAATAGAGGCCCAGCTGCAAGATGCCGAGCACCAGAAAGAAGAATGGGCTGGCGACGAGGGCGAACTCCAGCGCCGAGGCGCCGCGCTGCTCCCGGGCGAATAGCGCGAGTTTGCGTATTGAGGCGCGGCTCATGGGGCGAAGGAATCCGCGGTGATGGTGAAATCGGACTGCGTGGACGGCAGGCTGACGCTCGTTCCCGGTTGCGGCGACGGAACCGGAATGACGACGGGATTGGCTGGCAGCGCCGGGGGGTCGTCGAAGTCATGTAGGGACTGCCGAGGGCGATGAGGCTGATATTGTCGATGGCGCCGCCATATGTGTCCGCCGTGCCAAGAGCCGAGGCCGTCAGCCAGTAATAGGCCGTCTTGGTGATCTCGATATTGGCGGTGCGGTGAATCCAGTTCGCGGAATAACCGCAGATGTCGAGCAGCGGATTTGGCTGCGCGCTGTCATAATTCGCCAGGTCGATCCCGTTCGAGGCAACATACGAGGGCGACGTCGTCGAACCCGTGGTGCCGTCCGGATTGGCATAGGTTGTGTTCGTCTCATAGGATGGCGCGTTGGGATTGCTGGCGAGCTGCGCATGCGACATGAAAATGCCGACAATATTGGTGTCGAGATTCTGGGTCATGCTCGATCCCTTGGGCGTGTAAGTGCCTGAATGGCTGCCGGAGAGAAGCGCCGAAACAACGGAAGGACTTGCCCCGCAATAATAGCCTGACGTCGTCGACAATCCCGCGGAACTTGGGAAGATCACGTCCGAAATATAGTAATATGAGACCTGATAATAGCCCGGCACAAGCAGGAAGGGCCGGCTGATCTCACGATCGGTATTGGCGGATGTTCCGGAGGGATCCTTGCCGTCGAGTTGGACGGCCTGGCTGCCCGCGTAGGCTCCCGTCCGGAGAATGCTGATCTGGTTGTAGGGGCCAATGCGCCAGCCGGAAGCCGTCGTGGCTCCGTTCGCGGCGGTGCTCATGGTGATGTCGGCTTTCGTGTCGATCGTCGAGCCCGTTGCGGCGACCAATTCGAAGCCGTCCGTGAACAGCGTCACGCCTGAATTGGCGAGCCAGCTCGACGGGAAATTGTCGTGCGGCGTCCCGGCGCAGGCGACCGCGCAGAGCCTGATGTCATCGACGCTTCCGCCATAGGAATTGTTCTGGCCATCGGCGGCGAAGGACAGCCAGTAATTGCCCGGCTGCGAAATGGTGATCTTGACGCTCCGCTCGACCCAGCCGTTGCTGTAAACGCATGAATCGACGAGATTGGAGCCTGCCAGCGTCTCGCTTCCATCCAAGGTGTAATGGGTCGGCGGGTGGGTCGTGGCGTTGGCGACGTAATCGAGATAGACATTGATCTGGTTGGTGCGGTAGGCGTTCGCCACCGGACCGCCGGACGAATTGGTGTCGGTGGCCCATGAGGTGTCGCTGGCGGAGCTGCCGCAGATATAGACCGGATCATAGTCTGGATAATCGACGCGCGCGCGGTAATACCAGCGCAATTCATAGGCGCCGGCGGCCATGTAGGTCTGGGTCGAGATCGAGGAATTGCCCGCCGAGCCATGCCCGTTGTCGCAGTCGAGCTCGGCGGCGTGCGTCCCCTCCGCAGTCGCCGAGAAGATCTCGCCGGCGGAGTTGATTTCAACGCAATAGCCCATGACGTACCATTGCGTGCCGCTGGTTCCCGTATAGGTCGCGGCGCTCGGAAATGAGGAGCTGGCGGTCGAAAGGTAGGCGCCGGGCGCGACGCCCGGGGAATAGACCGTCCAGCAGGTCCCCGAGCATATGGAATTCTCGAACCCTTCGGAGACGATCACCGTGCCGGCCGCCGGCTCGCTTGGGAGGGGCGGCGTGGGCTGCGGCAGGGAGGCGATATTGTCGAAGCAATGCGCAGCGGCCGCGACCGGGATGTTTTTGATATTCCAGAGCTGCATGAAATAGGTCGGCACGTCGGCGCTGAGCTGCACATTGCCGGCCCCGGCGGGCGAAAGCGAAAAGGCCGGCGTTTGATTGGTTTGCCCCGACGACGTCCCGAGGGCATTGTTGATATATGTCCCCACCTGGCTGATATAGGCCGCGCCGCCGTCGCTGGTCGTGTAGTAAGTCTGCCGTACGTTGAGCCGCACCGAATATTGGCACGCCAGCGCCGCCGCCTCGGAAAGCTTCTGCCGCACCTGAAAACTGTGCGCCAGATCGATGCCCGCCCCGATGCCGGTCATGATGGCCAGGGCGGCAATCCCGGCCAGCATGGTGACCGAGCCTAACCGGTCGCGGCCAAAGCGCGAAACAAGAGAAAAAAATAATTTGGAGCTGATCATGTTACTGACGCCTGATTGGCCGCGCTGTTTCTGCGATCCCGCGATGACGGCCAGCGCCGCCTCGCGATGTGCGGATGCGACGTTACGCGGCATTTTCGCAATGCTCGAACGTGCTGCAAAATCGTGACCGCACTGTTAACGTCCGAGGAACAGTCGGGATATGATTAAACTTACGAAGACAAAACATAAATATATCGCAACACACCCCCGCGCCTGACAGACGGTCGCTTCCGCGCGTTTCGCTACGAAAGTAGCAGTATATAACATATTTGTTCTATGATTTATTTCGTTATTTTATTTTATATATTATTTACGTTTTTTAAATGTCTGCTATTTCTCATTTAACACGCGATATATCGATACAACATAAGATTACTACTCATATTTTTCTACGCAGAATATAAAATGATATCGATTTCGTCTTGCAATGTAGAAAAATAATTGTGGAGGCATTAACCGGAATTGGCATTAATTCCGACGCCCTTGGAAATCCTGTTTTTTCCATCGCCATGCCCGGATTTCCAACCCGGCGGAAATTCGGCCAAAGAAAAAGGCCGGGAAAACCCGGCCTTGAACCCGACGAGCCTGAAATTCGGCTCAGTCTTCCTTCGACTTGATCGTCAGCACCTGGCGGCCGTTGTACATGCCGGTCTTGAGATCGACATGGTGCGGACGGCGCAGCTCGCCCGAATCCTTGTCCTCGACATAGGTCGGGGCGGCCAGCGCATCGGCCGAGCGGCGGAAGCCGCGCTTCATCGGCGAGGTTTTTCTTTTCGGAACAGCCATTTCAATACTCCGGTCGCGGCTTCGCGCCGGCAGCCGTCCGGCCCCAATGACGCGTGCGAAAATTCAAGAGCGGGTCTCTTACAGGCAAAAGCGCAAAAAGGCCAGACCTGTCGGTGAAAAAATGGCCTTCTCGAAAATCAGGCGAACAAATCCAGCGGAATCGCCGCTTCGACATGGCGCGGCCGGCGCCGAGGCGCCACATAGACGGCGTCGCCGCGAAAGGTTTTTCCGACCGCCCATCCGTTGGCCGCGAGCCAGGCGCGGGCGGCGCGCGATATTCGCCGCGCCTTGGCCGCGTCGATCGCCAGACTGGCCTGGTCGAGGGTCGGGCGGGCCTTGACTTCGACGAAAACGATCGTCATGCCGCGCTGTGCGACCAGATCGATCTCGCCTCCCGGCGCCGAGAAATTCCTGGCGACGATCCGGTAGAATTTCAGCCGCAGCCACAAAGCCGCGAGGCCTTCGGCGCGCAAGCCGAAGGCGCGGGCCTTCTTGCGGCCGCGCTTCATCCTTCCTTGGCCCCGGCTGAAAGCTCCAGCGCCCGGGCGTATATTTTTCGCCTTGGCTGGCCGGTCTCGGCCGCGAGGACGCTGGCCGCGTCCTTGAGCGAGAATTTTTCCAAAGCGGCGCGGATTTTTTCATCGAGCGCGTCGCCCCCTAGCGCCGGCGCGTCCTCGCCCGGCGGCGCCACCAGCAGCACGATTTCGCCTTTCGGCGGCCCCTCGCGCTGGTAATCGGCGGCAAGCGCGTCGACGGCGCCGCGCCGCACCTGTTCGAAATGCTTGGTCAGTTCGCGCGCCACCGCCGCCTGGCGCGGCCCCAGCACCGCCGCGAGATCGCTGAGCGTCTCGGCGAGCCGGCGCGGCGATTCGAACAGCACCAGCGTGCCGGGGATCGCGGCGAGCTCGCTGATCCGGGCGCGGCGCGCACCGCCTTTGGACGGCAGGAAACCCTCGAAAAAGAACCGGTCGGTCGGCAGGCCCGCCACCACTAGCGCCGCCAGCACCGCGGAAGCGCCGGGCGCGGAAGTCACGGGAATGTTTGCGGCGAGGGCGTCGGCGACCAGCTTGTAGCCAGGATCGGAGACGAGCGGCGTGCCGGCATCGGAAATCAGCGCGAGTTTCTCGCCTTTTTGCAGCCGGGAGAGCAGGATCGGCCGCATCGCCGCGGCGTTATGCTCGTGATAGGCGACGAGCGGCGTCGCGATGCCGTAATGGGCGAGCAGGTTGCGGCTAACCCGCGTATCCTCGGCGAGGACCGCGTCCGCCGCCGCCAGGGTCGCCAGGGCGCGCAGGGTGATGTCGCCCAGATTGCCGATCGGCGTCGACACCACATGCAGCCCCGCGGCGATCGGCTCGGCTTCGGCGCGGAGGCCGAAAGCGACAAACGAGGGCGCGGCGGTCCGGCTTGCCGGCGGGTTTGGCTCGGAATGCGCCATGACGCGCGCCTCTCGTTCGCTAACACTGAAATATTCGTTCTTTTGATAGAACGGCGGCGTCCCGCCAGCAAGGGCTCGGAAAGCGCGGCCGGCTGTGACCTTTCGGCCTCGTCCTCAGCGCCGGCCCGCGTCATGTTGCCAGAGGCGCCGCCAATGCCGTAAGACATGGAGGAGCGGGTCTGTCAAGCAGAGTCGAGGGGCGGGCCTCCGCCGGCGGCGGAACGAAGCGCGGAGAAACAGTTGCGCAACAAATCCCATTTTCTCGCCAGCGTTTTCCGCGCCGCGCGGCGTCATTTCGCCCGCGCCGCGCTTTGCGGCGCGGTCGCCGCGCTGTCCGCCTGCTCCGTCACCGGGGTCGGCACGGGAGCGCATGACGAGCAGCTTTCGGCGCCGACCATCCCAGTTCAGTCCTCGCCGCTGCCCGGCGCGCAGGCTGGCGACACGATCGGCTCCGGCCCGGTCAAGGTGGCGCTGATCCTGCCGCTGACTCAAGGCGCTGGCCAGAGCGCGGTCGGCCTGTCGCTGCGGAACGCGGCGGAACTTTCCATTTCGGAATTCGGCGCGAGCGACATCACCCTGCTCGTCAAGGACGACCATTCAACGCCAGACGGCGCCAAGGCGGCGGCGCAGCAGGCCATCTCCCAGGGCGCCGACCTCGTGCTCGGACCGCTTTTCGCGGGCGACGTGCGCGCGGCGGCGGAAGTGGCGCGGGCGGCGGGCAAGCCGGTCATCGCCTATTCCACCGACCTCTCCACGGCGTCGCACGGCGTCTATCTCCTGTCCTTCCTGGTCGAAAGCTACGCCGACCGCATCGTCGACTTCGCCGCCAGCCGCGGCAAGAAATCCGTCGCCGTTCTGGCGCCCGAAAACGAATATGCGACGGTCGCCACCGGCGCGCTGCAGCAGGCGGCGGCGCAGCGCAACATCCGCGTGGTGCTGATCGAGCGCTACAAGCCCGGCGGCGTCGCCGCCTCCGCCGCCCGCATCGCCGCGCTCGGCGGCCAGATCGACAGCCTGTTCATCCCCGAGCAGGCCGCCGCCATGCCGGAAGTGGCGAGGGCGCTCGCCGCCAACGGCCTCAACTCGCGCCATGTGCAAATCCTCGGCACCGGCCTGTGGAACGATTCCCGCGTGCTCGGCCTGCCGGCCCTGCAAGGCGCCTGGTTCGCCGCGCCGGAAAACGCCGGCTTCGTCGCATTCGCCCGGCGCTATCGCGCCAAATTCGGCTCCGACCCGACCCGCGTTGCGACGCTTGCATACGATTCCGTGTCGCTGGCGGCGGCGCTGGCGCGCACGCAGGGCGCGAGCCGCTACAGCGACCAGGTGCTGACCAATCCCACCGGCTTCAGCGGCGCCGACGGCGTGTTCCAATTCAAGCCCGACGGCGGCAACGAGCGCGGCCTTTCGGTGCTGGAGATCAGCAAGGGCTCGACCACCGTGATCAGCCCCGCGCCACGTTCGCTGTCAGGGGCCTGATGAGAGCGAACGGCGAGCACCTTCGTCGCTGCCGTGGAAAAGCGGGCTTTCCTCCCGTCGTTTCGCCTGATTTTCCGTTATGATGGCGCCCTCAAATCACGTCACGGCGGCGCACCCGTCCGTTTGAAGGATTTTTAGTATTGGCCGCTATGCAGGATTCCGCCCCCACGCCGCAGACCGAAGACTATGGCGCGGATTCGATCAAGGTTTTGCGCGGGCTCGACGCCGTGCGGAAGCGTCCGGGCATGTATATCGGCGACACCGATGACGGCTCCGGCCTGCATCACATGGTCTACGAGGTCGTGGACAACGCCATCGACGAGGCGCTGGCCGGACACGCGACGCTCGTCACGGTCACGCTCAACGCCGACGGCTCCTGCACCGTCACCGACAACGGACGCGGCATTCCCACGGGACTGCACGCGGAGGAAGGGGTCTCGGCGGCCGAAGTCATCATGACCCAGCTCCACGCCGGCGGCAAATTCGACCAGAATTCCTACAAGGTTTCCGGCGGCCTGCACGGCGTCGGCGTGTCCGTGGTCAACGCGCTATCCTCGACGCTCGACTTGCGCATCTGGCGCGACGGTCTTGAGCATGAGGTCCACTTCAGCCATGGCGAAGTCGTCGCGCCGCTGAAAGTGGTGGGCGACGCGCCGCTCGTCGACGGCAAGCCGAAACGCGGCACCTCCGTCACTTTCCTTCCGAGCACCGAAACTTTCACCCAGGTCGATTTCGATTACGCCACCATCGAGCACCGCCTGCGCGAACTGGCCTTCCTCAATTCCGGCGTCCATATCGTGCTTACCGACGCGCGCCATGCCGAAACCAAGGTCGAGGATCTCTATTACGAGGGCGGTCTTGAGGCTTTCGCTCGTTATCTCGACCGCGCCAAGACCCCGCTGCTGGCCAAGCCCGTGATGGTGCGCGGCGAACGCGACGGCATCACCGTCGAAGTCGCCCTGTGGTGGAACGATTCCTATCACGAGAACGTGCTGGTCTTCACCAACAACATCCCCCAGCGCGACGGCGGCACGCACCTCGCGGGTTTTCGCAGCGCGCTGACCCGCCAGGTCAACGGCTATGCCGACAGCTCCGGCCTGGCGAAAAAGGAAAAGGTCGACCTGACCGGCGACGATTGCCGCGAGGGCCTGACCGCCGTGGTCTCCGTGAAAGTGCCGGACCCGAAATTTTCTTCGCAGACCAAGGACAAGCTGGTCTCCTCGGAAGTGCGGCCGGTGGTCGAGGGCGTTGTAAACGAGGCCCTCAGCCAATGGCTGGAGGAGAACCCGGGCGAGGCCAGGACGGTCGTCGGCAAGGTGGTCGAAGCGGCCTCCGCCCGCGAGGCGGCCCGCAAGGCGCGTGACCTGACGCGGCGCAAGGGCGCGCTGGATGTCGCCAACCTGCCGGGAAAACTCGCGGATTGCCAGGAGCGCGACCCCGCCAAGGCCGAACTCTTCATCGTCGAGGGCGATTCCGCGGGCGGCTCCGCCAAGCAGGGCCGCGCCCGTGAATATCAGGCGGTGCTGCCGCTGCGTGGAAAGATCCTCAATGTCGAGCGGGCGCGTTTCGACAAGATGCTGTCGAGCGAACAGATCGGCACGCTGATCACCGCGCTCGGCACCGGCATCGGCCATGACGAGTTCAAGCTCGAAAAGTTACGCTATCACAAGATCATCGTGATGACCGACGCCGACGTCGACGGCTCGCATATCCGGACGCTGCTGCTCACCTTCTTCTATCGCCAGATGCGCCCCCTGATCGAAATGGGCTGCCTCTACATCGCCCAGCCGCCCCTGTTCAAGGTGAAGCGCGGCTCGTCCGAGCAATATCTCAAGGACGAAAAGGCGATGGCCGATTATCTCGCCGCCAATGGCGTCGAAGGCGCAATTCTTCGCCTGGCGTCGGGCGAGGAGCGCGCCGGCGGCGATCTTCGCGCCCTGGTCGACGAGGCGCGGCTGGTGCGAGCCGTCCTCGAGCAATTGCACACCCGCTACGACCGCATGGCGGTCGAACAGGCGGCCATCGCCGGCGCGCTCAGGCCCCTGACGGCGATGAGCGCCGAAGAGGCCGCCGCGCACGCCGGGGAGATCGCCTCGCGGCTCGACTCGCTGGCCGACGAGACCGAGCGCGGCTGGGAAGGCAGGGCGGAAAATGGCGGCTATGTGCTGACGCGCGAATTGCGCGGCGTGAGGCAGGCGCTGATCCTCGACTCGGGCCTCCTGGCCTCGGCCGAGGCGAGGCGTCTTGACGAGCGCGCGGAAAACTTGCGCCAGACCTATTCCGCGCCGGCGCTTCTTGTGCGCCGGGCCGACGAAAGCCGGATATCCGGTCCGACCAGCCTGCTCGACGCCATTCTCGCCGCCGGCGGCAAGGGCGTGTCGCAGCAGCGCTACAAAGGACTGGGAGAGATGAACCCCGAGCAGCTCTGGGAAACGACGCTCGACCGCGACGCCCGCTCGTTGCTGCAGGTAAAGATCAAGGAAGGCGACGAGGCGGAGGATCTTTTTGTCAAGCTGATGGGCGACGTCGTCGAACCCCGCCGCGAGTTCATCCAGACCAACGCTCTCAACGTCGCCAATCTCGACGTGTAAGTCACTTCCGATGTGTCGGAGAACGCATAAGCCAGACTCAATCAGGGGGGTAGTCGGACTCACTTCCCACAGAAGTCAGACTCACTTCCGATTTATGGCCGACGACGGCTGAAAAGCCCCCCTCCGCGCATCGCCGGATGGGGGCTTTTCCAGGGGTAGTTGGAACTCTCTGACAGAGAAGTTGAGTCCTTTCGGAATTTTCAACCAATCCGAGAATAAAATGCGCCTCCGTCAGCACCAGCGACTGGGGCGTTTCGCGTTCAGCGCCCGCAAACTGGCAAGGAGTGTTCCATGGATTCCGCACCACATCTCAGCGTCATGGTCCCCGTTGGGAACAAAAGCGACCAACGGACCGAGATCATGCTAACCGACGCACAAGGAAGCCGTCGCCTCGCGGTCGTGCGCCAGATCGGCGGACAAGTGATGATCGGGTTCGAAGGGCGCGACGTGGTCCCGGTCGAGAAGCTGCGCGAGATGATCGACAGGGCTTACGAAATGGAGAGCGAATGACGTCTAACCGCCGTCGGCAGATCCCAGACGACCCGCGCCCATCCCCGGCGCCCGCATCTCCATCCAGTTCGGCCGCACCAAATATGGGCGGCACCCGCACGTCGAGCATCGTAACCGGCCTCCCATAGCGGGCACCTCGACGGCGCCGTCAATGTCGGAGACGTCGACAACCACCCGATGCCCACAGGTGCATTCGACATCAAGGCTGCGCACCCCGAGGCTGCGCATGTTGGCGAGGGTCATTGCTGGGCGGGCCGCAGGTTGGCCTTGGTCGGATGTCAGGACTGCTTGCCGATTTCGAAACGGCATCAGCCGGCCGCGCACGAACCCCTTCGAGACCGCCGCCTCAGAATCCACGGCAAGCTGGGTGAGATCGTGCAGGAGCGCCCGAATGGCCTGCCGATAATCGCCGCCAAACTCCGCGATAATCTCGTCGATCTCGGCGTCGGTGGCGTCGGCAATAAGGGACTGCTCGGCCAAGTCCGACATGGTTCCGCTCCGTCTCGATTGAGAACGTAAGAGGAACATTTTGGCGGCCTGGAGTTAATGGCGGGGTCGCCGATCCGCGGGCAAACCGACTGGTCCCGGCGGATTAGTCTAATCGTAATTAGACTAATCCTGATTAGACTAAATCGGTGAGGTGCTGGCGTCAGGGGCTCAATCGTGTTGCCCCCGCCGCCGTTGCGGGCATAATCCGCCGATGTGCAACCTTTACAGCATCACCAAGGCCCAAGACGCCATGCGCGGGCTTTTCCGTGTCGTCCACGACCGGACTGGCAACCTGCCGCCGATGCCGGGCGTCTTCCCCGACTATCCGGCGCCTATCGTCAGGGTGGCGGAAGGCGAACGGGAATTGGCGATGGCCCGGTGGGGGATGCCGTCGCCGCAATTCGCGCTGAAGGGGAAGGCGACCGACCCCGGCGTCACCAACGTCCGCAATACGGCGTCACCACATTGGCGCCGCTGGCTGGGGCCGGCGAACCGCTGCCTTGTACCGTTCACGTCCTTCTCCGAATATGAGACCGGGCCTGACGGCAAGAAGGTTCCGGTCTGGTTCGCCTTGGACGAGAGCCGACCCCTAGCCGCCTTCGCCGGCATCTGGACCAACTGGACATCGGTGCGGAAGGCAAAGGAGGAAGAGGTCACCGCCGATATCTATGCCTTCCTGACGACGGAGCCGAACGCGATCGTCGCCCCCATCCACCCGAAGGCAATGCCGGTGATCCTGGCTAACGCCGAGGAATTCGACGTCTGGCTGCGGGCGCCGACGGCCGAGGCAATGGCGTTGCAGAGGCCGTTGGTGGATGATGGTCTCAAGATTGTCGCGAGAGGAGAAAGGCAGGACTGAGCACCTTTCGGCAGTTGAACGGGTGCCGAGAAACGCGACGTCTAATTCCCATTTCAATGACTTCCGATGTCGGTGAGCACCGCCACGACAAATGAAATCCCGGCCCAACAGGCAAGGATGCCAATCCATCGCCAAGCGCCGATTTTGGAATGCTTAACGGACCAACCCAGTTCTGCGTCCCATGTCGTCGCACCATTCGCCTTCAGTTTGCTGTTGGCATTCATCATTGTGAAAAACCCGATGATCGGAATTCCGATCCCGATGCCCCTTAACCAGACGAGCGCCGACCTGTGAGCCGCCTCATAGAAGGTGATTTCCGTCCCCTTCGGAGTAAGCCTTATCCCGTAAAGCGCCTTCCCGAGCGTGGTGCCGAAAGCGTACAGGCAAAAACCTTCGACAGGAACGTAGAGCGCGAGATACAGGATGCCTAGTAACTGCCATCGGCCGTTGTCAGCATGCGACCCGTTCGATCCCGTGAACATGCTTGGAAACAGCAGTCCTGCCGCGAAGCCAGCGCAGACGACGAAGACATAGTTGTCTAGTATCCGCGCGAAATACATCCGCCAAGGATGCAAATCCTTCGACGTCGTGGCGACGGAGCCTAGCGACGGGGTCAGAATGGCGCCGCAACGGGCTGAACAGATGGACGCGACACGTCAGCATCCCTTTCACGAGCCGGAGGCGGCGGCGGTTCGGAGCCGAACAGCGCGGCGAAGGCCGGAACGGTTGTCGCGTCCGCCCATTCCGACATACCTTCCTTCCAGACGAAGTGCTTGCGGCTCTTGTCCCGCCCTATGCGATAAGCCACGTCGTCATAACTGATCGGACCGATGGAAACGCCCTTGTCCGCGTAATGCCACTCGGTTTTCATGAACCCGTCCCCTTAACTTTGCGCGCCGTACGGTAGATCAACGATGACGCGACGAAGCCGCCAAAAATGATAAGGTACGCGACTTTGACGGCGGCCAGCGACGGCAATGCGGTCACGGAGTTGTACAGTCCATGGAAAAGCGTGGCCAAGAAAACGCCGCCGACAGGACGAAAACCTCCGATGCAGTAACCGCTAACCAACATGGGGCCAGCCACAACATGCATCGAAAACGGCATGAAGAACCGAAAAAATGACAACAGATAAAGATCGGTCAAAACGATGCCGCCGAACGGCTTCCCGGCGAACGAGCCCGCCGACTACGGCAGCGTGACCCATGCTGCCGTTTCGAACATCGAGATTGCGGCCCCGACGAGGGACCGCGCCCACTGCCTCGCCATAACCGACGACTTTTTCGACCCGTCACAGCCTTCAAGTTGGAGCGGAGCGATCGACCAGGCTTGTGCAGGCACGATGCGTGGCGAGGACACTGACGCTCCGCGCAGACTGTTCCTTATCGCGAGCGGCAACACGGTCGATTCCGGCAAGAAGGACGCCGTGCTCAAGCTCCGCAAACTCGAAGATCCCGCCCAAAGCTGGAACGCGTTGACGATCGGCGGCTACACGGCCAAGGACAATGTGAGTCTGCCGCTTACCCCGGCCGTTCAGGCTAACGAACGCAGCCCCTACGGTCGTGGCACGGTCGGATTCGACAAGTCGACGATGCCATTCAAGCCGGAAATCGTCTTCGAAGCCGGCAACATGGCCGTCGATTCCTCCGGCGACTGCATGTCTCACGAAGCCCTGTCGCTGATCACGACAGGTTCTTCCCCCATCGATGAACCTTTGGTTTCGTTCTGGGCGACCAGCGCGGCGACCGCGATGGCGGCAAACTTCATGGGGCGGTTGATGGCCGGCTCGCCCGGCCTGTGGCCGGAAACGTATCGGGCGTTGACGGTGCATTCCGCCGACTGGACGCCGCCGATGCGCCGAAAGCTGAAAACCTTCAGCAAAAAGGCCGTCAACCACCCGCTGCTGCGGGAGTTCGGTTTCGGCGTTCCCGATCTCCAGCGCGCGCTTCACTCCGCCCGCAATGACGTGACCCTGTTCGTTCAAACAGAAATCCAGCCGTTCGCCCTTTCCGATGACGGCTCGTCCCGTGCGGTCTTCAACGAAATCCACTACTACAGGCTGCCTTGGCCGATCCGCGTGCTTCAGGATTTAGAGGAAAAGAAGGTCATCCTGAGGGTGACACTTTCATACTTTCCCGACGTCAACCTCAGCCCGCGCGCTGCGACGCGACCCGAAAGCTACCGGGCGTACGGGCTGCGGTTCAAGCTAAAGGGACCGAAGGAGACGCACGAAGATTTCAGGAAGAGGATTAACGACTCGGAACGCGAAACCGGGGAGAAGATCGATGCCGACGGACAGTCCGGTCGCTGGCTGGTCGGTCCCGGCTCGATTTCCGCAGGATCTCTTCACAGCGACATGTGGCGCGGACCGCTGTGGATCTTGCCGCCATGGACATGATCGCCGTCTGTCCCGTCACAGGATGGTGGAAGACGCACACGGGTCAACAGAAGGCCGAAGCAAAAGGCCGCTACTGCTTGTTGGTCACGATCGACGCCCGTGATCATGACTGCGACCTTTATTCCGAGATTTCGTCAGCGATCACGCCGACGATCGAACAGCAAGTATAGCCGCTCCGTTAGGACAGATGCCAACTCCATCAAAACGCGGGCGTTTGACAGAGGTTTTTGCCCCCGTCGAACGCCCGCGATAATTGTTTTTACGCGCGAGCGCGTTCCGCCGCTTTGCGAACGGGTCGGCAATGAGCTTTGAACTCGACCACGCGATCCCTGTCGGTCGATGCAATCATCGCCATGTGGGCGTTCAGTGCGCGAACCACTCGGCCGCGATCTCTCGTTTTGAAATGAAGGAACGAATTGCGCCGCCGGCCATGACGCCCTTTGTGACGCCTGCCTTTCGGGGAAACCCGCCGGTCTTGTCCAGCGCGGAGAACAAGACCCTCAGCGCGCCGTCCCTCATTATTTCTTCCTCGGTCGGATCTATGCAAGCCCAGACCCTGACCGTTCTTTCAACGCTATCCCTGTTCGACTTCGCCATCGTCATACTCCCTGATGATTTGGGAAACCCGCGCGGCAATATCGGCAAAGCGGGCTTCGTCTTCGAGCGCCTCCTGAAGGGCGATGACATCTTCCATGACTTCCCGCGTCAACTTTCCCGTCATGGCAAAATACGCCAAGAGCGCGATGCAGCGCTTGGCTGTCCCGGACATCGCTCGGAATTGTTTTTCGTCGGGTTCGGCGCTCCAGTTCTGGATCGCCTTCCTTGTCGTGCCAGCGCATTCGGCAAGCCGAGCCAAATGCCCGGTTGGCCGACCTGGATTGAGGAGTTGCCCGACCCTTACAAGCGCCGCCTCTGGAAAATTTGGCATCCGGCTCCACCAAAAACCGTCTCAGCGAGACATATATAGCAATATGTCGTCTCTCGGTGGAAATGCAAGACCTCCGGCTCTGCCCGTCAAAGTCCCAAATGTCGGGCTGAAGTTTTTGGAGAAGGCATGCATTTTCTCGCCTTCATTTAGTTTACTCCCCTGTGGTCATCCGGAATGTATTGTTTTTGCTTTTCGGATATTCCGAGGCG
>CAWKJW010000027.1:0-6753 GCA_963849665.1 uncultured Alphaproteobacteria bacterium | reverse complement strand
AGGAGGCGCAGCGCGGAGCAGCGCTGTCCGGCCGAGCGAAAGGCCGAGGCCAGGCAATCGTCGACCACCTGTTCGATGAGCGCCGTGGAATTGACGATCATCGCGTTGATCCCGCCGGTTTCGGCGATGAACGGGATGATCGGGCCTGCGGACGCCGCCAGCGCCCCCTGGATGGCGCGGGCGGTCGCGACCGATCCGGTGAAGACCACGCCGGCGGCGGCGGGATTGGCGACGAGCGCCGCCCCGATCGCGCCGCCGCCGGGCATGAGCGCCAAAACGTCTTTCGGGCAGCCAGCCGCAAACAGCAGGTCGACGGCCTGCTGCGCGATCAGCGGCGTCTGTTCCGCCGGCTTGGCGACGGCGCAATTGCCGGCGACCAGGGCGGCGGCGACCTGGCCGATAAAGATCGCCAGTGGAAAATTCCACGGGGAGATGCAGACAAACACGCCGCGCCCATGCGCGCGCAGGATATTTTCTTCGCCGGTGACGCCGGGAAGGGGCGTCTCTTGCAGAATTTTCAGCGCCTGCGCCGCATAATAGCGGCAGAGGTCGGTCGCCTCGCGCACTTCAGCCAGCGCGTCGTCGAGCGTCTTTCCCGCCTCGCGCTGCAGCAAAGCGATGAGGCGGCCGCGATGCGCCTCGACCAGATCCGCCGCGCGGAAGAGAATTCGCGCGCGCTCGATGACCGGAACCCGGCTCCAGGCCGGGAAGGCGTCCCGCGCCAGCGCCATGGCGCGGCGCGCGGCCGCTTCATCGGCCTCGCGCACCGAGCCGATCGGCGCGCTGTCGATCGGCGACAGGATTTTCTTGGCCACGAGCGCGGAATCAGGATGCGGGCAGGAGAAAAACTCCCTTTCCGCGAAGGCCGACGTCTCCGCCAGAAGACTGGCCAGCGCCTTGCGGTCGCCGAATTCGACGCCGCGCGAATTTTTCCGCTCGGGCGCGAAAATCTCGCCCGGAAGCCGGAGTTTTCTGTGGCGCGCATGGCCCGGCTCCCGGATCGCCTGGAAGGGGTCGACGAGCAGCGAGTCGACCGAAACGGTCGGGTCGGCGGCGCGGGCGACGAAGGAGGAATTGGCGCCGTTCTCGATCAGCCGCCGCACCAGATAGGCGAGCAGGTCGCGATGCGGCCCGACCGGCGCGTAGATCCGGCAGGCGACGCCGGAATGCGCCGGCAGGGCCTCGTGCAGGGCCTCGCCCATGCCGTGCAGCCGCTGGAATTCGTAATTCTTGCCGCCGCCCGCCAGGACCACGATCGTCGCGGCGGTCAGGGCGTTGTGCGTGGCGAATTGCGGATAGAGCGCGTCCTCTTCGAGCAGCCGTTCGGCGCAGGCGAGATAATTCAGGTCGGTCATCGCCTTGCGCGAAAAGACCGGATAGTCGGCGAGGCCGCGCTCCTGCGCGCGCTTGATCTCGCTGTCCCAATAGGCGCCCTTGACCAGCCGCACCATCAGGCGGCGGCGGCGCAGGCGCGCCAGCGCCGCGATGTGGCCGATCACGTCGAGCGCCCGCTTCTGGTAGGCCTGCACGGCGAGCCCGAACCCGTCCCAGCCGGCGAGTGACGGATCGGCCAGGACACGGCCGAAAATGTCGAGCGAAAGCTCGAGACGGTCGGCCTCCTCCGCGTCGACTGTCAGGCCGAGATTGCGCTCTTTCGCCAGACGGGCGAGTTCGAGCAGGCGCGGCGCCAGTTCCGCCCGCGCGCGCCCGGCGGAAATCGCCTCGTAGCGGGGGTGCAGGGCGGAGAGCTTGACCGATACGCCTGGATTGTTGGCTGGCCCAGTCCCTTGCGCTGCCGCAGCCGTGGCGTCGATCGCCTCCGCGTAGGACTCGAAATGATGACGCGCGTCCTCCGCCGTGCGCGCCGCCTCGCCGAGCATGTCGAAGGAATAGAGCATACGCGGGTCGAAGGTCTTTCGCGCCCGCGCCAGCGCCGTCTGGATGGTCTCGCCGAACACGAAATGGCCGCCGAGCAGCCGCATCGCCTGCTTTGCCGCAGCGCGCAGGGTCGGCGCGCCAAGCCGCCGGGCGAGGTCGGCGGCGAGCCCGTGCGCCGAGAAATCCGGCCCGACCAGTCTGGCGGAAACGCCCAGCGCATAGGCGCAGGCCTGCACCAGCGGCGTGTCGGAGGCGGTCTTGTGATGGTCGAAGCCGCCGGCAGACAATTTGTCGGCGAGGAGCAAGTCGGCGGTCGGCTTGTCAGGCGCCCGGACGAGCAATTCCGCCAGCGCCATGACCGCCAGCCCCTCGCGCGAGGACAGCTTGAACTCGCGCAGAAAATCGTCGACGCCGCCGATGCGGTCGCGTTTTTCGCGGATGATTGCAATCAGCTCGCGCGCCAGCGCCCGCGACGCCTCTCGCGTCCCGGCAGGCGCCGCCGCCGCCAGCAGCTTCGCCGCGACATCCTCGTCCGCCGGCGCGTAGGGCGACGAAAATTCGAGGGTTTCGGGAAGCAACGCGTTGTTCATGCAGGCGCGTCCGGTGTGCTTGGCAAGGGGGACATGGCGCTTTCGCGCCACGCCCGCAAGGCGTCATCAGGGGTAGAGGCCGCGCTCGGCGTGGGCGGTCAGGATGCGCTCGCAGCCGACGACGAAGGCGGCGGTGCGCAGGGAGATGTTCCGCCGCCCGGCGGTCTCCCAGACCTGATCGAGCGCGTCGAGCACGATCTTGTCGAGGCGCTGGTTGATTTCCTCCTCGGTCCAGAAATAGGAGGCGAAATCCTGCACCCATTCGAAATAGCTGACCGTCACGCCGCCTGCGTTGCAGATCACGTCGGGAATGACGACGATGCCGCGGGCGGCGAGACTATCGTCGGCCTGCGGCAAAGTGGGGCCGTTGGCGCCTTCGAGCACGAGCCTCGCGCGCAGCCTTTCCGCGCGCTCGGGATTGAGCTGCCCCTCCAGCGCCGCAGGAATATGACGTCGCAGGCGACATCCCAGAAATCCTCGCGCGACAGGCTTTCGCCGCCCCGAAAATTGCCGACGCCGCGATGGCTCGCGACATGGGTGGCGAGTTCGGGGACCGACAGGCCGTGATCGTTGAAGATCGCGCCGCGCGAATCCTGCACCGCGACGACGCTTGCGCCGGCCTGCGCGAAAAGTTCGGCGGCGGTCGAGCCGACATTGCCAAAGCCCTGGATGGCGATGCGCGCGCCTTCCAGGGGCATCCCAAGCCGCCGCATGGCGTCGCGCCCAATGACGAAGACGCCGCGCCCGGTGGCCTTGATCCGCCCCAGGGAGCCGCCGAGATGGACCGGCTTGCCGGTGACCGCGCCGGGGCTGGAGACGCCGACATTCATCGAATAGGTGTCCATCATCCAGGCCATGATCTGCGCGTCGGTATTGACGTCGGGGGCGGGAATGTCCTGGTGCGGGCCGATGATGACGCCGATTTCGCTGGTGTAGCGGCGGGTCGCGCGCTCCAGCTCCTTGCGCGAAAGCTTTTCCGGATCGAGCCTGATGCCGCCCTTGGCGCCGCCATAGGGCAGGTTGACGGCGGCGTTCTTCACCGTCATCCAGGCGGCCAGCGCCATGACCTCTTCGAGCGTCACGTCGGGATGGTAGCGCACGCCGCCCTTGCCCGGCCCGCGCGACAGATTGTGCTGGACGCGAAAACCCTCGAAATGGGCGAATTCGCCGTTGTCCAGCTCGATCGGCACATCGACGATCAATGTCCTTTTCGGCCGCCGCAAGGTCTCCGCCCAGCGCGCCAGCGGGCCGAGATGGGGAATGACGCGATCGACCTGCGCGAGGTAGGTGCCCCAGGCGGAGAGGTTTGTCGGCTGGACATAGGAAATATTGCTGGCGACCGGGACGGCCGATCGGATGGGCGATGACATGGGGCGTTCTCTCCCTTTCGGGCGGCGAGCGACGCCGCCATTTTGGCGTCAAGCCTTGCGCGGCGCGAACGCAAGTCTGTCGCCGCGCAAAATAATTGTCGAGGGGATTTATCGGCGAAGCCGGCCGCAGCCCTGCGTCCAGGAGCCCGCATGGATCGACCGTGAGCTTATCCGATGCTTGAATCGGGGCGCCGAAAGCCCGGCCGCCCGGAATCGTGGAGCGAGGAAAGCCTGATCACGGGCTTTCTTTCCTCGGCGGTGGATCACGATCTCGATCGCGCCTTTGCCCGCATTCGCAATCCGGAGGCGCGCAAGTCGATCGTGGACATGGCCCAGCCGCGGACGACGGCTGGAGGAAGGCCCGGCGCAGCAACCGGCCGGGCGCTCAAGCGGAATCCGCATGACCGGAAATTAGAGCTCGCATTTCACGGACAGGCTCGCGCCGCCGGTCAGGCCGCGGTCTGCCCCTTTTCGCCCGCCTTGGTTTCGGCTTCGACCCAGTAATGCGGCTTTCCCGTGAGCCGAACGACGACATGTTGCGCGCCGGTCGGCAGGTTTGCGGCGCCGTTGGTCCAGCGCCACTGGTTTTGCGCCTCTCCTTCCAACGGATGCCATCCCCGGGCGAGAGCGCCGAGATCGCAGCTTTCCCCATCGATTTCCAGACGCTTCACCGATACGCCCAGATGGCGCTTGTCGCCTTCCTCGACGGAGACTTCGTCCGCCGGGCGCCAGGTTCGCGAAACGAGCCAGATGTCGCGCGCGTTTTCCGGCAGCGCGAAAACGAGATCGCCGTCCCCGTCACGTTGCGGCCAGACCGTCCTGCCATCAGCGCGGATATGCAGCGCCGGATCATTGCTGAGATGGAACCCGAGCGTTTCGGCCTGCGCCAGCAGGCGCCGCCTGACCGCCGCGACTTCGGCCCCGCTCTCCCTGAGAGGCGCGCAGGCGTCATCCCAGCTTAGCGGCTTGAAGGTCGGATGCAGTTCGACGAAGCCCTCGAAATTCGAAAAGCCCGAGCGACTGCCGCAATCGAGGAAACTCTCGGCAGGCAGGCCTTCCGCCAGAAGCACGTCGTGGCTTTCAAGCTCGATATGGAAATAGGAGACCCTTTCGACGGCGATCTGAGCCACATTGGCGCCGTTCGCCAGCCGGATGATGGGAATCAGCACGCCGTCGACGAAGACCGCATGTTCCGGGCTCAGCCAGAGATCGCGGTGCGGCAGTCCGTGGCCAAAGGCGCCCGCTCGCACGCGCACCGGCTGGATCTCCAGCGGGAACGCATGTTTGCCGATGTCGAGCTTGCGGCTTCCGATCCAGACGATCTCCCGGCATTCGCCATGCGCCGTGACGACGCGATCGCCGACGGCCAGTTTTTCGACCGCGACCTCGCCGCGTTCGGTCAATATGCGTGTCCCCGCGCAATAGCAGGCGGGCGTCGGCGCGAAGGAGACGCCGCGAATGATCGTATCCGTCGCCGCCGTCATCACGGTGGTGGCGCTGGCGTCGGCGTCGGTGGTCGCCGACAGCGAGTTGGTGATCGAATAAAGGTAGCTTGTGTCCAATTCGTTGATCGTCGAACTCGTCGCATAAAGCTGGACGCTGTCGCCATTGACTTGACCCGTCAATCCATACAAGCCGCTGACGCCTGCCGCCGATGTGTTGGCGACGAGGTTGCCGACTGAAATCGTATATTCCAGCGACCAGGTTCCGGTGTTGGGGTTTTCAATCCACTTTTGCAGGCCGCCGTCGCCGATGCCGCCGTTTTTCGGCAGTCCGGAGTCGGCGACATAGAGCGTCGTGGCGTTGGCGAAGAAGAAGCTTTCGGGGCTGAGATTGACGGTCAGCCCGTTTGTCCCCGCGGTCGCAACGGCGGAAGCGTTGGCGGAATTTTCCGTCGCGGCGGTCAGGACGACCGTGTTCGAGATGGCGTTCAGGACGACTGGCGTCGTCGCCGAAGTCGGCAGGGCGCCATAGTCCGAAATATTGGTGGCGCCCTGGGTCGAAGTCGGCCGACACATAGAGCTGGCCATTATAGATTTCGGCGATGCGCGTGTCGGTGGCGGTGTTGATCGCCGTCGCCGTCGTCGAACCGTCGGTCGCATAGAACACGCCCTGGTTGGCGCTTCCCGAGCCGCCCTGACCTGAAAGCCAGAAGGCGGTTCCATCCACGGTCGCGACGCTGCGCGGATTGTTGTTGTCGAAAATGCCGGTGATCGCCGTGGAAGTGTCGATCACGCCGGATGCGTTGATGTCGGCGACGACGCGCGGCACGACCATCAACGAGGCGTCGGCGATGCTGTTGGACTGCCCCAGCGCGGCATTGCCATAAACAGCGGCTCCGTTGCTGGCGTCAAAAGCCTGGTAATTGACGCCGTAACCTAAAATGGTCAGCGACTGTCCGTCGGCCGAGAGCTGCAGGGCGCCTTCTGACGCGGATCCATATTCGCCGGATATTTCATATTCGGTCACGCCATTGACCGTGGTCGTGGTCTCCGGCAGCACGGTCTGGCTGACGAGGGCGCCCGACGTGGTGATCTGGTCCAGCGTGATCGGGGCGGCCTGATCGAGCGTGTAGTCGCCTGTGCCCGAGCCGTCGCCATAGACGCTGATGACGAGATTGCCGGCGGTGAAAGCCGCCGCCGCAGTATTGACATTATAGGTCAGCGACGTCGCGGCGGAGCCGGTTTGACCTGCGAGGTCGGTGTTGGACGCGGTCAGCACATTGGCGCCGCTGTCGTTCTGGAAGGCGACCTTGGCGCTCCAGTAGCCGTCGGAGCCTACCGTGCCGGCTCCCACCACGACGTTGCCTTCGAAGACGGAGACCGTCGTGCCGATGGCTTCAGGATCCGCCGCGACATTGACCGTGCCGTTGACGAGGTCGGTCGGCTGGTTGGTCGAAAGGTCGTTCAGGCTGG
>CAWKJW010000026.1:0-47251 GCA_963849665.1 uncultured Alphaproteobacteria bacterium | reverse complement strand
GCCGGCCGCGGAATTGGACCTTGGCGCAATCCCGCTCTATAGGATTCATCAAAAGGTCACGCTCCCACGTCAAACCTGCTCCGCCGTTGGAAAAAGCCGGGATCAAGCATGGATTATTTTCGCCGCTTCACCTTTCTGCTCTGCGCCCCGGCGTTCGACCCCGACGAGCTGGAAGGCGCCCGATTGCAGCAGATCGTCGCGGCGGTCGAGAAATCCGGCTTCGAAGTGGTCAAGGCGCGGCGGCCCGAGGACGCCGAACTGGCGATCAAGACCGACGCCGCCATCGGCTGCATGATCGTCGACTGGGGCAAGAAGGGCATGGACGGCAAGACCGCCGGCCTGATCACCTATGTCCGCAAGCGCGGGCTGGAAATGCCGATCATCCTGCTGGTGCGGCGCAAGCGGTTCGAGGACCTGCCGATCGACGTGCTCGACAATGTCGACGGCTATGTCTTTTTGGCTGAGGAAACGCCGGAATTCATCGCCAAGAACCTGGTCAGCCGCCTGAAGCAATATGCCGAGACGCTGAAGACGCCCTTTTTCGGCGAGTTGGTCGATTACGCCGAGGAGGGCAACCAGCTCTGGACCTGCCCCGGCCACAACGGCGGCGTCTTCTATAGCCGCAGCCCGATCGGCCGGATTTTCGTCGAACATCTGGGCGAGGCGATCTTTCGCGACGATCTCGACAATTCGGTGCTGGAGCTCGGCGACCTTCTGGTGCACGAGGGCCCGGCCCTGCGCGCGCAGAAGGAGGCGGCGAAAATCTTCGGCGCCGAGCGCACCTATTTCGTGCTCAACGGCACCTCGGCCTCCAACAAGATCGTGCTGTCGGCGATCGTCGCGCCCGGCGATCTCGTGCTGTTCGACCGCAACAACCACAAGGCCGCCCATCACGGCGCCCTGATGCTGGGCGGCGGCGTGCCAATCTATCTTGAGACCGACCGCAACGCGCAGGGCATGATCGGGCCGATCGATTTCGAGGCGCTCGACGAAAAAGAGATCCGCCAGAAAATCCGCAACAATCCGCTGGTGGCCGACAAGGACTCCTGGACCCGCGAGCGCCCGTTCCGCATCGCGGTGATCGAGCAATGCTCCTATGACGGCACGATCTACAACGCCGAGACGATCCTGAAGAAGATCGGCCACCTCTGCGATTACATCCTGTTCGACGAGGCCTGGGCGGGCTTCATGAAATTCCACCCGCTGTTTGCGGGCCATTTCGCCATGGGCCTGGCCAATCTCGGGCCGGACGCGCCGGGGATCATCGCCACCCAGTCGACGCACAAGCAGCTCGCGAGTTTTTCGCAAGCCTCGCAGATCCACGTCAAGGACCGCCACATCAAGGGACAGGCGCGCCGCATCGAGCACAAGCGCTTCAACGAGACCTTCCTCATCCACGCCTCGACATCGCCCTTCTATCCGCTCTTCGCCTCGCTCGACGTCGGCGCGCAGATGATGAAGGGCAAGTCCGGCGAGGTCCTGTGGGACGACACGATCCGGCTCGGCATCGAGATTCGCAAGAAAATCCGGGCGCTGGCGCGCGAGTTCAAGGAGAAGGCGCGCGACCCCGCGCAGGACTGGTTCTTTGACCCGTTCGTCGCCGACGTGGTCGAAACGCCGCGCGGAAAAATGGTCTGGGAGCATGTGCCGACCGACGATCTCGCCGAAAACGCCGCCTACTGGACCTTTGAACCCGGCGCATCGTGGCATGGCTTCAGGCACATCGCGCCCGATTACGCCCTGACCGACCCCTGCAAGCTGACGCTGATCACGCCCGGCTTCGACCGGGCGACGGGCGCATATCTCGACCATGGCGTGCCGGCGCCCGTCGTCGCGCAATATCTGCGCGAAAACCGCATCGTGCCGGAAAAGAACGACCTCAATTCGCTGCTGTTCCTGCTCACCCCCGGCGTCGAATTGAGCAAGGCCGGCGCGCTGATCTCGGCTCTCGTCGCCTTCAAGACCTATCACGACCAGAATGCGCCGCTCGAGGAGGTCATCCCCGAATTCGTGGCGCGGCGCTCCAGGCGTTACGCCGGGATGCGGCTACGCGACCTTTGCGCGCAGATGCACGACTTTTACCGGCAGGCTGGCACCAGCCAGTTGCAGCGGCTGCAATTCCGCCCCGAGCATCTGCCGAAAAAGGCGATGCGGCCGCAGGAGGCGGTGCAGAAGCTGACGCGCAACCAGGTGCGCTACCTGCCCATCGATCAGATAGAGGGCAAGATCGCCACGACCTTGTTCGTCGTCTATCCGCCGGGCATAGCCACCATCGCGCCGGGCGAGGTTTTGTGCGAACGCGCACGGCCCATGCTCGACTACCTGAAAACCTTCGAGCGCGGCGCCAATCTTTTCCCGGGCTTCGAGGCCGAGATTCAGGGCCTCTATCGCGAGATCGACGCCGACGGCTCAATCCGATTCCACACCTATGTCGCCGACCCCGAGTGAGGGAACAACGGAATAACCGTTCGGCGGGGCGCTCGCGCCCGGCCCGAGCGCCCGCTGCAGCATGACGCTGTCGGTCCAGCGGCCGAAGCGGAAACCGACCGCCTCCAGGCAGGCGACGCGGCGAAAGCCGCAGGCTTCGTGCAGGCTGAGCGACGCGGCGTTCTCCGAATCGACATAGGCGATCATCTGGCGATAGCCGGCCCCGGCGCAGGCCTCGATCAAGGCCGGCAGCAGCTTGCGCCCGACTCCCGAGCGCAGGTAGCTCTCGTGCACGTAGATTGAGTTTTTCACGCAATAGCGATAGGCCGGCCGTTTGCGGAAGGGCACGGCATAGGCGTAGCCGATGACCATGCCGTGCAATTCCGCGACGAGATGCGGCAGCCGGTGCTTCAGCATGTTCTTGCGGCGGCGCTTGATGTCGTCGGCCTGCATGGGCTCGAACTCGACGCCGCCTTGCAGGCCATGCGTCACATAGCGGGTGTAGATGGCGATCATCGCCGTCGAGTCCGCGTCGGTGGAGGGGCGGACGACGATGTCGTCGCCGGCTCCCGCCGCTCCCATTTTTTCGTCTGGCGCCAATGTCTGCATGGCCACTTCCACCTGGAGCGCAGCCTGCCGCCAGGCTTTTGCGCATAGCTGATTATTCCGGACTCCGGGAGGCGCTGGCTCCTTCAGTCCGGCGTCGCGCCGTCCGCCGCCAGCACTTCGCCGGCAAGATAGAGCGATCCCGCGATGACGATGCGCGGCGGCTCGGCCCAGTTTCGCGCGGAAATTTCGCGCAAGGCGGCCCCGACATTGGCGCAAGCATGCGACCTGAAGCCGAGGTCGCGGGCGAGCGCGGCGACGTCGTCGGGGTCGCGGCCGACCTGGTCGCCGGAAATCGGCAAGGCCAGGACTTCGCCGGCGAGGCCGCAGAAATGCTGCAGGAACGCCTGGGAATCCTTGGATTGCAAGGCGGCGTAAAGCAGCACCAGCGGTCTCGGCGCCTTGTCCTCGAGATCGGCCATGGCCTCGGCGAGGACGCGCCCGCCCGCCTCGTTGTGGCCGCCGTCGAGCCAAAGCTCCGCGCCCTCAGGCGCCAGCGCCGCCAGCCGGCCGCGTGCGAGATTTTGCAGCCGCCCCGGCCAGGAGGCTTTTGTCACGCCGGCTTCATAGGCCGCCAGCGGCAGGTCGGGAAAACACAGCCTCAAGGCGGCGACGGCCGCGCCGGCGTTGACGAGCTGATGGCGGCCGGGCAGACGCGGCAGGGGCAGATCGAGCAGGCCCTGCGCGTCCTCGAACACCATCCGGCCGCGTTCGGCGCGGCAGAGAAACTCCTGGCCATAGATCGAGACCGGGGCGCGCAGCCGCTCGGCGGCGCGCTCCAGCACACGGAGCGCCGCGTCATTCTGCGCCGAAATGACGACGGGGACGCCGGGCTTGATGATCCCGGCCTTCTCGAAGGCGATCTTTTCGATGGTGTCGCCGAGAAATTCGACATGATCGATCGACACCGGCGTCACCACGGCGCAGGCCGGCGCGTCGATCACATTGGTGGCGTCGAACCGCCCGCCCAAGCCCACTTCCAGCAGCAGGACGTCGGCGGGATGCTCGGCGAAGAGCTTGATCGCCGCTGCCGTCGTCGCCTCGAAAAAGGTGATTTCCGCGCCGGAATTGGCGCTCTCGATGGCGTCGAGCGCTCTCGAAAGAACCGCGTCCGCGACCAGCCTGCCGCCGCCCGGCGCGGCCAGCCTGATGCGCTCGTTGAAATTCACCAGATGCGGCGAGGTGTAGACATGCGCGCCCCGTCCCGCCGCTTCCAGAATGGCTCGCATAAAAGCGATGGTCGAGCCCTTGCCGTTGGTGCCGGCGACGTGAATGACCGGCGGCAGGCGTGTCTGCGGGTCGCCCAGGGCGCGCAGCAGCCGCTGGATGCGCCCGAGCGACAGGTCGATCCTTTTGGGATGCAGATCGAGCAGCCGGGAGAGAATCGCGTCGGGCGCCATCATGGCGGCGGATCACGCCGCCGCTTGCGCGGGCGCCTTGGTCAGCAGCCGACAGATGCGGCCAAGCGTCTCGCGCATCTGCGCGCGGGGGACGACCATGTCGACCATGCCGTGCTGCCGCAGATATTCCGCGCGCTGAAAACCTTCCGGCAGGCGTTCGCGAATGGTCTGCTCGATCACCCGCGCGCCGGCGAAGCCGATCACCGCGCCGGGCTCGGCGATGTGGATGTCGCCGAGCATGGCGTAGGAGGCCGTGACGCCGCCGGTGGTCGGATTGGTCAGGACGACGATATAGGGCAGTTTCGCCGCCTTGAGCCGTTCGACCGCCACGGTCGTGCGCGGCATCTGCATCAGCGAGAACATGCCTTCCTGCATGCGCGCGCCGCCCGACGCCGTGAAAATGATGAAGGGGGTCTTGTGCTCGATGGCGCGGAACATGCCGGAGACGATGGCCTCCCCGGCCGCCATGCCGAGCGAGCCGCCGAGAAAGTCGAAATCCTGCACCGCCACCGTCACCTGCGCGCCCTGCAGGGCGCCGGCCGCCAGCAGCACCGCGTCGCTTGCGCCGGTCTTGGCGCGATAATCCTTGAGACGATCGGCGTATTTCTTGACGTCGCGGAATTTGAGCGGGTCGGTCGGGACTTCCGGCGTCGCCAGATTTTCATAGACGCCGTCGTCGAACAAGGCGTCGAGCCGCGCCTTGGCAGGAATGCGCATGTGGTAGCCGGAGCCCGGCACGACGAAGAGATTGGCCTCGAGATCCTTGTGGAACACCAGCTCGCCGCTGTCAGGGCATTTGACCCACAGGTTTTCCGGCGTTTCGCGCTTCAGGAACGAGCGGATTTTCGGCGGGACGACATTGGAGATCCAGTTCATGGGCTCACCCTTTCCTTCGCCGAGCGGGCGACGCCGGCCGCCAGTTCGCGCACAAACTTTTCCGCGGCTTCGATCGCCGCCGGACCGCCGCGGCCCTCGGCGTCGAGCGTCTTCGCCACGGCGTCGACCAGCGCCGAACCAACGACCACGCCATCGGCATGAGCGGCGATGGTCGCCGCGGCATCGGCGTCCTTGACGCCGAACCCGACCGCGACAGGCAGGGACGTATGGCCCTTGATCCGCGCCACGGCGTCGGCGACCTTCGAATAATCCGGCCGGCCCGCGCCGGTGATCCCGGTGATCGAGACATAATAGACAAAACCCGACGTATTGGCGAGGACCGCCGGCAGGCGGACATCATCCGTCGTCGGCGTCGCCAGCCGGACAAAGCTCAGGCCCGCCTGCAAGGCCGGAAGGCACAGTTCGGCGTCCTCCTCGGGCGGGAGGTCGACGACGATCATGCCGTCCGCCCCGGCGGCTTTCGCATCGACGAGAAATTTGTCGACGCCATAGACATAGATCGGATTGTAATAGCCCATCAGGATCACGGGCGTTTCCGCATCGGCCTTGCGGAACTCCGCGACGAGACGCAGCACGCCCTTGAGATTCATGCCGGCGTGCAGCGCGCGCTGGCCGGCGGCCTGGATCGACGGGCCGTCGGCCATCGGATCGCTGAACGGCATGCCGATTTCGATGATGTCGGCGCCGGCCCTCGGCAAAGCCTTGACCAGCTCCAGCGAGGTCGCCGGATCGGGATCGCCGGCCATCACGAAAGTGACGAGCGCCGCCCGTCCTTGTTCGCGCAAACCGGCGAAGCGTTGATCGATGCGGCTCATTCACATGCCTCCGAGATGATCGGCGACGGTGAAAATGTCCTTGTCGCCGCGACCGGACAGGCCAAGCACCATCAAATGATGCTTGGGCTTTTGCGGCGCGATTTCGATGATTTTCGCCAAAGCGTGCGCCGGCTCGAGCGCCGGGATGATGCCTTCGAGCCGGGCGCAGAGCTGGAAGGCGGCGAGCGCCTCCTTGTCGGTGGCGGACAAATAGGTGACGCGGCCGTTTTCCTTGAGCCATGCATGCTCGGGACCGATGCCGGGATAGTCCAGCCCCGCCGAGATCGAATGGCCCTCGAGGATCTGGCCGTCGGGGTCCATCAGCAGATAGGTGCGGTTGCCGTGCAGGACGCCGGGACGGCCGCCGGCGAGCGACGCCGCATGGCCGTTTTCGACATCGAGCCCGTGGCCCGCCGCCTCGACGCCGTAAATCTCGACCTCGGGCTCGTCGAGGAAGGGGTGGAACAGGCCGATGGCGTTGGAGCCGCCGCCGATGCAGGCGAAGGCCGAGTCCGGCAGCCGGCCCTCGGCGGACAGCATCTGCTCGCGCGTTTCTTCGCCGATCACGCATTGGAAATCGCGCACCATGGCCGGATAGGGATGCGGACCCGCCGCCGTGCCGATGCAATAGAAGGTGCTGTCGACATTGGTGACCCAGTCGCGCAGCGCCTCGTTCATCGCGTCCTTCAGCGTCCGCGCGCCCGACTGCACCGGAATGACCTTCGCGCCCAGCATGTTCATGCGGAAGACATTGGGCTTTTGGCGCTCGACATCGACCGCGCCCATGTAGACGACGCATTCGAGGCCAAAACGCGCGCAGGCGGTGGCGGTGGCGACGCCATGCTGGCCGGCCCCCGTCTCGGCGATGATGCGCTTCTTGCCCATGCGGCGGGCGAGCAGGATCTGGCCGAGCACGTTGTTGATCTTGTGCGCGCCGGTGTGGTTGAGCTCCTCGCGCTTGAAATAGATTTTCGCGCCGCCGAGATGCTCGGTCATCCGCTCGGCGAAATAGAGCGGGCTCGGGCGGCCGACATAATGGGTCAGCAGATCCTGCAACTCGGCGTGATAGGCCGGGTCGCGGCGCGCCTCGTCATAGGCTTTCTCGAGTTCGAGGATCAGGGGCATCAGGGTTTCGGCGACGAAGCGGCCGCCGAATATGCCGAAATGCCCGTGCGCGTCGGGACCCTGGCGCAGGGAATTCGGCTCGAACTGGGAGGGTTGAAGGGTCATTGGCTCGCTCTCGGATGCCCGGTCCTTTAAACGTTTCCGCCAGCGAAGTCACGTTTTGCGAATCATTTGCGCCGACTCAATCGGCGCCAGGTTTTTTGGCGTCGGGTCTTTGGGCGCCTCTGGCGGCGGCGATGAAGGCGAGGATTTTTTCCGCGCTTTTGCGGCCCGGCTCATCCTCGACGCCCGAGGAGACATCGACGCCCGGCGCGCCGGTCAGCCGGATCGCCTCGCCGACGTTTTCGGCGTCCAGGCCGCCCGACAGGAGCCAGTCGTTTTCCGGCCGCCGCGCAGCGTAGTCGCGCAAAAGCAACCAGTCGAAAGTCAATCCGTTGCCGCCGGGCAGAATGGCGTCCTTCGGCGGCTTGGCGTCGAACAGCAGCCTGTCCGCGACGCCCTGGTAGGCGTCGGCGGCGAAAAGGTCGACCTTTTCCGCGACGCCTATGGCCTTGAGCAGGGGCCGGCCGAATTTTTCGCGCAGGGAGGCGACGCGCGCCGGGGTCTCGCGCCCGTGCAATTGCAGCCAGTCCGGATTCAGAGCCTCGATGACGGCGGCGATGGAGCTGTCGTCCGCATCGACGAGAAGAGCGACCTTTTGCGCCCGCCCCCCGGCCTGGGAAGACAATTTCCGCGCCTGCGCGAGATCGACATGGCGCGGGCTCTTTTCGAAAAACACGAATCCGAGCATGCCGGCGCCGCCCGCCAGGGCGGCTTCGAGCGGCTCAGGCGCGTTCAGGCCGCAAATCTTGACCAGGATCGACATATTCTTTTCAGGCGGCGCCGCGAACCGTCACAGAAGTCGAGGTCGCCGGCGCATTGGCTAATTTCAGCGTGGCGACCTGTCCGCGCAGGGACTTGTTTTCGCCGCGCAGGGACTCTCGGTCGCGGCGCGGGCGGCGCGCGCCGCCTTGCGGAAGCGGCCCTGCCGCACCCAGGTGGCGAAGCCGCCAAGCACCACGCCGAACATGGTCGCGGCGATCAGAAGGATGAACAGCGGCATGACGAGCTGCGGCGACGGAATGTCGCCGCTGTTGAACGGATCGAAGGAGACGGTGACGTTTTGCCGGTTGGCGAGGGCAAAGGCCAGGAACAGCAGGGCCACCGGCGCGAGGACGAGAAATTTCAGAAACCTGCGCATGAACGCCCCCAGTGCCAACGCTTCGATCAGGCTTTCGGCTGATCGTTCAGACGCTCGCGCAATTCCTTGCCGGTCTTGAAGAAGGGCACGAATTTCTCGGCGACTTCGACATGATCGCCGGTGCGCGGATTGCGTCCAAGCCGCGCGTCGCGCTTCTTGACCGAAAAGGCGCCGAAGCCGCGCAGCTCCACACGGTCGCCGCGGGTCAGCGCCTCCGTCACTTCGTCGAGAATTGCGTTGACGATGTTCTCGACGTCGCGGAGATAGAGATGGGGATTGCGATCGGCAATACGTTGAACAAGCTCGGATTTGATCACGGAAGTCTTCCTAATGACGCAAGGGCGATTTTTGGCGTCTCGCCCAAGCCGCTAATTTTGCGCGTCAACGTGCCAAATCGCCAAAAGTCCGTCAAGTGCCGCAGCGTCGCGGGCCTTGTCCGCGCGGACGAGCATGTCGGCGGCCTGGGGGAAGCCCAAAGCCCCTGCCGCCTGGCCGGCGAGGCTGAAAATGCCCAACCTGTTCACGGCGCTCGGCTTCTTCCATTCCCTGACCGGCAGGTCCTTGGCGATCCCGCGCTTGGATTCGAGCCAGGCGACCGCCTCGCGCTCGCCGCCATAGGCGTCGATCAGTTTCAGCGGCAGGCCCTGGTGGCCGGTAAAGACGCGGCCGTCATCCACCGCGGCCAGTTCCGAATTGCTCATGTGGCGGCGAGCCTTCACCAGCCCCTTGAACCAGCCGTAGGAATCGACGACGAGGAAATCGATGGCCGCGCGCGCAGCGTCGCTGGTCGGCTCGAAGCCGTTGGGCGCGGCCTTCAGCGGCGACGACTTGATCGTCTCGACCTTCACGCCGATGGTGTCGAGCAGCTTGGCCACATTCGGGAACTCGAACAGCACGCCGATCGAGCCGACCAGCGAATTGTCGTCGGCGAAAATGCGGTCCGTTCCGATCGCCACGATGTAGCCGCCGGAGGCCGCCATCGAATCGACCACGGCGACGACAGGCTTCTTGGCGGCGACGCGCCGCAGCTCATCGTAGATATGCTCGGAGCCGGTGACCGTGCCGCCCGGGCTGGAGATGTTGACGATCAGGGCCCTGGCGGCGCTTGAGGCGCCGACGTCCTTGATCAGCTTCAGCGTTTCCTTGTCGCCGGTGATGACGCCGGAAATCTCGATCTTGGCGACATGCGGCTCGAGATGGAGCGCCGAGGCGCCGAAGCGCCCGGCCAGGGCAAAGATCGCCACCACGGCGACGACCAGCGCCGCGATTCGCCAGAAAGTGAGCTTGCGGCGCAATTGCCGTCGGTCGAGGATCGTTTCAACGGGCGTCGTCTGCGTCATTCCATTCACTCCAGGCGCCTCGGGAATTTAAGGCCTCGGCCCGCAAAGCTCAATGCGGATGCGCAATTCTTTTCTCGACCGGCGTTTTCTTGGCCGGCTTTTCCGCGCGGCGGCGGCGGTCCGCCGCCAGCAGCGCGAGCCCGGCCGCGACCGACTGGAACGGATTGTCGAAATGCAGCTTTTCCGCGCCGAACCTGCGCTCGAAAATCCGCCGCAGCGCCGGGATAAAGGAAGTGCCGCCGGTCATGAAGACCGCGTCGATCCTTTCCGGGCCGCATTTCGCCTGCGCCAGGGTTTCGTCGAGGGCCTTTTCGATCCGCGCGAGATCCGGCGCGATCCAGCTTTCGAAATCCTTGCGGCTCACCATGGCGTCGATCTCCACGCCGCCGCGGCAAAAGCGCAGCCGCGTTTCCGCAGCGGACGAGAGCGCCGCCTTGACCGCGCCGACGGTCTGGTAGAGTTCGAAGCCGAGGTCCATCTCGATCAGTTCGGCCAGGGCCTCCAGTTCGCCGCCCCTCTCGCTGCATTCGGCGAAGCGGCGCAGCTCGCCGAGCGTCTTCGTCGTTTTCAGCCAGGAAATCTGGTGCCATTGCGCGAAAGCGGCGTGGAAATAGGCCGGCAGCGGCAGGATCTTTTCAAGCGACCGGTAGGTCGCGCCCTTGCCGAGACGCGGCGAGATCACATGGTCGATCAGCCGGTAATCGAAACTGTCGCCGGCGACGCCGCAACCGCCATGCGCCAGGGCCTCGGCCTCCAGCCCGCCCGGCGATCGCGAAAAGCGCAGGAGGGCGAAATCGCTGGTGCCGCCGCCGAAATCGGCGACGAGGACGGTCTCGTCGCGCCTGAGATTGCGGGCGTGCCAATAGGCGGCGCCGAGCGGCTCGAAGGCGAAATCCGCCTGCGCCAGCCCTGCCGCGGCATAGGCGTCGGACAAGCGCCGTTGCGCCAGATCCTCGTCCGGCCTTTCGCCGGCGAAGACGACCGGCCGACCGGCGCAGAGAAAGGCGCCTTTCGCGATCTCCGTCCCGCCCTGGGCCTCGAAAAGATGGCGGAGAAAAATCGCGATCATGTCCTCGATCGTGACCTTCTGGCCGAACAGGCGCGCCTCGGAGAAAACACGGCTCGCAAGATGGGTCTTGAACGACTGAATGAACCGCTCGTGCGTCTCCGAGGCGATGGCGCGTTCGAGCGCCTGCGGCCCCGCGACATGGCCGAGCCCCCGCGCCTGTTTCCAGAACATCAGCGCCGTTCGGAAGGTCTGGGTCTGGCCCTGCGCGGAAGGCCAGGAAACGCTGCGCACCTCGCCTTTGTCATCGGCGAAGGCGATGACGCTGTTGGTGGTGCCGAAATCGACGCCGACGGCATAGGTCATGGATGATCCGGACAAACAAAACCCCGCGCGAAGATTTTTTCGCGCGGGGTCGGATATTGGGATGAGAGCCGAATTACTTCGTTTCGCGGGCCTTGAGCGCGGCGCCGAGGATGTCGCCGAGCGAGGCGCCCGAATCGGCGGAGCCATATTGGGCGATGGCTTCCTTCTCTTCGGCCACTTCCAGCGCCTTGATCGACACGGCCACCTTGCGCGCCTTGCGGTCGAACAGGGTGACGCGGGCGTCGACCTTCTCGCCGACGGCGAAACGGTCGGGACGCTGGTCGTTGCGGTCGCGCGCCAGTTCGTTGCGCTTGATGAAGGCCTGCAGGTCGGAGCCGACGATCTTCACCTCGAGGCCGCCGTCCTTCACTTCGAGCACTTCGCAGGTGACGATGGCGCCCTTCTTCATCTCGCCTTCCTCGCCAGCCGGAGCTCCGGCCGAGACGAAGGGGTCGCCGCCAAGCTGCTTGACGCCGAGCGAGATGCGCTCCTTGTCGACATCGACGTCGAGAACGCGGGCCTTGACCATGTCGCCCTTCTTGTAGTCTTCGATCGCCTGTTCGCCGGGGCGGTTCCAGTCGAGGTCGGACAGATGGACCATGCCGTCGACGTCGCCGTCGAGGCCGATGAACAGGCCGAATTCGGTCTTGTTCTTGACCTCGCCTTCAACGTCGGAGCCGACAGGATGCTTCTCGGCGAAGGCTTCCCACGGATTTTGCAGGGTCTGCTTGAGGCCGAGCGAAATGCGGCGCTTGACCGAATTGACCTCCAGCACCTGCACGTCGACTTCCTGGCTGGTCGAGACGATCTTGCCGGGATGGACGTTCTTCTTGGTCCAGGACATTTCCGAGACGTGGATCAGGCCTTCGATGCCGGGCTCCAGCTCGACGAACGCGCCGTAGTCGGTGATGTTGGTCACGCGGCCATGGAAACGGGCCTCGATCGGATATTTGGCCTCGATGCCCTGCCACGGGTCTTCGAGCAATTGCTTCATGCCGAGCGAGATGCGGTGGGTCTCGTGATTGATCTTGATGATCTTCACTTTCACCGTCTGGCCGATGTTCAGCACTTCGCTGGGATGGTTGACGCGGCGCCAGGCGATGTCGGTGACATGCAGCAGGCCGTCGATGCCGCCGAGATCGACGAACGCGCCGTAATCAGTGATGTTCTTGACGACGCCGTCGATGGTCACGCCTTCTTCGAGGTTGGCGACGATTTCATGGCGCTGTTCGGCGCGGCTCTCTTCGAGCACGGTGCGGCGCGACACGACGATATTGCCGCGGCGGCGATCCATTTTCAGGATCTGGAAGGGCTGCGGCACGCCAAGCAGCGGGGTGACGTCGCGGATCGGACGGATATCGACCTGCGAGCGCGGCAGGAAGGCCACGGCGCCGTCGAGATCGACGGTGAAGCCGCCCTTGACCTGGTTGAAGATGACGCCGTCGACCTTCTCGTTGGCTTCGAAAGCCTTCTCGAGCTTGACCCAGCTTTCCTCGCGGCGCGCCTTGTCGCGCGAGATGACGGCTTCGCCGAGCGCGTTTTCGACGCGTTCGAGATAGACTTCGACTTCATCGCCGACGCCCGGGGCCGGATCGCGGCCGTGGCCGGTGAATTCCTTGAGCGGAACGCGGCCTTCGGTCTTCAGGCCGATATCGATGACGGCGACATCCTTTTCGATGGCGACGACGCGGCCCTTGACGACCGAACCTTCGAAAGCCTCGCTCTCGCCGTATGTTTCGGCGAGCAGAGCGGCAAAATCATCACGCGACGGGTTGAAACCCGCGTTGCCAGCAGACGACATAAGTTCTCCTAAATTGCCCAGTCGGGCGGCGCCGGTCTTGGGTTCGAGTTGACGAAAGCTCCGTTCCGCTGGCGCGCATCTTATATTCGATGCGCCTCCGCCTTTTGGGGCGGGCCGGCGCGGGCCGGCGGTCGGGAGCAGTTTTTCGCGCCGGGACGTAAAGCGCCCCCGCGCGAACTGGGCCTTCTAGCAATTTCATCGGGCCTTCACAAGGAAAAAGGGCGGCGAGATTCAGCCGCGCGCCGTCTCGACCAGCTTGAGCGCCGCCGTGAACGCCGCTTCGACATTGAGATCGGTCGTATCGAGGAGATGGGCGTCCGGCGCGGGCTTCAATGGCGCGTCAGCCCTTTCACTGTCGCGTTTGTCGCGCTTTTGGATGTCTTCCAGGATGGCGGGATAATCGACCTTTTCGCCGCGTCCGCGCAGCTCCAGCGCGCGCCTTTGGGCGCGGGCCTCGGGGCTGGCGGTCACGAAGATTTTAACAGTCGCCCCGGGCGCGATGACCGTGCCGATGTCGCGCCCGTCGAGCACCGCCCCTTGCGGCCGGGCGGCAAAGGCGCGCTGCATGTCGATCAGCGCCGCGCGCACCGGCGGCAGGGCGGCGACGACCGAGGCCGCCTCGCCCATTTCGCGCCCGCGCAGGCGCGCCTCGTCGAAATCGAGCAGGGCAAGGCCTCGTGCGGCGCGGACCGCCGCCTCCACGTCGTCGAGCCTTGATCCCTGGTCGAGCAGGATCCGCGCCGTCGCGCGGTAGAGCAGGCCGGTGTCGAGATGGGGCAGGCCGAAATGCGCGGCAAGGCGGCGCGCCAGCGTGCCCTTGCCGGACGCCGCCGGCCCGTCGAGCGCTATGATCATCAGGAGAAGTCCGCGCCGAGCTGCGCCATCAGCGGCCGGAAGGTCGGGAAGGAGGTGGCGATCATCGTCTCGTCGTCGATCTGAACCGGCTTTTGCGAGGCGAGGCCCATGACGAGAAAGCTCATGGCGAGGCGATGATCGAGATGGGTCTCGACGAGGCCCCCGCCCGGAACGTCGCCCGCGCCGCCCTCGACGATCAAATCGTCGCCTTCGACCGTCGCGCGCACGCCATTGACGACAAGTCCGGCCGCCGTCGCCGCCAGACGATCGGACTCCTTGACCCGCAATTCCTGCAGTCCGTTCATCCGCGTGACGCCGCGCGCAAAGGACGCGACGACCGCGAGGATGAGATATTCGTCGATCATCGCCGGGGCGCGGGCGGCCGGGACATCGACCCCCGTCAGCTCGCTGGCTTTTACACGCAAGTCCGCGACCTCCTCGCCGCCCTCCTCGCGCCGCTCCAGAATGTCGATCCGCGCGCCCATCTCAAGCAAGGTCGTGAGAAAGCCGGAGCGCAGGGGATTCATCATCACCCCCTCGACGACGATGTCCGAACCTTCGACCAGCAGCGCCGCCGCGATCAGAAAGGCGGCCGAGGACGGATCGGCCGGCACGACGATCGGCTTCGGGCGCAATTCGGGCCGGCCTTCCAGCGTGATCCTGCGGCCGTGCTCGCCGAAGGCTTCCGAACGCACGTCGGCGCCGAAAAACCGCAGCATCTTCTCGGTATGGTCGCGGCTCGCCTCGCTTTCGATCACCGTCGTCCGCCCCAAAGCGTTCAGGCCGGCGAACAGCACCGCCGACTTGATCTGGGCCGAGGCGACCGGCGTGCGATATTCGATCGGGGCCGGCTCCGACGTTCCCTTGAGCAGGATCGGGCAACGGCCGCCTTCCGCCTGCTCCAGCACCTCCGCCCCCATCAGCACCAGCGGATCGAGGATGCGGCGCATCGGACGCTTGCGCAGCGAAGCGTCGCCGTCGAAGCGCGCGGTGACCCCGTGGCCGCCGACGACGCCCATCATCAGGCGCGAGCCCGTGCCGGCATTGCCGAAATCCAGTTTTTCCCGCGGCGCCAGCAGCGAGCCCAGGCCGGCGCCGAAAATGCTCCAGCGGCCGGCCCCGAGACGCTCGATCTTCGCGCCGAGCGCCTCGCAGGCGCGTCCGGTGTGCAGGACGTCCTCGCCTTCCAGCAGCCCGTCGACCCGCGTCTCGCCGACCGAAAGCAGGCCGAGCAGAAAAGCGCGATGCGAAATGCTCTTGTCGCCCGGCGGCTTTACGCGCCCGCGCAAGGGGCCGCTGGCGCTTGCGGTCAAAGGTCGCGCGGTCGGGAGCTTGGCTTCGGAAGGATTGGACATGGGAGGAAGAGCGATCCGGATTAAGGGCGGGCGGCGCCGAAAAAGTCTAGCGCAGGGTCTTCTGGATTTGCGGCAGGACGATTTCGTTCAGGGCCTGCTCGGTGATCGGCCCGGTATATTTGAAAGCGATCACGCCGTCGCCGCGCACGATGAAAGTCTCGGGAACGCCGGTCAGGCCCCAGTCGATGCCGACGCGGCCGGACGAATCCGCGCCGATCGCGGCGTAGGAATCGCCGTCGGCGGCGAGGAAGCGGCTGGCGTTGGCCGGATCGTCCTTGTAGTCGACGCCGACCAGGCGCACGCCCATCGCCCTGACCATTTCATTGTCGGCCAGCTCCTTCAGGACCGGATTTTCCAGCCGGCACGGCCCGCACCACGAGGCGAAAATATTGACCACCGTCGTCTGGCCCTTGCGCAAGTCGGCGTCGGACAGGCCGGGCTTCTTCGTATTGGGCAAGGCCGGCAGGTTGAAGGCCGGCGCCTGCTGGCCGATCAGCGGCGAGGGCAGGACCGACGGATCGCCGCCGAAAAAAGCCGCAGCGCGAAAAGGCCGGCAAGCCCGACAAAGGCTGCGAGCGGCAAGGCCGCCATCCAGCGCCTTCCGCCCGACGGCGACGCGTCGTTGCCGGAGGCCAGTCCGTTCTGATCGGTCATCGCCGCTTCTCCTGGTCGTCGAACTGCTCCAGCTTCTTCTTCAGATCGCGGTAATCGAACGTGATCCTGGCGATCGTGAAGCCGATGACGACTATGGCGAAACCATAGGCCGCCGCGATATAGGACGCATATTCCTTCATTGCGCCGCCTCCGCCGCCAGTTCGGGATCTTCGGCGCTGGCCGCGAGTATGCTCAGCCGGCGCAGCCGGCGGCGCAGGATCTCGTTGCGCACCGCCATCAGATGCAGGGTGAAGAACAGGAGCGTGAAGCCCAGCGCCATGACGAGCAGCGGCCACAGCATCGACGGCGCAATCGCCGGACCGCCGAGGCGGAAGACTGAAGCCGATTGGTGCAATGTGTTCCACCAGTCGACCGAGAATTTGATGATCGGAATATTGACGACGCCGACGAGCGTGAGGATGGCGGCGGCGCGCGCCGCCTGGGCCGGCTCCTCGATCGTCTGCCATAGGCCGATCAGGCCAAGATAGATCAGCAGAAGCACCAATTCGGACGTCAGCCGCGCGTCCCAGACCCACCACGTCCCCCACATCGGCTTGCCCCACAGCGAGCCGGTGACGAGGCAAACCAGGGTGAAAGCGGCGCCGAGCGGCGCGGCGGCCTTTTGCGCCGCGTCGGCGAGCGGGTGGCGCCAGACGAGCGTGCCGAGCGCGGCGGAGGCCATGACCATGTAGCACATCATGCCGAGCCAGGCCGCCGGCACATGCAGATACATGATCTTGACCGAATCCCCCTGCTGGTAGTCGTCGGGCGCGACGAAGAAGGTCAGGTACAGGCCGACAGCGAGGGCGAGCGCGGCCGCGCCCGCGAGCCACGGGATCAGCCGGGCGGCCAGCGCCAGGAAATGCGTCGGATTGGCGTATTTGAGCATCGACCTTCAGCCAGGGTTCACGCGGGCTTTCGCTGCCTGATTAGGCGCGCGCGCCTGCAAATGCAATTCGTCCCGAAGTTTTCTGCGAAAAAGCGGAGGCCTGTTTTTCGCACAAAGAAAGCGAAATCAAGGTATCCCGAATTCCGAACGCGCGAGGCGGCTTTTTTATCCCTGCCGATTATCCCTGGCGTTTATCCCTGGCGTTTATCCCTCTCTGGCGCGCAAGGCGGCGGCGGCGGCGAAGGGCGCGCCCGCGATGCTCGCCAGCGACAGGGCGCACAGGATCAGGAACGGCGTGTGGAATGGCACCGTGCCGCCGCTCGCCGCCGCCGCGCTGGCGACGCCGAAGATCAGCACCGGCGTGGTCAGCGGCAGGATCAGCACCGCCATAAGAAGCCCGCCGCGCCTAAGACCCGCCGTCAGCGCCGCGCCGATCGCGCCGAGCAGGGTGAGCGCCGGCGTGCCCGCCAGCAGCGAGGCGGCGACGCCGGCGAGCGCCGACGGCTCCATGCCAAGCGTCAGGCCGAGCAGCGGCGCGGCGGCGATCAGCGGCAGGGCGGTCAGACCCCAATGCGCCGCGCATTTGACCAGCACGACGAGCTCCATCGGCGTCGCCGCCGTGGTGAAAAGGTCGAGCGAGCCGTCGTCGGCGTCGGCCTGGAACAGCCGGTCGAGGCCAAGCAGCGTGGCGAGCAGCGCGGCGATCCAGAGGATCGCCGGGCCGATGCGCGACAGCAGATTCAAATCCGGCCCGATGGCGAAAGGCGTCAGGCTGACGAGGATGAGGAAGAACACGACGCCCATGGCGCCGCCGCCGCCGACGCTGCGGGCGATGCGCAATTCGCGCCAGAACAGGGCCGAAAGAGGCGAATTCATCGGGCGGCTCCGGCTATGTCTTGCTTCGGCTTGGCGTCGAGCCGCAATTCCTTGGCGTCGACGAGGCCGAGCGGCGCGTGGGTGGCTGCGATGATCATGCCGCCCTGCGCGCGGTGCGCCGCCATGCTCTCCGCGAATGTCGCCTGCGACCCGACATCGAGGGCTGTCGCCGGCTCGTCGAGAATCCACACCGGCCGCGGCGCGACGAACAGCCGCGCCAGGGCGACGCGGCGCTTTTGCCCGGCCGACAGATAGGCGACCGGAAAATCGCCGATGCGCGCCAACCCGACCTTTTGCAAGGCCTCCCGCGGCGAAAGCCCGCGCGCTTTCGACGAGGCCAGCATCAGCCCCCAGAATTCGAGATTGTCGAGCGCCGTCAGCGCCAGTTTCAGCCCGTCGGAATGGCCGATGTAATGCGCCTGCTCGGTCAGTTGCGCGTCGCCGCCGCCGCCGGAAAAGACGATGTCGCCGTCGTGCAGCGGCAGCAGGCCGGCGAGCGCGCGCAAAAGCGTCGACTTGCCGGCGCCGTTGCGTCCGAGCACCAGCAGCGCCTCGCCGGCGGCGAGATCGAAGTCGATGTCCTGCACGATGGCGCGTCCGCCGCGATCGACGCGCAAGCCCCGCGCAGCAAGGGTCCGGGGCTGGAAGGTTTGAGGCAGGGACAAGAATTCCTCATGCGTATTATACGAATGCGCGGCGTCAATTTTCCGTGGGCGCCACAACTTTCGTTTGTGTAGCCTGCGCATCAAGAATTATCTATAAGCCAATCTCACCCACCCCTCATTCCACGCCCCTCTTTTTCGGGACCTCCCAGCGATGGCTTCACTCGACAGCTTCAAATGCCGCAAGACTCTCAAGGTCGGCGCCAAATCCTATCATTATTTCTCGCTCAAGGCGGCCGAGAAGAACGGGTTGGCGGGCATTTCGCAATTGCCCTATTCGATGAAGGTGCTGCTCGAGAACCTGCTGCGTCACGAGGACGGCCGCACAGTCACCAAGGAAGACATTCTCGGCGTCGCCGAATGGATCAAAAACAAGGGCAAGGTCGAGAAGGAAATCGCCTTCCGCCCGGCCCGCGTGCTGATGCAGGATTTCACCGGCGTTCCCGCCGTGGTCGATCTCGCGGCCATGCGCGACGGCATCACCTCGCTCGGCGGCGACCCGGAAAAGATCAATCCGCTGGTGCCGGTCGATCTCGTCATCGACCATTCGGTGATCGTCGACGCCTATGGCAGCAAGACCGCGCTGAAAACCAATGTCGATCTCGAATATTCGCGCAACGGCGAGCGCTACACCTTCCTCAAATGGGGCCAGGACGCGCTCGATAATTTCCGCGTCGTGCCGCCCGGCACCGGCATCTGCCATCAGGTGAATCTCGAATATCTCGCCCAGACCGTCTGGACGAAGAAGGAGAAGCACCAGCCGGCGCGCGGCAAGGCGGTGAATGTCGAAGTCGCCTATCCCGACACGGTCGTCGGCACCGACTTGCACACCACCATGGTCAATGGCGTCTCGGTGCTCGGCTGGGGCGTCGGCGGCATCGAGGCGGAGGCCGCCATGCTCGGCCAGCCGCAATCCATGCTGCTGCCGGAAGTCGTCGGCTTCAAGCTGATCGGCAAGCTGAAGGAAGGCGTCACCGCCACCGACCTCGTGCTGACCGTCACGCAGATGCTGCGTAAAAAAGGCGTGGTCGGCAAATTCGTCGAATTCTTCGGGCCCGGCCTCGACGCACTGTCGCTCGCCGACCGCGCGACCATCGCCAATATGGGACCGGAATATGGCGCGACCTGCGGCTTCTTCCCCGTTGACGGCGAAACCATCGCCTTTCTGGCCAACACCGGCCGCAAGCCGGCCCGCGTCCAGCTGGTCGAAAAATACGCCCGCGCCCAGGGCCTGTTCCGCACCCGCGCGGCGGCCGAGCCGGTCTTCACCGACACGGTCGAGCTCGAACTCGGGACGGTCGTGCCTTCGCTCGCCGGCCCCAAGCGCCCGGAAGGCCGCATAGCGCTGGAATCCGTCGCCGCCGGCTTTTCCGCCGCGATGGACACCGAATACAAGAAGGTCGCCGAACTCGCCGAGCGTTACAAGGTCGAAGGCGAGAAATTCGATCTCGGCCAGGGCGACGTGGTCATCGCCGCCATCACTTCCTGCACCAACACCTCCAATCCGAGCGTGCTGATCGGCGCGGGCCTTCTGGCGCGCAACGCCGTCGCCGCCGGACTGAGCGTAAAACCCTGGGTGAAGACCTCGCTCGCGCCGGGATCGCAGGTCGTCGCCGAATATCTCAGCAAGGCCGGCCTGCAAAAGTCGCTCGACAAGCTCGGCTTCAACCTCGTCGGCTTCGGCTGCACCACCTGCATCGGCAATTCCGGCCCGCTGCCGGAAAAGATCTCCAAGTCGATCAACGCCAACGGCATCGTCGCCGCCGCCGTTCTCTCGGGCAACCGCAATTTCGAGGGCCGCGTCTCCCCCGACGTGCAGGCGAACTATCTCGCCTCGCCGCCGCTGGTCGTCGCCTATGCGCTGGCCGGTTCGGTGCAGAAGGACCTGACCACGGAGCCGCTCGGCCATAACAAGAAGGGCGAGCCGGTCTTTTTGCGCGACATCTGGCCGACCTCGCATGAAATCCAGCAGTTCATCCGCAAGAACGTGACCAAGACGCTGTTCAAGGCGAAATATGCCGACGTGTTCAAGGGCGACGTCCACTGGCGCAAGGTCAAGGCGCCGCAGAGCCAGACCTACGCCTGGGACAACAAGTCGACCTATGTGCAGAACCCGCCCTATTTCAAGGGCATGACCATGGACCCCAAGCCCGTCCACGACATCGAGGGCGCGCGCGTCCTGGCTTTGTTCGGCGACAAGATCACCACCGACCACATTTCCCCGGCCGGCTCGATCAAGGCGGCCTCGCCCGCCGGCAAATACCTGCAGGCCAACAAGGTGAAGCCGGAAGACTTCAACCAGTACGGCACGCGGCGCGGCAACCACGAAGTGATGATGCGCGGCACTTTCGCCAACATCCGCATCAAGAATTTCATGCTGGCGGATGCCGACGGCAATGCGCCTGAAGGCGGAAACACCAAATTCTTCCCCGGCGGCGAGGTCATGCCGATCTATGACGCGGCGATGAAATACGAGAAGTCCAAGACTCCGCTGGTCGTCTTCGCCGGCATCGAATACGGCAACGGCTCGTCGCGCGACTGGGCGGCCAAGGGCACGAACCTGCTCGGCGTCCGCGCCGTCGTCGCCCAGAGCTTCGAACGCATCCATCGCTCCAACCTCGTCGGAATGGGCATCCTGCCGCTGACCTTCGAGGAAGGAACGAGCTGGAAGTCGCTGGGCCTGAAGGGCGACGAGCTGGTGTCGATCAAGGGCCTGACGGACCTCGCGCCGCGCCAGAAGCTGGAGGCGGAGATCACCTTTGCCGACGGAACGGTGAAGAAGGTCCCGCTCAACTCGCGCATCCAGACGGCGGACGAAGTCGAGTATTACAAGAACGGCGGCATCCTGCATTACGTGCTGCGGCAATTGGCTGTCGCGTAAGGGTTTTCCGCCCGAATTGAACAGGAAGGCCGCCGGAGCGATCCGGCGGCTTTTTGTTTTAGGGCGTCTCTTTGTCCGCGGTCATTGCGAGCGGAGCGAAGCAATCCAGACCCAGCTTGCGGCTTTTGGATTGCCGCGTCGCTGCGCTCCTCGCAATGACGATCAAAACAGTCATTGCTGCGCCTCCTCCGGCCAAACAGCCGCGACGCCCGGCGTTTGCGCCCGCTCTCCCTGTCTTTACAGGGGAAAGGGGGCGAGCGCGGAAAACTCGCGCTCAGGTTGTATGAGATTCCGAACGCCGCGCGGGGTGAAAAAATGTGAAAAAACACGCGAATTTCTGCTTAATTCGCGCAAAATCACGTCGTTTTCGGCTCGTTTTCGATCATTCCGACCGCGTTTTTCGACATTCAACCGCACGGTTGCATTCTGCCTCTACGCGGCGCAAGCGCTCCCGCTTGCCGAAGCCAGCAATAAGAAAATGATTTTATTTCAAAGAGAACGGCGCAAAGACGCCAAGCCGCGCCCGCCCCGTGTTTCACGTGAAACATAACGTGAACATTGTCCGCCCGGCGAATTTAGTCTCGCGCGCGCCATTTTCACTTTTACTTTTCGGAAATGCCGGCGGCGCCAGACAAGTCCGCCGGGGATTTGCGCTAAAAATGCTCCGGCTCGGCCTCGGGCTTGATCTCGTGCTTCAAGATCAGCGGCGTCTGGGCGAGCGCGAAAATCACCGTCAGAGGCATCACGCCAAAACTCTTGAAGCCAGCCCAGAAATCCCAGCTCTGCGTCAGGCGCACGACCTCGTTCAGCCCCGCAAGAACGAAGAAGAAAAAGCCCCAGCGGATGGTCAGCTTGCGCCAGCCCTCCTCGTCGAGATGCATGACGCTGTCGAGCGCAACCGGCAGCAAGAGCTTGTCGAAAGCCAGCCCGCCGAGCAGAGCGGCGCCAAAAAGGCAGTTCACGATGGTCGGCTTGAGCTGGATGAAGGTCTTGTCCTGAAACACGAAAGTCAGGGCGCCGAAAAACAGCACCGCGATCGCCGTCACCACCGGCATGATCGGCAAATGCCTCGTCAGCGCCCACGAGGCCACGAGCGCAGCGACGACCGCGACCATCAGCACCGCCGTCGCGGTCAGCATGGTGACCTTTTCCGGCGGCAGGTTTTCCGGCAGAAAGCCGCCGACCAGCCAGTGAAACAGCTTCGGCTTGGAATTGGAGAGGAAAAACAGGACCAGCGGCCCCATCTCCAGCACCAGTTTCAGCAGCGGATTGACTTTTTTGCGCGCGTTGGCCGGCGTCATGATCATAAATTCCTGTCAGGCGGTTTCGTCGTCGAATCCGGCGATGGCGCGGGCGAAATCGCGGGCCGTAAAAGGCTCGAGATCGTCGGCCTGCTCGCCGACGCCGATAAAATGCACGGGCAGGCCGAATTTCTCGGCTATGGCGACCAGAATGCCGCCGCGCGCCGTGCCGTCGAGTTTGGTCATGACAAGCCCGGTGACGCCGGCGACCTTGCCGAAAATCTCGACCTGGCTCAATGCGTTCTGGCCCACCGTCGCGTCAAGCACAAGCAGCACCGCATGCGGCGCCTCGGCGTCGACCTTTTTCATCACCCGGACGATCTTTTCGAGCTCCGCCATCAGTTCGGCGCGGTTTTGCAGCCGGCCCGCCGTATCCATCAGCAGAACATCGGCTTTCTGCTCCTGCGCCGCCTTGATCGCGTCAAACGCCAGGCCGGCGGCGTCGGCGCCCGGCTCGCGCGCGATCACCGGGACGTTCATGCGCCCGCCCCAGATGCGAAGCTGTTCGATCGCCGCGGCGCGAAAAGTGTCGCCGGCGGCGAGCATCAGGCTTTTGCCTTCGGCGGAGAATTTCGCGGCGAGCTTGCCGATGGTCGTGGTCTTGCCCGAGCCGTTGACCCCCACCACAAGAATGACGAAGGGCTTTTTGGCCGCATCCACTTCCAGCGGATTCGCAACCGGCGTCAGGACGCGCTCGATTTCCTCGGCCATGATCGAGCGCACTTCCTCCGGCGCGATCTGCTTGTCATAGCGGCCCTTGCCGACGAGGGCGGCGATGCGCGAGGCGGCGGCAATGCCGAGATCGGCTCGCACCAGCACGTCTTCTAAGTCTTCCAGCATGTCGGCCGAAAGCTTGCGCTTGGTGAAAATGTCGGCGACGCCCTGGGCGATGGAAGAGGAGGAGCGCGCAAGGCCGTGCCGCAGCCGCGCCCACCAGCTCGCTCTTGGCGCCGGAGCTTCTACGGGCGCGGGCGCCAATTCGACGACGGCGGGAGGAAGCTCGACCGTTGGCGGCGCCTCGACGACGGGCTGCGCCGGAGGCTCAGGCTCCGGGGCCGCGGCGGCCGCAGGCTGCGGCTCGACAGGCGACGGAGGCGGCGCGGCTTCGGGCGGGACTTCCGGCTGCTGCTCCCAAAACTCGTCCTGCGAATGGCGGAGCTTGAACAGCCGGCCGATGAAGCCCGCCTTTTCCGCCTTGTCTTTCGAATCTGCGCTCATGCGAGCCCTTCTCATACCCTCGGCTTTTTGCGATAAGCAGTCATGCCGCCGATCGTCAAAAATCCACATTCGACTTCGATAGCCTGTCCCGCATGACGCCGGAAGACATTTATGCGCGATTGCTCTATCGCGACGGCATGATGCTGGTCCTCGACAAGCCCGCCGGCATCGCGGTGCATCGCGGTCCCAAGGGCGGCGAAAGCTTTGAAGATTTTTTTCATCACCTGCGCTTCGGCCTGCCGCGCGACCCGGCGCTGGCGCATCGGCTCGACAAGGACACATCCGGCTGCCTGGTGCTCGGCCGCCATCGCAAGGCGCTGGAGAAGCTGTCGCTCTTGTTCAAGCAGGGCAAGATCGACAAGACCTACTGGGCCGTGGTCGAAGGCGGACCGAAGGATGAAGACGGCCTGATCGACCTGCCGCTCGGGCGGCTCGACGCCGCGCGTGGCTGGTGGATGAAGGTCGATCCCAAGGGCCAGCCGTCGCAGACGCGCTGGCGCGTGCTGGGCCGGGGGCGCGACAGCGCGGGCCGCGAGGTTTCCTGGCTTGCGCTGGAGCCGTTGACGGGACGGACGCATCAATTGCGCGTCCATTGCGCGGCGCTCGATTTTCCCATTCTCGGCGATCCCATTTATGGCTCGGGCGGCGCGCCCGACGAAAGTCTGCATTTGCACGCGCGGGCGATCACCATTCCTCTTTCCAGGAACAAGCCGGCCATCGAGGCCGCGGCCTGCATTCCCGCGCATATGCAAGCAAATCTCCTCGCCTGCGGCTGGACGGAGGCGCTCGACGAGGCTGTGGTCGCGGAACGGCGGCGGCGCGAGGAAGCGCAATTGAAGGCCGCGGCCGAGGAATAAGCCGAACAAGCCCGAGCGAAGCGGCGCCGAAGGCGCATTGCCCTGAGCGCAAGCTTGCTGTAGGCATTCGGCCTCAAATTTTTGGAGAGCAGCATGGGTTACAAGGTCGCTGTCGTCGGCGCCACAGGCAATGTGGGCCGCGAAATGCTGGATATTCTTGCCGAACGCCAGTTCCCGGCGGACGAGGTCGTCGCGCTCGCTTCGTCGCGCTCGATCGGCACGGAAGTGTCCTATGGCGACAAGACCTCAAATGCAAGCACCTCGACACTTACGACTTTTCCGATTGCGACATCGCCTTGATGTCGGCCGGCGGCTCGGTCTCCAAGGAATGGTCGCCGCGCATCGCCGCCAAAAATTGCGTGGTGATCGATAATTCCTCGGCCTGGCGCTATGATTCCGACGTGCCGCTGGTGGTGCCGGAAGTGAACGCCGACGCCCTCAAGGATTTCGGCCGCAAAAAACATCATCGCCAATCCGAACTGCTCGACGGCGCAGCTCGTCGTCGCGTTGAAGCCGCTGCATGACCATTTCGACATCAAGCGCGTCGTCGTCTCGACCTATCAATCTGTGTCGGGCGCCGGCAAGGAAGGCATGGACGAGCTGTTCGCCCAGACCCGCGCGGTCTTCGTCTCCGACCAGGTCGAGAACAAGAAATTCCCCAAGCGCATCGCCTTCAACCTCATTCCGCATATCGACGTCTTCATGGAGGACGGCTTTACCAAGGAAGAGTGGAAAATGATGGCCGAGACGAAAAAGATTCTCGACCCGAAGATCAAGCTGACCGCAACCTGCGTGCGCGTGCCGGTCTTCATCGCGCATTCCGAAAGCGTCAACATCGAATTCGAAAAGCCGGTGACGGCGGAGGAAGCGCGGAAAATCCTGCGCGAGGCGCCCGGCGTTCTGGTGATCGACAAGCACGAAGCCGGCGGCTACATCACGCCGCACGAGGCGGCGGGCGAGGACGCCACCTACATTTCGCGCATCCGCGAGGACGCGACGGTGGAGAACGGCTTGGCCTTCTGGTGCGTCTCAGACAATCTGCGCAAGGGCGCGGCGCTCAACGCCGTGCAGATCGCTGAAGCGCTGATCAATCGCAAGCTTTTGACGCCCAAGCAAAAGGCGGCGTGAGAGATCGGTTCAAAACGCCGGGGCTGGTCCCCGGCGTTTTCGTTTCAGCTCCGCCAAGCCACGCTTCAAAAACGCGGAGTCTTTGCCGAGCGCGTCCCTGTGCGCTTGCGTCGAGACCTGGCGAAATTCGCCGTCCGGATCGTCCAGCGTCAGCAACTCGCCGCTCGCCACGCCGAAATAGGCGCCGTGCAGCGAAAGCCAGCCGCGCGCCTCCAGGGTGCGGATATAGGGAAAGGTGCGCAGGTTCTTCAGGCTTCGCTTGATGGACTCGAGCGCCAGCCGCTCCGACCATTCCTTCAGCGGTTCGGTCGGCGGCCCGAGGCTTTCCGCCGCCGGCGCCATCAGCTTGATCCAGCCGCCGATGAAATCGCCCGGCGCCAGCGGCCGCACGTAGGGATCGTGCTGCAATTGGGTGTAAGCCTTGACGCCGCCGCACTGCGCATGGCCCATCACCACGATATGCTTGACCTTGAGGCCCATGACGGCGAATTCGATCGCCGCCGACGTGCCGTGGTAGTCGTCGTTGGGCTGATAGGGCGGCACGAGATTGGCGACATTGCGCAGCACGAACATCTCGCCGGGACCGGCGTCGAAGATCAATTCCGGCGATACGCGGGAATCGCAGCAGCCGATCAGCAGGATTTCAGGATTCTCGGCCACGCTCGGCCAACTCCTCGAATCTTTCGCGCTCGCGGCCGAAGCGTCCTCCGAGGAAGTTCTCGTAGCCTTCGGCGAGCCGTTTCGGAAAATTCGTATTGCTCATTTCATTCACGTTCCCAACGCATTCCGGGCCGAAACCAGCTATCCGCCAATCGCCGCGGCTCGATCGATAAAGACCGCAACGCGCCGCCTTTCCCGCAATGCGGCCTCCTTTTGCCGCAATGCGGCGCGATGGGCAATCCGTCCCTTTGGATCAGCGCCAGGCGGCAATCGGCGTTTGCCAACAATTAAAATGACAATGGCGTGAAACCCGCGAAGACATTATGGTGCCGCGCAACAAAGCAAAGAACCTGAAAACCGGAGACGACATGACAAGCCTTCGCCCCCGCCGCAGCGTCCTTTACATGCCCGGCTCGAACGCCCGCGCGCTGGAAAAGGCCAAGACGATCGCCGCCGACGCGCTGATCCTCGACCTCGAAGACGCCGTCGCTCCTGACGCAAAGGAAATTGCGCGCGCGCAGGTCGTCGCCGCGGTCAGGGCCGGCGGTTTCGGCCGCCGCGAAGTCGTCATCCGCATCAACGGCGGCGACACGCCCTGGGGCAAGGACGATCTGGCCGCCGCCGCCCAGGCCGGCCCCGACGCCGTTCTCGTCCCAAAGGTGTCGTCGCCGGGCGACATCATGATGACCGCCAGGGCGCTGCGTGACGCCGGCGCGCCGGAGCACACCCGCCTCTGGGCGATGATGGAGACGCCGGTCGCCATCCTCAACGCCGATTCCATCGTGCGCACCGCCATGGACCCCGCGTCCCGCCTCGCCGTTCTGGTCATGGGCACGAACGACATCGCCAAGGAGACGCGTGCTCGTCTGACGCCAGGTCGTCTCTCCATGCAGGCCTATCTGTCGATCTGCGTCGCCGCCGCGCGGGCGCATGGCGCGGATATTATCGACGGCGTCTATAACGATTTTTCCAACGAGGCGGGTTTTCGCGCCGAATGCGAGCAGGGCCGCGACTTTGGAATGGACGGCAAGACGCTGATCCATCCCAATCAGGTCGCGGTCTGCAATGAGGTCTTCGCTCCGGGCGAGGCGGAAATCGCCTTTGCGCGCAAGATCATCGCCGTTTTCGACCTCCCGGAAAACGCCTCCAGGGGCGCGCTTCAGATCGACGGCAAGATGGTCGAAAGGCTTCACGCCGACATGGCGCGGCGCACCGTCGCCATCGCCGAGGCGATCGCCGCCAGCGCCTGATTTGAGAAAAAGCCCGCCGATTGCGGGTTTTCTCGACGCAAGCGCCGTCTATAATGGCGCCGAACGATGGGGGGTGGCATGAGCGACCAGAATGGCGGCGAGGGCGAACAGAAGGCGACCGACACGAAGCCTGTCGGCGGACCCGATGCGCCGTCCGGACGGACGCGCGCCGCGCCGGTGATCGAGGGCCAGGCGGCCGAGATTCCGCCGGAGGTCGAGGAAGCGCCGGAAGACGCGAGCCACAAACCGACGGAGGAGCCAGCGCCCGAAGCAGACGCCGCGCCGACGACAGTCGAGGCGGCTATGCCGGAGGACCATGGTGACGCGCCGGAGGCCGGAGCCTCCGAACCCGAAGCTCACGCCGGCGAACCGCAGCGCAAGAGCGGCGTTCTTCGCGCCCTTGGCGCCCTGGTGGGCGTCGCCGTCCTGGGGGCCGGCGGCTATTATGGCTGGACGGAAATCGGTTCGCCGGCTCCCGCCGACATCCCGGCAAAAATCGCCGCCTTGCTGACGCCCTCCGGCATCAAGCCAGACGCTGAATCGACGAACGAAAACGCGGCGCCGGCCGAAACCAGGCCCGCGTCGGCGCCGAATGCCGGCCCATCGGGCGAGGCGACAAAAAAAGCCGAAGGCGAGCCCGGAGCCCCTCCGGCCCAAGAAAAAAACGCACCCTCGGCCCCGTCGGCCGCCGAGACCTCAGCCGCGCCCGCGCCGAGCGCGGCCGCAGAGGCTCCTGGAGTTGAAGCCAAGCCAAAGACCGAGGCGGCGCCGGAAAAGGCTTCGCCGCCGGCCGCCGCCCAGGCCGAGAAGCCGGCGCCTGCGCCAGCCCAAACTCCGAGCGCCGCCGAGGCGACGCAAAAAACCGAAGCTCCGGCCGCCAAGGAGGTCACCCAGGCCCCGCAATCAAACGCCGAGTTTCAGAAAAACGCCGCCGCCAATCCCGCCGCCGCTCCGGCCGAGCCGGCGAAAGCGCCGGCCGCCGAGACGCCCGCCGACAAAACGCTTGTCGCGCAAATGGCCGCCCAGCTCGCGACGACGCAGGCGACGGTGCAACAGCTGAGCCAGAAACTGAAAGCTGTCGAGGATCAATTGGCCGCGCCCAAGCCCGATACGGGCGAGGCTTCGGCGAAACTCGTCGTGGCGCAAAGCCTGTTGACAGCAATTCGGCAGGGCGACAATTACGCGCCAATGCTGACTGCGCTGCAAAGTATCGGCGGCGCTTCCGACCGCCTCGCACAGTTGCGCGCCGGCCTCGCTGCGCCCAGCGCGAAAAAACTGGCGGAAGAATTCGCGGGCCTCGCGCCCAAGCTCATGGCCAGCGCGGCGCCGCCCGCGCCGAAGCAGCAGACAGAAGCCAAGTCGCCGCAAAATTTTGGCTTGGCCGCCTTGGCCTATATCAGAATCCCACGCCAGAACATTGGTGCGGATCCGTCCCGCCGGCGCGCCAGACAAGGATGCGAACGCGGCGCGCGTCGACCGGATCGAAAACGATCTGGCGCGAGACGACATCGCCGCCGCCTTAGCGGAGCGGACGCAATTGCCCGCGCCCGCGCTCGCCCTTTCCGCCGAATGGGCCAAGGCCGCGCAAACGCGTCTCGAAGCTGAGGAGGCCGCCAAGGCCGAAGTGAGCGAGGCGCTGCAAAATTTGAGCAAGAACAAATCCTGACGTCACTTTTTTCCGGCGACGGCCGCCGCCGGGACCGAAAATTTTCGTCGCCATCAAATCCAATCGAGAGCCTCAGATGGTCCGCATCCTGATCTTCCTGTTCATGATCGCCCTCGCCGCCCTGGGTCTGGGGAGCCTGCTCGAACAGCCCGGTTCGCTCTCCCTGACCTGGTTCGGCTACCACATAGACACCTCGCCGCTGGTCGGCTTGAGCGTAGTCGCGATCGCCGCGATCGTCGCATGGAGCCTCCTGCGCTTCATCTTCGCCGTTCCGAGCCTCGTCGCCGTGGCCACTCGCGCCCGCAGGCGGGCCCGCGGCCACGATGCCCTCTCCCGCGGCATTCTGGCCGCCGGCGCAGGCGACGCGCGCAGGGCGGAGCGGGCCAGCCGCGAGGCCAGAAAATATCTGCCGCATGAGCCGCTGACCCTGCTTCTGCAGGCGCAGGCCGCCCAGCTCTCCGGCGACCGGGCCGGCTCCGAGCGCGCCTTTCGCGCCATGACCGAGCGCGCGGAAACCCGATTGCTCGGCTTGCGCGGCTTGCATGCGGAAAGCCTGCGCCAGGGCGATCACGAGGCCGCCCACAGCATTGCGCTCGAGGCGCATGGCGTCGCGCCGCTCGCCTGGTCGGGCCAAGCCGTGCTCGACCGCTATACCGAACAGAACGACTGGGAGGCGGCGCGGCTTTGCGTCGAACAGAATCTGCGCGCCAAGGTCGTCGATGTCGCGACGGCCAACCGGCAAAGGGCCGTGCTCGACACAGCGATGGCGATGCAATGCGAGCTGGCCGATCCCGACCGCGCGATAAAGCTTTTGCGCGCCGCGGCGAAGAAAGCGCCGGACCTGACGCCTGCGACGGCCTTGCTCGGCCGCCTCCTGTCACGCAAAGGCGATTTACGCGGCGGTTCGAAGCTGATCGAGGCCGCCTACGCCAAAACGCCGCATCCCGACCTCGCCCAAGCCTATGTGGACATGCGTCCCGGCGATTCCTCCGCCGATCGGCTGACGCGCGCTCAGACTTTGGCTAAATTCGCGCCCGGCGATCCGGAAAGCGCGATGATGGTCGCGCAGGCCGCGCTGGGCGCCCGTGATTTCGCCACAGCGCGCGCCGCCATGGCGCCCCTGGTCGCCGGCGGCGAGCGCCCCACCGCCCGCATGTGCGTCATCATGGCGGAACTCGAAGACCGCGAGCATGACGCACAGGGCCTCGTGCGCGAATGGCTTTCACGCGGCTCGCGCGCGCCGCGCGACGCGGCCTGGGTCGCCGACGGCCATTATTCCAAGCAGCGGGCGCCCGTTTCGCCGGTGACGGGCAAACTCGACGCCTATCGCTGGCTGCAACCGCATGAGGAATTGACCGGTCCGGTCGAAGAGCCGCCGCCAGCCTACGAACCGCCGCCGGCGCTGACGGCGGGAGAACCGCCGCAAGTCCAGGCGGCCCAAGACGCGCCGCCTCAAGACGCACAGCAGGCCGAGGCCGGGCAAGGCGAATCGAAGCAAATCGACGCCGCGCAGGTCGAAATCCTGCCGCCGGTCGAAGCCCCGGCAAAACCGATGAAGACGGAATCCGCGGCGTCAAATCCGCCGCGACAGCCCACTTCGCCGCAGCCGGTGATCTTTCCGCTGCCAACGCCGCCCGACGATCCTGGACCAAAGCGCGAACAGGCGGAAACGCGATTGTTCTGATTCCATCGACTTCTTCGGGCTTCCTCGCTCGACAATCGCCGCAAAATTCTGTATAGGGCCGCCTTCTATCCGGAATTTCCGAAATCCGGGGGAAACAAATCAGCACGCATCCCGTCGGGAATTGCGGGGCCAATTCACAACAGCGTTCCGAAACGCTCGCCGCAAGGCGAAACGGAGACCAAAAATGGCCAATATTATCGAACAGCTCGACGCCGAGCAGGTCGCCCGGCTTTCCGCCGACAAAACCATTCCTGAATTCGGCCCGGGCGACACCGTCATCGTCAACGTCAAGGTGAAGGAAGGCGAACGCACCCGCGTGCAGGCCTATGAGGGGGTGGTGATCGCCCGCAACGGCGGCGGCCTCAACGAGAGCTTCACCGTCCGCAAGATTTCCTATGGCGAAGGCGTGGAGCGCGTCTTCCCGGTCTATGGACCTCTGATCGACTCGATCAAGGTGGTCCGCCGCGGCAAGGTGCGCCGCGCAAAGCTCTATTACCTGCGCGACCGCCGCGGCAAGTCCGCGCGCATCGCCGAGCGTTCGGACACCAAGGCCAAGGCCGCGAAAGCCGCGCCGAAAGCCTGATCGGCCATTATTCGCGTTGAACTCTTTTCGCGAAGGCTGGCCGCTGCGCCAGCCTTTTCGCATTCATGTGCGCTATTTGCAGCTTTCGGCCTTGTCCGGACGTTCAAGCGCTCTATGTCGTCAATGATCGGTCCGGCGCGAAAAAATGTCGCGCCAATACGACCGCGACGGGGATGAAGAACATGGTTGAGACCTCCGGCAAGCCGCGCACCCTTTACGACAAGATCTGGGACGATCATGTCGTCGACATCCAGCCGGACGGCACGGCGCTGCTTTATATCGACCGGCACCTGATCCATGAAGTGACCAGCCCGCAGGCCTTCGAGGGCCTGCGGTTGGCCAAGCGCGCGGTGCATTCGCCGCAAAAGACGCTCGCCGTCGTCGATCACAATGTGCCGACCACCGACCGCTCGCAGCCCATCAAGGATCCCGAGAGCAAGGCGCAGGTCGAGCAGCTGGCGATCAACGCCCGCGACTTCGGCGTAGAATATTTCAACGAACACGACCGCCGCCAGGGCGTCGTCCACATCATCGGGCCGGAACAGGGTTTTACTTTGCCGGGCGCGACCATCGTCTGCGGCGACAGCCACACCTCCACCCACGGCGCCTTCGGCGCCCTTGCGCATGGCATCGGCACTTCGGAAGTCGAGCACGTGCTGGCCACCCAGACCCTGATCCAGGCCAAGGCCAGGAACATGCTGGTCAAGGTCAACGGCCATCTCGGCGAGGGCGTCAGCGCCAAGGACATTGCGCTGGCGATCATCGGCAAGATCGGCACGGCCGGCGGCACCGGCTATGTCATCGAATATGCCGGCGAAGCAATTGAATCCTTGTCGATGGAAGGCCGTATGACGGTCTGCAACATGTCGATCGAAGGCGGCGCCCGCGCGGGCCTGATCGCTCCGGACGAAAAGACCTTTCAGTATCTCAAGGGCCGTCCCAAGGCGCCGCAGGGCGAGGCCTGGGAGCGGGCGATGCATTACTGGTCGCAGCTCAAGAGCGATCCGGACGCGCATTACGACGCCATCGTCGAACTCGACGCCAGCGACCTGCCGCCGCTCCTGACCTGGGGCACCAGCCCCGAGGACGTGGTGGCGATCGACGGGACCGTGCCGAGCGTCGATGCTGGCCAAAGCGAAGCCTTGCGGGCAAAAATCCAGCGCGCGCTGGATTACATGGGGCTCAAGGGCGGGGAGAAGCCTGTCGACATCAAGATCGACCGCGTCTTCATCGGCTCCTGCACCAACGGCCGCATCGAGGACCTGCGCGAAGCAGCGAAAATCGCCGAGGGCCGCAAGGTGGCGAGCCATGTCAACGCCTTGGTCGTGCCGGGCTCAGGGCTCGTGAAGGAACAGGCGGAAGCCGAGGGGCTCGACAAGATCTTCGTCGCCGCCGGTTTCGAATGGCGGGAGCCGGGCTGCTCAATGTGCCTGGCGATGAACCCGGACCGGCTCGCGCCAGGCGAACGCTGCGCCTCAACCTCGAACCGCAATTTCGAGGGACGCCAGGGCTTCAAGGGCCGCACCCACCTCGTCTCCCCGGCCATGGCGGCGGCCGCGGCGATCGCCGGCCATTTCGTCGACCTCCGCTCCTTCCACTGACTGTTTTGACGGAGCCGCCGATGGACGCCGACGCCTTGCGCGCCCTGCAGGCGCCGCTAAAGGAAAAATACAAGGCGGACGCTCCCTCCGCCGTGGTCACGCTCAAGGCGCAAGGAGACATCTCCGGCGAGGGACTCGCCTGCAAGGTTTCGACCTCGCGGGCGCTGGTCGAAGCCGGGTTGCATCCGGCGACGGGCGGCAGCGGCATGCAGGCCTGTTCGGGCGACATGCTGCTCGAGGCCCTGGTCGCCTGCGCCGGCGTCACTTTGAAGGCGGTGGCGACGGCGATCGATTTTCGTCTGTCGGGCGGCGCGGTGCGGGCGGAGGGCGATCTCGACTTTCGCGGCACGCTGGGCGTCGCGAAAGACGCGCCGGTCGGCTTCGCCTACATCCGGCTGTTTTTCGATCTCGACACCGATGAGCCGCAGGAGCGTATCGACGCGCTGAGCCGACTGACTGAGCGTTACTGCGTGGTGTTCCAGACCCTGGCGAAACCGCCGAAAATCGAGTTGTCCGTCAAGTCCGCACGTTAAACAGCGAACGGCCGACAAAGGAGCGACGATGGCAAGCGCAAAACCGCCGGCGACCGACTGGACGGCGCGCAGGGCGCCCTCGCTGGAGGAGTTCGAAGCGTTGGCCGACGCCGCCTTCCGCCGCCTGCCGATGAGATTCCTGCAGTCGTGCGAAGGGTTGGTGATCCGTGTCGAGGATTTTCCCGACGACGACGTCCTGCTGGAATTCGAGGCCGAGTTCGAGTTCGAGTTGCTCGGCCTGTTCCGGGGCCGCGGCCTCCCGCGGGCCGAAGACGTGCAGACCGGCCAACTCCCCAACACGGTCCACCTCTATCGCCGCCCCATCCTTGACGTCTGGGCCGAGGGCGACGAGACGCTCGGCGATCTGGTCAGGCATGTCTTGGTGCATGAGGTCGGCCATCATTTCGGCCTCTCCGATGAAGATATGGAGCGTATCGAACAGGAAGCGCAATAATTTAGGCTAGAATTGAAAGGCCGCCTCATGATCCGTGAGTTCGGTGCTCATCCAATTGCAGTCGAAGCCGCGTCGGCGCCATTGCGCACAAAGCTTTCCAATTATCCCGAGCCGTTCTTTAGCCGCATGGCGCGGCAGGAAAAGCATCCGCTTGGCGATTTGTTCGGTTTGAAGAATTTTGGCGCCAATCTCGCTCGTCTCGAGCCCGGCGGGAAATCTGCCTTGCTGCATCGGCATTCGCGACAGGATGAATTCATTCGCGGCGCATCAACTCGTCAACCGCACCGAGGGTTTTGCCGTCCATCTCGAAATCGGCGACCGGACTCCGTGCGACGAAGGATTTTATCCACGCGATGATTTGCGGGCGATCCTGGGTCCGGACGGGCGCTGGCTTTTCGCCCATAAGGATGGACAGCCCTATTGAACGCGCGGTTTCATTGCTTCCGTGTCCGTCCTTTGCTAAATCCTTCGCCAATTCGCCGATCTGCCGCGCGAAAATTTTTGGGCCAGAAAAATGGAAAAATTCACGAAATTGACCGGCGTCGCAGCGCCTTTGCCGATCACCAATATCGACACCGACATGATCATCCCCAAGCAATATCTGAAGACGATTCAGCGCACCGGCCTCGGCAAGGGCCTGTTCTCGGAAATGCGCTACAAGGACGACGGTTCGGAAAACCCCGATTTCGTGCTCAACAAGCCCGCTTATCGGAAGGCTCAGATCCTGGTGGCTGAAGACAATTTCGGCTGCGGCTCGTCGCGCGAACACGCGCCTTGGGCGCTGCTCGATTTCGGCGTGCGCGCGATCATCTCGACCAGTTTCGCCGACATTTTTTACAACAACTGCTTCAAGAACGGCATCCTGCCAATCAAGGTGTCGAAGGAAGACCTCGCCAAGCTGATGGACGACGCCAGCCGCGGCGCGAACGCCACCTTGACCGTCGATCTCGAAGCCCAGGAAATTCGCGGCCCCGACGGCGGCGTGGTGAAATTCGACGTCGACCCGCACCGCAAGCACTGTCTGCTCGAAGGCCTCGACGATATCGGCCTGACCCTGGTCAAGGCGCCGAAGATCGCCGAATTCGAATTCGAAGATCGCCGAAGAGCGTCCCTGGATCTAGGCATGGTCGCTTCGCGGGACCGTCGTTTCAAGCAAAGTGAACGCCGGTTTGCGCGAACTGAAAGGCCTCTTCAGCAAATATGCGCAAAAACAACAGGCTGGGCGTGCGATCCGACTTCGTCGGATCGCACGCTGGCACCAAGCGCTTTTTTCATTTTTTCGCCGCAAGAATCGCGTTAGGCTCCAGCGATGAAGCCTTGGATTCTCGCGCTCTCCGCGCTGCTCGCCCTCAATCAGGCCGCCCGCGCCGATTTCAAATCGTGCAAGGCGCGGATCAAGACGCAGGCCGCCGCACATGGCGTGTCGGCGGCGACGCTGTCGCGCGCCCTCGACGGGCTCGAGCCCAACGACGCCACGAGTTTTCTTGGCGCCCAGCCGGAATTTTCGACTCCGATCTGGGACTATCTTTCAGGACTCGTCGATGACGAGCGCGTGCGCGACGGCAAACAGCGCTTCTCGGAATATCGGCAGGCGGCGCTGGCGGCGCAGCGGCGTTTTGGGGTCGACGCGGCGGCGGTCGTCGCTGTATGGGGCGTTGAATCGAATTTCGGGCAGAAGTTCGGCTCGCGTCCGGTCATCCAGTCGCTTGCGACATTGGCGTGTACGCCAAATCGCCGCTCCGACTATTTTCGCGGCGAGTTGATGGCGGCGCTGAAAATCGTCGATCACGGCGATGTCCGGCTGGAGGATTTCAATGGTTCCTGGGCGGGCGCCTTCGGCAATACCCAGTTCATGCCCTCGACATTCCTGCGCCTTGCCGTCGACATGGACGGCGACGGCCGTCGCGACGTCGTCGGCTCCGTTCCCGACGCGCTGGGCTCCACGGCCAATTTCCTGCGCCGCGCCGGCTGGGTCAGCGGCCTGCCCTGGGGCTTCGAGGTGACGTTGCCAGCCAATTACCGCGGCCCCTCCGGCCGGCGCGGCAAACACCCTCTTTCCGCCTGGGCGGGACGCGGCTTGATCCGCGCCGACGGCCGGCCGCTCTCCGGACCGGGCGAATTCGGCTTGCTACTGCCCGCCGGGCCGCATGGTCCGGCTTTTCTCGTCTCCCGCAATTTCGAGGCTTTCTATTCCTATAACGCCGCCGAATCCTATGCTTTGGCTATCGGCGTGCTCTCGGATCGGCTGAAGGGCGGCGCGGGGATCGTCACGCCATGGCCGACTGACGATCCTGGCCTGACGCGGGTCGAGCGCCGCGAAGTGCAGGCGCGGTTGGAGGGGCTCGGCTACGACGTCGGCGGCAAGCATGACGGTGTGATGGGAACGAAAACCCGCGAGGCCATCGCCGCCTACGAGCAAAGCATCGGCTTCAGACGCGACGGCCGCGCCGGAAAGAAATTGCTTGCCGTCTTGCGCGCGGGACGGTGATTTTCACTTCACGCGAACAAGCCCGTCGGGCAGGTCATTGCCGCTTCCGTCCGGCGGCGCGGCGCGCGCCAGAGAGCTCGGCCGTCCGATCGACGGCGGCGACAAATCCCTCGGTGAGGCGGTTTTCGCGCAGATGCGCGGTCAATTCGTTCATCGCCTTTTGCCATTCGGCTTCGGAGATTTTGCCGCTCAGGCCGTCATCGGCGATGATGCGCGCATAACGTTCGGCCAGCGACACGAAAATCAGCACCCCGGCGCGATGGCGGGTTCGCATCATCCCCCGCGTGAAAAACTGCTCCACCGCGGCGCGGAAGGCCTGCCGCCTCTGCTCGTGACGCGGCGTGAGCGCCAGTCCGAGCCGAGTCCAGCCTAAAAGCAGCAGGGCGACGACGAATATCGCGACCTGCAGCCCAAAAATGCGTTGCGCCGAAATTTGCGTGAAGACCAGCAGCGGCCAGGGCGCAACCAGGGCCAGGGCGGCCGAATAAAGCGCCGATAGCGCGCCCGTGTCGCAGGACTGGCGGGCCAGGACGCAGACGATCTGCCCGCTGGTCCGCGCTTCCGCCGCCTGCACCGCCGCGACGATCGCGGCCTCGTCCGCCTGTTCGCGCATCACCAGTCTCCCGAGGCGCCGCCGCCGCCCGACGAACCGCCGCCGCCGATAAACCCGCCTCCATCGCCGCCGCCGAAGCCGCCCCCTCCAAAAGAGCCGCGACCGCCGCTCCATCCGGGTCCGGGCAGGAAAATGAAAGGCCCGCCACCGCCACGACCGCCGCCCCGGTTGCGCCAGATGATGAAAATGACCAACGCGACGATCAGGAAGGGCAGGATGGCGTCGAAGGTCGAAATCCTGGTCATCTGCCCGCACCCGCGGCTTTTTCGTCCATTCGCTGGAATCGGTGGTCAGGATGGTGATGACGTCATCGACGCCACGCGTAATTCCGCCGGGAAAATCTCCTGCCTTGAATCGCGGCGCGATGGCGTTGACGATGACGATCTTCGACAGGGCGTCGGTCAATGTGGCTTCTAGCCCGTAGCCGACCTCGATCCGCACCTTTTTCTCTTTCGGCGCGACGACGAGCAGAACGCCATTGTTCTTGGTCTTTTCGCCGAGCGCCCAATGGCGGGAATAATTGATTGGAATAGGGCTCGATCTCCTGCCCCGCAGCGACGACAAGGTCGCGACGACGAACTGGACGCCCGATTTTTCCTTGAGCGCCGCGAGCTTCTGCTCCAGCGCCTGGCGCGTTTCAGCCGGCAGCAGTTGGCCTGATCGACGACATGACCGGTCAGGGCCGGAAAGTCATCGCCTGGGCGAAAGCGGCAGGCGCATAGAGCAGGGCCAGGAAAAGGCCGAACGCCGCCAGCCGCCGCACCAAGTCGTCAGCCCCGGTCCGACGGTATGATTGGGCACTGGTCATCTGCGCGAAAAAACCTTTCAAAACTTGACGGTCGGCGGCGTCTGCGCGCCATCCGTCGCCGTGAACGAGGCCATCGGCTTCTTGCCCCGGAACACCGTCATCGCCCAAAGCATCGAGGGGAAGGTTTCCAGTGTCAGGTTATAATCACGCACCGCGGCGATATAATCGCGCCGCGCCACGGCGATGCGGTTTTCGGTGCCTTCAAGCTGCGATTGCAGGGCGAGAAAATTCTGGTTCGACTTCAGGTCGGGATAATTTTCGCTGACCGCCAGCAGTCGGCCGAGCGCGCCAGAAAGTTGTGCCTGCGCGTCCTGGAACTGTTTCAGCTTGTCGGGATCGGTGAGTTGCGAGGCGTCGATATGAACCTGGGTCGCCTTGGCCCGGGCCTCGGTCACGCCGATCAGCACGTCCTTTTCCTGCTTGGCGTAGCCTTGGACAGTCGCCACCAGATTGGGGATGAGATCGGTGCGGCGTTGATAATCGTTCTGCACATCGGCCCAACGCGCCTTGGCGGTCTCTTCCGCCGTTGGGATGGCGTTGTAGCCGCAGGCCGAAAGGCTCAGGCCGAGCAGGGCGACGGCGACCAAATTTCGCAGGCGGATCGGAAAAGCCATTGCAGCGCATCCTCAAAAAAGCGTTCTGGACGGGGCGCCGTTTTTTCGCGCCGCATCGAAGACGCCCCAATCTAGGGAGGCCCGGCCCGCTAAGCCAGAGCGAAAATCCCTATTGGGGGATGGAAAGCAGAATCTTTCCCTGCGCCCGCCTGTCCTTCAACACATGGAGCGCCTCGGCGATCTCCGCCAGCGGATAAACGGCGTGGACGTGCGCGGAAAGAATTTTCCGGCCCGTCCAGTCGAAAATTTGCGCCATATTGTCGAGATGGGCCTGTGGCTCGCGCTTGACGAATTCGCCCCAATAGACGCCGATGATGGCGCAGCCTTTGAGCAAGGCGAGATTGAGCGGGATTTTTGGGATTTCGCCAGAGGCGAAGCCGACCACCAGAAAGCGCCCCTTCCAGGCCATGGCGCGCAGGGCAGCTTCGCTGGAGGCGCCGCCGATTGCGTCATAAACGCAATCGACGCCCTTGCCGCCGGTGCGTCGCTTCAGCCCCTCCTTGAGATTCTCGACCGAATAATCGAGGCCCTCGTGAGCGCCGAAGTTTTTGGCGAAGCGCAGCTTTTCCGCCGACGAGGCGCAGGCGACGACATGCGCTCCCATCGCCGCGCCGATCTCCACCGCCGCCAGGCCGACGCCGCCGGAGGCGCCGAGCACGGCGAGCATCTCCCCCTTTTGCAGATCCGCGCGCTGGCGCAGAGCGTGCAGCGTCGTGCCATAGGTTATGAACAGGCCGGCCGCCTGGTCGTCGTCGAGGAAATCAGGAACGGCGGACAAACTCGACGCCGGCAGGACAAGCCGCGAGCGCGCCGCGCCATAGGAGCAATAGCCCGCCACCCGCTGTCCGATCCTAAAATTTTCAACGCCCGCGCCCAGGGCCACCACGCGGCCGCAAAATTCGCCGCCGGGCGAAAAAGGCCTAGCCGGCTTGAGCTGATATTTGTTCTCGATGATCAAGGTGTCGAAAAAATTCAAGGCGACGCGCACGGGCGCGACCAGCGCCTCGCCCGGGCCAGGCGCCGGATCGGACAATTCGCGCAAGACGAGGTTTTCCGGAGGGCCATAATTTTCACACAGCGCGGCGATCATGGAATTTTTCCGTTTTGAGGGAAGGCTGCGACTATAGGCTGGAGGCGGCGGCGTTGTCAGCGGTCCGATTTTCGCCCGCTTCGCGGCTTAAGGGCCGCTGCGCCGCACTCCTGCCGATCATTGATTGGCGCTATGATCCCCGTCGATGTGATTTGTTTCCTGCCCTCTTAACTGAACACGGCTGATTTATGATCCTTTCCGTCCCGCATCGCGCCCGCATCTTGCTGACCGGCCTCGCCCTGGCCACGGTTTTCGTGTTCGGACCCACAGGGGTCGCCTATGCGCGGCACGGCGAGGACACCTCCACCGACGCGGCGAGCGACGGGAAAACCTCTGCCGGCAAGAAGGTCGCGAAAAATACCTCCGTCAAGAAGAAGGTGCATGAGGCCAAAGGCAAGAAATCCGACAAGAAGGGGGCGGACCAGGGGAAATCCGAGCCGATGGGCGTTTTTGGCGACTGGGGCGCCTATCAGACCCAGGGCAAGTCGAAGACCTGCTACGCCCTGGCCCAGCCCAAAAACCGCGAACCGGAAAAGCTGAAGCGCGAAGCGGCCTATGTCTTCATCTCGACGCGGCCGGCCGAAAACGTCAAGAATGAAATCTCGATCATCATGGGCTTCAAGATGAAGGACGGCGGTGAAGCGAAAGCCACGATCGGCGACGCGGAATTCGGCCTCGTCGCAAAGGGCGCCAACGCCTGGGTGAAGAATCCCGCTGAGGAAGGCCATTTCATCGAGGCCATGAAAAAAGGCTCGAAACTGATCGTCAAGGCGGCTTCCGCCAAGGGCAAGGTCTCGACCGACACTTATTCGCTGTCCGGCCTGTCGCAGGCCCTGGACAGGGTGCGCAAGGAATGTCCCTGACGCGGCCGGCGGGTCCGTCGCAGGCAAGCGACTTGCCGCTCCGCGTAGATCGCAATAAGCTTCCACTGAGTACAGCGGCGGCGAGGCGCGTTTTGCGTCCGGCTTCCCCCAAGGTCGCAGGACGAAAGTGTGAGCCGCGCCCGCTTGTGAGGTTTCGAGCCGATAGGTCATAATGCGGCTCGCTCAAACGGCGCGCGACGCAAAAAAAGCGCCGGCGTTGGTTATTGTCCGGGAGGAAGCAATGTCCGAGAAAATTTACCCCGTTCCGGCGGAATGGGAAAGCCGCGCTTTTATCAATGACGCCAAATACAACGAAATGTATGCGCGCTCGGTCTCCGATCCGGACGGTTTCTGGGGCGAGCAGGGCAAGCGCATCGACTGGATCAAGCCTTACACGAAGGTCAAGGACACCAGCTTCGATCCCCATAATGTTTCGATCAAATGGTTCGAGGATGGCACAACCAACGTGTCGATGAACTGCATCGACCGGCATCTCGCCACGCGCGGCGATCAGGTCGCCATTATCTGGGAAGGCGACAACCCGGAAGAATTGAAGAAGATCACTTACAAGGAATTGCACGAGCAAGTCTCGCGCTTCGCCAACGTGCTGAAGGCGCATGGCGTCACCAAGGGCGATACAGTCACCATCTATATGCCGATGATCCCGGAAGCGGCCTATGCGATGCTGGCTTGCGCGCGCGTCGGCGCCATCCACTCCATCGTCTTCGGCGGCTTTTCGCCGGAATCTCTGGCAGGACGCATCGAGGGCTGCAAGTCCAAGGTTGTCATCACAGCCGATGAAGGACTGCGCGGCGGCCGCAAGGTGCCCTTGAAGGCCAACGCCGACGAGGCCATCAGGAAGACCGGCGATATCGTCAAGACTCAGATCGTCGTCAAGCGCACCGGCGGCAACATACCCTGGACGGAAGGGCGCGACGTCTGGCTGCACGACGAAGCGGCGAAAGTCTCGTCCGATTGTCCGCCCACCGAGATGAACGCGGAAGATCCGTTGTTCATTCTGTTTACCTCCGGCTCGACCGGCGCGCCCAAGGGCGTGGTGCACACCACCGGCGGCTATCTCGTCTATGCGTCCATGACGCACCAGTATGTGTTCGACTATCACGACGGCGACATCTACTGGTGTACGGCGGACGTGGGTTGGGTTACCGGCCATAGCTATATCGTCTATGGCCCGCTGGCCAATGGCGCGACGACGCTGATGTTCGAGGGCATTCCCAACTATCCGTCGATTTCCCGCTTCTGGGACGTGTGCGACAAGCATCAGGTCAACATCTTCTACACGGCGCCGACGGCCATCCGCTCACTGATGGGCGCGGGCGAGGAGCCGGTGAAGCGCACGTCGCGCAAATCCCTGCGCCTGCTCGGCTCCGTCGGCGAGCCGATCAATCCGGAAGCTTGGGAATGGTATCATCGCGTCGTCGGCGAAGACCGCTGCCCGATCGTTGACACCTGGTGGCAGACGGAAACCGGCGGCATTCTCATCACTCCGCTGCCCGGCGCCAATGCGCTGAAGCCGGGTTCGGCCACGCGTCCGTTCTTTGGCGTCCAGCCGCAAGTGGTGGACGCCTCCGGCAACGTGATCGAGGGTCCCTGCGAGGGCAATCTCGTGCTCGCGGATTCCTGGCCCGGCCAAATGCGTACGGTCTATGGCGACCATGAACGCTTCGTTCAGACCTATTTTTCGACCTATCCGGGCAAATATTTCACCGGCGACGGCTGCCGTCGCGACGCCGACGGCTTCTACTGGATCACCGGCCGCGTCGATGACGTCATCAACGTCTCCGGCCACCGCATGGGCACAGCGGAAGTCGAAAGCGCGCTGGTGGCGCATGAGGCCGTGTCGGAAGCCGCCGTTGTCGGCTATCCGCACGACCTCAAAGGCCAGGGCATCTACGCCTATGTCACAGTGATGCAGGGCGTCGAGCCGACCGAAGAGCTGCGCAAGGAGCTGGTGGCCTGGGTGCGCAAGGAAATCGGACCGATCGCCTCGCCCGACGTCATCCAGTTCGCGCCCGGCCTGCCGAAGACGCGTTCGGGCAAGATCATGCGCCGCATCCTGCGCAAGATCGCCGAAAACGAATTCGGCGCATTGGGCGACACCTCGACGCTCGCCGATCCGACCGTGGTTGACGACCTGATCCAGAATCGCGGCGGCTGACACGCCTCACGAAGTTATGGATTTTGAAAGCCGGGCGAAAAATCGCCCGGCTTTTTGCATCCGCCGGCAGGCGATGGGTTCTTTTTTACCAATCGGACGAATTTTTCAGAGCCTTCCTCGCCAAAGAACTGGATAAAAAAGGCCTTTGACGGCACCTTTGGAAGGAGACCGCCGTCAAAAGACGACGGCCGCAAGCCGGAGCAGCCTGTCGATGCGTCATCTCAAGAGCTTCCGAGCCGCGCTTCTGGTCGCGGGGCTATCGGCGTCCGTCGGCGCCGCCCAGGCGCGCACCCATCTCGTGACCTTTCGCACGTCATACAGCGCGGGAACGATCGTCATTAGCATGAGCCAGCGAAAGCTCTATTTTGTCCTCGATGACGACAAGGCGATCCAATATCCGGTCGCCGTCGCCAAACCGGGCAAGGAATGGCTCGGCTCGACCTGGATCCAGGCCAAATACCGGCGTCCCGACTGGACTCCGCCCGACGTCGTCAAGCACGACCACCCCAATCTCCCCAATCTGATCAAGGGCGGCTCACCGCGCAATCCCATGGGCGTCGCCGCCCTGGTGCTCGAACGCAGCGAAATCGCCATTCACGGCACCTCGCAGCATATGCGCGGATCGATCGGAACCCGCGCCTCCTATGGCTGCATCCGGATGCTGAACGAAGACGTCTCCGACCTTTACGGCCGCGTCAGCGTCGGCACTCCCGTCATTATGCAGCCCTGAAGCCGGGAAAGCGTTCAGCCAAGCATTTTCGCCAGACGAGCGCGGAGGCTTTCCGGAGTCTGCGCCTTGCGCGCGCAGTTCGCGCAAGCTGACCGCCATCCTGCTCTTCGACAATTTGCGACCCTGTCCGTCCATCACGAGCCGGTGATGGCGATAGACCGGCGTTCTCAGATCGAGCAGCGCCTGCAGCAAACGGTGCAGGCTCGTCGCCGCTTCGAGATCGGCGCCGCGCACGACATCGGTGACGCCCTGCGCATGGTCGTCGATCGTGCAGGCGATGTGATAGGATGTTGGCGCGTCGCGCCGGCCAATCAGCGCGTCGCCCCAGCGGACAGGGTCAGCGACGACGACCGCGCCTTCCAATCCCTCATGAAATTCGCGATAGGTCAGCGGCGCCTTTGTCGCCTCCAGGGCTTTGGCCATGTCGAGCCGCAATGCGAACCGCGCCCCGGTCGCCAATCGCCCGGCGCGCTCTCCCGGCGAAAGACTTCGACAGGTTCCGGGATAGAGCGGCGAACCGTCTGGGTCGCGCGGCCAATTTGGTCTCGCCGCGCAGGCCTCGCCGATCTCCGCGCGCGAGCAGAAGCACGGAAATGCCAGACCGCGGCGGGTCAACTCGTCCAGCGCGGCGCGATATTCCACCATGCGTCGCGACTGCCGGAGCGGCGGCTTTTCCCAATCCAGACCAAGCCACGCCAGGTCTTCCAGCAGCGCCGCCTCGAAATGCGGGCGCGAGCGTTCCGGATCGATATCCTCAATGCGCAGCAGCAGTCGTCCGCCGGTGTCATCCGCCCAATGCTGGTTGAGCAGGGCCGAATAGGCGTGACCGAGATGGAGAAAGCCGTTGGGCGAGGGAGCAAAGCGGAAAACCGGCCTTGCAGGATTACCGGTCAATGCGGAATTTTCCGACGCCATCGGTCAAAAATCGCTGGCAATGCCCTTGCGCTCCCAATCGCCGTAACGAACCGGCTCCGGTCCCTTGGGACCATTGACTTCCTGCGGCAAGGCCGGCTGCAGCGCGGCCTGACGCCGACGCTCCTCGGCCTCCGCCAGGGCGCGCCGCGCTTGCGGACCCAGGCTCTTCTCGCTCTTGTTCCGGCTCTCGGCCGTCGCCTGTTCGACGTCTTGTTCTCGCATCGGCGGCCTCTCCCTTTTCTGCTGTTCATCGCTCCGGGCGCCGCGCGGCAATTCTTTCGGAGGGCGTCCGGGGAAAACCGGCGACCTGAACGCGCATGGCTATGTTCGCGACGGTATGGTAAAAAATTCCAGGCAAATTCATAATCGAAACCCGCCTGCGCGCAACTCCGACAAGATCACGGGGCGAATAAATCATAATTTCGGCAGGCCCTTCGGCCGCACCGGCAAAAGCGGCGCCGGAAAGGACAAGGCTCGGCCCCATCAACATGAGCATGCGGCCGGCGAAGCCATGGCCCATCCCGGCCTTGCCGCGCGGGTCGCCGCCGCCGCCGTCATCTGCGACGTCGTCCAGGGCGGCCACAATCTTGACGAGCGCTTTGCGAGCGGAAGCGACGCCCTCCCGCGTCACGGGCCTAGACGAACGCGATCGAGGACTTGGCGCGATCCATCTCCACCGTCGCGCTTGCGGCGGCTGGGCACGATCCGGCTCGCCCTGAGCCAATTGGTCGAAAAAGGACTGCCGCGAAATTGCGGGCCGCTCGAATGGATTTTGATCGCGGCAAGCGCGCAAATCCTCTTCCTCGACACGCCCGACCACGCCGCGGTCGATCTCGCGGTCCGCGCCGCGCGGCTCGATCCCAAGAGCACGCCTTTCGCCAACCTGGTCAATGGCGTGCTGCGCAACCTGATCCGCCGCCGCGAGGAGTTTCTGGAACAGTCCGATCCGCTGGAGGACGATACGCCGCACTGGCTTTCCGCCCGCTGGCGCCGAATCTATGGCGAGGATCGCGCCCAGGCCGATCGCCGCGGCGAATCGCGACGAACCGACGCTCGATCTCACGGTCAAGTGCGACCCCGGCGGATGGGCGGAGAAGCTCGGCGGCCGTGTTCTTCCGACCGGCTCCGTCCGGCTGCAAACCCACGCGCCGATTCGCGAATTGGAAGGCTACGAAGACGGCTTCTGGTGGGTCCAGGACGCCGCCGCCGCTTTCCCGGCGCGCCTTGCTCGAAACGCGGCCAGGCCAGCGAGTGCCTCGACATGTGCGCCGCGCCTGGTGGCAAGACGGCGCAGCTTGCCTTGACCGGCGCCCGTGTCACGGCGCTCGATCGCTCCGCCGAACGGCTGAAGGTGCTTTCCGCCAATCTGGCGCGGCTCCGGCTTGAAGCGACAATCGCAGTGGGCGACGCCGCGACGTTTCAAGGCCGAGCCGTTCGACGCCATCCTGGTCGACGCGCCATGTTCCGCGACTGGCACGGCGCGCCGTTGCCCCGATGTTGTCTGGACCAAAAAGCCCGGCGACATAGCCTCGCTCGCGGCGATCCAGACTCGAATCCTCGATCGCGCCCTGAGCCTGCTCAAGCCCGACGGCCTTTTGGTCTATTGCACTTGTTCGCTGGAGCCGGAGGAGGGCGAAGCGCAGATCGGCGCCCTTTTGAGGCGAAATCCCGACATTATCCGAGAAAAGATCGATCCGCTCGCGCTCGGGCTGCCCGGCGAGGCGGCGACGCCCGATGGCGACCTGCGGCTCCTGCCCTATTTCCTGCCCGATGAAGATCCGACGGCAGCGCGGAACTGGATGGTTTTTTCATCGCCCGCCTGAAGCGGGTTAATTAGCTGTTAATTAACCATGTTCGTCCAATCTCGCAATCCGCGCCCGCCACGGGTCCCCGGCTTCGACGCCAGCGCTTGACCTATCGGAGATTGGACCCGCCCTTGACGATTTCGAGCGCCTCGTCTCTCGTCGAGCGTCTGCATCTCGTCCGCCTGCTGAGCGCGCGCGGTGCGCTCAAACTGCGCGCGGGGCTGGCCCGACCCTTTTTCACTCTCGACCAATGGCGGGCGCGACAGCCGGAACGGCTTCTGATCGCGCCGCAGGACATCCGCACCGGCGACCCGACCATCGCCGCCGATATTTACGCCGGCTACTACGCTTTCGGCGGCAAGATCGTCAACGCCCATGGCCGCTCGCCGTTCTCACTCGATCCTCCCCTCAGCGGAATGGGCTGGAATTCTTAACGGTTTCAGCTGGCTACGGCATCTCCGCGCCGCCGACACGCGCGTTGGCGCGCGCCAATGCCCGCGCCCTTGTGAAGGAATTCATCTGCCTTCTCGGCAAGCCGTGCGCCCATCCGGCCTGGGAGCCAGGCGTCGTGGCGCGGCGCACGCTTTCCTGGCTGAGCCAGTCGCCGATGTTGCTGGAAGGCGTCGAATATGAAGATTATCGGCGCTTCATCCGCGTTCTGACGCGCGGCTTCTGGCTGCTGCGTCGTCAGGCGAGCAACGGTCTTGCGGGAGAAATGCGTCTAACCGCCACCATAGCTATGACCTCCTTCGCGCTCTGCGCGCAAGGGGGCGCGCCGTTGCTGACGCGCTCGGTCGCGGCCCTGAACGAACAATTGCGCAAGCAGATCCTGCCAGACGGCGTCCCGATCGGCCGCAACCCGCAGACGCTCGTCGACCTGCTGTTCGACCTGCTGCCCTTGCGCCAGGCTTTTGCGGCGCGCGGACAATCGCCGCCGTCCGAACTGCTTAACGCCATCGACCGGATGACGCCAGCCTTGCGGATGTTCCGCCATGGCGACGGATCCCTGGCCCTGT
>CAWKJW010000025.1:0-14513 GCA_963849665.1 uncultured Alphaproteobacteria bacterium | reverse complement strand
CGATCGACTTCATAGAGAAGATGCGCGCCGCCCTGCAAATCGAGGCCAAGAACGATGGACTTGGCTGCAGCCAGGACGGCATGTGGTCGGCGAGCGCGGCGCGGTCCTTCGGCCCGATCATGCTGGGCACGCAGATCAGGAAGGCCATCAGGGACGCAGCCAGGGTGAGGACGATTTTCCAGGGGGCAAAGCGCATCATTTTCAGCGGCTAGTCCAATTTTCTTGCGCCCTCAGGCGGAATCCTTCACCGGCTCGCCCTTGGCGCGCACTTCGGCGATGGCGGAGCGGGACTGGCGAACGCGCACGTTGGGGGCGACTCCATCTCGATTTCCGAAATCATCCCCGCCTTGGTGACCTTGCCGATCAGGCCGCCATTGGTCACCACCGTGTCGCCGCGCCGGACATTGGCCACCAACTCCTGATGCTGTTTGGCGCGCTGCTGCTGCGGGCGCAGGATCAGGAAATACATGATGACCAGGATGATGCCGAAGGGCGCCATCTGCATCAGCACGTCGGCGCCGGCGGGCGCGCCGCCGGCGGCCTGGGCATAGGCCGGGGTAATGAAGAACATGTCGGGCTTTCCGCTCTTGGGCGCGCTTGCTCTTGCGCCGGGACCAAAATTTCGCCGGACTATACCGCTTGGCAAACCGAAAGCAATCGGCGCGGGCGCTTGAATGCTTGAGTCTTTCGCCAACCGCGCCTAATTGGACGCGAAGCCGGAGCCTTTTCCGACCCGACGGCGCCGGAGCGGAAAAGACTCCAAGAGTCATCGCGCCTTCGCTCCACGCAACCGGGCGCCCGCAAGACGCCTTCAGCCCCGCGGAACACCGCCCATGCCCTCGTCCGATCCGCAAAACACGTCTCTCCTGCTCACCCGGATCGCCGAGGCCCTCGAGCGGCTCAGCCCTCCGCCGCCGCAAAAGCCGGATTTTTCTTCTGCCGACGCCTTTGTCTGGCGCGCCGAACAGCAAAGGCTCGCGCCAGTCAAAAAGGTCAGCCGCGTCGATATCGGCCTTCTGCGCGGCGTCGATTTCCTGCGCGATCAACTCCTCGGCAATACCGAACGTTTCGCCCTGGGCTTTCCGGCCAACAATGTGCTGCTGTGGGGCGCGCGCGGCATGGGCAAGTCCTCGCTGGTCAAGGCCGCCCATGCCGACGTCAATGCGCGGCTCCGCGGCGCGGCCGGCTACAGGGGCCTGAAGCTCATCGAAATCCACCGCGAGGACATAGAAACCCTGCCCGCGCTGATGGGTTTTCTGCGCGACGCGCCCTGCTCCTTCATCGTCTTCTGCGACGATCTGTCGTTTGACGGCGGAGACGCGTCCTACAAATCGCTGAAGGCGGCGCTCGAGGGCGGCGTCGAGGGGCGCCCAGCCAATGTGCTTTTCTACGCCACCTCCAACCGCCGCCACCTGCTGCCGCGCGACATGATGGACAACGAGCGATCGACAGCGATCAATCCCGGCGAGGCGGTCGAGGAAAAAGTATCGCTTTCCGACCGTTTCGGCCTGTGGCTCGGCTTCCACAAGTGCAGCCAGGACGATTATCTCGCCATGGTCTTCGCCTATGTCGCGCATTACCAACTCGACGCGCCAGCCGAGACGATCCGCGCCGAGGCATTGGAATGGGCTATCACCCGCGCCTCGCGTTCGGGACGCGCCGCCTTCCAGTATATTCAGGATCTGGCGGGGCGGCTGGGACGGAAGCTGGACTGAGTCGGCACCCAATCGATGATTTCAGTCGACATCCCGCTCCGGCTTGGCGGGGGTGAGCCTCGCCAGCAGGCTTGATCGCGCCTTGCGCCGCCGGGCGCGCAATTCCTCGAGCGCCTCGCCCGCGCGCCGGCGAACCAGTTCGCCGACTTGCGCCTGCAAGGCGTCCAGATTTTCTCCCAAGGCGGCGCGCTCTTCTTGGCTGGCGCCAGCCTCGACAAGAACAGCTTGGTAAAAGTCGAGCAGGCCCGCAAGCGCTCCGGCCGAGCCGCCGGAAAGCTGTTGTTTGAGCCTTTCCGCTTCAGCCAGCCGGGCCTTGACCTTTTCGCGGTGGCGGCGCTGCTTTTCCGCGCCCGACAAAGGTGTGGGTCCAAGTCTGCGCATGTGCTTTCGCCAGTGGAGCTTCTTCACAATGCGCAAGTCAAGGCAAAGGTCAAGGTGATATTCAGTTACGTAACCTTTGCGATGATTACGTAACCGCACCGGTTCCCGCCGCCGCTACAGGGACCTGCCAAAACGCTTCGCTCGGCATTTGCAAAAAAATTCGTTGCGGAACCAAGCACGAACGTCTATGGTTTGTTCATGATCTGTATAGGCGATTCCCCGTCGACGGCGCAAAAGCGCCAAGAGAGCGGACAGAGAGGGAAAAGGCGCGAAAATGCTGACCAAAAAGCAGAGCGAGTTGTTGCGCTTCATCCATGAGCGCCTGAAGGAGACGGGCGTCCGCCCTCTTTCGATGAAATGAAGGACGCGCTGGATCTGCGCTCCAAATCCGGCATCCACCGCCTGATCATGGCTCTGGAGGAGCGAGGCTTCATCCGCCGCCTGCCCAATCGCGCCCGCGCGCTTGAGGTTCTGCGCCTGCCCGAATCCTCGACCCAGCGGAACGAGGTCCGGACGCTCGTCGTTTGGCGTGATCGAGGGCAATCTCGGCAAGGCCCGCCCCGCCATGCGAGGCGAGGCCGCGGATTCGCAATCGGTCGCGGTGCCGGTCATGGGTCGCATCGCCGCAGGCACCCCGATTTCCGCCTTGCAGACGCGCTTCGCATTCCATCGCCTTGCCGCCCGACCTCCTGTCGAGCGGCGAACATTATGCGTTGGAAGTGCGCGGAGATTCGATGATCGAGGCCGGCATTCTCGACGGCGACACGGTGGTCATCAAGAAACAGGATACGGCGGAATCCGGAGACATTGTCGTCGCCTTGATAGACGACGAGGAGGCGACGCTGAAGCGCTTGCGCAAGCGCGGCGCCTCGATCGCGCTGGAAGCCGCGATTCCCGCCTACGAGACGCGCATTTTCGGCCCCGACCGTGTCAATATCCAGGGTAAGCTGGCTCAGCCTGGTGCGCAATTAGGCCAAGCGGGATGGATTTTCAGTGCGACCATGTGTCGCGAGCCAGTGTCTTCCGACAGCGGGCCGGTCGTCGGCGCCTCTTCCCCTTGCGGGAGGAGGTGGCCGAAGGCCGGTTGAGGGGGCGTCCGGCGGCAGTTCAGGAAGAATGCGATATTGGCGACCGTCGCGTCTATCGTTGCCCATGAGCGTTTAAATTTACTGATGCTCGTCAACATCGCAGGACGCGGCTTCATTCGAGCGGTTCGCCGTCATTCACCCGGACGGCCGGCCTGAGCGGCGAATTTGAGCGTCGACGTACCGCGACCAGGGCCGATCCTCGCCTGGCGCCCGCTCTGTCCTCCGCTCCTGCCGCCATTCCAGCCCTTTCGCGCCGAGCGCCATCGTCACAGCGCCGGTCTCTTCCAGCTGCGCGCGGTCGAGCAGGACTTCGGCGCGCAGGAGGGCGGCGCGAACAAGGGCGAAATCACGATCTGCGCGCGCGCGCAATCTTCATGGAAGGCCGAATAGTCGAGAACCAGGGCGGCGGATCTGCCGTTGCGCAGCACGCCGACGCAGCCGCGCGCGTCGCAGCGCCCGGCGCGCTCGGCGGCATCGCGCGAATCGGCGTCGGCGCGCAGCCATTGTTCGGATGCGAAGGATTCTTCTTCTTGCCGAGAAGGGTCAATTGTCCGTCGGCGTCGCGCAGGCCGCCATGTCGCCGCCCGGTGGCGACGGCGAGGTCGAAACGGCCGCCGCTGGCCGCGCCGAAAAGGCCGAGCGCCAGCAGGGGCAAGGCGGTGAGTCGCAGCGTCCAGGTGCGCCACAGCACGGCGGAGAGCACGGCGAGGCTCAGGCAGACGATCGCCCAGGGGGCGAAGGCAGGCAAGGCGATGCGCGCCCCCGGCGCCGAGCCGATCCATCCGGCGATTTTCATGACCAGGCCGATGCCCGCGCCGAGATAGGACCATACGAACCCATCGAGCCCGAACGGATAAAGCGCCGAGCCGAGGAGCGCCGCCGGCACGGCGAACAGTTCGATCATCGCCAGCGTCAGCGGATTGCCGATCAGCACATAGGGGCTGAGTTCGTGGAAATCATAGGCCATGAACGAAGCGGTGGCTGAAGTGGCGCAGAAAGTGGCGAAAAGCGCGCCGAAGAGCCCGTGCCGGCTGCGCTCCGCGAGATTTTCCGCCAGCGAGCGCGCCTGCTCCTCGGCTTCCGGACGGTTCGCCGCGCCGACCGTCGTGGGAACGGCGGCAAAGCTCCGCGCTGCGGCGCGCGATTCATAGACCGCCACCAGGGCGGCGACGGCGGCGAAGGACAGCTGGAAGCTTGCGCCGAGCAGGGCCTCCGGCTCCAGCGCGATGACGGCCAGGGCGGCAAAGCCGAGGTTGCGCATGGTCAAGGCCGGACGGTCGGCAAGGACCGAGCCGAGCATGATCAGGGTCATGAACAAGGCGCGTTCGGAGCCGACGCGCGATCCGGTGAAAAGGGCGTAGCCGCAGGCGCCGAGCATGGCGAGGGCGGCCGCCCATTTCTTGATCGGATAATTCAGCGCCAGGGTCGAAGACAGCGCGAGAATGCGGCGCAGGCCGACGAAGAATATGCCTGCAACCAGCGTCATTTGCACGCCGGAAATGGTGATGATGTGAAAAATCCCCGCCTTGCGGATGGTCTCTTTCGCGGCGTCGGACAGCAGGTCGCGCTTGCCCGTGACCATGGCGGCGCCGATCGCGCCATTGTCGCCGCCGATGGAGTTGGCGACCCTGCGGGCAAGCGCGTTGCGCGCCCGGTCCACCGAGGCGAAAAAGCGCAAGGACAAGCCGGGGGCGACGGGCGCCGGAACGACCTCCGGCGGCCCGAGCACGCTGCCGACCGCGCCGATGCGGGCGAAAAAGGCGTCGCGGGCGAAATCATAGCCGCCCGGCAGCGACGCGTGCGGCGGCGGCAGCAGCCGCGCCTTGACGACGACGAAATCGCCGGCGGCGAAGGCCGGGACGCCGCGCGAAGTGAGGCGGACGCGATGGGGCGTCCTTTCTGCGGCGAGGCCCTGCGCTTCGGTCAGGCGCAGGAGAAAGCGCGCGCCCTGGACGCGATCGTCGACCTCCTCGACGAAGCCGGCGAGGTCGCCGACGAATATGCGATCGAGAACCGGCGCTCCGACCCTCGCGGCGCGCCAGCCGCCGGAGAATTCGCCCGCCCCAAGCGCCGCGAGCACGACGAGCAAGGCGCAAAGTCCGCGTCTTTCCCGCGCAAGGAAAGCCAAAGCGGCGCAGACCAGAGTGAAAGGACCGACGACCCAAAGCACCGGATCGGTTGGTGCGAGCAGATAGACGATCGCCCCCGCGCCCGCCGCGACCGGGAGCCAGAGAAAGGGCCGCCGCAAGGCCCATTCCTCCTCCAGCGCGGTTTCTCCGCGCGCCATGAGCAGATGCAGGAGCTCGCGCGGCGACCGGCCCGTCAGCGCGCGCGCGCCGAGCCATCCCGCAGTCGACTCCTTCGGCGCGAAAGCCAAGAACCTTTACCTTTTTTGCCTCTTTTTTTGCAGCCGAGCGCCATGCTACACGAGCGCGCGGGCGCTAAAAGGTCTGCCCGCGCCAATTTCCAAGGTAAATTCTCCCATGTCCTCATCCGTTGTGACGCGCTTCGCCCCCTCGCCGACCGGCTTTCTGCATATCGGCGGCGCGCGCACCGCTTTGTTCAACTGGCTGCTCGCCCGCCAGACCGGCGGCAAGATGCTGTTGCGGATAGAAGACACCGACCGCGAGCGTTCGACCGATGCGGCCATAGAGGCGATCATCGACGGCATGAAATGGCTCGGCCTCGACTGGGACGGCGAGGTCATCTACCAATTCGCGCGCGCGCCGCGCCACCGCGAGGTCGCCGACGAGATGCTGGCCAGGGGCGCGGCCTACAAATGCTACGCCAGCGCGCAGGAACTCGACGAAATGCGCGAGCTCGCTCGCAAAGAGGGCCGGCCGCCGCGTTATGACGGGCGCTGGCGCGAACTCGGCGGCTGGAGGAAAGCAAGGCGATCGCCGATGGCCGCAAGCCGGTCGTGCGGCTGAAGGCGCCGCGCGACGGCGAGACGGTCATCGACGACAAAGTGCAGGGGAAAGTCACCTTCCCCAACAAGGATCTCGACGATCTTGTGCTGCTGCGCTCCGACGGCACGCCGACCTACATGCTGGCGGTGGTGGTCGACGACCACGACATGGGCGTGACGCAGATCATCCGCGGCGACGACCACCTCACCAACGCCGCACGGCAGACCCATATCTACCAGGCCATGGGCTGGCAGGCGCCGGCCTGGGCGCATATCCCGCTGATCCACGGGCCGGACGGCGCCAAAATGTCCAAGCGCCACGGCGCGCTCGGCGTCGACGCCTATCGCGGCCTGGGCTACCTGCCGGACGCCTTGCGCAATTATCTTGCGCGGCTCGGCTGGAGCCAGGGCGACCGCGAATTTTTTACGACGCCCGAATTGATCGAGGTCTTTTCGCTCGCCCAGGTGCATCGTTCGCCGGCGCGTTTCGATTACGCCAAGCTGGAGAACATGAACGGCCAATATCTGCGCACGACGCCCGATGACGCGGTGCTCGAGCAGCTTCTTGCCTCTCTGCCCTACCTGCCCGGCGGGCCCGAAATGGCGGCAAAGCTCGACGAGACGAAAAAGGCGCAACTCGCTCGGGCGCTGCCCGGCCTCAAGGAGCGCGCAAAGACGCTGATCGAACTGGTCGACGGGGCGCAATTCCTGTTTTCCGTGCGACCTTTGTCATACGACGAGAAGGCGAGCCGAGATCCTGAGCCCGGAGGGCCGCGCCCATCTCGCGGCGTTGGCGCCCAGGCTCGCCGCCCTGCCCGACTGGACGGCGCAGGCTGCAGAGGCGGCGGTTCGGGCCTATGTCGCCGAATTCCGGAGCGAAACTCGGTCAGGTCGCGCAGCCCTTGCGCGCCGCGTTGACGGGACGCTCGACATCGCCGGGATTTTCGACGTTCTGGAGACGCTCGGCCGCGACGAAAGCCTCGGACGCATCGCCGACGCGTCGGCCTGAAGGCGCTTAATCCTGGTTCTTCGCCGGAAGGACCCGGATTTGCCAAATTATTGAGCGGATTGCTTTCTGTGACTTTAGGGGGAGCTCCTGCTCACGTTCGCGCACGGCGCCCCTATCGTTTAACAGCCCCTCATCTTGAACAGCCGGTACAATCGGCTAGTCATTCGCAGCGCACAAAATTCTCGCGTTTTCGCCGCAATGGGCGGGCCCGCTGTGGTCCGCTGGCGGCCGCGCGATCGAACGCTGCAGTGAAAAGGCGATTCTCATGAGCGAAACGGGTAAGTTCCAACTCGGCGACAAGGTTGTCGATATGCCGATCCGGCATGGCACCATCGGTCCGGCGGTGGCCGACATCGGCAAGCTTTACAGCCAGACCGGAATGTTCACCTACGACCCCGGCTTCACCTCGACCGCGCAGCTGCGAATCCGAAAATCACCTATATCGATGGCGACGAGGGCATCCTGCTCTATCGCGGCTATCCAATCGACCAACTCGCCGAACACGGCGATTTCCTCGAAACCTGCTACCTCCTGCTCTATGGCGAATTGCCGACGGCCGCGCAGAAGGCCGATTTCGACTATCGCATCACGCGCCACACCATGGTCCACGAGCAGATGGCCACGTTCTTCTCCGGCTTCCGCCGCGACGCCCATCCGATGGCGGTGATGGTCGCCTCGGTCGGCGCGCTCTCGGCCTTCTATCACGACTCGACCGATATCTCGGACCCGCACCAGCGCGTGCTCGCGACGATGCGCATCATCGCCAAAATGCCGACGCTGGCGGCCATGGCCTATAAATATCAGCTCGGCCAGCCTTTCATGTATCCGAAGAACGACCTCGACTATACGTCGAACTTCCTGCGCATGTGCTTCGCGGTGCCCTGCGAAGAATACAAGGTCAATCCGGTGCTCTCGCGCGCGCTCGACCGCATCTTCATCCTGCACGCCGATCACGAGCAGAACGCCTCGACCTCGACCGTGCGCCTCGCCGGCTCCTCCGGCGCCAATCCCTTCGCCTGTATCGCGGCCGGCATCGCCTGCCTGTGGGGCCCGGCGCACGGCGGCGCCAACGAGGCGGCGCTCAAGATGCTGACCGAAATCGGCTCGGTCGAGAACATCCCGAAATTCATCGCCAAGGCCAAGGACAAGAACGACCCGTTCCGCCTGATGGGCTTCGGCCACCGCGTCTACAAGAACTACGATCCGCGCGCGAAAATCATGCAGAAGACCTGCCATGAGGTGCTGACCGAACTGGGCATCCAGGACGATCCGCTGCTCGATGTCGCGGTGGAGCTGGAGCGCATCGCGCTGCACGACGAATATTTCGTCGAGAAGAAGCTCTATCCGAACATCGACTTCTATTCCGGCATCACCCTGAAGGCGATGGGCTTCCCGGTTTCGATGTTCACCGTGCTGTTCGCCCTCGCCCGCACCGTCGGCTGGATCGCCCAGTGGAAGGAAATGATCGAGGATCCGCACCAGAAGATCGGCCGCCCGCGCCAGCTCTATACCGGCGCGCCGCAGCGCGAATATGTTCAGATGGGCACGCGTTGAGTTCTTCCCGCCGCCATCCGAACATGGCCGGACCGTCCCGCTCGCGCGGGACGGTTTTCGCGTTCTTTGCCGCTTTCTGGCTCTTCTCAGGGACCGGCGCCGCGCTGGCGCAAGCCAATTCGCTCGAGGAAGGCGGCGTCGGGCGGCAACAGTCCGACCCGACGGTGGTTGACGACAAGGCCTTCGACTGCGCCGCGTTCAAACAAGCGATCGGCGCGGCCGCCGACGGTTTCAAGCCGATGCGCGGCGCAACCAGCCAGGACGACGCGACGATCGCGCGCTACGCCGTCACAGCTCCGCTGTTCGGCTCCTGCGAAATCCTCGACAAGAAGAAGGTCAGCGAGATCAGCTATTCCTGCCAGGCCGAAAAACTGAGCCTCGCCGACATCAAGGCGACGATTGACGCCTGCCTCGGCGACAAGGCGTTTGCGCGGGCGACGAACGAAAATCCCAACACGCCGTTTCTGGTCTACAACCCGCAGATCGACGGCGCGAAGGCGCGGGTGATCGCGCTCGCGACTTTCGGCAAGAAGACGCTGGTGATCTTCAGTCCGCGTTAAGGCGCGCTGCGGACGTCTCGCTCACTGCCCATGGTTAGAGACGCCCGTATTTGTTAGCCGCAGGAATTCAATCCGTTGAGACTAATAGCTCGACTATCGCCTGAGCCGCCTTTTCGCTCGGCCGGGCGTCGTCGGCCAGCAACATTCTCTCTTTCAGCCGGTCCAGCGCCGCCAGTTGGCGGCGCCTCTCGGGACTATCGTCCACAATCCCCTCCAATGCTTCCGCCAGCGGCGCCGCCTCGGCCTTCTCCTGCAGCAATTCCGGGAAGGCGTTTTCGCCGAGAATCAGGTTGGGCAGCACGATGGTCGGAACCTGGATCAGGCGGCGGGCGACGAATTCCTCGAATTTCGGCACCTTGTAGGCGACGATTGTCGGCGTGCGCGACAGAGCGAGCTCCAGCGTCACCGTTCCCGAAGCGGCCAGCGCCGCGCGGGCCGAGCGAAAGGCGGCGTATTTCTCCGCCTCCCCCAGAACGATGCGCGGCTTTATCGGCCAGCTATCGATCATGGCGCGAATGCGCCCCTCGACCGACGGGGCGGCGGGCAGCAGGAACTCCAGCCCCGGACGCCTGGCGTCCAGCCGCGCCAGAGCGCCGCCGAAGGACCCGCCCATGCGCGCCAGCACCGAGCCGCGCGACCCCGGCAGCACCAGCACCGGGCCGCTCTTCTTTTGCTCGTCGTCAGCGCGGAAATCGTCCAGCCGCTCGATCAGCGGATGGCCGACATAGAGGCAGCGCGGGCCGCCGAGCCTTTCGTGCGCGGCGGGTTCGAACGGCAACAGCGCCAGCACGAGATCGACATAGGCCCGCATCTTTTTCGCCCGGCCCGGCCGCCACGCCCAGACCGTCGGGCTGACATAATCGACCACCTTCAGATCGGGCAGCGCCTTGCGGACGCGCCGGGCGACCCGATGGGTAAAATCGGGGCTGTCGATGAGGATCAGCGCGTCGGGCTTCGCCGCGATGACGGCGCGCACCGTCTCGTCGATGCGCGCCAGCAGCAAGGGCAGGCGCGCCAGCACCGGCAGCACCCCCATCACCGAAATGTCCGAGATCGGAAACAGGCTGACAAGATTTTCGTGCCTCATCGCCTCGCCGCCGACGCCCGAAATCTCCACGTCGGGAATTTTCGCGCGCAACGCCCGCATCAGCTTGTAGCCGAGCTGGTCGCCCGAGGCTTCGCCGGCGATGATGAACAGTTTCATGGCAACTCCGGCCCAAAGCCGTACAGGAACAGCCCGGCCTTCTCCGCCTCGGCGGCGACCACGGCGCGATTGAGGATCAGCACCCTGCCCGCCGCGACAGCGAGGCCGCGCAGCCCGGCGCGCGCCGCCGCCGCGACGGTCTCCGGCCCGATCGCGGGCAGGTCCACGCGCAAATCCTGGCCCCTCTTGGGAGCCTTGACGAGGAAACCCGCCGCGCCCTTGGCGCGCCAGCGGCCTTTTTCCCGCAACTCCGCCACGCGCTCGATCATGGCGTTGGTGCCTTCCGCCGCTTCGATGGCGACGATGCGGCGCTTCGACACGACCAAGGCCTGGCCGCAATCATAGGCCGACAGGTCGTCGAGGCATTTGCGCGCAAATTCCAGGTCTTCCGCCGCATCGACGGGGAAGGAGACGGCGTTCATCGCGCCTTCCCAGGCGAGAAGGTCGGGCGCAAAGGAATCGACCCCGACGATGCGAAAACCTTCGCGCTCGAACAGACGGATCACGCCTTTCAACGCATGATCGTCGCCGCCCTTGAACAGGCGCATGATGTCGGGCAGCCGCTTCACCGCGCCCCAGTCGAGGCGCAGGTCGGAAAATTCCGGCCGTCCGAGGCCGCCGATGAAGCAGACATCCTTGATGTCGCGCGAGGAAATTTCCCGCATGGCGCCGCCCAACTGGCCGACGCCGACCCAGGCGTGAGGAAAGGCCTCGATTTCCTTGCCGGCTATGCCGCGCAGGCCGAGCAGAAAAACCTCGTGGCCGCTCGCTCGGGCCGCCCGCGCGGCGACAAGGGGAAACTGGCCGCCGCCACAGATCAGGGCGACCTTTTCGCTCACGTCAGGTCTTTCCCGAATTCCGGCACGCAAAGCTGCCTGTCGCCGCCGGCGCGGATGAAATCGAGAATTTCTTGCACCTCGGCATGGCCAGCGAATTCCTCGCGCCACATCCGCCATCCGCTCCTTCAGCGTGCCTTCCGGCGCGAACAGGGCGCGATAGGCGCGGCGCAATTCATGAATCGCGTCGCGCGAGAAATTGCGGCGCTTCAGGCCGACGAGATTGAGGCCCATCAGGTAGCCGCGATTGCCGAATGCGAGGCCAAAGGGGATGAGATCGGCGGTGATTCCGGTCAGGCCGCTGACGAAGGCGTGCGAGCCGATGCGCGCGAATTGGACGATGGCGGCGCCGCCGCCGCAGATCACGAAATCGCCAATCGTGACATGGCCGGCGACCATGCACATTGTTCGAAAAGACGCAGTCGCTGCCGACCGTGCAGTCGTGGCCGACGTGCGAATTGGCAAGGAAGGCGCAACGGTCGCCGACGATGGTGGCGCTGCGGCCGCCCGCCGTGCCCGGATTCATCGTCACGCCCTCGCGAATCAGGCAATCGGCGCCGATCGTGAGGCTGGTGTCCTCGCCCCGATACTTCAGGTCCTGCGGCTCGTGGCCGAGCGAGGCGAAGGGGAAGACGCGGGTGCGCGCGCCGACGGCTGTGCGCCCGGCGACAACGACATGCGATTTGAGCTGAACGCCGTCGCCTAGCTCCGCCAGCGGACCGACATGGCAGAAGGGGCCGATTTCGACGCCCTCGCCGAGCTTCGCGCCGTCCTCTACGATCGACGAGGGATGGATGCGGGCGGCTTGGACCATGCTCTTTATCAACCTTGCTGTTCGCCGGCCGTCTCGACGACGATCATGGCGCTGATTTCGGCTTCCGCCACCAGCACGCCGTCGACCATCGCCTTGCCCTGGTACCACCACATGTTGCGGCGCTGGCTCATCCGGGTCATGTGGAGTTCGACGCGGTCGCCCGGCACGACGGGCTTGCGGAATTTCGCCTTGTCGATGGTCATGAAATAGACCAGAGGCGGCCTTTCGCCGCCCAGCCGCGAATTGACGCACAGCGCGCCCGCCGTCTGCGCCATGGCCTCGATCAGCAGCACGCCCGGAAAGACCGGCTTCTCGGGAAAATGCCCGGTGAACTGGGGCTCGTTGATGGTGACGTTCTTGATGCCGATGCCGAATTCGTCGCCGCGCGCCTGCACGATGCGATCCACCAGCAGGAAAGGATAGCGATGCGGCAATAACTTCATCAGACGTTGAATATCGATGGTTTCCAAAGTGCAGGTTTCGGCCGTCATCGTGCTTTCCGTAGCGATCTTCATCTCAAGCCGGGCCAATTGCCCCCAATGGCTTTAACGACAGTTTTTGCCGCAAAGCCAGAATAAAACAATTCAACTTTCGCGTCCGGCCCCGCGGTTCTTCACCAACCGGTCCACCGCGGCGACGCCCTTGAGCCATTCGCGCGCGTTTCTCGCCGGCGAGCCGCCCATTTGCGCGCCCGGACCGACATCGGCCATGACCCCGGCCTGAGCGCCGATCTGCGCCCCCATGCCGATGCGCAAATGGCCGGTGATGCCCGCCTGCCCGGCGACGACGACGAAATCGCCCAACTCCGTCGAGCCGGAAATGCCGACCTGGCTGACGATGACGCAATGACGGCCGATCACAACGTTATGGGCGATCTGGACCAGATTATCGATCTTCGTCCCCTCGCCGATGATCGTGTCGCGGTTGGCGCCGCGATCGATGGTGGTATTGGCGCCGATCTCGACATCGTCCTGGATGATCACGCGGCCGATCTGCGGCACCTTCAGATGCCCGCGCGGACCCATGGCGAAGCCGAAGCCGTCCTGTCCGATGCGCACGCCGGGATGGATGATGACGCGGTCGCCGATCAGCGCGTTGCACACCGTCGCGCCGGCGCCGACGGCGCTTCCGCGTCCGATCCGCACGTCCGGGCCGATCACCGCATTGGGGCCGATCACCGCGCCGGCGCCGATTTCCGCGCGAGGCCCGATCACCGCGCCCGGATCGACGGTGACGTCGGCTTCAAGCCGCGCCTGGGGATGGACGTCGGCGCCCGGCGACACGCCATGCGCGTCAAACAGCGAGCCCGGCCGCGCGGCGTCGGGATAGAGCCGCGCAGTCACCATGGCGCAGGCGCGATAAGGCTCGCGCACGATCAGCGCAGCGACATGCTTCGGCGCCCTGTCGGCATGGCGCTCGCCGATCAGGACGGCCGACGCTTGGGTCTTCTCGAGCTGGTCGACATATTTGGGGTTGTCGAGGAAGACCAGGTCGCCCGGCCTGGCGCGGTCGAGCGGCGCGACGTCGAGAATTTTCTGGGTGAGGTCGACGCCCGGCGCCGGCTTCGCGCCGGTCCATTCGACGATTTCCGCCAACGTCGGCGACAGGGTCCGGCGGAAGAATTTCATCTCGTCCATCGCGAGGCTCCTGGACCGGCGGAAAATTGAATCTTCTCTCGTCAATTCAACAGAATTGGCGGAAAGACCTGAACCTGGGCCTGAAGCAGGCCCGGATATGAAAAAGGCGCGGCTGACGCCGCGCCTTTTTGATTGCGCGCAAGGCGATCAGAAGTTCGCGCCGCCCGAGAAGCTGAAGGCTTGCGTCACGTCGGCGCTGCTCTTCGACGTGGCGAAGGCGTAGTTGACGCGGATCGGCCCCATCGGCGACGCCCAGATCAGACCGACGCCAACCGAAGAGCGTATCGCCGGAGTGTCGCCGCCGACGTTGATACATGGCGACTGGGTGAAGGCGGCGTTGGCCGCATTGATCGTATTCTGCTTGTTCGCTGCGCTACACGCAAAGGCGGCTTGCCCAGCGTTATAGCCCAGATAGGTGCCGAAATTGGTGGCGTCCCTATAGCCGAATAGCGACCAGCATCAGCGAAAACGGCGCCTTTGAGACCGATGTCCCTCGGCAGTCCCCAGATCGGGAACTGCGCTTCAACCGAAGCGCCGTAATATTGCGTACCGCCAAGGGCGTTGCCGTTATTGTTGCCGTAAAACGTGTTGGTTATGTCGCGCGGGCCGATGCCGCCCGGCGCGAAGCCGCGCACCAGACTGTCGCCGAGGTTGAAATTGTCGACGATGCGCAGGGGCTGATTGCCGAACGGAACGATGTCGCCGCCCTGCAAGTGCAGGACGCCGACGATATCGTCGAAATAGAGCTCATGATAGGCGCGGATATCGCCGGTCGTGCGCAGGAATTCGGAATTACCGCCGACGCCG
>CAWKJW010000024.1:0-28316 GCA_963849665.1 uncultured Alphaproteobacteria bacterium | reverse complement strand
AGGCGGCGGGTCAGCTCCGCCGTCGCCTCGGCGGTCAGTTCAGGCGTCGGCGCATTGACGACCGCAACGATCAGCTGAAAGCGATGAAAGGCATTTTCGAACGCGGTCTCCCGCTGGCGCCAGGGCAATTGGTCCGACAGAAGCGCGTTGATGTCCGAATTTATCTTGAAATGTCGCGCGGCGTAAAAGCCGGCGCCGGCGCCGGCCAGCAAGAAAACCGCCACGACGATGCGCGCGTGGCGGATGCAGAATTCGACAATTCTGACGATGGCTGCGGTCAACATCTCCTTGGCAAGGTCGCGTAACAAGAGCCCGAAATCAAGGCGCCGCGCCGCAAAAACACCGCGCCGGACCAAAAAAGTGAAATGCGCGGGAGGACGTTTTTTGCCCATCGGTAAAAAAAATTAACGATTTTTAAGGCCCCAGGCGGTTAAGAACATCCCACATACTCGGACGTTCCGAGAGGTGAATTACAGTGAAGCGTATCGTCAATCATCTGATTTCAAGACAAAACCCCCGGCGGGTCGAAGCTCCGCCGACGGTTTTCGCCCCTCAGCGTCCGATCTAGCGATTGCGAAAGCACGGTTTTCGATACAATGCTGGCGAGCGGTGGCGACGAAAGCCTGATTTTCGATCCGTTTACCGGACGAAATCGCTACGGCGTTCCTCAAAGTGTGACGCAGGATGAAGTCTGGCTTTCGTCCGCGACGGCCTCGCCCGCCTCGCCGCGGGGCCATGCCGCGGCGCGGCAGGCTTTCGATCGCGTGACGCGCGCCAGCGACGCCCTGCCCCTGCCCGCCTGGTTCGACGACATCCGCCAGCGCCTGCGTGATCTTTTCGCTCCGCAGGGAAGCGAAATCGTGCTCTCCGCCTCCGAGACCGGGATGGATCTCGTCGTCCTCGCGGCGGCGCGGGAGCTGATGTCCAGGCCGCTGACGAGCCTCGTCGTCGCGCCGCCGGAGTCCCGCTACGCGGCCTCGTCCGCCGACCCGGATTCCACAGGCTTTGCCGGCGCGGATCACCGCGTCGTCAGCGTGGATTTGCGCGATCGCTATGGCGTGCCGTTCGACACCGACCACCTCGACCGCGTTTTCGCTGAGCATGTAGAGCGGGTGGTCGCCGAAGGGCGCGACGCCGTGCTCCATTTGCTCGACTGCTCGGAAACCGGGCGCAGCGCGCCGACGCGCGCCGCGGCGCTTGCCCTGGCCGCCGCCTATCCGGGCCATGTGCTGATCGCGGTGGACGCGGGACAGATGCGCTGCTCGCGCGAACAGGTCATGGCGGACCTCGGCGCCGGCTGCATCGTCACCTTGACCGGATCGAAATTCGCCGGCGGACCGCCCTTTTCCGGCGCGATCCTGCTGCCGCCGCAAATCGTCGTCAAGCTCGCGGCGCCCGCCTTGTCGCCGGAGCTCGCCGCGTGCTCGGCGGCGCTCGACTGGCCGTCGAGCCTGCGCGAAAAGCTGCAGGGCGAATTTTCCGCGCTCGCCAGTCTCGGCCTTGGCTTGCGCTGGGAATGCGCGCTCGCCGATATTTCCGCATTTTTCGCCTTAGACAGCGAAACGCGGCAAAGGATCGCCGCCCGCTTCGCGCTCGAAATCCACGCCCATCTCGCGGCCTCGCCGCAATTGAAGCTGGCCGACCGCGACTGGCGGGAAAGCTCGGATTCGCGCACGATTTTCCCGATCCTGACATTCGACGACCGCGGCCGCGCGATTTCGGCGGAAAAGCTGCATGGGGCCCTGGCCTCGCCGGCCGCCCGACGCGGACGCCGGGCCAGGGACGAGCGCGCCATCCATCTGGGCGGCCCGGTTGCGATCGGCGAAATGGGGGCCCTGCGTGTCTGCCTCGGCGCGCCGCAGGTCAATGCGGTTGCCGATCGTTTGCGCGAGGGCATGAATTTCGACGCCGCCTTCCAGCCGCTTTCCGACCATCTCGCCGAGGTTTTCGGCCGCTGGAGCGAACTGGCCGCGCGCGACGCCTGAGGCGGAGGGATCGACGATGCAGGCGGATCGACGAGAAGGCTCCCGCCGCATCCTGCTAGTCGGGGCGACCGGGGTGTTCGGCCGCCGGCTGGCGCGCCAGCTCGCAACGATCAAGGACGCATCCCTGATCGTGGCCAGCCGCGACGCGGGCCGCGCCGAAGCCCTCGCCGCACAACTGCGCCTGGAGGCGGCCAATCCGCAAACAGAAGCCGTCGCGTTCGACAAGCCAGCCGATCTCATCCGGCTGAAGGCGCTCGCTCCCTGGCTTGTCATCGACGCCTCAGGACCTTTTCAGAAAACTGATTATTCGCTCGCGCGCGCCAGCCTGGAGGCCGGCGCGCATTATATCGACCTCGCCGACGCGCGCTCCCACGTCCTCGGCTTCCACGATGCGCTCGACCGCCTTGCGCGGGAGCGCGGACTCATCGCCTTGACGGGCGCCAGTTCGACGCCCGCCCTGTCCGGCGCGGCAGTCGAAGCCATGACGGCCTGCTGGCGGCGCATCGACGCGATCGAGTCCGCGATCACGCCGGGCGGCGCCAGCGACGTAGGCCCCTCTGTCATCGAGGCGATCCTGACCTATGCCGGTCGCCCAATTCCCGTCTGGCGAAACGCGGCGCCTCGACAATGTTGTCGGCTGGGGCGTTGCAGAGCGGCGGGAGATGCCGGGCCTCGGACCAAGGTGGGTCTCGCCGGTCGAAACGCCCGACGCAGAACTGTTTCCAGCCCAATTCGACGTTCGCGGCCAGGTCCGCTTTCTCGCCGGACTGGAGTCAGAAGGATCGAGCATTTCGGATTGCTGGCGCTGGCGCGCGCGCTGCACGGAGTTCCGCGCCCGAAAACCATGGCCCGGCTGCTTCACGCCGTGCGACGCTTCACGCGCCCGTTCTGCGGCGACAAGGGCGCAATGATTGTCCGCGTCTCCGGCATCGATTCGACCGGCGCGCTGATCCGGGCTCAATGGAGCCTGCTGGCCGAAAACGACGATGGCCCCAATGTTCCTACGCTCGCAGCGGTCGCGTCCGCTCGCGCGTTGCTCGCCGGCAAGGTCGAATCCGGCGCGAGGCCCTGCGTGGGCGTCGTGGCTTTGGCCGAGATCGAACGCGAAATGTCAAATTTCGCCATTACGACGCGGATGCGGGTCGCAACAGCTTGTTCCGAAAACGAGGCAGGCTGGAGCGGGTGAAGGGAATTCGAACCCTCGTATTCAGCTTGGAAGGCTGCTGCTCTACCATTGAGCTACACCCGCGCGCGATCCTTATGCCAAGCGCCGCCGCGCTTGGCAAGGCTCGCGTTCTCTCCCGAAAACATTCATTCGCCGAGAAAACCGCCGCTCTGGCGCCGCCACAATTGCGCGTAAAGGCCGTTTTTCGCCAACAATTCCTCATGCGTCCCATCTTCGACGATGCTGCCGCGATCCAGCACGATCAGCCGGTCCATATGGGCGATGGTGGACAGGCGATGGGCGATGGCGAGCGTCGTGCGCCCCACCATCAATTGCGTCATTTCCTGCTGGATCGCCGCCTCCACCTCGCTGTCGAGCGCGCTGGTCGCCTCGTCCAGCACCAGGATCGGCGCGTCTTCCAGGATCACGCGCGCAATCGCGATTTGCTGGCGCTGGCCGCCGGAAAGCTTGACGCCCCTTTCGCCGACCTGCGCGGAAAAACCCGAGCGCCCGTCCTTGTCCCGCAGCGCCATGATGAATTCTTCCGCATGGGCGCGGCGCGCCGCGTCGATCACTTCCGCGTCGCTGGCTTCCGGACGGCCATAGCGGATGTTTTCGGCAATCGAGCGATGCAGCAGCGTATTGTCCTGCGTCACCACCGCGATATTGCGGCGCAGGCTCTGCTGCGTCACACGCGAAATGTCCTGGCCGTCGATGCGGATTTCGCCCGATTCGAGATCGTAGAAGCGCAGCAGCAGGCTGACGAGCGTGCTTTTCCCCGCGCCGCTGCGGCCGATCAGCCCGACCTTCTGGCCGGCGGGGATTTTCAGCGACAGGTTTTCGATCACCCCGTCGTCGCCCGCTCGGAGCCGCCGCCCGTAATGGAAGCCGATGCCGGAATAGGCGATTTCGCCGCCGCCGCGCGAAATCTTCAAGGCGCCGGCGCCTTTCGCGTCCACCACCGAATAGGGCTGCGAAATCGTCTCCATGCATTCCTCGACCCGCGCCAGCGTCTCGAACACCGCCGTCACCTCGTTGCGGATCCAGCCGGACATGTTGACCATCTGCCAGGCCATCGGCACGATCATGATCGCCACGCCCGAGGAGACGCGCCCCATCTGCCACTGCGCCAGCGCCAAAGCGGGCGAGGCCAACAGCAGGCAGACATTGAGCGCAGTATGGGTGACGCCCATCAGCCATATCTTGTGCAGGGCGGCGGAAAAACTGTCGCTATGGCGGTTGAGCTCAGCGAGGTTGGCGGAAGTCTCGTCCTCCTCGCGTCCGAACAGCTTTACGAGGCCGATATTGACATAGACGTCGTTGACATGGCCGACGAGCTCGGTGTGCTGGCGCGAATGGGCGAGCTGCAACACCCGCACCCGCGGCACGAAATAGACCAGCGAGGCGATGAAACAGGCCAGCCAGACCAGGGTCGGCCCCGCCAGCCAGATGTCGAAATGGACCATCGTCGCCACCGAGGCGGCGACGAAAAAGCCGCAATACCAGATGGCGCTCATCACGCTGCGCAAGGGATCGCGCAGCGCCGCGCCGCCGTCCACGACCTTGTTGGCGATGCGCCCGGCGAAATCATTGGAGAAATAGGCCATGCTGTGGCCGAGCGTGTAGCGGTTGAGCTGGTAGCGGATCAGATTATTGAAACGCGCCGTGTAGACATGGTCGTAGATGTGCCACATGAGGGCCATGCAGAGCCCCCAGGCGACGAGGATCGGCGCAGCGGTGCGCCACAGCCAGGGGTGGCTCAGGACGTCGCGCGTCTGGCTGGAGGCGGTGATGTCGTTGACCAGCCAGCCGATCATCACAGGGATCATCGTCTGGCCCGCCGCGACGCAAGCCTCAAGCGTGAGCAGGACGATGACCAGGCCTTTGATCTGGCGCACGAAATGCCAGACGAACGGCCAAAGCCTCGTCGGCGGCGGCCCCTCCGGCGCGCCCTCGATGGAAATGGTTGCAAACGACATGCGCGTCCTTCCGCGGCGAAAATTTAGTCGCCTCGCCAGCGCGAAAGCATAAAAGCGCAATCATGTCGATCTTGCGAAAGGCGCTGGCGACGAAAAATCAGGCGAGGCCGTGGCGAAAAGACTGTTTTCAGCCTAATCTGCAACGATCACGCCGCGCAGCCAAGACTCGAAAGGTCGTGACCCCTGAGCCCTGGCTAAGGAGCGAATGCGACGCCGAGCTTATGCGAGGGACCTCCATGATCGCGGCGTGGCGCAATTATGGAGCCTTAAAAAAGCCGATGCCGCAAGTCACGAGCTCAGAAATCGAGACCCTGCTGCGGGCCCTGGCCCTGATCTCGCTATTGCTCTACCTCGCGCCGGCCGCCTTCGGTCCGAATGCGCGATGGGGCCGGGCCTGGCTGCATCGCGCCGCCGCGGCGACGCTGGTCGTCGCCTTCATCGTCGCCTTGGCCGCAAGCGTGCGATGGTTTTTGCGTTGACGTTTTTTTATTTCGGCCGCTGCATCTGGAAAAAGTGATCGATCAGCGCGTAATCCGCCGCATAGCCGCAGCGCGTGATGGTCTGGGCCGCCGCCAGGTCGAACCGGCCGTCCCTGACGAAATTGTCGTCGAGATGCACGCCGACGACCTGTCCTATGGTCAAAATGTTTCCGACAGCCTCGCCGTTTACGTCCTTCAACCGCAGGGTCTCGGTCACCCTGCATTCGAGGCTGCACGGGCTCGCCGCCACGCGCGGCGGCCTCACGCATTTGCAGGGCGCCATTTCGAGCCCGGCGGCGACGAATTCGTTGACGCCGCGAGGAAAAGCCGCGGAACTGGCGTTCATCGCCTCGCGCAGCGCAAAGGTCGGCATGTTCCAGACGAATTCGCCGGTTTCTTCCGCGAATGTCGCCGAATCCTTCGGTCCCTCGCTGGAAAAGCCGATCAGCGGCGGCGCGCCGGAAAAAGCGTTGAAAAAGCTGTAGGGCGCGAGATTGACCTCGCCCGAGCGGCTGATCGTCGAAATCCAGCCGATTGGACGCGGCGCCACCAGGGCCTTGAACGGATCCTGCGGCAGCAGCGTCCTGTCGCGCGCGTGGGGTTCGTAGAACATCCGGGGCCGTGCTCAGTTCATGGTCGAGGTGTCGGAAGGACTAGCCATTAATTCAATCACTTCGATCGCCTTTTTAAGGCTGGCCAGCCCTTTCGCGCTCATCCTGAGATGGGCGACGACCCGGCGCTCCGTGACGATGCGGTCGTCCGTCGAAATATGGGTGATCGCCTCCAGCGTGATATTGCCGATGGCGCCGTCAAAGCCGAAGGTGGGCGCCCTTCGAAATAGATGATCGGCGCATTGGCGCTGCCAAGCTGCGACAGGGGAGGCGAAGGCAGCTCGGGCAATTTTTCGGCGTCGTCGTCCATGATCTGGCTCCTTGCTTCCTTAAGTCCTGCCCGAACAGATCATCGGTCGCGGCAAACGCCAAGGCCTTTCGGCGCAACAAATCGCTTTTGCCGACTATTGCCAAACCGCCGCCGTTTTGGCCGCCCGCCCGTCCTTCCCCCGATCCGCTCTGGACAAGGCGGCGAAATCAACGATGTTGGAGCGGACGCGCCGGCGTTTCCTCGGTTGAACAGGAGCCAATCCCTTGCGGCTGATCAAACTCGCGCTATTCGCCTGCCTGCTGGCCCTGACGGGGCTCACGCCCTCCCGAGCGGAAAACTGGACTGTCTACGCCAACCCGCGTTTCGGCGCCTTCGCCGAATATCCCGCCGACCTCTTCAAGCCGCTGCCGCCGCCGGAAAATGGCGACGGCCAGAGCTTTCGTTCGCGGGACGGCGCCAGCCTGACGATCTTCGGCGCCAACAATACCGACAATTCTTCGCCCGCGGCTTACGAAGCCATGCTTCGCTCGGGCGAACTCCGGCGATTATGCGAACGTGACCTATCGCGCGAGCGGCGCCGACTGGCTGGCGCTTTCGGGATTGCGCGGAAGCGATATTTTCTATGAAAAATACCTGTTCAGGCGCGACATCATCGTCGGCATGGCCCTGACCTATCCGCAGAGGCTCAAGGCGGAATACAACCCGATCGCGGCGCGCATCGCCAGATCGCTCGGCGCCGCCAAGGTCGAAATCAGATGAGGCGCCTGGATCGGGAGCGGCTTTGATGGCCGAAAAAAACGCCGGCCTGTCCGCATCGGACCTTCGAGGATTGAGCAGGCTCGTCATCGACGCCGCCGTGGGCGTGACCAGCCTGACCGAACAGACGCACCTCGCCGTCTTGCGCATGCGGCCGTTCGGCGTGGCAGCCGACGAAAGCGCCTGGGGCGTGACCGGTTTCGTCTATCGCTGCATCAAGGGCGTCATGCGGCTGAGCGGCGCGGCGGTCGACGCCGCGCTGGCGCAACTCGGCCCGCTTTTCGGCGCTATTCCGGCATCGCCCGCGCGTGACCGGCTGCTTGCGGCGCTGAACGGCGTGGTCGGCGATCATCTCGCGGAAACGCAAAATCCGCTGGCCCTGCCGATGCGCCTGCGCCGGGACGGCCAGACGCTCGCTCTGAACACGCCGGCGCTTGCTGCGCTCGAGCCGACAGGCCGAATCGTCGTGCTCATCCACGGACTTTGCGTGAGCGACCTGCACTGGCGCCGCAACGGGCATGACCATGGCGAAAAGCTGGCGCAAAAGCTCGGATTCACTCCGGTCTATCTCTTCTACAATTCCGGTCTGCATATTTCCGAAAACGGCCGCGCCGCCGCCGAAACGCTGGAGACTCTGGTCACGAACTGGCCCGTGGAGATCGAGGATCTGGCGATCATCGGTCACAGCATGGGCGGCCTCGTCGCGCGCAGCGCCTGCCATTATGGCGAGGGCGCCGGTCATGGGTGGCGGCAACGGCTTGAACAATTGATCTGTCTCGGCGCGCCGCATCACGGCGCCCCGCTCGAGCGCATCGGCCACTGGATCGATCTCGTCGCCAGAAACATCCCCTACTCCGGGGCCTTGGCCATGCTCGGCGGAATCCGGAGCGCCGGCATCACCGACCTGCGTTACGGCGGGATCGTCGACGAGGACTGGCGGGGACGCGACCGTTTCGCGAGCAGAGGCGACGCCGGGCCCGCAATTCCCCTGCCCGCGAACGTCGCCTGCTACGCGATCGCCGCGACCACCGCGGCGACAGCCGGCGGCCTTGGCGATCGGCTGATCGGCGACGGGCTGGTCACCGTGGCGAGCGCGCTCGGACGGCACAAGGATCCGGCCCGCGACCTGGCTTTTCCGCCAGACCGACAATGGATCGGCTGCGCGATGAACCACTTCGACCTGCTCGACCGCGCCGACGTCTATGAGCGGATCGAGCGCTGGCTGACTGCGCGGGGCTAAAAGGCGGAGGCGCGCGCTTCGCCGCGGATCATGTCGGCGGCCTTTTCGCCGATCATGATCGCCGGCGCATTGGTGTTGCCGCCGATCAGGCTCGGCATGATCGAGGCGTCGGCCACGCGCAGCCCATCGACGCCGCGCACACGCAAGAAACTGTCCACGACGGCCGATGAATCCTCGCCCATGCGACAGGTTCCGACCGGGTGATAGACGGTGTCCACCCGCTGGCGCAGGACAGCGCGAATATCGTCGTCGCTGTTCACGTCGGCGGTATAGAGATCGCGCCGCGGGATTTTCGCGAAGGCCGGCGCGTCGAGCAGGCGGCGGGTGAGCCTGAAGCCCGCGACCATGTCCTCGACATCGCGTTCGTCGCCGAGAAAATTGGGGTCGATCAGCGGCGCGGAGGACGGGTCGGCGTCGCGCAGGCGCAAGGTCCCGCGACTGCGCGGCCGCAACAGGCAGAAATGGCAGGAATAGCCATGTCCGAGCCGCAGTTTCCGCGCATGGTTCTCGACCAGGGCGACGACGAAATGCAGCTGGATGTCGGGCTCCGCCAACTCCGCACGGGTCTTGAGAAACCCGCCGGCTTCCGCAAAATTGCTGGCGATCATGCCGCGCCTTTCCCGGCGATAGCGCAGGATCTCGGCGACCAGGCGCGCGCCGCCGCCAAGGGAGATGCCGACGAGGTCGCGGCTGTGAGCCGTGTAGCCGAAGACGAAATCGGGATGGTCCTGCAAGTTCCGGCCGACGCCGGGCAGGTCGTGGACGATGTCGATGCCGAGGCGGCGCGCCTCCTGCGCCGGTCCGACGCCCGAAAGCATCAGGATCTGCGGCGATTGCAGCGCTCCGGCGCTGACGATCACCTCGCGCCGCGCGCGCAGGCGCCGCACGACTCCGCTTTGCTCATATTCGACGCCGACCGCGCGGCGCCCCTCGAACAGGATGCGCCGCGCCCGCGCGCCGCATTCGACGCGCAGGTTTTTCCGCCGGCCGATGTGCGGATGCAGGTAGGCGCGCGCGGCGCTGCACCTTTCGCCTTTCTTCTGCGTCACTTGATAGATTCCGCAGCCTTCCTGCGCCTCGCCGTTGAAATCGTCGCGCAAGGGCAGGCCGGCCTGGCGCGCCGCCTCGATGAAGATTTGCTGAAACGGATTGTCGGTGCGCGAGCGCGCCACGGCGAGCGGGCCCTCGGTCCCGTGCAGCGGGCCGGCGAAGTCGGCATTGCCCTCGGCCCTGATGAAATAAGGCAGCACATCGGCCCAGGACCAGCCTCGCGCCCCCTGCTCCGCCCAACGGTCGTAATCGCTGGCGCGGCCGCGGATATAGACCATGGCGTTGATGGCGGAGGAGCCGCCGAGCGCTTTGCCGCGCGGCTGATAGCCGCGCCGCCCGCCGAGGCCCGGCTGCGGCGTGGATTCGAACGCCCAGTTGTTGAGCGAGGTCGGCACCATCAGCGCGCCGGCGAAGGGCGTCTTCACCACCCAGGAATCGCCAGAGCCGCCCGCCTCGAGCAAGGCGACGGTCGAGTCCTCCCGCTCTGACAGGCGAGAGGCGACCACGCTGCCCGCCGAGCCGCCGCCGACGACGATGAAATCGAACTCATCCATGCCCCGTCTCTCCCGTGACAGGCGCGCCTTCAAGGCACGAATCGTCGCCGGAGAACAGGGCGCCGGAAACGGCCCTTTCACGCGCGACGACGGCGTCGAGGAAAGGCGTGACGGTCTTCATCTTGCGGAAGGCCTCGTAGCCGCGTTCGAGAAAACCCTGCAAATCGCCGAAGCCGGCGAGGCGCGCGGGGTTGCGCATGGCGGCCAGCGCCGCGCCGATAAAGCGCTGCCGCGTGAGTTTTTCGAGCGAGCCGCCGAGGAGCCCGATCAGGTCGATCTGTCGCGCCCGGTCCGCGCGCCGGCCGATGGCGCGGTAGGCGCGGCCATAGGCAGGCGCGTCGATGTTCGCGATCTCCGCCCCGAGCGCGGCGATCATGTCGGCGTCGAGGCTCTCCGAAAGAGCGTCAAGCTCGATCGCGTCGGCGATGGCGTCGAGGCCCGAGACCGGCAGGGTTTTCGCCATGATCGGCGCGACGCGCTGCAGGACGGCGTCGCGATTGGCGAGTTCGGCGGGGCCGTAGATTTCGCTCAGGAAGAATTTCGCCGCGTCGGAGTATACGGGACTGTCGAGAAAATCGCCATGCGTTCGGGCGAGACGCGCCGACTGCCACGTCCGCAACGCCTTGCGCGATTCCGCCACGCCGGCGGACTGGCGCGCATTCGCCCGCAAGCGGGCCGCGGCTTCGAGAACTCGTCATCAGGCGACGAAGGACGTCTTCTTTCCCCGACATGTTTAACTCATACCACCGTCGATTAGGGCTTTCCGCCTAAACTGCGCCGGTTTGATCCTGATCCTTTCGCGACACGAAAATATGGCATAGCTTTTTTGTCGCTCATGGAGCGAGGAGGACGGGATGGGCAGCGAGCGGATGTCGCCGGTCGACACGACCTGGTTGCGGATGGACCGTCCGGTCAACCGCATGGTCATTGTCGGCGTGATGATGCTCGCGCCGCCGATCGACCTCGAACGGCTCGAAAAGACCATTGCGTCGCGCCTTTTGTCCTATCCGCGCTTTCGCCAGCGCGTCGAGGAGCGCGCCGCCGGAGCGTGGTGGGTCGACGACCCGCATTTCGAGATTGCGCGCCACATCAGGCGCGTGCGGCTTCCGCGTCCGGGCGGCAAGGCCGAATTGCAGGCCTTCGTCGCGGAATTGTGCGCGCTGCCGCTCGATCCGTCGCATCCGCTCTGGCAATTCCATATCGTCGAGGATTACCAGCGCGGGGCGGCTCTGGTCGCGCGGTTCCACCATGCCGTCGCCGACGGCATGGCGCTGGTGTCGGTGTTTCTGTCGATGACCGACGAGGAGCCCGACGCTCCGCTGCGCCGCTGGCGCACGAATTATCCGGCGGACCAGGACGCGCAGGGGCATGGCCTGTTCGCGCCGCTGACGCAGGCGCTCGACCAGGGCGTGCAGATGTCGGCAGGCCTCGGGCGGCTGGCGTTGAAATACCTCTCGAGCCCCGGCAAGGCGGCGGACCTGCTTCGCGGCGGCGCAGGCGTCGCCTCTGAACTCGCCTGGCTGCTGCTGATGCCCAAGGACAGCCCGACGCGGTTCAAGGGCGCTCCCTCCGGCGACAAGCGCGTCGCGTGGACCGATCCCCTGCCCCTGCCCGAAGTGAAGGCCGTCGGCCGCGTGCTGCAATGCTCGGTCAACGACATGCTGCTGGCCTCGGTCGCCGGCGCTTTGCGCGGATACCTCGAATCCAAGGGCGACGTCACGGCGGGGGTTGAGGTGCGGGCGCTGGTTCCGCTCAACCTGCGGCCGAACGCGGCGGACAGGTCGCTCGGCAATCATTTCGGCATTGTCGCGGTCGAACTGCCGGTCGGCATCGAAGACCCGATCGAACGGCTTTACGAGGTGCGCCGGCGCATGATCGCGCTGAAGCAATCCTACGAGGCGCCGGTCACGCTGGGGCTTTTCGCGGCGCTGGGCTATGCGCCGAAACTTGTGCAGGACCAGCTGTTCGACCTGTTGCTGAGCCGCGCGACGGCGGTGATGACCAATGTGCCGGGGCCGCGGCACAAGCTCTATCTCGCCGGCTCGCCGCTCGAACAGGTGATGTTCTGGGTGCCTCAGTCCGGCGATCTCGGCATGGGCGTGTCGATCCTGTCCTTTGGCGGCAATGTGCAGTTCGGCCTTGTCACCGACGCGGCGCTGGTCCCCGACCCCGAGGCGATCATTGCGCGCTTCGCCCCGGAATTCGAACAATTGCTGTACTATGCTCTGATGGCCCCTTGGGGCGAGGAGGAATCGGCCGCAGCCCCGGCCGAAGCGGAAAAGCCGACGCCGAAGCGAAAAACCAGCGCGTCTGCGAAAAAAGCGCCCGCGCGCAGGACGGCCACGCCCGCGCCGGCGCGCGCCGCGACGTCCAGGAAGCGGCCAACGGCGCGATAAAGCCTTGCGCGAAAAGGGATCGCCGGCTTTCCCTACGGCGCTTTCGGGATCTGGCTGGCGAAGTCGCGCAGGGCGCGCCGCAACACCTTGCCGACATTGGTTTTCGGCAATTCTTTGCTGAAGACGATATGCCGGGGCATCTTGTAGCCGGTCAGCCGCTCCTGCAGGAAAGCGCGCAAATCCTCGGCCGACAGTTCGGGATCGCGGCGCACCACGACGATCATCACCGCCTCGCCGGACGTTGCATGCGGCACCCCGACCGCGCCCGCCTCCAGCACGCCGGCGTGCATCGCCACGACATCCTCGATCTCATTGGGATAGACATTGAAGCCCGAAACGATGATCAAGTCCTTTTTCCGGTCGACGATGCGGATAAAGCCCTTTTCGTCGATGGTCGCGATATCGCCTGTGCGCAAGAAGCCGTCCTCCGTCATGACATTGGCGGTCTCGTCGGGACGGCCCCAGTAGCCCTTCATCACCTGCGGCCCGCGCACGCAGAGTTCGCCGGCCTCCCCCGTCGGGAGATCGCGGCCGTCGTCGTCGCGGATGGCGATCTCCGTATTGGAGCACGGCAAGCCGACCGAACCGTTATATTCGGCAAGGGTCAATGGATTCATCGCGACGCCCGGCGACGTCTCGGTCAGGCCGTAGCCCTCGATCAGAGGTTTTCCGGTGACCTGCTTCCAGCGTTCGGCCACCGCGCGCTGGACCGCCATGCCGCCGGCGATACAAATCTTCAGCGGCCGGAAATCGAGAGCTGAAAAGTCGGGGTTGCCAAGCAAAGCGTTGAACAATGTGTTGACGCCAGTGATGACTGTAAACGGTCGCCGCTTCAGCTCCTTGACGAAGCCAGGGATATCGCGCGGGTTGGCGATCAGGATATTTGTCGCGCCAATCTTGAAGAAGACCAAGCAATTTATTGTCAAAGCGAAGATGTGATAGAGCGGCAGCGCGGTAATGATGGTTTCGTCTCCCTCTTCGAGGAAGGGCCGAACCCAGGCGTGACTTTGCTGCATGTTGGCGACGATGTTGCCGTGCGTCAGCATGGCGCCCTTGGGCGTTCCGGTCGTTCCTCCTGTATATTGCAGGAATGCGAGGTCGTCCCGGCCGATGTCGGCTTCGGCGAACTTCAGCCGCGCGCCTTCGCGCAGGGCGCGGCGAAATGGGATGGCGCCGGCGATCTTCCAGGCGGGAACCATGCGCTTGACGAATTTCACAGCGAAATTGACCAGCGGTCCCTTCGCGCCGCCGAGCATGTCGCCGATCCCGGTGATGACGACATGTTCGACCTTGGTCCGGCCGAGGCACTTTTCCAGCACGTGGGCGAAATTCTCGACGACGACGATGGCCTGCGCGCCGGAATCGACGAGTTGGAATTCGAGTTCGCGGAAAGTATACAGCGGATTACAATTGACGATGACATAGCCCGCGCGCAGAGCCCCGAACAGGGCGATCGGATATTGCAGGACATTCGGCATCATCAGCGCGATGCGGGCGCCGCGCGGCAAATTCAGCCCGGATTGCAGGAAGGCGGCGAAATCGCGGGACAGGCGGTCAATTCCGGCATAAGTGAGCGCCGCGCCCATGCTGACGAAGGCGTCGCGCGCAGCGAATTTTTGCACACTCAGCGAAAAGACCGCGCCGATCGACGGATATGCTTCAACCGCGACTTCGGCTTGTATGCCGGCTGGGTAACTGGCGAGCCAGATTTTCTCCATGGCCCGGTCCTCCCGCCTGTCTCCTCTCTGTCGCGGAAATCGCGCTTCCGGGAGTTCTGGCGATTTGAATGCATGGCACAGGATCGCGCGCCATGCCTTGCGCTAGGACAATCCACGCCCCAACAATGCAAGCGCGGGCCTCCGCTTAATTCTTTGTCAACAGAACAACCATAGATTGCATTCGCGTCCCGATTTCCGAAAATAGCAACACGGTCAGGCGCTTGATGACGCGTGGCCGCCAAAATCCGTCGGCCGGGCGAAGCTGGCCGGACGGCTGAATTCTCGCGCAAACCGCACGCGTGTGGAGAGCATAGCCGTGACCATTTCTGGGGCCGAAAATTTTTTGGACCGCGAAGATCGGTTGTTGACGTCATTGCAACATGACGTTCTCGAAGCCATAGCGCGCGGGCGTCCGCTGGAGCCCCTGCTCGCGAAGCTTTGCCGGCGCGTCGAGGAGATGGCGCCGGGCGTCGTCTGCTCCATCCTGTCGGTCGACGAGGAGAAGCGCCTGCAGACCCTGGCCGGGCCGAGCCTGCCGCGCCATTATTGCGACGCCATCGACGGCCTGCCGATCGGGCCCGTGGTCGGCTCTTGCGGAACGGCCGCCTGGCTCGGCGAACCGGTCGAGGTCACGGACATAGCGACGGATCCCCTTTGGGCCGATTTCCGGGCGCTGGCCTTGCCTCTGGGGCTGCGAGCCTGCTGGTCCAGTCCGATCAACGGCGCCGATGACAGGGTGCTCGGCACTTTCGCCTTTTACTTCGGCGAACCGCGCGGCCCGAGCGACCGCGAGCGCAATATCGTCGAGACATGCACGAACCTGTGTTCGATCGCCCTCGAACAGGACGAAACGAGACGACGCCTTCATCGGATCGCCTATTATGACTCCGTGACCGGGTTGCCCAATCGCGTCGCCTTCCAGCAGCGGGTGGCGGAAGAGATCGGCGCCCCGGCGCAGGCGGGATGCGAGACGGCGCTGTTCAGCATCGATCTCGACGATTTCAAGCGCATCAACGACACGCTCGGACATCCGGCCGGAGACGAATTGCTGGCGCAGGCCGCCAGGAGGCTTTCGGCGGAATTGGCGCCGGACGAAATGGTCGCGCGCATCGGCGGCGACGAATTCGCCGTCATGCAGCCTCACGTGCGGACGCTGGCCGAAATCCAGCGCCTGGCCGAAAGGTTGCTGGACGCGCTGGCCAAACCGTTCGAAATCGCCGGAGAGCCGATCCAGATCGGCGGCAGCATCGGCATCGCCAGGGCGCCGACGGATGGCCCCGACCTGACGGCCCTGCTGAAATGCTCCGACGTCGCCCTTTATGACGCCAAGGGAGCGGGCCGCAGGCAATATCGCCTGTTCGATCCCGCCGTTTTCGAGCGGGAGCTCAAGCGCCGCGAGACGGAGCGCGATCTGCGCGAAGCCCTCGACCGCGATCAGTTCGAAGTCCACTATCAGCCGTTCGTCGATCTCGAATCCGGCAGGACCGTCGGATTCGAGGCGTTGGTCCGGTGGAATCATCCGCGCCGCGGCCTGGTTCCCCCGCTGGAGTTCATCCCGCTGGCGGAGAAGGCCGGCCTCATCATCGAGCTTGGCGCCCTGGTCCTGCGCAAGGCCTGCGCCCAAGCGGCGCGTTGGCCGAAAGAGATGAGAATCGCCGTCAACCTGTCGCCGCTGCAACTGCAATCGCCCGGCTTCGCGTTGAGCGTCCTGCGCACGCTCAACCAATCGAAACTGTCGCCCCGACGCCTCGAACTCGAGATCACCGAGGGCGTCCTTCTCTCCGACAATCCGGCGACCCGCTGCGCGCTGGACAACCTCAAGCATCTGGGCGTCGCGATCGCGATCGACGATTTCGGCACGGGCTATTCGGCGCTTTCCTACTTGCGGGCGTTTCCGATCGACCGCATCAAGATCGACCGCTCCTTCGTCCGGGACATTCATACGAAGCAGGATGCGCGCTCGATCATTCGCGCCGTACTCGGCCTCGCGGGCGATCTCGGCATCAAGACGACGGCGGAGGGAATCGAGACCGAGCGACAATTGGCCTGGCTGGCGGAGGCCGGGTGCGACGACGCCCAGGGCTACCTGTTCAGCAAGCCGCAAGCCGCGTCAGATCTTGCCGGCTATTTCGAAACCGGGCCGAAGCGCGAAGCCCTCGCGATGAAGCCGACCCGTTAAAAATGCACCCCTTTCAATAATTGCGTGAAAGCGATCTGGTCGGCGGTCGGGACTTCGGCTGCCGGTTGGGCGCCCCGCGCGGCGGCAGATTCGGAGAACATGCGAAACGAGGTGTTCATGACGATCTGGCCGATGCGTGGCGCGACCGCATGGACAATTTCGCCGAACACGCCAAGCCGGGTGGCGATGCGGATCGGCTGGTGGATGATCGCCTCGACGACCAGATCCGCCGCCTCCTCGGGCGAAAGCATCGGCACTTTTTCATAGAGCTTTGTCGGCGCGACCATCTCCGTGCGCACCAGCGGCATGTTGATGGTGGTGAACTGCACGCCGCGGTCGAGAAATTCCGAAGCCGCGCAGCGCGTCCACGCCTCCAGCGCCGCCTTCGACGCGACATAGGCCGAAAAGCGCGGCGCATTGGTCAGCACGCCGATCGACGAGATGTTGATGACATGGCCGCTGCGGCGCTGCGCCATGCCCGGCAGGAAGCCGAGCGTCAGCCGCAGGGAGCCGAAATAATTGAGCTGCATCACCCGCTCGTAATCGTGGAAGCGGTCGTAGGAGCTTTCGATCGCCCGGCGGATCGAGCGGCCGGCGTTGTTGACCAGAATATCTACGCCGCCGTGGTCGGCGACGATTTTCGCGATCAAGGCGTCGCATTGGCCGGGCTCGGCTATGTCCGCTTCATAAGGCGTGATGGAAAATCCCAGCTGCGCCGCCTCCTCGCAGACGGCGTCGAGCTTCATCCTGTCGCGCGCGACGATGATCGTGCGCGCGCCCGCCTCCGCAATTTTCAGCGCCGTGGCCTTGCCGATGCCGGCCGAGCCGCCGGTGACCATCACGACCTTGCCGGCGACTTTTCCACGCAGGGAGCGGTCGATGAAAAGATCGGGATCGAGATGGCGCTCCCAGTAGTCCCACAGCCGCCAGGCGTAGTCTTCGAGATCGGGGACCTCGATTCCCGCCGGTTTGAGCAGGCGCTCGGCCTCGCGCTGGTCGAAGCGGGTGGGATAGGCGACGAAGCGCAGGATTTCATCGGGAAGGCCGAGATCCTTCATGACGGCCTTGCGAATCCGCCGGACGGGCGTCAAGGCGCCAAGGCCGCGCAAAACGCCTTTCGGCAGCAGGTTGAACATGGCGACGTTGAGCCGCAGGGTCATCGAGGGCGCATGCGCGGCGCGCGCAAAGATGTTCATTATGTCGCCGACGCGATGCGGGCGCGGATCGGTCAGATGGAAGCACCGGCCGTCGATCCCCTCGAGATGCGCGAGATGGACCAGCGCCGCGACGACGAAATCGACCGGCACCAGATTGAGCCGCCCGCCCTCGAAGCCTATGGTCGGCGCCCAGGGCGGCAGCATTTTCCGCATCTTCTGGATCAGCTTGAAGAAATAATAGGGGCCATCGATCTTGTCGATTTCGCCGGTGCGGGAATCCCCAACGACGAGGCCGGGGCGGTAGATGCGCCAAAACATCACGCCTTCGTTCGTCGCGCATTCGCCGCGCACGATCTTTTCGGCCTCGTGCTTGCTGGCGAAATAAGGATGGTCGAGATGGTCCGCCTCGGCGAACATGTCCTCGCGAAACACGCCGTCATACAGCCCGGCGGCGGCGATCGAACTCATATGATGGAAGCGCTTCACGGCCAGCGCTTTGGCGAGGCCGACGGCGTTGCGCGCGCCTTCGACATTGGTCTTCCTCTCGAGCTCCGGGTCGGCGGCGAGATCGTAGATCGCCGCGAGATTGAAAAAATGATCGACGCGGCCACGCAGTTTCCTGATTTCGCCAGCGGCGAGGCCAAGATTGGGCAGCAGCAGGTCGCCCTTGAGCGGTTTTGCGCGCGACGCTCCTTCGCCCCAGAAGGCGTCGAGCGCCTCAATCCGCTGCGGGGCCGTGTCGCGCATGAGATAGAAGACGCGCGAGTCCGGGCGCGCGAGCAAGGCCCGCACCAGGCGCTTGCCGATGAAACCGCTGGCGCCGGTGACGAAATAGGTCGCAGCCATGGCTTTTCACCCTCCAACCCAAGTGTCCACCTTACGCCGCGCGATTAGACTGCGCCGCCTATAATTCTAGGTGGCGGGCTCTAATAAATAGGCGCAAATATTATCTGGTAGATGGAATGCGTAAAGCTTCATCGCTCGCGCCCTTTCCGGTCGGACAACCGAGAATATGGCGCTAGGCAATTGTTCCGACGCGTTTTTTCACGCGAGCCCGTATCCATTTCGCTTGGGAAGACGCTACGTGATGGGAGACGACGATGGTCAAGAAATTGAAAGCTCTCGCGGCCGCCAACGACACCCAGCTCGTTGCGACCATCCGTGAATCCGCCAATCAGATCTGGCTGGCCGGCCTCGGCGCTTTCGCCAAGGCGCAGGAAGAGGGCGGCAAGATGTTCGACGCCCTCGTCAAGGAAGGCGAGGAGGTTCAGGACCGCGCCAGGAAAGTCGCCGACGACAAGTTCACCGAAGTGAAATCCAAGGCGACCGAAGGCTGGGACAAGCTCGAACAGGTGTTCGAGGACCGCGTCGCGCGCGCGCTGCACAGCCTCAGCGTGCCAAGCAAGCGCGATATCGACGCCTTGAGCGAGCGTGTGCATGAACTCACCGCCGCAACGAAGAAATTGTCGGCGGCGATGGGGCACCCGGTCGAGACCAAGCCGCATGTGGCGCCGAAATCGACGCCCAAATCCTGATCGCTTTTTCGTGAACCCGCCGCGCCCGCCCCAAAGGCGAAGCGCGGCGGCATTCGAGCGAAGCGGGAGGCCGTGTCATGAAGCCGCATAAAACCGGTCTCGCCCTGGCGGGCGGCGGCCCGCTCGGCGGCATTTACGAGATCGGCGCGCTGGCCGCGCTCGACGAGGCGCTGGTCGGCGTCGATCTCGCCGCCTTGGACGTCTATGTCGGCGTGAGCTCCGGCGCCTTTTTCGCCGCGGGACTGGCCAACGGCATGACGCCCGGCGACATGGTCCGCATGTTCATCGACAGCGAGACGGCGGACGATCCATTCGAGCCGGACCTGTTGCTGCGCCCGGCGCTGGGCGAATTTCTGCGCCGTCTCGCCGCGGCGCCGGCGCTGCTGCGGAACGCGACGGCTCGCTATTTCGATTCGCTTTTTTCGGCGCCTTTTTCGCGCGGCCTCGTCGAATCCTTCCAGCAAATCGCGCGGGCCCTGCCGACCGGAGTGTTCGACAATTCCGGCGTCGGCGACTATCTGCGCGCGCTGTTTTCCGCGCCGGGCCGCTCGGATGATTTTCGTGAACTGGAGAGAAAGCTCTTTATCGTCGCGACGGATCTTGACGCCAGCGAGGCGGTCGCCTTCGGCGGCCCCGGCTGGGACGACGTGCCCATCTCCCGCGCGGTGCAGGCGAGTTCCGCCCTGCCCGGCCTGTTCCCCCCGGTCGAGATCAAGGGCCGGCACTATGTGGACGGCGCCCTGATGAAGACCGTGCACGCCTCTGTGGCCCTGAAGGCGGGCGTCAAGCTGCTGTTCTGCATCAACCCGCTCGTTCCCTTCGACGCAAGGATCGCCTCGCGGCGGCGTCGCAACGAACCGGCGTCACTGATCGAAGGCGGCTTGCCGGCTGTGCTGTCGCAGACGTTTCGCGCCATCGTCCATTCGCGCATGCGGGTCGGCATGGACCGCTACCGCACGGAATATCCCGACGCCGACGTTGTGCTGTTCGAGCCGAGCCGCGGCGACGCCGACATGTTTTTCACCAATGTCTTCAGCTATTCCGGCCGCAAGCGCCTGTCCGAGCACGCCTATCGCCACACCCGCGCGCAATTGCGCCAGCGCGCCGACGAACTCGCGCCCATCCTCGCGCGGCACGGCGTCACGCTGGACAGGGCGGCGATCGAAGATGAAAACAAGACACTGGCGCATCTTCGTCCGGCGCGCCGGCGCACGCGTCCGCGCTCCCTGGCCCGCACGGCCAATCAGCTCGAGCGGGCCCTGCGCGATCTGGAGGAGCTTCTGAAGGCGACGGCGCCGGCCTGAATATTTTCCCGCTCCGGCCTGGAAAATGCGCTGACGCAAGGAACTCCGGGCTTCCATTCTGGTTTCTTGCACGGGGGGCCGGCGCAAGAGCGGCGATCCAGGGAGCGACGGAGTGGACGCCAAACCGAAAAGGCGCACGCGGGAGCGCATTCTCGAAGCCGCATTGGCTTTGTTCAATGAATATGGCGTGCCCGGCGTCGCGACGGCGACCATCGCCGAGACGATGAACATTTCTCCCGGCAACCTCTATTACCACTTCCGCTCGAAGGAAAAGATCGTCGAGGCTTTGTTCGCCCAGTTCAAGCAGGAGATCGAGGCGACGCTGGCCCCGCCCCGGCGCCGCTCGCCGCATGCCGAGGACATCTGGCTGTTCCTTCATCTTTTGTTCGAAGTCGATCGCGAAATTCCGCTTTCTCTACCGCGACCTTAATGAACTCCTCTCGCGCCACCGCTTTCTGGAGGTCCAGTTCCGCCGCATCCTCGACCACAAGGTGCGCACCGCCACCGCCATCATGGACGGCCTCGTCGCGTCGGGCGAAATGGTCGCGACGCCCTCGGAAATCGAAACCCTGGCGACGACCATGACCATGGTCGCGAGCTACTGGCTCTCCTTTTCCTATGCGCGCGATCCGCGCGCGCCGATCGACGGCCGCACCCTGGCGCAGGGCGCATTCTACGTGATCTCGCTGGCCGCGCCCTATCTCGCGCCAAAAGAGCGCGAATTGTTCGACATGCTCGCCAAACGCTATCTGCCAAACGCTGTCTAAACCGGGAGGCCGCCATGGGCCGGACGAATTGGAAAGCTTTTCCCCACGCGGAGGCCGCCTATGATTACGCGGGCGGAAAACTGAAGAAGAGCTGGGCGCGCCTGCACTGCGGCGACCGCGAGCCGTTTCCCGACGAGGCGCGGATCGCGGCGCTCGTCGCCCGCCACCCTGCCCTGAAACCTGGAGCCGGCGACGCCGCCGCCGTGCTGCAAGACGCCTGGCGCGCCTACCATCGCGGCGATTTCGCGCAGGCCCTGGCGCTGGGCGATTCACTCGGGCTCCTTGGCGCGGCCGTCGCGTCGAAGGCGGCAAATATCTACGCGACCTATCTCGAACCCGACGCGAAGCGCCAGCTTTCGATCTTCCAGGACAGCGCGGCGCGCTGCGAAGCGCTGGCGAAGGCGGCGCCCGACTACGCCAACGCCCATTATTTTGCGGCCCAGGCGCTGGGGCGCTACAGCCAAGGCATATCCGTGATGACGGCGCTTTCGCAGGGCATCGGCGGCCGGGTGATGGGCGCTCTCAAAAAGGCGGTCGCGCTCGAGCCTGAGCATGCCGACGCGCATATCGGCCTCGGAGTCTATCACGCCGAGGTCATCAGCAAGGTCGGCTCGGTCGTTGGCGGCCTGACCTATGGCGCGAACAGGGACGAAGCCGTCGCGCATTTCGAGAAGGCATTGAAGCTCAATCCCGACAGCGCCATCGCCCGCATTGAATACGCCAATGGGCTTGTCATGCTGTTCGGCAAGAGCAAGCTCGACGCCGCGACCAGACTCTACCGGCAGGCGGCCGCCTGCCAGCCCACCGACGCCATGGAGCGGCTCGACGTCGAGGCGGCGAAGGCCGAGCTGGAGGAGTGAGGATTGCCTTTAGCGGGCGATCCTGCCTGTCCACCCAATAAATTGCGCCGCCTCAGACAAGCGACGTTCGCGCTGATCGCCTAAACTTCTTGGCGATATAGCAGCTTATGGCCGCCTGGCGACGTCGAGGGCCTTCAAGGGAAGGTGGTGAAGCCGGACAGCAAGATCAATGCCGTCCTCGCGCCTGCGCCGCATTGATATACCGGCGCCAAGGCGGCTTTTCCGCGCAAAGCAAACACATTTCAGGAGGATGGATTGAGTAGGTCGAAAAAATTGGATGCCGCCGCCCATTTGGAACGAGCTCTCATCGAGCTATACTATGCTCGTGCGGAAGCTGGACTTAATATTACGTCCTCAGTACATATGAGTGTTTTAAGCGATCTACTCAAGGCAAGCAGCCTGATCGAGTCCGCATGCGCTACAATGTCCGATTCCAATACGGATGTGGAAGAGATTGTGAATGCGATCAAGAAAGCAAATTGAGCCCCATCGGGTTCGCCGGCAATGCCGCTTATTCGCGTGATCGCTCTTTCGGACAACCTTGGAAGCACACAGTAGGCTCTTCATGTCAGATAACCAGGATGCCGATAATAATTCACGTCTGAGCTTCATGGGCATCACCCCCGACATGCGCCATAATATGCACGAATTCTGGAAGATCGTGCAGCCGCAATTACCGAATATTCTCGACGGATTTTACAGTCACGTCGCGGCGGCCCCCGCCCTGGCAATAATGGTCGGCGAAGAAACGCCGCGGCTGAAACGGGCCCAGGAAACGCACTGGGAGCGACTTTTCTCCGGACGCTTCGACGGCGCCTACTTCAAAGGCGTCAACGCGATCGGCCTCATTCACAACAAAATAGGCCTCGAGCCGCGGTGGTATATCGGCGGCTATAATTACGTTCTTAGCCGCCTGACCGATCTGGCTACAGAAACCTATCGCTGGTCGCCGGGAAAATTGAAGTCGGTCATTCGCGCCGTCAACAGCGCGGTCATGCTGGACATGGATGTCGCGATTTCCACTTACCAGGAGGCGTTGCTCGCCGATCGGGCTCAGCGCGGGCTCAAGCTGGACGCCTTGATGAAGGAGTTTGATATAGACGCGCAGAACCTGCTTGGCTCGGTCGCTGTCGCCGCGACCCAATTGCGATCGACGGCTGAAGATATGTCGTCGGTCGCCAGTAAAACACGCGGGCAGACGGCGACGGTCGCCTCCGCTTCCGAACAGGCCAGCACAAACGTGCAGACTGTCGCCGCCGCGGCGGAAGAATTATCCCGTTCCGTGATTGAAATATCCCATCAGGTCGCCCTGTCGTCGCACACCGCAAATACCGCAGTGCTGGAGGCCCGGCGGACGAACGAAATTGTGAAAGCTCTGGTCGAAAGCGCCGAAAAGATCAGCGCCATCGTTCAGCTCATCCACTCCATTGCCGGGCAGACCAATCTGCTTGCTCTGAATGCGACGATTGAAGCCGCGCGGGCGGGCGACGCCGGAAAAGGCTTCGCCGTCGTCGCTGGCGAAGTCAAGAATCTCGCCAGCCAGACGGCCAAGGCGACCGAAGAAATCGGCCTTCAGGTCAACCAGATCCAGTCTGCGACCAAGGAAGCCGGCTCGGCGATTCTGGCAATCGGCAAAACGATTGAAGAGATAAGCCAAACGTCGTCGATCATTGCGGCGGGCGTGCAGGAGCAAGGCGGCGCGACACAGGAAATCGCGCGCAGCGTTCAAGAGGCGGCGACAGGAACGCAGGAAGTCAGCATTCACATCGTGGCGGTCAGCCGCGCCGCCGAGCAGACCGGCGACGCGGCCTCAGAGGTTCTTGGCGCGGCAGAAAGCCTGTCGCAACAGGCCGCGCTATTGAGCGACAAGGTGAGCGCGTTCATCCGCATGGCCAAGGCCATCTGAGGCGCGCGTCAGCTCCGACCTTGAACATCGGGTGGCGGCTTGTTCTGGCGTTCGGCTTGATCGGCGTGGAGGGAGACGATGGAGAATGGAACATCTCGTCTATGTTGTCGACGACGATGAATTCATGCGCAGCGCCCTCGATATGTTGCTGACAGTCGACGGCTTCGTCGTTGAGACATATGCCTCGGCGGTCGATTTTTTGAAGGCCGGACCGCCAAGCGGAAAAGGTTGCGTCCTCACGGATTTGCAGATGCCGGGAGGCCTGACCGGCATTGATCTTCTGAGAAAAATCGTCGAACGCGGCTTGGATTGGCCGGTCATTATCATGACCGCGGCGACGACCGAAAGAGTTCGGGAAATCGCAAGTCGTCTGGGCGCCTTCGATTTTCTGAAAAGCCATTCCGCCCCGAAGCGTTGATCGGCGCAGTGAGAAGTGCGGTCGAGAGCCTCAATGCGTGAGGAGCGAGTGTCCAGCGTCCTACGGTTATTTTTTGCAGGGCAAAGCCGGCGATATGCCATGGGCAGGCCAAACTCCGGGACTGTCGAGGATCTTGTGTGTCGGGCCATAATGACGCCGCTGGAGGGCGCTATGGCGATCAAGAAGGACACCCTGGATCAGCTTCTGGCGGGGCGCGACCCGGAGGAGGTTTTCAACAAGGACGGGCTGTTCGACGAGCTGAAGAAGGCGCTGGCCGAGCGGGTTTTGAACGCCGAGATCGACGATCATCTCGACGGCGAGGCGGCGTCGGGAAAGCCGAACCATCGCAATGGCTATTCGAAGAAGACGGTGCTGACCGAGACGCTCGAAGATCGATCTGCAGGATTCCGCGCGATCGGGAGGGGACGTTCGATCCGAAGCTGATCGCGCGCTATCAGCGGCGGTTTCCGGGCTTCGACGAGAAGATCGTGTCGATGTATGCGCGCGGCATGACGGTTCGCGAGATCCAGGGCCATCTGCTTGAGCTTTATGGGCTTGGAGGTCTCGCCGGACCTGATTTCGACGGTCACCGACGCGGTTCTGGAGACGGTCGCCGAATGGCAGAACCGCCCGCTGGAGCCGATGTATCCGCTGGTTTTCTTCGACGCGTTGCGGGTCAAAATCCGCGACGAGGGGCTGGTTCGCAACAAGGCCGTCTATGTCGCGCTCGGCGTCACGCCGGAAGGAACCAAGGACATTCTCGGCCTTTGGATCGAGACGTCGGAAGGCGCCAAGTTCTGGCTGCGCGTCATGAACGAACTCAAGAACCGGGGCGTCGAGGACATTCTCATCGCCGTCGTCGATGGCCTGAAGGGATTTCCCGAGGCGATCGCCGCGGTGTTTCCGCATGCGATCGTGCAGACCTGCATCGTCCATCTCATCCGCAATTCCATGGATTTCGCCTCATGGAAGGACCGCAAGGCCGATCGCCGCCGAACTGAAGGCGATCTATCGGGCCGACGACGCGGACGCTGGCCCGCAAGGCGCTCGAGGATTTCGACGCCGGGCCTTGGGGCCGCAAATATCCGGCGATCGCGCAGAGCTGGCGGCGAAACTGGGAGCATGTCATCCCCTTCTTCGCCTTTCCCGTCGCTGTGCGGCGCATCATCTATACGACGAACGCCATCGAATCCTTGAACGCAAAGCTGCGGCGCGCGGTGCGAACGAGAGGCCATTTTCCCACCGACGAGGCGGCGATCAAATTGCTGTTTCTCGTCTTGCGCCAGGTCGCACAGACATGGAAAATGCCGCCGCGCGAATGGTGCGAGGCAAAGACCCAATTCGCCATCATGTTCGACGACAGGTTCGTCAAAGCGTGATGCGCAACCCGGCCCCGCACACAAAATTCCTGACAGTCCCACTTTATCGGCGATGTTTTTCATCAGCGCTTTGTTCGTGAAATCGTTATTCCGCTGGGGGCTGCCGTCTCCCTCTTGGAAATAGTCGAATTGCCAGCTTCCATCGGGGCGAAAGACGATTTCTCGATCGGCGTAAGGGCCGCCGATCGTCTGGCGCACACTTAGCGCATGCTCCCAACCGGACGGCTTATGAATGCCCTTTGCCTTGTTCATCAGGAAAAGGCCGTCGAGGGGCGCCGGCCAGCTGATATCCTGCAATTACCCACGGCCATTTTGCGCTCTGAGGACAAAGTGGGCGTTTCCGCGGCTATTGCCAAGGCTGAGAAACTCTGAAATCCATCTCCGCATGGATCGGAGTGATTTGCAGCAGCTGAGCAAAGAGCAATTGATCGATTTGGTTCTGCGACTTCAGCGGCCCGAGAAGACCTCGCGCACTTCGTCGAAACCGCCTTCGACCGACAAGAAAGAGAAGCGTGAGAATTCGCGTCCGGGCGGGGCGAAGCCGGGCATGAGCCGCACAATCGCCGGCTGGCCGATCATCCCGACGAATTCCGCGATCACCGCCGACGCTTGCGGGCTATGCGGCGGGGCGTGTACGGCGGACGCCGACGATGGAGTTGATCGGCGAATACGACGAGATCGAAATTCCCCCGGTCAAACCTCATGTCATCCGCCACCGGCGTTTGCCTGCCGCTGCCAGCATTGCGGCGCCGAGGCAAAGCTCCGGCGCCGGCAGTCGCCACCACGACGCCGTTCGGGCCGCGCATCCATGCGCTGGCGATTTATTTACAAGGGCTTCCAGGTGCTGTCCTATGAGCGGCTGCGCCTCATGTTCCGCGACGCGTTCGGGCTTGGCGTCAGCGAGGGCGCGCTGATGAACATGTTCATCCGCTCCCATGCGCGTTTCAAGATCGAGGCGGAAAAGGCCAAGGCGGTTCTTCGCGCCGCGCGGGTTGTGGCCAGCGACGAGACCGGCGTCCGGATCGAGGGAACGAACGCATATCACTGGGTCTTCCACTGCAAGGACGCCGTCGTGCATCAGCCCGATTATTCCCGCGCCGCGCGCGTCGTGGAGGAAACGATGGGCGGGCACAGGCCGACGTCTGGATCTCGGACCGCTATTCGGCCCAGCAATCGCACGGCGAGCGCCACCAGACATGCCTGGCGCATCTGGCGCGCGACACCGCCTTCGCGTTGGAGCATGGATCGGACGATCTTCCGCTGCGCTTCAAGCTTTGGTTTGGACAGGCCTTCGACCTGGCCGGCTCCATCGCCGAATTGACCGCTTCGACGCTGGCGCGAAAAAAGCGGGAGCTGGAAAAACAGCTCAGCCTCCTTCTGGCCGCCGCAACGGACTGCGATCTCGCCTGAGACCTCCAGGCCAAAATCGCCCGCGCGAGAACCAGTTGCTGACCTTCTGCGACTTTCCCGGCGAGGTCGAGCCACCAACAACAGCTCGGAACGCAAACTCCGCCCCTGCGTGATCCAGCGAAAAGTGACCAACGGCTATCGCGCCATGTGGGCGGCTCAGGCCGAGGCCGACGTGCGAACGACCATCGACACCGCGAAACTCAAAGGCGAAAACCCCTTCGACGTCATCCTCGCAACAATCGCTTGAAGCAGACCGCGCCAGCGCGCGAGCCCTCACAAACCCGACCTCCATCAAAATGGGGCTGGGTAATTACGATATCCTGCCCTTGCCTATCCAAGCCCATTTAGCGCGGCGCGGCGCTCGTGGGGGATCCGCCCAAACTTTAATTAGGGGTTCGAACATTCAACCCTCACATTAAAATTCAGTTATTATTGTTCGACCGCTAGAACCTCGTTCGACTAAGCCCCACACACACATATGTTCCGCATCCGGCAGCGACCATCCCTGTTTGGTGCGGAGGTTCGTCGCCGATGAACCTTGCCTCGGTCGTCTCCCTTTGGACAATCTTGCGGAAGAGACACAAGGCATAGAGTGATGGGGTCCCCCACACGCGAGGATCGAACAGCGTCAACGATATCATAGCTTACGCCATAGAGACCATTGGCATAGTTGACTGCGGGACCACTTTCCGAGAGCCCTCTAACCGTAAACCAGAACTCGCTATTTCTCTCTTGGACACACATTCCTACGCTCCTAAGAACCTAACTCCTATCACAGTTGAAGCGGTCCTCCTTTAGCAGCAGGCCGCAGGTTGGGCGCGCCGCCCCTCCACGAAATATCGCTGTTCTCCCCATCGCCACGCACACACACGAACGCGTGCGTTCGTCCAACATGCTCCGAGGGCATCAAAACGCCGAGTGTTGTGCGGGGGATTGGTTCGCCCTGTTGACCATTCCAGTTCCAATCACCTACGCCGATCCAATGCAATTCACTTCCGCGACATATCCTCGCCCTAAGCCGTTCGCGTTTAAATTCAAAAGCTTCCGCCGGGACGCGCAACAAACTGGCAAGGCCCATTCATTATCTGTTGACCATCGACTTCGAATAAGCAGTAGACGGCCTCGCAAACGCTGGACCGCCAAAAAACAACACCAGAAACATGAAACTCGCGGCGCGAATGACCCCAGCAAATCAGC
>CAWKJW010000023.1:0-9759 GCA_963849665.1 uncultured Alphaproteobacteria bacterium | reverse complement strand
GTCGCGGTCGCCAACGCGCTCGGCTCCGGCGTACGCGGAAACGCCGGCGCTGCTCGGCTTCATGCCGGGCCTGTCGAGGCGGCTGCTCGGCGAAAAACTTCATCCTGCCCAATATCGCCACCTGGTGGTGCGGGCAGGAGGACGAGCGCGAATATGTGCTCGACCGGCTGCAGGACATGGCCATCTCTCCCGCCTTCGGCGCCTCGCCGACCAGCAGCTTTCTCGGCCGCTCGGTGGTGGCCGGCGAATTGTCGGACAGCAGCGCGCGCAACTGGCGAACGCCATCCGCGAACGCGGCGCCGATTTCATCGGCCAGGAGCAGGTGCGCCTCTCCACCACGCCGGTCTGGGTCGACAACAAGCTGGAGGCGCGCCCCTTCGTGCTGCGCGTCTACGCCGCCCTGGGGCCGGACGGCAAATATAAGGTGATGCCGGGCGGCTTCTGCCGCATCTCCGACCGGTCGGATTCGCGCGCCGTCGCCATGGGGCAGGGGACGCAGACCGCCGACGTCTGGATCGTCGCCAATCGACCGGTCGAGCCGACGACCCTGCTGCCGGCGAGCGAATTGGTCGCCGATCCGCCGCATCATGGGCAACCTGCCGAGCCGCGCCGCCGACAATCTGTTCTGGCTCGGCCGCTATCTGGAGCGCGCCGAGGCGACTCTGCGGCTGATCCGCTGCCTTGCGCGCCGCGCCATCGAAAACGAGGACATGTAGCAGGAGGGCGCGGCGACGACCCAGCGCCTGCGCAAGCTGCTCACCGACTGGGGCGCGGCACGCAGAAGCCGAAGGCCCCGCTGACGCCGCAGGCCTTTCTCAACGCCGCCTTGTTCAACGACGACGAATAGGGCTCGGCGGTCGCGCTCGCCCGCGCCTCGCAGCGCACCGCCTCGGTCATCCGCGAGCGGCTTTCGGCGACACCTGGCGCATCATCGTCGAACTCTGCCAGGAGCTGGAGGATGGGCGCCGGCCGCTTGACGAGCCCGAAATCCTCGAGCGCACCGACGTGGCGCTGCAGGCCATCGCCAGCATTTCCGGCCTGGCGCAGGAGAACATGAACCGCGTCGCCGGCTGGCGCTTCCTCGAAATCGGCCGCCGGCTGGAGCGCGGCGTCAACACCTGCCGCTTCGTGCGCCATTTCGGCATGGAGCAGGCGCGCGCCGCCGATTTCGACGTGCTGCTCGACCTGATCGATTCGCAGATCACCTATCGCTCGCGCTATCTGGTCGGCGTCGCGCCCTATCCGGTGCGCGACATGGCGCTGCTCGATCCCTACAATCCGCGCTCGGTCGCCTTCCAGATCGCAGCGGCTGGCCGAACATATCGCCAGCCTGCCGGTGCTGAAACAGGACGGCATGCTGGAGCCGCCGCAACGCATCGCCATCGAGCTGCACGCCGATCTCGACGACCACGGTCGCGGCCTGCGTCACCACCGAATTCGTCCTCTCCGTCGAACGCCGCCTGATCGGCCTCGCCGACGCCATGGCCACGCGCTATTTCCTGCAGGGCGCCAATGCGGCGCGGGCCGAAAAGCAGATAGGTCTCGCGTGATCTACGACATTCGCCACGTCACCACCTACAATTACGAGGCGCCGGTCGCCTATTCGCTCTGCGCCCTGCGGCTGCGTCCGACCAGCCGTCATGGCCAGCGCGTCATCGACGTGCAGATCGACATCGACCCGCCGGCGGCGCGGCGCGTCAGCGCAGCTGCTTTTTCGGCAACGGTTTCGAGATCGTGCACATCGAGGCCGAACACCGCGAGCTGACGGTGACGGCCAAGGCGCGCATCGCCGTAGCGCGGCCCGTGCCGCCGATGATCACGCCGGACTGGGAGGAAGTGCGCCAGCAGGCTTTTTCGCGCCAACGATCTCGGCCCGCAGTCGCCCGCCCATTTCATCTACGCCAGCCGCATCGTCACGCTCGACGAGCCGATCGTCGCCTATGCGCGGAAAAGTTTTGCGCCGGGACGGCAGATTCTCGACGGCGCCATCGACCTCATGGAGCGGATCTGGGACGATTTCGATTATGATCCCAAGGCCACGCTGGTCTCGACGCCGCTTGCGCGAGGCTTTCGAGAAAAAGCGCGGCGTCTGCCAGGATTTCGCCCATATCATGATTTCCGGCCTGCGCGGCCTCGGCCTGCCGGCGCGCTATGTCAGCGGCTATCTGCGCACCGTGCCGCCGCCGGCAAGGAAAGGCTGGAAGGCGCCGACGCCACCCATGCCTGGGTCTCCGTCTGGTGCGGCCCGTTCGACGGCTGGGTCGGCCTCGACCCGACCAACAAGATGCTGGTCGGCGACGACCACATCATCCTCGCGGAAGGCCGCGATTACGCCGACGTTTCGCCGATCGACGGCGTGATCCTGAGCTCCGGCGGGCAGGACGTGGAGGTCGGCGTCGACGTCATTCCCGTCACCTCGGAGGATGCGCCGCCGACTTTCGGGTGATATCGCCGCTTTTTTAGGCAGTTGGCCCGCCGCCGCGACCAAAAGCCGCCTATTCGGGCGTGACATTGCCATGGCTTCGTCGGCATAAAACTGACATGTCCGCTCCGAAAAATCGGTTCGAACATTTCGTCGTTATCTTTGGCGCGTTTTCTGAACGCGAACCGGAAGCCACTTCGCTCGAACCGAAGGTCCGCGTTAGCGAAAACGCCTTGCAATCATCCGCAAAGAGAGGCGCAAGCCAGCCATGGCCATCCTCACCAAGCTGCACCATTCGACCCGCTATACTTACGATCGCCCGGTGGCGCTGGGGCCGCAGATCATCCGGCTGCGTCCCGCCCCGCATTGCCGCACCAACGTTCCCGCCTATTCGCTGAAGATCACGCCGGAAAATCATTTCATCAACTGGCAGCAGGATCCGCACGGCAATTGGCTGGCGCGCCTGGTGTTCCCGGAAAAGACGGAGGAGTTTTCCGTCACCGTCGACCTGATCGCCGAATTGGCGGTCTACAATCCGTTCGACTTCTTCATCGAGGACTATGCCCAGAAGGCGCCGTTCAAATATGCCGATGCGCTGGCCAAGGACATCGCCGCCTATATCGGCGCCGAACCGGCCGGCCCGCTTCTTCAGGACTATCTGAAGACCCTGCCGAAGGAGGAAATGGGCACGGTCGATTTCCTCGTCGCCGTCAACGCCGCCCTGCAACAGAAGATCCGCTACGTCGTGCGCATGGAGCCGGGCGTGCAGACGCCGGAGGAGACTTTAAGGCTCGGGTCGGGCTCGTGCCGCGACACCGGCTGGCTGCTGGTGCAGATCCTGCGCAATCTCGGCTACGCCGCGCGCTTCGTCTCGGGCTATCTGATCCAGCTCAAACCGGATCTTCAGGCGCTCGACGGGCCGTCGGGCACGGACCATGACTTCACCGACCTGCATGCCTGGGCGGAGGTCTATATTCCCGGCGCCGGCTGGATCGGCCTCGATCCGACCTCTGGCCTCTTCGCCGGCGAAGGCCATCTGCCGCTTGCCGCCACGCCGCATTTTTCCTCGGCCGCGCCGATCGAAGGCATGGTCGAGCCGGCGCAATGCGAATTCGGCTTTGACATGCGGGTCGAGCGGTTCGACGAGAAGCCGCGCGTCACCGCGCCTTTCTCCGACGAGTCGTGGCTGGCGCTCGACGCGCTGGGCAGACGGGTCGACGAAGACCTGAATTCAGCAGGACGTGCGCCTGACCATGGGCGGCGAGCCGACCTTCGTCTCGATCGACGATTACCAGTCTGCGGAGTGGAACACCGACGCCGTCGGCCCGGCCAAGCGCGCCATCGCCGACGACCTGATCAGACGGTTGCGTGACGCCTTCGCTCCCAACGGTTTCCTGCATTACGGCCAGGGCAAGTGGTATCCCGGCGAAAGCCTGCCGCGCTGGACCTTCTCGCTCTATTGGCGCAAGGACGGGGAGCCGATCTGGCGCGACGTCAATCTCATCGCGCGCGAAAAACCGGTCGTCGCTGCGACGGCGCCCGACGCTAAGATCATGGCTGAGACTATCGCGCAAAAGCTGGAAATCACGCCCGACTACGTCATTCCCGCCTATGAGGACCCGGCGGAATGGATGCTGAAAGAAGCGGATCTGCCGGTCAATGTGACGCCCGGCGATACGAAGCTCGCCGACGCAGAGGAACGCTCGCGCTTCGTCCGAGTGTTCGAGCGGGGCCTCGACAAGCCCGCAGGTTTCGTCCTGCCGGTGCAGCGCTGGAACGCGGCGCCGCGCAAGAAAAGCTGGATCAGCCAGAAATGGCCGCTGCGTCGCGGCGCGATCTTTCTGAAGCCCGGCAATTCCCCGGTCGGATTCCGCCTGCCCCTGGCGTCGCTGCCCTATATAGCGCCTTCGTCCTATCCCTATATCGTCGAATCCGATCCCACCGAGCCGCGCGGGCCCTTGCCGAAAGCCGACGAGATCGCGCAAAAATTCCAGCGTAGCGCGCAAGGCGCCGAACAACAGGTTCAGAACGAGCAGACGCTCGGCGACACCGCCGACGTGCGCACGGCGCTGGCGATCGAGCCGCGCGACGGAAAGCTGCATGTCTTCATGCCGCCGACCGAGCGCATCGAGGATTATCTCGAACTTCTCGCGGCGGTCGAGGCCAGCGCCGCCGAGTTGAAGCTGCCGGTGCATATCGAGGGCTATCCGCCGCCGCTCGACACGCGGCTCAACGTCATCCGCGTCGCGCCCGATCCCGGCGTGATCGAGGTCAACGTCCATCCGGCCGCCGACTGGGACGAGCTGGCGTCGATTTACCGCCAGACCTATGAGCTGGCGCGGCAGTCGCGGCTCGGCACGGAAAAATTCATGATCGACGGCCGCCATGTCGGCACCGGCGGCGGCAACCATGTGGTGATCGGCGGCGCGACGCCGGCGGATTCGCCCTTCCTGCGCCGGCCCGACCTGTTGAAGAGCCTGATCGTCTACTGGCAGCGCCACCCGTCATTGTCCTACCTTTTTTCCGGCCTGTTCGTCGGCCCGACCTCGCAGGCGCCGCGCGTCGACGAGGCGCGCCACGACGCGCTCTACGAGCTGGAGATCGCGCTGGCGATGACGCCGCATCCGGACGCGGGCAATAAGCCGCCGCCCTGGCTGGTCGATCGGCTCTACCGCAACCTGCTCACCGACGTGACCGGCAACACCCATCGCTCGGAAATATGCATCGACAAGCTCTATTCGCCCTCCGGCCCCACGGGCCGGCTGGGCCTCGTCGAATTCCGCTCATTCGAAATGCCGCCGGACGCCCGCATGTCGTTGGCGCAGCAACTTCTGTTGCGCGCGCTGGTCGCCTGGTTCTGGCGCGAGCCGCAGGAGGGCGAGCTGGTGCGCTGGGGCTCCAGCCTGCACGACCGCTACATGCTGCCGCATTATGTCTGGCGGGACTTTTCCGACATCCTCGACGACCTGCGCCGCGCCGGCTATGAATTCGATCCCGAATGGTTCAAGGCGCAGTACGAATTCCGCTTCCCCTTCTATGGCGCGGTCGAGCATTCGGGCGTGAAAATGGAGATCCGCCAGGCGCTCGAGCCCTGGCATGTGATGGGCGAGGAGGGGGCCGTCGGCGGCACGGTGCGCTTCGTCGATTCCTCGGTCGAGCGGCTGCAGGTGCGCGTCGAGGGCTTCAACGAGGCGCGCCATATTGTCACCTGCAACGGCCGCCGCCTGCCCATGGGCTCGACCGGCGTACGCGGCGAGGCGGTGGCCGGCGTGAGGTTCAAGGCCTGGCAGCCGGCCTCGGGCCTGCATCCGACGATACTGCCGCAGGCGCCGCTGACCTTCGACATCATCGACAAGTGGAGCAAGAGGTCGCTCGGCGGCTGCGTCTATCATTCGGCGCATCCGGGCGGGCGCAATTACGAGACGTTCCCGGTCAATTCCTACGAGGCCGAGGCGCGCCGCCTCGCGCGATTCCAGGACCACGGCCATACGCCGGGCGAAATCCGCCTGCCGCCGGTCGAGATGACGGGAGAGTTCCCGACGACGCTGGATTTGCGGAGGCCCGTGGGGGTGTAGGCTGCTGGGCGTTGGCGCCCTTCTCCCCTTGCGGCAGAAGGTGGCGCGAAGCGCCGGATGAGGGGGCCTGCGGCGACGCCCCTCATCCGTCTCGCCGCCTTTGGCGTCGATCCACCTTCTCCCGCAAGGGGAGAAGGATTTGCTCGCGCCCGGCGCGCGAAGGTCGAATTCCCGTCTTCCGTTTAACCCTTAAAAAACGCCGGCCGGCCTAGACTTGCGGACCTCCATCGCCAGGAAATCCGCATGTCCGCCCAACCCGAAGCCACGCCGCCCGACGCTCTCCGCCTGCGGAGCTTGCGCAAAAGCTTCGGCAAGCCCGCCGTGGACGGGATCGACCTCGCCATCCGCCCCGGCGAATTCTATGCCCTGCTCGGCGCCAATGGCGCGGGCAAGACCACGACCCTGCGCATGGTCGCCGGCCTGTTGCAGCCAGACAGCGGCGAAATCTCCATCTGCGGCGTCGATGCGCGGAGAAATCCGATCGAGGCCAAGCAGCAGGTCGCCTGGCTGCCCGACGAGCCCTTGCTCTATGACAAGCTGGCGCCGATGGAATATCTCGAATTCGTCGCCGGGCTCTGGGGCATGGCGCCCGCCATCGCCGCCTCTCGGGCGGAAGCCCTGCTGCGCCGGCTCGGCCTGTGGGAGCAGCGCAACCAGCGCTGCGAAGGTTTTTCACGCGGCATGCGTCAGAAGGCGGCGCTCGCCGGCGCGCTGATCCATGAGCCGCGCCTGCTGATGCTCGACGAGCCCCTGACCGGCCTCGACGCCGCCGCGGCGCGCCAGGTCAAGGACATGCTGACCGAACAGGCGAAACAAGGCGTCGCCGTCGTCCTCACCACCCATATTCTCGAAGTGGCGGAGCGCATGGCCGACAGGATCGGCATTATCGCGCAGGGAAGGCTGATCGCCGAAGGCACGCTGGCCGAGTTGCGCCAGCTCGGAGCCGGCGCGGGCGCGAGCCTTGAAGACGTGTTCCTCGACCTCACCGCGCGCGGAGAGGCGGCGTGATGCGCCATCCCATGCCGCTGTTTCGCCTGCTGCGCCACGACCTGACCATTTCCTGGCGCAGGCTCTGCGGCTTCCTGCGCGCGAAAAGCAATGGCAAAGCCATGGTCATTCTCGGCCTCGTCTCGATCGGCATGCATTTCGCCGCCTGGCCGCTCGCCGCCGGCCTGTTGTCGCGGGTGCAGAGCGACGGCGTCCTGCCGCTGCTCGGACTGGGCTTCGTCATCGTCCTGCCCTGGCTGTTTTCGCAGGCGCTGACCGGCTCGAGCCGCGCGCTTTATTCGCGCGGCGACCTCGACCTGCTGTTGTCCTCGCCTCTGCCGCCGCAAAAAATTCTCGCGTCGCGGGCGCTCGCGGTGGCGATCGAAAGCTTCGGCGCGGTCGGCCTGTTCCTGCTCCCGGTCATCGACATGGCGGCCTGGCTCGGCGGGGCGCGCTGGCTCGCCGTCTATCCAGCCCTCGCCGCGACGGTCCTGCTCTCGACGGGCCTCGGCCTCGCGGCGACGCTCGGCCTGTTCCGCCTGCTCGGGCCGAAACGCACCCGCGCCGCGACGCAGGTCCTCGCCACGCTCGTCGGCGCCTGGTTCGTCATCTGCGCCCAGATCTTCAATTTCGTGCCGGCTTCGACGCGCGACGCGCTGCGCCTGGGCCTTGCCCATCCGGCGTCCGGAAGCTGGGCTCGATCCCCGCTCGCCGCTTTGGCTGCCGGCGCGCGCCGCCGCCGGCGACGGGCTTTCGCTGCTGCTGTGGACCGGATTAGGCGCCGCGGTCTTCGCGATCGCCGTGCGCGCGCTCGCCAGGGCCTTCGCCCGAGGCGCGCTGGCCGCCGCCGGCGAGACGCATTTCCGCAGGCGGGAAAAAGCCGACGCGCGCTTTCGCTGCGAACGCTCCGACGCCCTGCGGCGCAAGGAATGGCGGCTCCTGGCGCGCGACCCCTACCTGTTGTCGCAGGTGCTGCTGCAATCGCTCTACACCCTGCCGGTCGCCCTGGTCATCTGGAAAAGCCTCGGGCCGCAAGGTTCGCTGGCGATCTCCATCGCCCCGGCGCTGGTGGCGATCGCCGCGCAACTCGCCGCCGCGCTCGCCTTTCTCGCAGCATCGAGCGAGGACGCCGGCGATTTCGTCGCCACTGCGCCGGTCGGGTCGAGCGAGATTCTGCGGCGAAAGCTGGAGGCGATCGCGGCGCCGGTCGCGCTCTTCCTGGCGCTGCCGCTTCTCGGCGTCGCCTGGGCCGATCCGCGCGTCGGCCTGGTGACGCTCGCCTTCGCCTGCGCCGCCGGCGCCTCCACCGCCAGCCTCAATTTCTGGAAGCCGCTGAAGAATCGGCGCGGCGACCTGATCAAGACCCATGCGCAAAACAAGCTGGTGGGGCTGGTCGAACACGGACTGTCGCTGTGCTGGGCGATCGCCGCGCTGCTCGCCTGTTTCGGCCAATGGGCGGCGCTTCTGCCCGGCCTCGCCGCCATGCTGCTGCTGGGACTGAATGCGCCACGACGCCAGAAAACGGCTGCGTGAAGTGGAAATGCGATAGTTACGATATATATAAAGTTATTATACGAGCGTATTAAAGTATATATGACAAAATGACATCGAATTACAGGTCTAATAACACGTTTAATTGCCTAAGCGTAAGCCGATATAACCTTACATATAACCATTACAACCGAAATAAGTTGTTGACAACGCAACGTAATGCAACCTAAGAGTGCATTTGACAAACAATTTATTACCTGACACAACCGAAGGTGCGTCGCTTAAACTCGGTTTTTACTGATGGCGGCCTAGGCTCGGATCGCCTTCATGACGAAGGCGCTAGACAGGAGCAGAGCATGAAGCTCGCAGTTTGCAACACGGCCCCGGTTGGGTCGTGGTCCATAACGATGGCCCTTCGGCCTCAAATCCCTCGTTTCAGGCCTGCCGCGATCTGCTGTCGCATCAATCGGGCCCCATAGCGGCCAGGCTGGGCCGGCTCGTCACGGGCGCCGAGCGCGCGATCAAGCGCGGCGCGCCCGACCGCTTTGCGCGGGCGCGCAAGCTCGAGGAGGCCGTCGGCTATGTCGCCTGGGTGCGCGGGACGCACGAAGAATCGCAGGCGCTGCGGCGTTGTGTCGCAAGGCTCCTGCGCGAATCCTTCGATTCCTTCGACTGGCGCGCGCCCCTCATCGCCGGGCTTCGTCCCGCGGGTAAGGCCAACTGAAGGCGTGTGTCTTTTCGCCGTCGCGGAGCGATTCAGCTCCGCGACATCATGAAAAGAAGCTGGGTGTCGATGCTGTCCGATGACCGCCAGCGCATCCTTATTGGCGACGTAAGCGGCAAGGGCGCCGCCGCAGCCATGGCCGCAACGCTCTTGCTCGGAGCGGCCGCCGCCCGCGACGCCGACTCGCCCTCCAACCTGCTCGCCCATCTCAATCGCGTCTTGCTCGAAAACCATCTCAGCGGATTTGCCACCTGCCTCTGCGCCGACGTTGCACCGGATGGCGCCGTGACCGTCGCCAATGCCGGCCACCTAGCGCCATATCGTGCGGGAAATGAAATCGCTCTCAATTCTGGCTTGCCTCTTGGCGTTGAATCCGATCTCGAGTACGCCGCAATCACGCTTCGGCTCGACCCCGGCGAAACGCTCACTTTTCTTTCCGACGGCGTGGTTGAAGCTCGAAACAAAACCGGCGAGCTCTTCGGCTTCGAGCGCGCTGCCGCCCTGTCCACCGAATCGGCCCAGAGCATCGTCGGCGCCGCCAGCGCCTTTGGTCAGGACTG
>CAWKJW010000022.1:0-17799 GCA_963849665.1 uncultured Alphaproteobacteria bacterium | reverse complement strand
CCGAACGTTCCTTGAGCACGTCCTTCACGATGCGCGCGTGCTGCGGGTCGAGGCCGACCATCGGCTCGTCAATCACAAACACCTCCGGGTTGTGCAGCAGCGCGGACACGATGGCGACGCGCTGGCGCGTGCCGTGCGAGAGGCTTTCCAGCGGGAGGTTGACAAATTCCTCCAGATGAAAACGCGCAACCAATTCCTGCGCGTTGCCTCGATGCCCGCGTCGTCCATCTGGAACAACTGGCCGGTGAAACGGAAAAATTCCCACGCGGTCAGCTTGTCGTAGAGAAACGGAAAATCGGGAACGTAAGCAACTTTTTGTCAAGCTGATGGGCGACGTCGTCGAACCCCGCCGCGAGTTCATCCAGACCAACGCGCTCAACGTCGCCAATCTCGACGTGTAAGCCACTTCTGTCGGCCACCGGATTTTGACCGCTGAAAAATTCACGCAGAGAACGCCGCCAGCGTCACCCACGCGCTAAAGAGGGTGGTCGGGATCATGACAAGGCGGAAACGTTGCGGCGCGTCTAGGAATCGGTAGAAGGCGACCAGCTTGTCGGCTGGCATCGCCATCAAGGCGAGTCCTTTCAAGAGCATCATCCACCCCAGGACCGTGACCGCCAGTGTCAGCGCCCCGCCGGACCAGACGTTGTGGCCGATGATCGTCGCAAAATTCGCCAGCCATCGTGAAGATTCCAGCGACAAGAAGCAGCCCGCCGTCGGTGGTGATCGCCTTGGCCGCCTCCAGAACAGCCTTGGGTCGAGCCAGACAAACGGCACAGGTAATGAAATAGCTCAAGCCAAGGAACTTGCCGAGGAAGATGGTGAGGGATGACATGTCAGTGGTCCTTTGCCTTGATGCGGGCGTCACCGACTGGTCTGCGAGCGCGCAGGTTGGAAGGCGCTACCCTCAACTGAGGAGCGCTCTCTTGATATAGGAACGTTCAATAGACCTGGCGTCGGTCTGCGGAACGCTTGCAAGCGGTAAAACCCGAGGCGACCCTCACGCCACGGTTGAACCGCCGCACCTCGCCACCGTCGGATTCCATAAAACCGCCCTTCGGCCCCCTATTTTCGGCTGGAAACTCAGACTTTCTGTGAACGGAATTTCCAAAGAGTCTGACTTATGCTTTCAAAGGAGTCCGACTTCGTTGAACTTTTGCCGGGAAAAACGCCCGCAAGTAAGTCAGCTTATGCGTTTCGCGGACATTCCGATGGCGTTCGCGTGAAAAAGTCGGGTGGCGTGTCCGCCTCCGGCTTTGGAGCGGGCTGCGCACTTGTCCTGCCTGAGGCGAGGCCGTCGTCAGCGCCTATTTCAAGTCGATCGACTGGTAATGTCCCTTGGCGTCGAGCATCGTGCCCCAGACCTTGTGCATGGCCTGATGGTCGTTTCGCCCAAAATTGACCATTACGCCCAGGCCCAGATCGAGATCGTGGGTTTTTTCAAAAGCGTCGACGAGCTTGTCCGAATCGAGATTGGGACCGGCGCGCTTCAGCTCCTCCAGGAGAATTTTGGCGTCCACATAACCTTCCAACGAAACATAATCCGGACTCTCCGACGAAGAATATTTTGCAAGCGCCGCCTTATATTCCAAGGCGAGCGTGGAATATCCGTCCGGAGGCGGGACGATCTGCGTGACGACAATTCCTTCCGCGAAACGTGGCCCCAGAAGCATCAATTCCTCGGCCAGAGCCGTGCTGCCGACAGCGGAGACATTGGTGTAAATGAGATCGGGAAAGACTTCCCGCGTTTTCTCGATGAATTTTGCCGCGGCGCGATAGGTGGCGACCATAACGACAGCTTTGATTTCCTTCCGATGCTTCTTCAAACTCGCGACCGCTGATGCGACGTCGACCGTGTTGCGCGCGTAATTGAGACGCAGGGTCGGCGCGGCGGTTGTCTCGTTGAGCGAGCGCACGGCCCTCTCCACGCCGGAGTAGCCGGAGTTGCCGAAGCCGTCCTGCTGCGCGAACACGGCGATCTCATCGGCGCGCAAACGGCGAACCTTGACCAGGTATCGGACCGCCGCGTCGGTTTCTTCGGCATAGCTCGGGCGGTAATTGAACACGTAGCGATCGGGCGGATCCCGCCTCAGCACGTCGGCCCCGGTCAAGGCGCCGAAGAACAGCAGCTTGTGTTCCAGGACATAGGGCAGAATCGACGCTGACGTCGGGGTGCCGAAATTGCAGACGAAGCCCAGCACCTTGTATTTTTCCAGCATGCTTTTCGCGAGATCAGGCGTGCGTGACGGGTCGTAGCCGTCATCGGCGGTGTCGAGGCGCACCATTCGGCCATTCACGCCGCCTGCGTCGTTCGCGACGTCAAATGCGGTCTCGACGCCGACTTTCAACTCGGAGCCGGAACCCTTGTTGGCGCCGCTGAATGGAGCAATCATGCCGAAATGGATATCCCCCTCGTGTGGCGCGGCCGCGCCCGGGTTTGCTGGAGCCTTGGCTTTGTTTGTGAGGCCGCCGAAGTTAGGCGCCTGCGATCGAAGCGCCGGAGCCAATGCCGGATTTTGCTCCGTTTGCTGAGACTGGCGCATCAGCGCGTCCGACAACGCTTTTTTCGCCGCGGCGCAATCCGGAACGTCCGCCGGACAGGCGACCTTGATGGCCGCCTTGACATTCCCGGCTTTCAGGGCCGCCGCGACGGCCCCGACCGCGCCTGGGATCGACGCGAGGTTGGCCGCCTGCGCGTTGGCGACGGCTGTCCCCGCCAGCGAGGCGATGGCGACAATTGCGCCAACGGCAAAAACGCCGCCATGGATCGAGCTGGTCTTTTGACGCTCTTTCCAAATAAACGCTGACTTTCGAGAATTCCGTCTTTCGGAAAAAAGGACCGATACTCGCATTGGGCACCTATTCGGGGAAGCGTGCAAAGCCGTGATTTAAATTCATCCGCCTGAGTTTTATAACTTTCTAAAATATTTAGGCTGCATTGTGGCCGATTATTTCGGTCTTCATGCTGCACTGCGATAGGCAAAGTTCATCACCGCCGTGACCCCGCTTTTCAGCTCGCGTTTTTGGTCAAGTGACGTCCGACATTTATTCTTCAGCATTGCAGCCAACCAGATATGGCGACGCGGCGAGTGCGGGTCGCGCGAGGGCGACGGTCCGTTCGCGGCCAATAATGGCGATACTACGATTACTGCAAGCGCCCGAGATGCGAAGCCGAACCGCGACCCGCCAAACACATCCATCGCGTTGCAAAAAAAGGAGTTCCCGCCATGCTCGGCCTTTACTGCGATCGTGTTTACCCTACTTAAGTTTTTTTCAAAGCGCCGGGCCTCGGGGAAATCCGATCCAGGGCTCTGATAAGGCGTCGCAAATCGTCGATGAACCGACAAACCGCCGCAAGACTGGTCGAAGCCCGTCTCTCCGTAATAGCACGGACCCACGTATTGCGCCTTGACAGCGCCATCCGCACCATCCTAGCATCATCAAAACGTCATCTGTGAATGTGACGAAGACAATAAAAACAATGCCTCACGACCTGTGATGAGCGGAGGGAACAATGACCCAAATCGATTTGCGCCACGCACGGAAGCGAGCGCTGCCGATCTTTTCGGCTGTCCAGCTTTGACTGCGGCGCGAAATTGCGCCTTCGGCAGAACCAGCGGCTAAGTCTTCATAGACTTACCTCTGGGTCGGCTATGGATCTATACGTCCCGCTAGACGCTTTCTACTGAGCCACCGGACTTGGCGCTGGCGTGATCGGCATGGAATTCCCGTAAAATCTCTCTCGCGCTTTTTCTTCTTGCGAGAGCCCCTTGCAATCAACTCTGCGAAACAGTCGCGGGGCCTGGAATGCCCTTCGGCGCAGCCTTGCCGGCTGCGTCGTGAACGTCTCCGGTCCAACCGGAGCGAACGGGTTCGTACGCGCAATTTTCTGGTGAAATGGGAGCGTTTCGATGGCTTCACTATTTTCGGACGATTGGATGGTCGATTTCGGCAATGCGTGGAACGAGGACAAGGACCTCGGCGACGCGCTCGCAAAAATCGGCTTCAACTCGACAATCGGCTATGGCTTCGACGGCGAAGACAAGCCGCGCGGCGTTCTGAAGGTCGAAAAAGGCTATGTGGTCGAGGCCGGCGCCTTTGCGGGCCAGCCCTTGAACTGGGACCTGCGCGCCAGTCCCGACGACTGGGAAAAATGGTGCGCGAAGGGCATCGGCATGATGTCGCTCGGCATCGCCTATACGGCCGGCAAGCTGAAATTCAAGGTCGGCGATTACGGCGCAATGGTCAAGAATCCCGCCATGGCCGGCCCCTTCATCAAGAGTTTCAGCGCAATGGGAACAATCCCGCGCAGCTGACGCCGAGCGCCTCCGCCGCCGGCGGGCCGGCCGTGGAGGCCATTCGTTAAAACTCAGAAAGTCGTTGCGTATGTTGTCGAGTGTGTTCAGGGCCTTGGCTTTCTTCCTGGCGGCGGTCGCCGGCGGATTCGTCGTGCTCTGGATGGGCGGACATCCGCAAGAGAGCCAACCGGCTGTTCCAGCCACCGCCGCCGGCATGTTGTTCTCGCCGCAAGCGCCAGTGGTCGAAGTCACGCAGAACCCGACCGCCGCCCGTTACAAGCTGGGCGGCTTTGTCGAGGCGCGCAACCTCGTCCGGCTTTCAGCGCAGGGCCCAGGACGCGTGACCTATGTCGCCGGGCAGGAGGGCGAGAGGGTCGCCGCCGGCGTCACCGTCGTCGCGCTCGACGACGATGCGCTGCGAACGGAATACCGCTCCGCCTGGGCGGCGTTGAGCGGCGACATGGCCGCTTCGCAGAACGCGCAGACGCAGCTCTACCATTCGCTTTACGGCGCCCGGCAATCCCCCATGGGCGGCCCCGGCTACGACGCCTACGAGAAGATGTTCACGCCCTTCTACAACATGATGCAGCCCTTCATGGGCGGCGGGGCGCCCCTCCAGAGCCAGTCGCAGCAGCAGCGCTCCTTTCCCGTGATCAACAATGCGCGCGCCGACTACGAGCGCCAGCAGGCGGGCCTCGTCGCCTCGCAGGCGCGCATCGACGCCATCGACCAGCGCCTGCGCGACCGCCGCTCCATCGCGCCTTACGCCTCGGTGGTCATGGCGCGGCACGTCCGCGTCGGAGACATCGTGCAGCCCGGCCAGCCGCTCGTCGATCTCGCCGACCCCGACGCGCTCGATCTGCGCGTAGAAGTTCCGGCCGATCTCGCGCTGCATCTGAAAGTCGGCGATCAATTGCCGGTCAGCCTCGCCGACGCCAATGTCTGGGCCGTCGTCTCGCAGATCTTTCCGTCCGCCGACACCACCCAGCACACGGTGACGGTCAAGGCGGCGCTGCCGCCCGGGTCGGCGGCCGCGCCCGGCATGTATGGCCTCGCCTGGATCGCGCAGCCGGGCGGCGGCGGACAGTCCGCGACAGCGCCTTTCATTCCCAACGACGCGATCGCCTATCGCGGCTCCCTGCCCGTCGCCTTCGTCGTCAACGGCATCGGCGCCGTGGAGATGCGCATCCTGCGGCTGGGCAAATCCTCGGGCGACAAGACAGCCGTCCTTTCAGGATTGCAGCCGGGCGAACGCGTCGTCGCCCATCCGGAGCCGGATCTGAAATCCGGCAATTCCGTCTTCGGACAGAGACATTGAGAGGAGGCGTCCGGATATGACCACTTCCTCTCCACAGGCGGACTCCGCGCACGATGGGGTGAACGGGCGCCAGCTGGGCCTGGCTGGGCGGACCGCGCGCGCCTTTGTCGAATCGCCCCTGACGCCGCTCCTTCTGCTCGCCTTCTTCCTGATCGGCCTGCTCGGCATGATGATCACGCCGCGCGAGGAAGACCCGCAGATTTCAGTGCCGATGGTCGATGTCTTCGTCGCCTATCCCGGCGCTTCGTCGAGCGAGGTCGCCAATCTGATCTCCGAGCCGCTCGAGCGTCTGATGTCGGAGCTCTCAGGCGTCAAGCATGTGTATTCGATGTCGCGCGAGGGCCTGTCGATGGTCACCGTGCGTTTCGACGTCGGCGAGCAGATGGAGCCTTCGCTCGTCAAACTGTACGACGCGCTCTATTCGCATATGGACGCCATTCCCAAGGGCGTCATGCAGCCGCTCGTCAAGCCGAAGAGCATCGACGACGTGCCTGTGGTGACGGTGACCCTGTCTTCCGACAAGCTCGACCTGGTGCAATTGCGCAAGCTCGGACTGGACGTGGTGCAGCGGTTCAAGGCGCTGCCCTCGACCGGCCAGAGCTTCGTCGCCGGCGGCAGTCACGAGCAGATCCGCATCGACGTCGACCTGCCGCGGCTCGCCGCGCATGGCGCCACGCTCGGACAGGTGGCGCAAGCGGTCGGCGCCGCCAACCAGCGCGCCCCGGCGGGCGATGTCGTCGAAGGCAGCAGATGGTTCAACGTCTACACCGGCGCCTTTCTTTCCGACCTGCGCGACGTCGGCAATCTCGTCGTCGCCGTCAACCAGAACCGTCCGGTGTTCCTGCGCGACGTCGCCAACATCACGCAGGGCGAATTCCGAAACCAAGAGCGTCGTCGACGATTCCAGCCGCGCCGCCGACGGCGGCTTCGTCTCCCGCCCGGCGGTGAGCGTGGCGGTGGCGAAGAAGCGCGGATCGAACGGCATCGACGTCGCCAATGCGATCAACGCCGAACTGGAGTCGTTGAAAGGCACGCTCATCCCGGATTCGGTGCATGTCGTCGTGTCGCGCGATTATGGCGCGACCGCGCAGGACAAGGTCTCGCACCTGATCTTCAAGCTGTTCATCGTTTCGGCGCTGGTCACCGTGCTCGCCTTCCTGACCATGGGCCTGCGGCCGGCCCTGATCGTCATGGTGACGATTCCGGCGGTCCTGCTGATGTCGATCGCCGTCGCCTATGTGCTGAAATTCACCATCAACCGCGTGTCGATGTTCGCGCTGGTCTTCGCCATAGGCATCCTCGTCGACGACGCCATCGTCGTCGTCGAGAACATTTACCGGCGCTGGCTCGAAGCCGGAGACACCTCCGACGAGATCACCGTCGACGCGGTCGACGAAGTCGGCAATCCGACGATCCTCGCGACCTTCACCGTCGTCGCGGCGTTGCTCCCCATGGGTTTCGTCAGCGACATGATGGGCCCCTATATGCTGCCCATTCCCGTCCTGTCCTCGGCGGCGATGGTCTTCTCGCTGTTCGCCGCCTTCGTCTTCGTGCCCTGGCTCGCGGCGCGCGTGAAGCCGAGCATGGCGACGTTGGAAAAATCGGAGGCGCGCGAACACCGCGAGGCCGCCTTCATCGGCCGCTGGTACAATGCCTTCATCTCCCCGATCATGGACAACCGGCTGATCGGCTACCTGACCCTGTTCGCCATCATCGCCGCCATGCTGGGCGCGGTCTCGATGTTCGCCTTCAAGGCCGTGGCGTTCAAGATGCTGCCCTATGACAACAAGTCGGAGATGCAGGTCGTCATCGACATGCCGGAGGGGACCGACCTGTTCCTCACCGCCAATCTCGCCCACCGCCTCGGCGTCGAGCTCGAGAAAATTCCCGAGGTGACGAATTTCCAGACCTATGTCGGCTCCTCCTCGCCGTTCAATTTCAATGGCCTCGTCCGTCATTATTTTTTGCGCTCGCAGCCGTGGCAGGGCGACATTGCGGTGCAATTGCTCGACAAGTCCGAGCGCCGCCGGTCGAGCCATGACATCGCCACTTATGTGCGCGCGGCGCTGACCCCGATCGCCGCCGCCGCCGGCGCCCGGCTGACCATCGCCGAGGCGCCTCCGGGGCCGCCGGTGCTCGCGCCGATGGTGATCGAACTCTATGGACCGACGCCGGAGATCCGCCGCCAGGTGGCGAGCCACCTCCTGACGATCCTGCGCAAGACGCCCGATATCGCCGACATCAACACCTATATGGAAAGCCCGCACGAGAACCTGCAATTCGAGATCGACCGGCTGAAAGCCTCGATGTTCGGCGTCTCCGTCGCCGACATCAATCGCGAAGTCTCCATGGCGACCGGCGGCTTCGAGGTTGGCGCGCTCAAGAGCCCGCGCAATCTCGAACAGGCGGTCATCGTGCTGCAGGCGCCTCTGGCGACGCGCGGCAATCTCGGCAATCTCCTGGTCATGCCGGTGCGCAGCCAGACGGGCGCGATGGTGCCGCTCGGCGAACTCGGGCGTTTCGTGAACAAGCCCGTCGATCCCGTGATCTGGCACAAGGACCTGCGCGCGGTCGAATATGTCACCGCCGACGTGGTGGGGCGGCTCGGCGCGCCGCTCTACGGCATGCTCAACGTCGACGCCGCCCTGAAGCACTATGTCACGCCCGACGGCCAGACCATGGGCGGCCATTATTTCGGCCGGCCCGGAGACACCAATATCAGCGGCTTCAAATGGGACGGCGAGTGGGAAGTCACCTATGTGACGTTCCGCGACATGGGGCTCGCCTTCATGGCCGCCCTGGTGCTGATCTACATTCTGGTCGTCGCGGAGTTCAAGAGCTTCATGCTGCCGGCGGTCGTGATGACGCCGATCCCGCTGACGCTGATCGGCATCGTGCCCGGCCACTGGCTTCTCGGCGCCGACTTCACGGCCACATCGATGATCGGCTTCATCGCGCTCGCCGGCATCATTGTGCGCAACTCCATCCTGCTGGTCGAATTCGCGCGCGGCAAGGTCGACGAGGGTTTGAGCGTCCGCGACGCTGTGGTGATGGCGGGCCGCGTGCGCCTGCGCCCGATCCTCATCACCGCCATGGCGCTGGTGATCGGCTCGATGGTCCTGCTGAGCGATCCGATCTTCCAGGGCATGGCTGTCTCGCTGCTGTTCGGTTCGCTGATCGCGACCTTCCTGACGCTCATCGTCATCCCGCTCGGATGCGTGTCGACGCGCAAATATTTCAAGGGCCGGTCGCACGGGAACGGCGGATCGGCGCCGCCGGCAAATGGTCCGTCGCCTTCCGGCCCCCCGCGCTCCGGTCCGCCGTCCGCGCCCGACGATTCGCCGCGTCCGCCGCGGCTGCAGCGCAGGACTGAAAGCGGCGCGGAAGAAATAGCCGCCTCGACGCCGCCTTCCGACGACACGACCGCTTCGTCGCGCCCGGCGCGGCTGGTGAAAAGATCGGAACAGGTTGTCGAGGCGGCGCCCGAAGCGACGCCCGTCGAAGACAGCGCTCCGGCGACAGGACGCCCGCCGCGTCTAGTCAGGAAAACCGAGGCGACCATCGCGCCGGCGCCGGCCGACGCAGAGCCCGCGCCTGAGGCGTCGCCCGGCCGGCCTGCGCGACTGCTCAAGAAATCCGCGGCCGTCCTGCCGGAACAGGAGCCGCCCGCGGCCGTTGCGCCGGCCGCAGCCGCGAAAGCCAAAAAGACAAGCGCGGCGCCGCGCACGCGCGAAAAGATTTCGCGCGGCATTCGCCTCAAGACGGAAACGTCGGATCCGGGAGACCAGTCATGAAACCGGGATCACCGCAATTTGCGCGCGCCCTCTCCGTCCTCGCGGCGCCCGTGCTTCTGGCCGGAGCGTTGAGCGCGACATGCGTCGCGCGCGCAGCCGCCGCGACCTATTCGGAGCTTTCCGAAATGCGCGGGGCGCCGCCGCCGGGATATTATCCGCCCAATCCTTATGCGGCCGGTCCCTATGCGCAGCCGCCGGGATTTTATTCGCCCAACCCCGCCAGCGCCTGTCCGCAATGCGCTCCGCCGCAGTTTTCCGGCGGAGCGGAGGGCGTGCCGCCGGCGGCGCTCGAAGCGCCGGGCTCGGCGTCGCTGCCTTCCCTCTGGACCTCGCCAAAACCTTACCTGCCGCTCGGACCGCAAGCCAACCTGCCGAATGGCCGGCTTCAGGTCTGGACATTCGGCCAGGTCAATTCAACCACAGACCCGTTCAATTCCTCGGGCCTGTCCACGCCTTTCATGTTCGTGCCGTGGAGCACTCCCCTGTCGGGATGGACCAATGCGCAAACATGGAACTGGTGGCGCGAACGCGCAGGCGTTCAGCCGCCCTACTGGTAGGGCCGCGGTCGCGACCCCGCAACACGAGTAAAGGGAGTGAATTGATGAAAAGTTTGATCAAACTGGCGGTCGTCCTGGGAGCGACCGGCATTGCCGGCGCGGCTTTCGCCCAGCAGACGCCGCCGCCCCCGGCGGGCCCTTACGGCGCTCAGCAGCAACAGCCGCAGCAGGGCCAGGCCGCCGCAAACAGCCAGCAGGCGCAGCCGCAGAACCCGAATTGGGGTCCGCCGCCGCCGCCCCCGCCGCCCTATGGCTACGGCTATCCGCAACAGCCGCAGCAGCAGGCGGGTCAGCAGCCCGCCCCGCAGCAGGGTTGGGCGCCTCCGCCCCCGCCCCCGCCGCCGCCGCCGCAATATGGCTACGGCTACGGCCCGCCTCCCGGCTACGGCTACGGCCCCGGCTACGGCTATGGGCCCTATTACGGCAATAACGGTTACGGCAACGGCTACGGCAACGGCAACGGCTACGGCTACGGCCGCGGCAACGGCCACGGCAACATGAAGGGCAACTTCAGCTTCGGCGGCGACGCCGACACCGACATGAACGGCTGGGGCAACAACGGCTGGAACGGCAACAATGGCTGGAACGGCAACCGTGGCGGTCCCGGCTGGTGGTGAGCCGACGCTGACGCGGCGGAGCGTCTTTCCTAAACGGAAAGCGCGCCGCCGCGAGCCAAATGCGATCGCGATATCTTTCGCGATCGCATTATCTCCGCCTCCTTCGTAATTCGGTCGAATTGCGAAGGAGGCCGGATGACCTGATTTCGCGGTGTTTCGCGAAGCCGGCGTATTCCAGTTCGAACGCCGCTCTGGGTGGAGGTGGGAGATGCGAAAATTGAAAACCTGGCTGACGGCCGCGGCGATCGCCTCGACTCTGCTGACGCCGGCCGTCGTGCAGGCGCAATGGTGGGGCGGAAATCCGTGGAGCGGCGGTCCCATGGGCGGCGGTCCCTGGGGCTACCCCGGCGGCTACAACGGCTATAACGGCTATAACGGCTACGGCAACGGCTATGGCTCTGGTTGGGGCCGCGGCAATGGCAATATGAACTTTTCCGCCGATCTCGGCGGCTGGAACAATCTCTGGGGGAATAACGGCTGGGGCAACGGCTGGAACAATAATCCCTGGGGCGGCGGCAGTCCCTGGGGCGGCGGCGGCGGTCCCTGGGGAGGAAGTCCCTGGGGCGGAGGACCCGGCGGCCCCTGGGGCGGCTATCCCGGCATGTCGCCCATGTCCTATCCCGGCATGTCCCCGATGGGCTATCCGGGCATGTCGCCCATGGGCGGCTTTCCTGGCGGCGGCTTTCCTGGCGGCGGTTTCCCCGGCTCGACGCCCTGGGGCGGCGGCCCCTGGGCGGGCGGCCCATGGCGCGGCTTCTAGAGCCTGTTCCGATCCGCTGCAATTGGATCGGAACTCTGGTTTTTTGTCTCTACGCATATTCGCTAACGCGGACCTAAGGGTATTCGCTGACGCCGACCTTCGGTTCACGCGAGCCGATGTCTTGAAAATGCTCTAACCGCGCATCGACGAACGAAAGGCGACGACGCCCGTCGTCCGTCTCGTTTCAACCAGCGGTCATCGAGGTGTCGCCATGTTATCCTGGATCGGAACACGACTGTTTTACGCAATCCTTTTCTTTTTTCTGGGCGCCTGGGCGGCTTCGGTTTCGCCCGGCATGAAGGATATCATGCGCCAGGCCAGCGAGGCCGGCCAGCACAGCTTTGAAAGACTCGGCGCCTGGACGTCGAGCACCTTGTCTCCAACGCCCGGAAGCCAGTCCGAGGAAGCCAGGGCGCCCGCGCCATCGACCTCGACCGCGCCATCGACCGAGACTTCGCCGTCGCCTGCGGCAGCGGCGGCGCCCTCGCCCGCCGGCCAGGAATTGGGACAGGAATTGCTGGTCAATGCGCGCGCGGCTTTCGCGCGCCATGATGTCCTCAGCTCGATCAACGCCTATCGCGGCTATATCGACCGCAACCCCGACGCCGTCGAGGCGCGCGGCGAACTCGGGAATGTCTATTTCGCCAACGGGCGCCTGCGCGACGCCGCGCAAGCCTATTTCGAAGCGGCGATGCTGAAGCTCAAAGCCGGCGACATCCCCGGGGCGCAAGCCTTCCTGGGCGCGGTGCGCCAGGGCGACGGCGCGCTCGGAGACGATCTCAGGCGCGAGATCGCAAAAGTGGAAACGGCCAAAAAATAAAGGCGGAACAGGAAATAAATTGGAATGGGAACGGGCCGGTGAAGGAAGACAGCAAGCTCGCGCCCAAAAGGCGCGGCAAGACCGCCGCCCCGGCGAACGCGCCGGGGCCGCTCATCGTCGTCGGCAATCTGAAAGGCGGATCGGGCAAGAGCACTGTCGCCTTCAACCTCGCGGTGTGGCTCGCCAAACGGGGCGTCGATCTCGCGCTGGTCGACCTCGACCCGCAAAGGACCTTGAGCGACCTCGTCGCCGTGCGCGACGAGGTCGGCGCATCGCCGAAACTCGAGCCGCCCGGCGCGGCCGTCGGACCCACTGTCGCCGGCCGCTGGACGCTGATCGATTTCGGCGCCGCCGACATCGCGCGGACCAGAGAAATCGTGCCGCATGCGGACATCGTTCTCGTCCCGGTCCTGCCGAGCCAGGCGGATATCTGGGCGACGCAGCGCTACCTCAAGCTGATTGCCGCCCAGCGCAAGCCGAATGGGCGCATCGCGCTTTTCGTCAATCGCGCCGATCCGGTCGAAACCTCGCGCGAAACGCGCGAGACGCTGGGCGCGCTGCACGCCATGGCGGGCATGTGCGACAAAGCCGTCGTGCTGCCGGCCATGCTGGGCCGGCGGGTCGCCTTCTGCCGCAGCCTGAGCGAGGGCCGGAGCGTGTTCGAGCTCAAGAAGGATTCCAAGGCCAGCAACGAGTTCCACGCCTTCGCCAAGACGGTGATGACCCTGAGCTGATCTTTGACCGGCGTCGCGGCGCCCCGGGAAGGAATGGACGACGCCATGGAAACGCTCGAAAGCCTGCCCAAGGACCAGTTGAAAAACGATTATCCGCGCCAGGTCTATCCCGATCCGCCCTATCAGCCGCCGGAATATCTTGCCTATCTGAACAGGCGACCGACGCGCTCAAATCGGTGCGCATCGTCGTCTATGCCGGCATGACGGCCTTCGTCCTGCTGGCGGCCTATGGCTTCTTCCTGATCTACCTTTTGACCAGCGACGCCCGCACCATGGCCGAGCAGACAGTGCGCATGGCCACAGAGATGGAGATGATTTCGCGCGACATGGGCGCAATGAACGCCACCATGAGCGACATGCGCTCGAACATCGGCGACATGCGCGCGAGCCTGATCCAGATGAACCAGCATATGGCGTCGATGGACGCATCGACAGCGCATATGGCGGCGACGGTGACGCTGATCCAGCATTCGGCCCGCAATCTCGACTCGAGCTTCGGTCCGGCTATGGGCGTGATGAACAATATCATGCCCTTCGGCGCCGGCGGCAACAGCTATCCCGGCTCCCCGCCCTTTGCGCCCTTGCCGGGCCGCTGATCAGCAAGACCTTGCGCCGCCGACGGGTTTGAAATATCGGTTCCCGACATTCGAACGTCACAGGACCGGCGAGGCCGATATTGGCTGAATTGCAGTGGATCGGGCATTCGACCAATCTCGTCGGACTGTCGACGGATTTTCTCGCCAGCTGCGATTTCAACGAGGCGGCTCCGGCCCTCCGCATCTCGGGCGTTCGCGAATTCAATCGCCCGCTGTTCGACATGCTGGCTGAGGCGGAGACCCTGCCCGAGGCCGCGGAGGCCTTCATCCTCTATATGAACGCCATGTTCGGGATCGACCCGGAGCAGCGGGAGCAGGCGCGGCGGTCATCCGCGCCGCGCCGTTATCGTTCATCTTTCCTGAAGCTCATCCGGGGATGGGGATTCGACAGCAACGGCCCGGAAGGCGCGGTGATGAAGGGTTGGGTCGAGAGCCGCTTCGGCGTGTTTCCAACCTGGCACAAGCAGCCGATCCGCCGCATTTCCAGTCCGGTCTGGACCACCTATGTCGAAGAGAAAATGTCGAGCCGCTTCCACAACAATTCGATCCTGACCCAACTCGATCTCCTCTACGAATTCTGCCAATGGGCGCTGGCGAAATTTTATGCTCCGGGGCAGAGGCGCCTCACGCTGCATCGCGGCGTCAATGCGCTCGAGGATCATCTGGTCTTCGAGCGGAGCGCCAAATCAAGTGTAAAACTCAGGCTCAACAATCTCGTCTCCTTCTCGTCCGACCGCAATGTCGCCGGTTGTTTCGGCGACACGATCCTGACCATCCGCGCCCCTGTTTCGAAAATCGTTTTTTTCAACGAGCTGCTGCCGGCGCATCCCCTGAAAGGCGAGTCCGAATATCTGGTGATCGGCGGCGACTTTCTGGCGGAGGCGAGGCGCTTGTGACCGATCCTCGAGCCCAGACGGAAGACCGCGCCCTCGCCGCCTTTCTCGGCCTTGCGATTGGCGACGCGCTCGGGGCGACCGTCGAGTTCATGACCCGCTCCGAAATCGCCGCAGCCTTCGGCGTGCATGACAGGATGATCGGCGGCGGCTGGCTGAAGCTCAAGCCCGGCGGCGTCACCGACGACACGCAAATGTCGCTCGCGCTCGGACGTTCGCTCATCCGCGAGGGCGGTTTTTCTGCGCAGGACGTTTGCGAGGAATTCGCCGCCTGGCTGAAAAGCGGGCCGCCCGATGTCGGAAACACCTGTCGGCGCGGCATCAGGCGCTTCATCGCGCAGGGGACGACAAGCGGCGCCTTTTCCGAAGGCGACGCCGGCAATGGCGCCGCGATGCGCGTCGCGCCGGTAGCCCTGGCGACGCTCGGCCGCCCGCGTGAGGCAATCGAATGGACTCTCGGGCAGGCCCGCATCACCCATCACCATCCGCTCTCCGACGCCGCCTCGCTGGCGCTCGTGCGCATGGTCCAGTCGCTGATCGCCGGCGAGGGCGCATCGGCGGCGCGCGCCCATGCCGAGGCGCTGACGCTCGAGCAGCCCGCCTTCGCGTTCGCGCCCTATCCCGGCTTGTCCTCGGCCTTCATCGTCGACACGATGCAGACGGTGCTGCATTGCTACCTCAGTGCGGCCAGCTTTTCAGACTGCCTCGTCCAGACAGTCAACCACGGCGGCGACGCCGACACGACAGGAGCGCTCGCGGGACTGCTGGCCGGAGCGACCTACGGCCTCGCTTCGATCCCTGGCGACTGGCTGGCGCGACTGGACCGGCAGGTCGTCGCGGAAATACGCGGCCAGGTCCCAAAACTTCTGGCCCTCGCCGCGCCGCCGGCGCTTTGAGCCTTTCGTCACGCCTGCGCCTTCCATTTGATCGAGCAGCCGATCGACGGCGTCTGGTCGCGGGGAATCCTGTTGTCGGCGGCGATGGCGCGCATCGCTTCCACGAGTTCGCGGCGTGCGCCGGCAGGCGGCGGGCTGGTGCGGCCTTCGTCGAGGCGTCCGCGATATTTCAGCTTGCGGTCCGGCCCATAGCCAAAAAAGTCGGGCGTGCAGACCGCTCCATATTCGCGCGCCACCGATTGCGTCTCGTCGTGAAGGTAGGGGAAGGGGAAATCATGCGCCTTGGCGAAGAGTTTCATCTTGTCGAAGGAATCCTCTGGATAGGCCTTGGCGTCATTGGAGCAGATGGCGGCGAAGCCTGTGCCCTCCGGCATCAACGTCCGCGCGTCGGCGACCAGGCGATCGATGACCGCGATGACATAGGGACAATGGTTGCAGATGAAGACGATCACCGTTCCCTTTTCGCCCGCCACGTCGTCAAGGGAATAGGTCCGGCCGTCCGTCGCCGGAAGACGAAATTTGGCGGCGGGAGCATCGAAGATGATTTCCGTGGGACTGGCCGCCATTGTCGAATTTCCTTGTCGCCGCGGGCGCGCCCGCCGGAGTCCTGCCGATGATCAATCCCGATGTAGGAAGTCGATGGCGAAAAAAAACGCGGCGGCGCGAAAATTAGGCGGGTTCACAAAAGAAAACTTCGCGCGGAGACACTTTCGCGCAAGTTTCAGTTCGTCTACTCCGACGCGGATGAGGAGAACGGCAATGTCGGTCCCGGGCTTGAGCCCCGTCGGCGCAGACCTCGCGACATTGCTGCGGCTCTCCGGCCACGGTCCGCTCGCGGCCGCCTCGGCGTCGAACATCGCCGCCGCCGCCATTGCCGCGGCAGAGGTTCAGACGACCGTCCCGAACGGGCCCTTGGCGCCCTCCGACCTTGCCCTTCTCGCCCCCGGCGAGGCGCCGGACGACGCATCAATAGGGCTTTACTCGGCGGAAATCGGCGCCCCGGCCAACCTCTCCGCAAACGCGGAAGCGGCGCTTGCGTTGGAGTTTCAGGCGACCGCCCTCCTGGACGATCAACTCCTGATGCAGGAGATCGACGCGAACAACCTGGCGAAAGCAATGCCCAGCGACCTTGGCGCCGCCGCCGAAATCGACAAGAGCATCTCCGGAACCCCGCCTTCGGCGCTCCACTCGATAATCGCCCAGGACGCGCTGAACCTTTTCCAGGCGGTGGAGGCGGGCGATGCGGCCAATGCGGCCGCCGTCGCCGCGCGGCTGCAGCCCGGCCTTGCGAGCCTGGGCGCCTCCGCCGCTCCCGCCCTGGCCGCCCCCGCCACGGCAGGCGAACCGCCCGCCATGCTCAGTCAATTGCAAAGCCTGGTCGCTTCGGCAAGTTCCGGCGACATGACCGCCGCCGCCGCCATCGCGCAAGCGATCAAGGCGCAGGTTCAGTCCGCAGCGCCGCCCGAAACATTCTCGCCGCTGCTCATGCAGATGCTCGCCCCGGCGACCGGGCTTCCCATCTTCGGCTGCTCCGTCGATCCGATGCTGATGGCCATGCAATGGAGCCTGTTGCTCGGCGCCAAGGCGACACTCGACCGGCTGCGCAAATTGCGCGAGGACCGCATGAGAGTTCTCGCCGTCGCGCCGTTCGGCGGTCTGCACGAGGATGAGACGCGCGAAGAACGAGTGAGCCGCGCTGTTTCCGGCCGACCGGATCGATCAGGCCGATATGCCCCAATGGCCTTGTGGTTGTTCTTCGACAGAGACCCTATCATCGCATTCCGGCAAGATCACCCTTTGCCGAAAGAGGAATTTAGCGATGAGCGCTCCCGAACTCGACGCGGAAGGCTGATCTCACCGACCCCGCCGCCTGGACCGAAGACTGGGCCCGGAAGACCGCCAAAGAGCTGAATATCGAACTGACCGAGGACCATTGGGAGGCGCTGCGTTTCATGCGCGCCTTCATGGAGGAGCATCAGGTTCCGCCGGCGCGCGTTTCGTCATGCGCCACCTGCCGATCGAGCCGTCGGCCTCCTGTCCGAAGGCCGTGTGCGTGAAGCCGACACATTGCTTCAGCAGGCTCTAGCGCTCGACCCGAAGAACGCATTCACCCTGAACAATATGGGGGTCGCGAAGGAATCGCAGGGCGAATACGGCGAAGCTCCCAACTACTACAATGCTGCGGCCAATACGCACGTCGAAGAGCCGGTCATTGTGACCATGAACGGCTCCTGGCGCGGGAAAGCCGTCAGTGACATAGCCCGCTCCAGCCGCCGATCGTCTGCGCAAGCGCATGAAGACTTCTCGAGAGCGATCGGGCTCAAGTCGCGCTGCTGAATCTGCGCGGCGTATCCGCGGCCAATCGTAATGATTGGCGCCCCCCACAGGACTGCTTATTTGGCCGGCTTATCGTCTTGACCCTAACAACGCCTTCTCCTTGAACAACCAGGGATTCATGGCGGAGAGAAATGGCGATCTTTGTCGGCGCTGGCGAATCACATTCTGGTTCCGCCCGC
>CAWKJW010000021.1:0-17059 GCA_963849665.1 uncultured Alphaproteobacteria bacterium | reverse complement strand
CATGGCGCAAGACAACTCTTCGCTAGCTTCCGGCGACCTCCCGCCAGCTTCCTTCCAAACGAAAGCCGAGCCGCCCGAGATTTTCCCGTTTCTTGGTTCTTCTCGGCTGGCCGAAACGATTGACCGTTATCCGGCCAGCGCGGTCGCGCGTGGCCAAGTGGGCCGCGGCGCTTACGAAAGCGCGCGCCGCAGCGTGCCCGTCCACCATGTCGCCAAACAGATCAAGAAGCCCGCCCGACGGCCTTATGCCCTTTTCTACCTTTGAGGCTTGAGACGAATCCGGGACTGACTTCCAAGACGTCCATGAAAGTTATTAGAACCGCCGGCGCGGAGGGCCCATGGTGCAACAGAAATCCGCGCAAGAGAAATCCGCTCTGGAAGCGTGCGCCGCAATTCCTGCGACATTGGGTCAGCCGGGGGCGGCGCGCTTCTGGGCCGCCATTGTCGTGACCGGGATCGGCGCCGGGTTGAGCGCCGCCCTGCTGACCTCCTTGCTGCTGGAAATCCAGTCCATCGCCTGGTCGTCCCGCGGCGCGGACATACTGGCGGCGGCCCAGCACGCGCCCCCTCTGAGGCGCGTTCTCGTCCTGCTGGCCGGCGGCCTGCTCACCGGCATGGGACAATTGGCTCTGACGCGCCTGACGACCGGCAACGCCATCGAGATCACCACTGCGCTGTGGTTTTCTGCGGGGCGGCTGCCGCTTGTGCGCACCATCGGCAGCGCCATTCTTTCGGAGACGATCGTCGCCATGGGCGCCTCGCTGGGGCGCGAAGGGGCGCCCAAGCAGGTTGGCGCCGCTCTCGCCGACCTGCTCTCGGATCGAGCCGATCTTTCGGACGAGCAGCGCAAGCTGGTCGTGGCCTGCGGCGCCGGCGCAGGCATGGCGGCGGTTTACGACGTTCCGCTCGGCGGCGCCTTGTTCGCGCTTGAAGTGCTGCGCGGCGCGCTCTCCCTCCGGCTGGCGCTGCCCGCGCTGACCGCGTCTTGTCTGGCGACTGCGACGGCGTGGATCGCATTGCCCGACCGGCCGCTCTACCACCTGGGCGACGTCGCCGCCTCCACCTCGGTCATGGCGTGGGCGCTGCTCGCCGGGCCGGTTTTCGGGCTGGCCGCCGTCTTGTTCGTGCGGATGATCGCCCTCGCCGACCACATCCGCCCGAGCGGCGTCAAACGGCTGGCGGCGCCGGCGCTGGCCTTTGCGGCTCTCGGCTCCTTGTCGATATTTTTTCCGCAGCTCCTCGGCAACGGCCAGGACCTCGCCCAATTGACCTTCGTCGGCGGCGTTCCCACGGCCCTCGTTATGGGGTTGCTCCTGCTGAAGCCGTTCGCGACTTTCATCTGCTTCGCCAGCGGCGCGCCCGGCGGATTGTTCACGCCGTCGCTGACGTTCGGCGCCCTGGCCGGCTCCGCCCTCGGCGCACTGTGGTCGACGTTCTGGCCCGGAACGCCGGCAGGCCTCTTCGCCATTGTCGGCGCCGGCGCCGTTCTGGCCGCGACGACGCAGGGACCGGTTTCCGCCGCGATTCTGGTCATCGAGTTGACCGGGCGGCAGCGCGTCTTCATCGTCCCGATGCTGCTGGCGATCGCCGGCGCATGCGTCGTCGCCAGAACCATCGACATCCGTTCGATCTACGATGCGCGCCTGTCGGATCAGCAACTCGCGGCGCGCGCCGCGATGCGCGAGCGAACGCCGACGTCCGCGTGACCAGCGGCGCCCGGCAAGCCAGGAGCCTCCGGGATCAAGCGGCTCGAGCCCCGCCTGCCCCGCGCGAGCAACGGGCGCTCAGCGCATTGTCGCCGATTCCGGGACCTCGGCCTTTTGGCCACGCAGACTGTCGAGCGGACGATGGGATATCGGGCGCGGCTGTTCAATCAGACAGGCAATATCGGCGGCGAGAGCGCGGCGCTTGAACACGAGCTTCGCGGACGGGCCGGGAAGCGTTCTCGGAAGGAAAGCCGCGCCGCCAATCCTTCGAACTCGCGGAGTCGGAGTCACGCCGCTCAACGCGACAGGCGCCGCAGCGCCTCGGCGCATATGTCGTCGGCCGTGAAGCCGAATTTCTTCGCCAGATCGCCGGCAGGCGCCGATTCGCCATAACCGTGCATGCCGATTTTCCCGCCGCGGGCGCCGACATAGCGATCCCAGCCGATGACCGAGCCGGCCTCGACCGAGACGCGCGCCGCAATTTCCGGCGGCAGAACGCTTTCGCGATAGGCTTGATCCTGGCGTTCGAACAATTCCCAGGAGGGCATGCTGACGACCCGCGTCCCGACGCCGTCCTGTTCGAGTTTGTCCCGCGCAGCAAGGCACAGCGCGACCTCGCTGCCGGAGCCGATCAGGATCAGCGACGCCTTCTTGCCGTCGGCCGCATCGGCCAAGACATACGCGCCTTTGGCGACGCCTTTGGCGGAGGCGCAGCGCGTCCGGTCGAATGTGGGCGTCTTCTGCCGGGTGAGCGCCAGGCAGGCCGGCTCTCCAAGCTCCGATGATGACGCGCCACGCCTCGACAGCCTCGTTGGCGTCGGCCGGACGCAAGGTGATCAGTCCTGGCGTGGCGCGCAAGCCGACGAGTTGCTCGACCGGCTGGTGCGTCGTGCCGTCTTCGCCGAGCCCGATGGAGTCGTGCGTGAAGACATGGACCACCGGAAGCCGCATGATCGCTCCCAGACGGATTGCCGGCTTCATGTAATCGGAGAAGATCAGGAACGTCGAACCGAAGGAGCGCAGGCCCGACAATGCGAGCCCGTTGACAATGGCGGCCATGGCGTGTTCACGAACGCCGAAGTGCAGATTGCGTCCATCGTTTCGGCCGGCCTCGAAATCGCCGGCGCCTTCAAAGGTGAGCCGCGTTCTTGTCGAAGGCGAGAGGTCCGCCGCGCCGCCGACGAGCCAGGGACAGCGCGATGCAATGGCGTTCAGCGCCTTGCCCGACGACTCGCGCGTCGCCAAGCCCTTCGCGTCGGCGTCAAACGACGGCAGGCCGGCGTCCCAGCCCTCGGGAAGCCCACGCCGGCCCATTTGTTCGAGCTGGCCGGCGAGGTCCGGATATTTGGCGCGGTAGGCGTCCATGCGCGCCAGCCAGCCGGCGCGCGACCGCGCGCCGCGCTGGCCCACGCCGGCGGAGACTCTTTCGCGCACCCCGTCCGGCACCAGAAAGCTGGAATCCTCCGGCCAATGATAGGCCCGTTTGGCGAGGCGAATTTCCTCGACGCCAAGCGGTTCGCCATGCGCCGCGCTGGTGTCGTGCTTGTGCGGCGCGCCATAACCGATATGGCTCTCGACGATGATCAGCGTCGGCGCCAGCGCGAGGCCTCCACGGAAAGATTCAAAGGCCGCAGCCAAACGCTCTGTGTCGTTGGCGTCTGCGACGCGCTGCACATTCCAGCCATAGGCGCGAAAGCGCGCGGCGACGTCTTCGCTCAAGGCCAGTTCCGCGCGGCCCTCGATGGTCACCTGGTTGGAATCGTAAATCCAGCAGAGATTGCCAAGCATCAGATGGCCCGCGAGCGAGGCGGCTTCGCTCGAGACGCCCTCCATCATGTCGCCGTCGCTGCATAAGGCGTAGATATTGTAGTCGAACAATGTGTGGCCGGGGCGATTGAAATGCTGCGCCAGCCAGGCCCCGCCGATCGCCATGCCGACGCTCATGCCGCAGCCCTGGCCGAGCGGGCCGGTGGTCGCTTCGACACCCGTGGTCACGCCATATTCCGGATGGCCGGGACACTTGCCGCCGATCTGGCGGAAATTCTTGATGTCGTCGAGCGAAACCGCCGGCTCGGCGAGCGTCCTGCCATGGGCGTCGACCGCCCTGACGCCGGCGAGGTGCAGCATCGCGTAAAGCAACATCGACGCATGGCCGTTGGACAGAACGAAGCGGTCGCGGTTTGGCCAAAGCGGATCGTCCGGATCGTAACGCAGGAACTCTTGCCACAGCGTATAGATCACGGGCGCCAGGGCCATCGGCGCGCCTGGATGTCCCGACGCCGCCTTCTGCACGGCGTCCATCGACAGGGTGCGGATCGTGTCGATGCACAATTGGTCGATCGAGGGCTTGGCCGCACGCGGCGCTCGGCCAACGCGCCTGAGACTCGCTTCTTTCGACGACTTGCGGATCTCGGGCTTGGCGTAGGGACGAGGCAGCGCGCTGGCGCCGTGACGAGCCTGCTTATGTCCGATCATGCTCCCTCCGCGCGATCAGCGCGCGCCCCTGGCTCTCGGCGCCGCGACCGGATCAATCCGGCCTCGATGCGCTCTTCGCAACTTTCTTCGATATGCTCGGCCTTGCGCACCCGCCGGTCGGTGTATTTCGCTTTGTCGCCGCCGGCCATGATGAGACAGCTCCAGTCAATTGGCGACAACCCCCTGTCGCCGCGCGGAGTTCCATTGCAGGGCCAATCCGCCGCCAAACTTGCGGCGCGACGGAACAAGCGAGGACGATCGACGATTGATTATGACCACCGGCCCAATCAATCCGGACATGCGCATGACCCGACAAAGCCAGATGGCGCAACCGACCTTCCAGCCGACGCGCGCGCCCCCGAGGCTCGCGGTGAAACTGAAGGTCAATGGCCTCGACCTTGCCGCAGGCGCCGGTCGAAGGCGGATCATGGACGGCGGCTTCGGTTGTGGACGCCATCGCCCGTGCGGCCGACGCCATCAAGTCCGAGCTGCTGGAGCTGGCCCGGAGGGCGCGCGGCTCGCCCTTCGCCGGACTGAAGCCGGAGGAAACAGGTCTCGCAGATGGCATGATCGTCAGCAGGCGCGACGCCTCCCTGTCGGCGCGGATCACCGACGTGATGACGCACGCCGGCGCGGACCGGATCGAACGGCAGGGATCAACCAGCATCAAGCGCGACCGCGCCCACGCCCGCAACACCCATTCAGCGGTTTTCGCCGAAGTGCGGGTCGACGACGAACTACGCGTCATCCGCGTCACGCGCGTCGTCAGCGCGATCGCGGCCGGAAGGATTCTCAACCCGAAGACCGCGCGCAGCCAGATTTTGGGCGGCGTCGTCTGGGGCATCGGCATGGCGCTTCACGAGGAGACGCTGATCGACCACTATTACGGACGCTTCATGAACGCCAACCTCGCCGAATACCACGTGCCGACGAACGCCGACGTGGGCGAGATCGAGGTGATTTTCGTTGACGAACGAGATGAGCTTATCAACCCGCTCGGCGTCAAGGGGCTGGGTGAAATCGGGATTGTCGGCGTCGCCGCGGCGATCGCCAACGCCGTCTGCCACGCCACCGGCAAACGCGTGCGCGACCTGCCGATCACGCTCGACAAGATATCGGAGCCGAACTGACCGCCCCTGCGCGGGAACAAGCGCCGGTCTCATTTGTTGTCTTCGATCCTGGCTCCATGCAGGCGCACGCCGCCTTGATGCCGGAAAACCTCCGAAACAACATGAATACATGACCCAGACAAGGGGAAGCACGATCATGACGAGCAGCAAGACCGACAAAGTGAAGGGCGCCGCCAATGAAGCCATAGGCAAGGCGAAACAGGGCCTGGGCTCCGCGGTCGGCGACGAGTTTCTGCGAGCCAAAGGCGCCGCGCAGGAGCTCAAGGGCTCTGCGCAAAAAGCGAGCGGCGCCGTCAAGGACGCCGTGAAGAAAGCAGCCGGAAAGTCATAGCGGGACGGCGGCCGTGTCGGTAGCGCAACACCGCGATTTCACCTTGAATTTCGGACCGCAGCATCCGGCGGCGCATGGCGTGTTGCGCCTGGTTCTGGAGCTGGACGGCGAGATCGTGCGCCACGTCGATCCGCACATCGGCCTCCTGCATCGCGGCACGGAAAAGCTGATCGAATCGAAAACCTACCTGCAGGCCCTGCCCTATTTCGACAGGCTCGACTATGTCGCGCCGATGAATCAGGAACACGCCTTTTGCCTCGCCGCCGAACGGCTGCTGGGAATAACGCCTCCGATTCGCGGCCAGATCATCCGCGTTCTCTATTGCGAAATTGGGCGGCTGCTTTCGCATCTTCTCAACATCACCACGCAGGCGCTCGACGTCGGGGCGTTGACGCCGCCGCTGTGGGGGTTTGAAGAGCGCGAAAAGCTGATGGTATTCTATGAACGCGCGTCTGGCGCGCGAATGCACGCCAATTACTTCCGCATCGGCGGCGTTCATCAGGACCTGCCGCCGAAACTGATCGACGACATCGAAGCATTCTGCGATCCGTTCCTGAAAGTGTGCGACGATTTCGACGACCTGCTGACCGAAAACCGGATCTTCAAGGAGCGCAATGTCGACGTCGGCGTCATCGACCTCGACGCCGCGTGGCGGCTCGGCTTCTCTGGCGTGATGGTGCGCTCGGCCGGCGCATCGTGGGATTTGCGCAAGGCGCAGCCCTATGAAAATTACGACGATTTCGATTTCGCCATTCCGGTCGGCAAGAACGGCGACTGCTATGACCGCTATCTCGTGCGGATGGAGGAAATGCGCCAGTCGACCGAGATCATGCGGCAATGCGTCGCGAGGCTGCGCGCTCCCGAAGGCCAGGGCCCCGTCGCGCATCCCGACGCCAAGATCACGCCGCCGCGGCGCGCAGTCATGAAACGCTCGATGGAGGCGACGATCGAGCAGTTCAAGCTCTACACCGAAGGCGTCCATATTCCCGCCGGCGAGGTCTACGCCGCCGTGGAGGCGCCCAAGGGCGAGTTCGGAGTTTATCTGGTGGCCGACGGCACGAACAGGCCCTACAAGTGCAAGGTGCGGGCGCCGTCCTTTCCGCATCTCGCGGCGACCGATCGGCTGGCCTGCGGCCACATGCTCGCCGACGTCGCGGCGATCATCGGCTCTCTGGATATCGTATTTGGCGAAATCGACCGGTGAGGCGCTGGCCATGCCCTATCGCCGCGATCCGTCAACGGCTGCGTCGCGGCAAGGGCGCCGCAGCCGACGTGGGGACGCACGGGAAAACGGATTCGCGCTCTATCCGGAATTGGAAGACGGCCACGCCGACGAACAAGCGAAGCTGCAGCCTGTCCGGGCCCGCATTGTCGCCAAGACCGGCGCCCATGGCATTCTCCCACGATCGCAACGGATCGAGCTCCAACCGCACAATAAAGCGATCCTTGTTGGAGCGATCGCCGATCATCCGCTTGAACGGGGGCGGCAATTTGCGCGCCAGGGTCGGAATGGCGACGATGTGGTCGGCCGTGGCGCGCTCCGGATGCTCGTCGCGCTGACGGTTTCCGCCTCGCCGGATTGCGATATCCACGCAATCAATGTGCTTGACTGACGAATTGCCGCTCCAATAACTGCGGCGCCCAAGTTGACAGCCAAGATGGCGTTTTATTTTTTCGTTTTCAACGCATCAATTTCTATTTTTTTGGCTCCTCTTTGCTTTAGTATTGCTGCTCAACCGCACTTGGCCATTGCCCGCGACGGCAAAAGAAAAGGTGAAGATGGAGGGAGCCATGTTGGCGGTCGTTGGTTGCGGCAATCCCAACCGGCAGGACGATGGGTTTGGCAACGCCGTCATCGCACGGCTCAAGGCGCTCGACGCGCAATCACATTGGCCCGACGTCAGGCTCGTCGACGCCGGAGCGGACGGCGCGTCCGTCGTGGCGGCCCTGCGCGGCGCGAGCGCCTTGATCATCATTGACGCCAACAAGTCCGGCTGGTCGCCTGGCGCAATCTACAAGGCGCCGGGCAACGAGTTGGCGCATGCGTATGAAACGGCGTTCTGCCTGCACGATTTCCGATGGGACACGGTGCTGCATGCGGGACGACGATTCCTTGGAGCCGAATTTCCTGACGACGTCGCGGTCCTGCTGGTCGAAGAAGACAAGTTTGGCGCCGGGCCGGAATTGTCGCCGAGCATGGCCTCCGCGCTCGACCGAGTCGTCGCCCAAGTTTTGACCCGAATTGAATTCGCCACGGGCGCAACACTGGTTGACGGACGACCGACACAGGGCGCGAACGGACTTAAATAGCCCGCTCCTCCCCGGCGCCGCTCGCCAAGGCGTAACGCAGGCTGAACAGTTTCGCATGATCTGCCCGGTGGAAGCAGATCACCGCGGAATTGAGACGATGTTCGCGAACGTGAAACGCATGCTCGTCAAGACGAAGCTCATCCATGATGATCTTCAGGCACTGCGAAAACTCGCGGTCATCAATCAGGTCTATGCGGATGCAATTTTGCATCGCCGTCTCCCTCAGGTCGAACTCCGTGCGGCGGGCTTGGCGTGTTGATCGAAAAACAGCGCCTGGCTGATCAGGGCGCTGACCGTGTCGGCGCGAAACGGTTTTGAAACCAGGAAGGTCGGCTCCGGCCTCACGCCGGTCAGAAGCGATTCCGGATAAGCGGTGATGAATATGACGGGCATGCCTAACCCCTGGAGGATTTCGTTCACCGCATCAAGGCCCGAACTGCCGTCGGCGAGCCGGATATCCGCGAGCACCAGCCCCGGCCTTTCGGCGAGAACCATTTCCACCGCCGCGGAACGGGTGCGGGCCGGCCCCACGACGACATGCCCGAGTCCGGCGACCAGATGTTCGAGATCGAGGGCGATCGCCGGTTCATCCTCGATGATCACCACTTTCGAGGCGACCTGGGCGCCGATTTCCTTGCCGGCGGCGACAATCAGGCGCTCCAGCTCTTCGGGCGCCACTCCCAGTATTCGCGCCGCCTGGCCGCGCGAAAATCCTTCCATCGCCGTGAGCAGGAAGGCTTGCCGCGGCAATGGAGTGATCGCCTCCAGCCGACGGTCGTGGATCGAATTCGTGGCGGCGGTTTCGCTGCCGCCGTCCGCAGGCGTCGAGTTCCAGACGCGCGAGAACAGGCGAAAGGTTTCTTCACGAGAGTCCGCGGCCTTGTCGAAAAGACTGTGGTCTGCGACCAGGGTCTCGAGCATTGCGACGACACAGGCGTCGCCGCGCGTTTGCGTGCCGGACAAGGCGCGGGCGTAACGGCGCAGCAACGGCAATTGCGGAGCGATCAGGCTGGTAATCGTCATGAGAGCCTCTGCCTGCGCCGTCTCCGCGAGAGAGAACGCCGATGCAAAAAACGCCGGTGTAATTGCACCTATGAATAAATCAAAGCCGATCTGTGGCGGCAAAAACAGGCTGATGAACAATTTTTCGCGAGGCGCCGCCGAGCTTTCGCAGCGTCCGTGGCCGCGGTCGAGCCAGATCGAAAGAGCGTCCCCAGGAACGAAACCGCCGTCCTATCGTTGTGCGTCGGTGCGAGCCGCGCTGCGCACTTCCCCGCCACCGGCGCGATCAAGCTCGAGTTTTGGCGCGCAGGGGCATAAGGCTTCAGCCAATCAACAATATCCTGACCTTTTTCGCCAAATTCCCAGCGCGCGGAACATGCGCCGACGCCCATCGCGGCGCATCGGAGACGAACCACCAGAAATCGGAGAGATGAACCATGGCATTGGAGCAACAGTTCACCGAACAGGGTCGGGACATGACGCCCTTCGCGGTCTTCGCGGGCATGGGTCGCAATGTTCAGGCGATCGTCAGCGAGTTCACGAAAATGTCGCAGGAAAATATGGAGTCCGGAGCCAAGGCCGCGGAGAAACTGCGGGAGGTCAAGAACCTGCCGGAAGTCTTCGCGGTGCAATCGGACCTGGTCAAGGCGACTTTCGAAACGATCGGCGCGCATTATCCCCGCATCGCCGAGATCGCGGCGTCGACGCCCGTGGAAATCATAAAGGGCTATCAGGAGGCGCTCGGCAAGATCGCCGACGTGGGTGGCGAAGCCGCGCGAAAGGCGGCCGATACGACCCGCTCCGCGATCGAACAGACGACGTCGGCGGCGCGCCAGGCGACCGACAAGACGGCGGCGACCGCCCGTTCGACGATGCGGTGACATATCGTCGCCGACAGTCGAAGTCGAGGCGGCTATGCTGCGATCCCGGGTCGGCGAGCAAGTGGAGATGTTCAATACGCTCGTCGACGGCGACGGCGATGCGGCTGAAAGGCGCCGCGGGTCCTATGACGAATATCTCTCCGTCATGGACCTCGCGGCGGAGTTCTTCCTGCAGACCATCGACACTGTTCTCCTGCGCCACACCCTGCCGCGAGACGCAATGACCCACCGCGACGAAATCGGCGATCCGCGCGCCATCACGGACGTCGGCCTCATGACGATCGAAGGTGAAAGGGACGACATTTCCGGCATCGGCCAAACCTGCGCCGCGCAAAAGATTTGCGCCGACATTCCCTGAGCCAGTGGGGCGCGCCTGCGCAATCCCCACCGCGCCATCAGGGCGCAACCGCAAAATGAATCGCGACCAGCGGCGCCTGCGGGACGAAGCTGTCCAGGAGGAACTTCGTCCCAAGGCGAGAGTTAATTCCTGGCGCCGTCATGTCTGTTGCAGCGCGGCCTTCTTCATTGCAGAGCCCGATAATCGGCGCCGTTCCGCCATTGCGGCGGCGACGCCTTGGGCGCGGCGTCAATCCATCCTGAAGCGAAGCGTCGCACATTGACTCCGCAGCGTCGCGCGCGATGGAGGCGGTCCGCGCAAGACCGCAGCGCGGAGCAGTTTCAAACAGAAGAGAGGAACTCATGGGCAAGCGAATTTTGCTTTGGATGATCGGCGCGCCGCTGCCGCTGATCGCGTTTCATCGTCGCCATTGACACGAACATTAACGTCGACGATCGCACTCCCGTGCAAAGAGGCGAGGCGCTCCCGACCGCGCGCTACGTGCTCACCGTCGATCATCAGGCCAAACGAAGTTTCGACCGACGCGAAGCGGCCGAAGCGGAAGCGCTTCGCATTCGCGAACGGTTTCCGAACCTGTTGGTCCGCGTCCTCGATTGCCGCGACCGTCGCGCGAGCGCTGGCCGCGGACGCGCCTGACCGCGCGAGCCGCGTCAACGCCGGCCTCGACCGTCGCTGCGCGACAGCGGAGCGGCGACAAGCGGAGCGATTGGCCCGGGAAAGCGTCCCCGGATCGCAGGCAGAGCTCATTTCGCCGCCTGCCTCTCAGGCGCTCACGCCATTTGCAGATGATGTTCGAGGGTCGGCTCGGTCTGCTGCGCCCAATGCTTGAGAGCCGTATTGGCGCCGTCCTTCGCATAACGCCCGAACAAAGACACGGCGTCCTTGTGCGCGCTGTCTTGGTCATCGCGGCATTGCTTGTCGAAGTCGGCGCGCCGACCCCCGGCTCTGTCTCTCGCTTTCGTTTCAACTTCGGAGGAAACCGCCGCCACCGCGCGTTCAAGCGTGGCTGATGTTCTGTTGGCTTGGTTTACTGCAACGCGGCGGCCTGGGACGCAACATTGCAATCCAGGCAGGGAAAGACGCTTCGTCGATCATCGGATGCTGGCGCAGTATTCAGAGCGGTGCAAGAGGAACGCAGCGGACACGCGTTGCGAAGTCTGGTTTGCTCGTATTTTAAGTCGGCCTGCGCAAATTGAAGGTTGATCCACTTGATCCGCATCTTCTCGAGATTGTCGCCGACAGCCATAATTAACCTGTTGATTCGGTGTTTATACACGCATGAGTTGTTATAATCGCATTTACTCCGAATGGTAAAGAATTCGTTTCACTCCCCGCAAATTTTCTCGCGCCGCTGAAAAATGATGGGCGACGCGGCGTCGGTCGCCCCGCGCCGCGATGGTTACGGCTCCCAAAGCCGCGAAGCGTATTGATTCCGGTCTTTCACACGCAATATACCCCGCAGAGGGCAACACAGGCGTGGGCGCGCATGCCGATCTTTTCCGTCAACCATGTCACCACCTATAGCTACGCCGCGCCGGTGCGCCTCGGCGAACACCGGATGATGCTGCGTCCGCGCGACAGCAACGACCAGCGGCTTCTCAACGCGAGTCTCGCCATCGATCCCCAGCCCCGCCGTTTGCGGTGGATTCACGACGTCTTCGACAATTGCGTGGCGATCGCGGACTTCGCCGGCAACACTCAAAAACTGCGCGTCGAAAATAATATCGCGCTTGAGCACATCCCTTTCGAAGGCGCCGAATTCCTGCTCGAGGACCGGGCGCAAACTTACCCCTTCGCCTATGACGGCGAGGAAATGCCCGACCTCGCCCGCTCCATTGAACGCCATTTTCCCGATCCGGCCGGCGAACTCGATCGCTGGGTCCGACGGTTCCTGCATCCGGGACGCCCGACAGAAACGGCCGAACTGTTGATGACGTTGAACTACGCGATCAAGGAGAGCCTGTCCTACGAGCGACGCGCCGCCCGGGGAACGCAGAGCCCGCTGCTGACGCTTGCGTTGAGGCGCGGCTCCTGCCGCGATTTCGCAACCCTGATGATGGAGGCGGCGCGCGCCCTGGGCTTCGCGGCGCGATTCGTGTCCGGCTATCTCTATGTTCCCGACCGAGATTCGGGCGAGACCCACCAGGGCGGCGGATCGACGCACGCGTGGCTCCAGATCTATCTTCCCGGCTCGGGCTGGGTCGAATTCGATCCGACAAACGGCATTGTCGGCAATCGCGATCTCATTCGCGTCGCGGTCGCGCGCGAAGCGCAGCAAGCCATCCCCCTGCATGGATTCTATTACGGCGAACCGACCGAAGACGCGATGGAGGTCTCGGTCCACGTCCGGCGCCTCCCCGAAAAGCATCTTTCGCGGCCATGACGGCGCCCTGAGGGCGGGAACCTTGCGCGCCAGGAACGGTTCTTGCCTAGCCATGGAGCCGTCAATTTCGCGGCGCAAATTCGAGGCTCCCCCCATGCTCATCGAAGCAGGTTTTGATATTGCGTTCCAGTGTCCGGCGGAGACGCCGATGCTGCTTCAACTCAATATTCATCCTTCGCGCGAGAGCGACTTGCGTTCGCCCGACACGATCCGGACCGACCCGCCGCTTCCGGCCACCGCCTATCTCGATCTTTTCGGCAACCGCGTCACGCGCCTCGTCGTACCGCCGGGCCTCGTCACCTTCAGCGACCATTTCGTGATCGCCAATTTCAGGCGAGCCGGACGCGACGCCGTCCGATTCCCCTTTCGCGCCGATCGCGAGCCTGCCCGACAACGTGTTGCTGTACCTGGTTTCGAGTCGCTATTGCGACAGTGACAAGCTCGCCGATTTCGCCTGGGCGACATTCGGAAAGATCAGCGGCGGCTACCGGCGTGTGCAATCCATCTGCGATTTCGTCCATGCGAAAATCCGCTTCAGCTATCCCGACGCGCGGCCGACCCGCTGCGCCAGCAATTCAATGAACGAGGGCGTCGGCGTGTGCCGCGACTTCGCGCATCTCGCGATCGCGCTTTGCCGCTGCATGAACATTCCCGCGCGTTATTGCACCGGCTATCTCGGCGACATCGGCGTGCCGCCCGATCCCAGCCCGATGGATTTCAGCGCCTGGTTCGAGGTCTTTCTCGACAGCCGCTGGTACTCGTTCGACGCGCGTCACAACGAGCCGCGCATCGGCCGAATCGTCATGGGACACGGACGCGACGCCGCCGACGTGCCGATCTCCACGGCTTTCGGAACAGCCAATCTCGCGCGCTTCGAGGTGGTGACGAATGAGCTGAAGCCGCAGGGCGTTTCATGACGCGCATTCGGCGAATTCGCGCCTCAATCGCGCGCGCGTCGGCGGCGCGGTTTCATTTCGCCGCCAGCTGACTCCACTGGCTCTCCAATTGCTCGCGCTGTTGCAATTCCGCTACGGTCTGCCGAGCCCACCGGCGGAGCGCCGGATTGGCCCCGCCCTTGGCGTAGCGTTGGAACAAAGACACGGCGCGCTTGTCAGCGCGGTATTGGTCCCCCCGATACGCCTGGTCGAATTTGGAGCCCTGCAGATGATCCAGTCTGTCGAGCTTGGCCTGCTCCGCATTGGTCGTCTCGCCCGGAATCGTCGCCTCGATTTTTTGCGCCGGCGCAAGCTTCTTGAGATCGGCGCGGATCTTGTCGTCGGCGGCGATTGTCTTGCCGGCGAAAGATCTGGTGGCGGGATCGCCGAGCTGCCCCGCCAACTCGCCAGCTCTGATTTCAAACAGATTGCGCGTTGCGGCTTCCGACACGAAATCCTTCGTGGTCGGGCTGATCCCGAGCAGAGCGTTGATTCCGAGCTTTTCGCCGAGCGATTCGGCGAGCGCCGGGCCACAGAACAGGATGCATGTCGTCGCGACAAGGAATTTCCTCATTTCGCTTCTCCTTTCATTTCGGGAGCGCCGCCATCGCGGACGGGAAGCTCCGAACAGCCGACGAAGCCGCGCTGCGGCTCACCCAGATCGAGCAACGGAGAGAGCCCTGTGGAGATGTTCGTCGCGCAAACGCCAAAGCGCCGCATCGCTTTGGCGGCGCGGCGCGCGCTCGATTTGCTGTGTCTTGGCAGGCGCCGTCAATCGTGGCTTCGGCAATACGCTTTTTCGCCAAAACGGTTCCATCTCCCGCGTCGTCGCGACAGAGTCCGCGCAACGCAGACGACCGACGGAGGCAGCGTCGGCGGATCGATTTCCGCGAGCTGGAGTTATCAGAGTGGTATTTTGAGCGAAGGAAATTGCGCGGACCTGCCGCCTTCGACCTTGAGCCTGGCGCGCCGCCCAATGCGGCGGCGGCGCCAGCGCAGCTTGGCAAGACTGCAAAACCGTTGCACACTTGCGAGGTTAGCTGAATTCGGCGAGTTCCGCATTCGCCCATTCCAGTGCGTCACAGCCATCGGGATCCGGACGAGGCGCATGCAAGTCGACCTCCTGATAGGGCCCTCCGCCTTGCGCTGGCACGCCGAGGTCATGCGCGCCTGCGAAAGGGCGGGTTTTCGCGCGACCGCGGTCACGGGGGCCCATGGCGGCGCAAAAATCGCCGGCCTCGACCTTTTGCTGGCGTTCGAACGGCTGATCTACCGGGCGCCGGACGGCCCCTTGCAGCCCGTCCGTCTTGACGTCCGGCGCAAGATCGCCTCTCCGTTCGTCGTCGATTTGTCGGGCGCCGCCGAAACAAAGTCGAACGGGAGCGACGGCATGACCGTGCTGCGTCCGCTTTATGACGGATCGCCCGATCCCGCCGCCGCCGTTTTCGCGTTGCTCGACCGCCGCGCGCCAGAAATCTGTGTCGAGCTGAGCGACGCGCAAGGCGTCCGGATCGTCGCGCAGGGAACGATCGGCATTCGCGATCGCCGCGTTCTGTCGCACGGCCTGGACGAGACCTTCACGCGCGCGACGAGCCTGCTGGTTCGCGCCTTGCGCGACCTGCGCGACGGAATTCGTCCGGCGGGCGTCGCGCCCGCGCCGCCAATGCAGGCCTCTAATTCACCATTCGCCTTCGCGACGGCCGCGTTTGCGGAAAAGATCATCGCCAACGTCCTCACGCAAATGTCGGTTCGTCCGCGCCATTGGCGCGTCGCTTTGCGTCGTCTGCACGGCGACGACATGATGGAGCGGCTGCAATGGCCGCTGGCGCCCTGGACGGTCCTGCCCGACGACGGCAAGCGCTATTACGCCGACCCCTTCGTCATTGACCGCGGCGGCCGGACCCATCTGTTCGTCGAGGAGTTTCCCTATTCGACGCGCAAGGGCGTGATCAGCCACGCCTTGATCGAGGCCGACGGCCGGATCGGCGCGCCCCGCCCGGTTCTCGAAGCGGCCGGCCATCTGTCCTATCCCTTCGTCTTCGAGCGCGACGGCCAAGTCTACATGATCCCGGAAAGCAGCGCTGAGCGCCGGATCGCGCTCTACCGGGCGGACCAATTCCCTGCTCGCTGGACGCTCGATTGCGTCCTGGTCGACGACATCGACGCCTCCGACGCGACCCTGGTCGAACAGGAGGGCCGCTTCTGGCTATTCGCCGCGCTGTCGGAAGGAGGTTCGTCAAGCTGGGATGCGCTTGGACTGTTTTACGCCGACGATCTGCGCGGGCCGTGGCGCGCGCATCCGCGCAATCCGGTGCTGGTGGACGCGCGCGCCGCGCGGCCTGGCGGCTCGATCGTCGCGCAGGGCGGCGGCTTGCGCCGAGTCGCGCAGGATTGCTCGCTGGGCTATGGCTCAGGCATGACGATCTGCCGGATCGACAGGCTCGATCCCGAAAATTACGAACAAAGCGTGCTTGCGCGGTTGGCGCCGCCGAAAGATCTCGGCGAAAGGGCGGCGCATACGCTCAACCGCTGCGCCGAGTTCGAGGTCATCGATTTCCAGGCGCCGCTGGCCCGGCGGGGGCTCGGCTGGATTCTCGCCAAGCCGGCCTTTGCCCTGGCCGGATGAACAGCATCACCAAGGCGACCACGAGGCCCAGTTCGGTCGACTTGGCGGAAATCAATTCCGATGTCGTGGCGACGACGAAAAACACCAGCAGGGCCGCGCCCGCTCCCCGCCCGCAGGCGCGCAATATCGCCGCGATGAGAGCGCCAAGTCCGGCGAAGAGGAGCACGGCGATGAACAGGCCATAATCCAGCACGAAGCCGACGATGAAGCTCTCGATCCCGAATTCGAGTCCCTGGAGCCGCTGCTGTGTCGCGAGTACGTCCGCATTCGGCCCAAGCAACAGGCTTTCGACATCGAACGGACGAAACAGTTCGAACATTTTCGCCCGCGTCGCGGCGCTGCCGGCGTCATTGCTGAAACGGCCGATCATGCGTTCGAAAAAACCCGCCTCGATGAGCGCGTCGAGGCCGCCGAGCAGAAAGGGAGCGGCCAGAAGGACATAGGACCAGCGCCGCAGGGAGACGCGGACGCCGCCGCCGAGGAAGCGGAACAGCCAGGCGACCGAGGTCGCCGCCACCACGATAAGGGTGACGACCAGTGAAGCGCGGCCTCCGAAGCAGAAAAGGGCCAGGAACTGCAGCATGAGGAGGCCGAGGCGGAGGCCCGGCGCGATCCATCCGGCGTCCCTGGCGCAAAGCGCCGCCACGAAGACGCCGGTGATGTCGGCGTTGGTCAAAGGGTGTCCGAGCAATGCCGTCGGACGCCAATCGGCGGCCAGCGCGGCGCGCCAGTCGAACACCATTCCGGGAGCGTGACGCGGGTCGTCCGTCACGCTGGGCGGCAGGTCGATGCGAATCAAACGTCCGCCGGTGACGTATTCGCCCACCCCGACGAGCGCATTGGCCGCCAGGATCGCGCCGACCAGCCAGGCCAGCCGACGGATCGAACGCTCGTCCAGGTTCTCCAGCAGCAGGAAGTAAAA
>CAWKJW010000020.1:0-11715 GCA_963849665.1 uncultured Alphaproteobacteria bacterium | reverse complement strand
GGCGGGCTGAAGCGCGACAATAAAAAAGCGGGCCGCGAGGCCCGCTTTTCTCGTTCCGAAAGGCTTCTCGGCTTAGGCCATGGCCTTCTTCAGGTTTTCGTCGATCTTGTCGAGGAAGCCCGTGGTGGTGAGCCACTTCTGGTCGGCGCCGACGAGCATCGCCAGATCCTTGGTCATGAAGCCCGCTCTCGACGGTGCCGACGCAGACCTTTTCCAGCGTCTGCGGGAACTTCATCAGCTCCGCGTTGTCGTCGAGCTTGGCGCGATACGCCAGGCCGCGCGTCCAGGCGAAGATCGAGGCGATCGGAGTTGGTCGAGGTTTCCTTGCCCTTCTGGTGCTCGCGGTAATGGCGGGTCACGGTGCCGTGCGCCGCTTCCGCCTCGACCGTCTTGCCGTCGGGGGTCATCAGCACCGAGGTCATCAGGCCGAGCGAGCCGAAGCCCTGCGCCACCGTGTCGGACTGCACGTCGCCGTCGTAGTTCTTGCAGGCCCAGACGTAGCCGCCCGACCATTTCAGCGCCGAGGCGACCATGTCGTCGATCAGGCGATGCTCGTAGGTGATGCCGCGCTTGGCGAACTCTGGCCTTGAACTCCTCGTCGAAGACTTCCTGGAACAGGTCCTTGAAGCGGCCGTCATAGGCCTTGAGGATGGTGTTCTTGGTCGAGAGATAGACCGGCCATTTGCGCAGCAGGCCGTAGTTCAGCGAGGCGCGGGCGAAATCGCGGATCGAATCGTCGAGGTTGTACATGCGCCATGAGCCACGCCGGCGCTCGGGAACTTGAACACTTCCTTCTCGATGACCGTCGCCGTCCTCGCCCTGAACTTGATCGTCAGGCGTCCCTTGCCGGGAACCATGAAATCGGTGGCGCGATACTGGTCGCCATAGGCGTGACGGCCGACGACGATCGGCTGGGTCCAGCCGGGAACGAGGCGCGGCACGTTCTTGCAGATGATCGGCTCGCGGAAGATCGTGCCGCCGAGGATGTTGCGGATGGTGCCGTTGGGCGACTTCCACATTTTCTTGAGGTTGAACTCTTTTACGCGCGCCTCGTCCGGGGTGATCGTCGCGCATTTCACGGCGACGCCGTATTTCTTGGTCGCCTCGGCGGAATCGATCGTCACCTGGTCGTTGGTGGCGTCGCGGTTCTCGACCGACAGGTCGTAATATTTCAGGTCGATGTCGAGATACGGGATGGATCAGCTTTTCCTTGATGAAATGCCAGATGATCCGGGTCATTTCATCGCCGTCCATTTCGACGACCGGATTGGCGACCTTGATCTTGTTCATGCGCTGACCTCTTGCCCCAGGAATTGGCGATGGAATTGGCGATGCAGGGGCCTTCCGGCCCCAGGCTGGCCCGCCCTATAGCATCGGCCCGTGCGCCCGCCTAGTGCGGCTTTTGGCGGGCGCCGGAAGGTCGTCGCGGCCCTGGAGGCATGTCAGCGCGAAGGGTGCGCCGCGGTCTTCGGAAAGACGATCTCGAAGGTCGAGCCGACGGTCGGCGTCGAAGTGACCTGGAGGCGCCAGCCGTGGCGGCTGGCGATGGTCTTGCAGATGGCGAGGCCTATGCCGGTTCCCGGATAATCGCCGCGGTCGTGCAGCCGGCGAAAGGGCTCGAAGATTTCCTCGCGATGCGAGACGGAAAAGCCGATGCCGTCGTCCTGGATCGCCAGCGAGCGCTCCCCGTCGCCGTCTTTCAGCACGATGCGGACGCGCGGCGGCTGGCCCGGTTCGTGATATTTCAAGGCGTTGGAGACGAGGTTTTGCACCATCTGGATGGCCTGCGACCGGTCGCCGTCGATCGGGAAATCCTCGCCGAGCGTTTCGATCCGGGCGCTTTCGTCGAGAATCGCCTGCGACAGATTGTCGAGAACGAGCCGCACCGTCGCGCGCGCCGAAAAGGTCTCGAACGCATAGGCGTTGTTCAGCGAGCGCGCCAGCGCCAGGCAGTCGGCGACGAGGTTGCGCGCGTGCTGCGCCGAGGAGGCCATGACATTGGCGGCGTAGCGCGTTTCCTCGACGTCGCCGTTGGCCATGGCGGTGTTGAGGATGTCGGCGAAGGCCGCGATCTTGCGCAGCGGCTCCTGGATGTCGTGCGAGGCGACATAGGCGAAGCGCGACAGGCTCTCGTTGGCGCGCTCCAGCTCCGCCATCGATGTCTTCAGAGAGTCCTCGACCAGCAGGCGGGCGGTGATGTCGACGGCGAAGGCCACGACGCGCGGCCCGAGCGGCGTGGCGACCGGCGTGAGGCCGATCTCGACCGGAAATTCGCTGCCGTCGCGGCGCACCGCGCGCAGGTCGCGGCCGACGCCCATCAGCCGCTTGCTCGGATTGGCGGCGAATTCCTGGCGCAGTCCCTGGTGCTTGCGCCGCAGCCCGGCGGGAACCAGCGTCTCCACGCTCATGCCGATCATTTTGCCGCGCGCATAGCCGAAGGTCTCCTCGCATTGCGCGTTGACCAGTTCGATGCGGCCGTTCTGGTCGACCATGAACATGGCGGCGGGAGAGGCGTCGAAAGCGAGCCGCAGCATTTCGTTGGAATCGTCGCCCGGATTGGCCATCATCCGTCTCCGCGCGGCGGAAGTCCCTGGTTTGCCGGCCTGCGCCGTCTCCGTCGCGCGTCCATTGTATGGACTGCCAGATCAATGTATACTGATTTTTTTGACGCTTATGTTGCATCGCAACCTGGCGGCGACTTGAACTTGACATTTTTAATAACGAAATTGAGCGTCGATGTAAGTACAGTGAAGGTTATGGATGTGACAAAAAGTCAGATAAAGGCGAAAACGACTTTCGATGTGCTTATCATCGAGGACGATCTTGATGATGCCTATTTGCTAAAGCGCGCTTTGAATAAAGTTGCAATTGAGAGCAACATCACGCTTGCGGTGAAGCATTCGCTCAATGGGCTGGATGCGCTGGGCGCGGTGGCGCGCAGCGACATGATGAGCCGGCTGCCTGACGTCATTGTCGTCGATCTCAACATGCCCGTGGTCGACGGCGACCGCTTTCTCGGCCTGCTGCGCACCGACCTGCGTCTCGGCGAGGTGCCGGCGGCGGTCCTGACCACCTCCACGGAAAAGCCGGTGCACGCCAAGGCGCTGGCCTCCGGCGCCGACGCGGTCTTCTCCAAGCCGAGCACCCAGGCCGAACTGGTCGAAATCGCGCGCAAGATCCTGGCCATGGGCGGCTGCGCCGCAGGGGAGGCGAAGGGGTCGGCGGCGGTCTGAGGCGGCATCCGAAACGCGCTTGCGTTGGCGCCGGTGTTGGCGCCAAAAGGACGCGGGAATCTTGCTTGCGGGAACGCGCCTTGGTCGGAGCCGGAACGGACAGAACGAAACCGCTTTTCGAGGGCGGGCCGGCGATCGTGCTGGTGCGGCCGCAACTGGCGGTCAACATCGGCATGTGCGCCCGCGCCATGGCCAATTTCGGCCTGTCCGACCTGCGCCTCGTGTCTCCACGCGAGGGATGGCCGCGCACCGGCGCGCGACGGAAAGGCGCCTACGCCGCCGCCGCCGGCGCCGTGCATCTGCTCGAACAGGCCAGGGTTTTCGACAGCGTCGCGGAAGCGGTGGCGGACCTCAACTTCGTCTGGGCGGCGACGGCGCGCGAGCGCGGCCAGCACAAGCGCATCGAAGTCCCCGCGCTGGCCATGGCGGAGACCGCCGCCGCCACTTTAGCCGGCGAGAAGTACGGCATCCTGTTCGGGCCGGAGCGCACCGGGCTCGACAATGACGATGTCGCGCTGGCCTCGGCCATCCTGACCTTTCCGGTCAATCCCGCCTATGGCTCGCTCAACCTGGCGCAGGCGGTGCTGCTCTGCGGCTACGAATTTTTCAAGGCCCGGCAGGGCGGGGCGGTTCCCTTCGACATGAGCGAGCGTTCGCCGCCGGCGCAGCGGGAGATGACGCTCTCCTTCTTCGAATTCCTGGAAGAAAAGCTCGATGCGGCCGGCTTTTTCCGGCCGAAGTCGAAACGCCCGGTGATGCAGCGCAACATGCGCAACATGCTGCACCGGATGAACCTGTCGCAGCAGGACGTGCGCACCTTATGGGGCGCGATCGTGCGCCTGGTCGAAGGCCCGCGCGAAAAACCGCAGACGCGGAAAAGGATCAAGCAGCCGAAGGCGCCGGCGCCATCGGACGAGCCGCAGGCGTAAAGCCGAAGGCCCGGCATCTCGCCATCCGCCTCGGCGCCGGTCGCTGGCGCCCCCTCTCGCATTCATGACGCGCGGCTGTCCGGGCAGGAAAAGGCGCGCTTACGGGTGGCCACGAAGTCGAGGCGGTTAGGGGGCGATCTAGATAATGCAATTGGCATCGTGTCCCTGCGCCCCGTACCCCTGAAACTCCTCTATCAGTTCGGCAACGTCGCACATTGGAGAAATGTTCTCGGCGGCTCGAGCCTGATCAACATTGCGGCGCAATATTTGAACATACATTCTATATTGCGAACATTTAAACTTGAGTTGTCTGGAAGGAATTGATCGGGCGGATTCTTTCAGTTCTGGCCTATTACGCCGTCAAATCGCTGTTCCAATTTGTCGCATTTATGCAACTCGCGTCGAAATTGTGGCGCCCGCTTGATCCAAATCATATTGATTTGGCGGCCGAAAGGCGACACGACAGATAAGTTAAGCTTTGTCGCGATTCGTCGATGGCCGGCGCTGCGAACGATTGAAGAAAAAAACAAAAATCGATCCGGCCCGTGCAGTGCGAAAACTGAAATCGAGCGCCACAAGCGCCGAGGGTCGGAACGCAAGGGGAGGGCCTGATGGCCATGAATTCCAAGCCCAGCAATGGGCCGGCGCTTACGAAACGCGCCTTTGCCTCGCTTTGGGGCATGGCCGTAGGCGTTGTTCTCGCCATGGCCTTCACCGCCGCCGCCGTTCGGCCCGCCGCGGCGCTGCCGAGCTACGCTCGCCAGACCGGCCAGCCCTGCGCTACCTGCCACACCGCCTTTCCGCAACTCACCCCTTACGGTCGCCGCTTCAAACTGCTCGGCTACACGTCCGGCGGCGGGCTTCCGTTCCCACCCGCTCCGCCCATCGCCGTGATGCTGCAATCCGGATTCACACACACCAATTCCGACCTCGGACCGCAAGGCGGCGGCTTCAACACGCCGAACAATTGGGTTGACCTCGCCCAGCAGACGAGCCTGTTCTATGGCGGCAAGATTTACGGCAATCTCGGCGCCTTTGTGCAAGTCACACTCGGCAGTGACGCGGGCGGCGTCGCCTGGGCTTGGGACAATACCGACATCCGCTATGCCGATACGGCGACGGTCGCCAGTCACGACGTGATCTGGGGCTTGGATTTCAATAATAATCCTACAGTTCAGGACCCCTGGAACACGACCTCGGCCTGGGCTTGGCCTTTTATCTCTTCCGCCTTCCAACCCTCGCCTTATGCCGCGACCCTGCTTGACGGACCCTTCGGCGGGCTCCTCGGGCCGGGCAACGCCGTCAGCGCCGGCGGCTACGTTTTCGTCGATGACAGCTATTACGCCGAACTAAGCCTCTATAGAACCCCGTCGTATAATTTGCAGACCCACTTGGGCGACTGCTGCGCGGCCGACCTTCTGGGCAACAATATAACCTTCGACGGCGCCGCCCCGTATTGGCGACTGGCCATGGAAAAGAACATCGGCGAACATTCGATCATGGTGGGAACTTATGGCATGCTCGCCAATGTCATCCCGAACAATATCGGCGGCTCTGGCACCGACAAATATTGGGACGAAGGCTTTGATAGCCAATATCAGTGGATTCACGAGAAACACGCCGTTACACTGCGAGCGAACTACGTCATCGAACGTCAGCAGTTTGACAACTCGTTTTTTGCCCAAGCTTTAACTAGCAATCACATAGATTACCTGCGGAGCTTAAAGCTCCAGGGTGAGTATGTATATGATAATACCTACGCATTCGGCGCTGGTTATTTCAATATCAGCGGAACGGCCGACGCGGGCATTTATCAAGCCATCGGCCCAAATGGGAATCCGTCACCCAATTCTGCCGGCTGGATTTTCGATGTGTCCTACCTTCCCTTCTCGCATGGCGGGCCCGAAGTGTGGCCCTGGGCCAACACTCGCATCGGCCTGTCCTACACGGTGTTCACCGAGCTGGACGGCTTGCAAAGGGGCGTCGATGGAGGCAACCTCAACGCCAGCGGGAATAACACCTTGTTCCTCTATGCCTTCACGATGTTCTGAGCTGGGCTGGCAAGCGATAAATCCGACAGCGAAAAGCCCGGCCTGAGGCCGGGCTTTTTCTTTTCCTGTCTGCGTTTCGCAAGACGCGCGCCTCCGGCGCGAACCGACAACGCAAAACCAACCCCGTCACGCATCGCGCTGGGGCGATTTCGAGCAAAACGCGCCGCGTCGTGCATTATGTCGCGAACTGAAAATCCTCGAAGCAAAAACGCGGCGGCGACCAATCAGCTGTGACAGCCTGACTTGACGCCGCCCCAAGTCTGTCGCGAACTCTTGTCAGCCGACTTTGCTGGTCCAGATCCAGCACGAGCAGTCAGATGAGATCGACCCTTCGACGAAGCGGCAGCTCGACGGCGCCATGAAATGCTTGCACGCGCCGCAGCTGTGTCCATCGGTGGGCGCGCCATTAGCCGCGACTTTGAAGTGGACGGCGGATTGCGAAACCTTCGCCGTCGCGCTGGCGTCGGTTGGGAGCAGCAAGGAGGCGGAGCCGGCAACAATGCCGCCTGCCACCAATGTGCGACGCGAAATAGGCGCCGAACCGAATTTACCGGAGTGTTTCATAATTTCCTCGATCGCCAAGACATGGCGCGTTAAGTCACGCTTGCGACGCTTTGGACAAAATAACACTACTTAAGTGTCATTGCGCGAACATAGATCATATTTTTCTGCGACAAAAACGCGCAGCTGACATCTGCCGTCGTGGCGTGTGCAGCGTATTGAAACGTCGACGTTGTTTGACGAGCGGATTCTTTTTTGGCCGGTTTGTGGCCTGGCGAGGGCCTCGAATTCCGGTCGCCATGGGTTCGCCGCTCCGCGCCGGCGGTCTTCCACGTGCCTCGCCCTCTCGGCATTGGAAATAACAGATCGCGTCCTGGCGGTCCCGCGCGCGCAGTGGCTGACGCCGCTTGGCGGCATCGGGTTTCGACGTGGCGGAAGCCAAGGCCGATAGGACGAATGCGCCCGACGCAGAGCCGGCGCCTTGCGGATTAGCTCCGAAGCCGAATTCGCGCGCCTCAATGATGTCGGAGCCTCGAGGCTCCGACTGTTTGGCCGCATGGCCGCAATATCGCGGCCTGAGCCAGATTATTTGAGATTGCTGACGTAGGCGGCTACCGCCGCGATTTGTTCAGGGTTCAGTTTTTCGGCGATCGGCGCCATGATCGCCGAATTGTCCGGCGTCTTCTCGTTCTGCCCTCGCTCCTTGGGCCAGTTCTTCAGCTTGTCGATGACGTAGCCGTCGAGCTGGCCGGCCAAGCGCGGAAAATCGCCGTCGCCGTGGGCATCGGGCCCGTGACAGCTTTCGCAAGCCGGAATCTCGGCGCTGGTGACGCCTTCCTTGTAAATTTTCTCCCCCTCGGCCAAGAGGTCTTTCGGGGCGCCGCCGTAGGGCGGCGGATCGAGGTTCTTGAAATGGGTCGCCAAGGCGTCAACCATCGCCGGGCTCAGGACGTGCGCCACATTGCCCATGACGGGGTTCAGTCGATGGTGTTCAATGAAGGCCTGTAACTGGTTCTTGATATACTGCGGTTGCTGCCCAGCGAGTCTCGGCATGGGAGCCGATCCCACAAAACCTCGCGCCTCCAAGCCGTGACAGGTTTCGCAATAACCCGACTTGGACCGGAATTCCTTTGCAGGAACGGCTGCGGCCGCCGGCGCGGCGGCGGCGGCCGGGGCCGCGGGGGCGGCCGGGGCCGTGGACGTCGCCGGAGCTTTAGCCGCCGGCGCGGCGGCGTTGGCTTTGCCTTCTTCAGCGCCGGCGCCGGCGCAGAACGCAACGGCAAGCAGTGCGCCCGGCGCGAGAACCTTGATAAGCTTCATGACCTTCCTCCGCAGATTTTCGCGCCATTCTTGCAACCAACGCCCGCCCGGCTCGCCGGGTCTGAGGCGCAGTGGCGTCGGTACGCCGCAGCGCCTTGATTTGGCGTTATTTTCCGCATCGCCTGAACCGCCCGCCTCATGTTGTTTCGCGCGTTCTAGCCTTGTTCGCGCTCGCTGCGGGGAATTTCCGTTTGTTTTGTCCCGCGGCGCGGCCGAATCTTTATGCCAGCAGTCTATACTTACTCGACAATTTAGCGCCCCGCCATCCAAAAAAGCGAAGAAGTTCTGGGTCTCCAGGCTCATCCCCAGAATGCGCCGCCGCGATATTTTTGCGACAGCGCAGGTTTTTTGATCGCAGAGACCGAAATTCAACTTTCATTCCGTGTAACGAAATGTAACCAATGAAACGGAAGTTTGACGCCAGCGTTCGCTCAGTGAAAATTGCGGCCGGCGGCGGGGATGGGGTTTGGCCCGCTGAGCGCTGAGTTCCGCTGGATTTGCGTTCAGGGCCCGGGCTGAGCATAGAGGCGTGCCGAAAGGGCGCCATGCCGGCGCCGAAAGACTGAATATCCATGGAAACTTTCCATTCGGCAGTTGTTCGTGGCGCGCTGGACGTATAAGGTTCAGTCAAAGCTTCGCTTTTCGTCGCCGATTTGTCCGGCGGACATGCGGAGAAGAAATCAGGTCTGGTCCCGGAAATTTTGCTTGCCGCAAATAAAAAACAGGCGGCGCGGGAAGGAACAAGGCGGGGGAGGCGGCGAATATGAAAGCTGTTCATTTGCGCGTGGCGTTGCAGTCGGCTCTGGCGGTTTTTCTTGTCGCCGCACCAGGCTATGCCCAGGCCAAATCCCATCACGTCCGCCCGGCGGCGGGCGTCGAGGCGAAATTCGAATATTGCACCACCTGTCACGGCGTCTCCGCGCAAGGTTTTCGCGGTTATTACATCATGCCGCGCCTCGCCGGGCAGCAGCCGCAATATATCGAAAATCAGTTGCACGCCTTCCTCGAACAGCGAAGGCGCAATCCTGTCATGGCCAATGTGGCCCACGGCATCACGCCCGAAATGGTCCCAGGTTTGGCCGCGCGGTTTAGCGCTTTGAATCCGCCGCCCTATGGTGGCGCGCCGCGGGAAGACCTGGCTTTGGGGAAACAAATCTTTGCGACGGGATTGCCCGACGAGGATATTCCCGCCTGTTCCGCCTGCCATGGCCCCGACGCCAAGGGGCAGCGCCAAATTCCTCGTCTGGCCGGCCAGCTCTACTGGTACATGGTCTACACTTTGTCGATCTGGTCCAAGGAGCGCGGCCAGGGCGGGCGCGCGGATATTTCATGGATCATGCGGCCGACCGTGGAGCACCTGACGCCGAAAGAGGTTCGGGCGGTCGCCGAATACGTCAGCACGCTGAAGTAAACCGTTCGTCTTCTGTTGCGTCAATCAGGATGAACTTGTCACGCGCGAGACCTTGGATCATGAAGCATATCCGTACGAAAATCGCGGTTCTTGCGGTTTCCCTCTTTGCAGCCGGCCCGACGATGGCGGGTGACGCCCTGCCGCTCAAGGATTGCACCTTCTGCCACGGAACATCGGCGCAAGGTTTTTCAACGGCGCCGCGTCTGGCCGGGCAGCGGGCGGACTATATCGTGAATGAGCTGCAGACGATCGCCGCCCATAAGCGGGATGACTTTTTGGCGACCAAATATATGTGGAGCGCCGTCGCCCGTCTCGACCCGCAGACCGCGCGCAATCTGGCCGAATATCTTTCGTCCTTGCCGCCCCGCGCCGCCAAAGACGGCGACGGCGATCTCGTCGCCGAGGGCAAGGCCATATTTGAAGATGGCGTTCCGCACGAAAACATCGCCGCCTGCCAGGCTTGCCACGGCCCCGAAGCGCAAGGCGTCCGCGAGCTTCCGCGGCTGGGAGGCATGTCTTTCGCCTATTTGAAGGACCGCCTGACGCAATGGAGCCAGGGCTATAACGCCTCGGAGGCGCCCATGCCGAAAGTTGCGAAGTCATTGTCGCCGCACCAGATCGAGGCGATCGCCTCGTTCCTGAGCTTCGTCGATTATCATACTGCGCAGCAATAACGCGGTCGCGCGCGCCCCCGCTGGCGCGTGGATCAGAAGGCGGATCGGCCTGGCGTCCATCGCTCGCGGAATGATTGCCTCCCCGTTACGCATGTTCTGGCGGGATTCAGCGGCATTCGCTCTTACGCGGCGAGAGCTCACTCCTGCAAAGTCCGCAACTCTTCGGGAGACTTCCACGAGAGCGGCTCCGAATCGTTGCGCGCCAACTCCCGGGCCCACGTCATTCAGGAAAAAAATGATCCTTGGCCGTAGCGGTCTCGCCGCTTGCCGCGTCGCGGATGCGGAAGGCGATATTCTGGGCTTCGGCGGGAACTGAATTCGGCGGCGCAAAGACGGTCACACGGAGCTCCAGCGTCTGATCGGGGCCGACTTCGACCTCGGCGCCCTTTTGCCCGCCCATGATTTCGATCTTGGCGTTGCGCAAGCCCTCGACGCTGATTTCGTATCTCCGGGCCTCCGGCCTCTTGTTCAGCAAGCGCACGGTGTAGCCGTCGCGCACGCCTCCGTCGGACGTCATCGTCGCCATCGGATTGCGGTCGTGCATCACGTCGACGCCGAGCGACGCGCGTGTCGCCAGGGCATAAACCATGATCGAGCCGACGCCGGCGATGATCGCCGGATAAAGGATCGTGCGGGCGCGAAGCGGCCGGTAAACTGGGGCCAGCCCCTGCTTGCGGCGCTCGATGTTGATTTCATTGTCATAGCCGATCAAACCCGGCTGGCGGCCGATCTCCTTCATGACCTTGTCGCAAGCGTCGATGCACAACCCGCACTGGATGCAAAATAGCTGCAAGCCGCCGCGAATATCGCCGCCCGCCGGGCAGACGGCGACACATTGGCGGCAATCGATGCAATCGCCGGCCGGCTGTCCCAGCGCGCGCAACCGCGCGGCCTTTTTCGCCGATATTCGCGGCTCGCCGCGGTCGGCGCGATATTCGATATTGAGCGCCCATTCATCGGTCAGCGCCGCCTGAATGCGCGGCCACGGACACATGTAGATGCAGATCTGCTCGTGCATGACGCCGGCGCAACAATAAGTCAGAAAGGTGAGAACGCCGATGGCGGAATAGGCGGCCATGGGCGCCCGGAACATCGCCAGATCATGCGCCAGCGTCGGCGCGTCGGCGAAGTAAAGCACCCCGGCGCCGCCCGTGAACAGCGCGATCGCCAGCCACAGAAAGTGCTTCAGCGCCGCTTCGCGCAGACGCCTGTAAGTCCAGCCCTTGCGGTCCTTCAGCATGCGCTCGCGCCGGTCGCCTTCGGCCCAGCGCTCGACCGCGTAAAACAGGTCGGTCCAGACGGTCTGCCAGCAGAGATAGCCACACCAGACGCGCCCTGCGAGAGCATTCATGAAAAACAGCGTCATGGCGGCGATGATCAACAGGCCGGTGAAATAATAAACCTCCTGCGGCCAAAGCTCGATGAAGAAAAAATAGAACCTCCTGTGCGGCAAGTCGACCAAAACGGCTTGATTGGGCAGGTTCGGTCCGCGATCCCAGCGCGCGAAAGGCAGAAGGTAATAAATCGCAAGCGCAACGAACGCCAGAATCCATTTGATGGTGCGAAAACGCCCATGCACTGTTTGCGGATAGATCT
>CAWKJW010000019.1:0-29211 GCA_963849665.1 uncultured Alphaproteobacteria bacterium | reverse complement strand
TTGACCGCCGTGATCGCGGCGATGATATCCTTGCGGCGGCTCTCCATATCGTCCTCGGGACCAATGGTGATGGTCGCCAATTGCGATTGAGGCCCGCAGACATGCTCCAGCGCCGCACGAAATTCCGTCGCCAGATGGCCATGCGTCACCAGCACTATGCCAATCATCGACACTTACCGTCCTGTCCACGTCCCAACCGGAAAAGCCCCATGCCCCCGACGTCGGGCGTGTAAAGACCTTCCTGTTAGACCATTTCGATGTTTCGCCGAAACATGAGAATGCCCTGGCTGTTTTTAAGACGCATATTCTTGTTCAAAAAGTCTTGCAACCTTTCGGGAATATGCTCCAGAAGTTCGGGCGGGTCCGCCATCGGTAGTAGCGGCGGAGTGGCCACGAAACCGCCTGATTTCAGACGGGCCATTTTGGTGTTTGCGGCCGACTTGGCAAGCAAAATGCGCGAATCCCGTCATTTTGTCGAAACTTTGTGCATAAAAGCCATGGTCGCCGCGACCGATCTCTCCGTTTCCCGCGCCGGAAGGCGCAACAGCGGCACATCCCGCAAGCCTTGGAAATCGACGCATAATTCCGTGTCTTCCGGCAGGCGTGGAAGGCTCGCGAATGAATTCCGCGGCTCGAGCTCGACGATCAGCGCGAGGACGACGCTGGCTTCATATTCCTGTTCGATCAGCCCGATTCCGCGCCATTCCGCCATGCCGGCCAAAGCGCGATGCGGGCTGATCAGCGCCCTTCCGCCCGAAATCCGCACGGCGATGCGGTCGTCGCCGACGAGACGGGCGAAATCGCCGCGCCGCCGCCAGGCGTCGACCAGCGCCAGCGCCAGACTGGATTTGCCGGCGCCCGAAGCGCCTCGAATCAGCACGCCGCTTTCTCCCAGGGCCACGGCGCTGGCGTGGACGTGGATGGGAGCGCTTTCCGCCGTCATTCCGACGCCGCGGGCAAAAATACGGCGAACCGGGCGCCGACCACATTCCCCTCCGAATTCGGCGCGGTTGGCTGCGTGGATCGTCCCGTTGTGCGCCTCGACGATCTGGCGGGAGATCGACAGGCCGAGGCCGGAATTCTGGCCGAAGCTCTGGTTTGGCCGGTCGGTGTAGAAACGTTCGAAAATGCGCTCGAAGGCATGGGCCGGAATGCCCGGCCCGTCGTCGTCGACCAGGATCTCGAATCCGTCGCGCGGCGGCTTTCCCTCCTGCGTCGCGCGGCGCGCGCGCCCGAGCGACACGCGCACCTGGCCGCCGGTTTCGGAAAAGGTGCGGGCGTTGTCGATCAGGTTGTTGATGACCTGGCTGAGCCGCGAATCATGGCGTAGGCCAGCCAGCCCTGGTCGGGCCTGCCGCCTTCGATCTTCACAGCGACCCGCACCTTGTCCTCCCGCTCGACTTGGTTGGCGACGTCGACCAAAGCGCGCAGCAGCCGCGCGACGTCGACCAGCTCCATGTCGCCGCGCGCCAGCTCGGCGTCGAGGCGCGAGGCGTCGGAAATATCGGAAATCAGGCGGTCGAGCCGCTTCACGTCATGCTGGATGACTTCCAGCAATCTTTCGCGAGAGGTGTCGGATTTTGCGATCGGCAGGGTTTCAACGGCGCTGCGCAGCGAAGTCAGGGGATTTTTCAGCTCATGCGCCACGTCGGCGGCGAAACGCTCGATCGCCTCGATGCGGTTGAACAAAGCGCGGGTCATGTCGCGCAGGGCGCCGGACAAATGGCCGATTTCGTCGTTGCGGTCGGTGAAATCGGGAATTTCCTGGCGCGACTTGACGCCGCGCCGCACCCGGTCGGCGGCCTCCGCCAGCCGGCGCGATCGGCTCCGCGATGGTTCCGGCCAGGGCGGCGGAGAGCAGGAACATCACCGCCGCCGACACCAGAAAGATGCGGAAGCATCGCCCGCCGCTCCGAGGCGATGCCGTCGTCGATGTCGCATGTCCCTGGGTGCGACAGGCAGCAGCGCGCCGCGAACCGGTGCGGAAACGCTGGATCGGCACGGCGACGGAAATCACCGTCTCGCCATGCGCATTGACCCGCACGAAGGATTTTTCCTTGCCGTCGAGGGCGGTGGCGACTTCCGGATAGCCGCGGCCGTTGGCGACGCCGATGTCCTTGTACAGCGGCAGGCTCTCGCGTGTTGAATTGCCCTGGACGAGATTGCCGCAGCCATTCCAGCCAGCGCGGGCGCCTCCTCCTGGCCCGGCGGCGGCAGGTCGTTGCGCAGGATTGTCGAGCGCGCGGCGATGGAGCGCGAATTGAGCAGCATGATAGCCGTCGCGGTCGAGATGCGCGCCCGTGTGCGGGTGGGCGAGACCAGGCGGCGCAAAAGCGGGCCGACCCGGTCGGGATTGATCGAAAACTGCAGGCTCGGGTGCGGATTCCTGGTCGATCCCGTAGCATTGGCCGGGCGCGAGCTTCAGCAGTTTTTCCGGATCGATGGTGATGGCGTCGGTGTCCACCGTCGCCGAGGCGGCTATGGCGGCGGCGATGATCTCGCCTTGCGTCTTGAGGCTCTGGATGCGGGCGTCGATCAGGCCTTCGCGGAACTGGTTGAGATAGAGAAAGCCGACCAGCAGCGCGAACAGGCCGCCGAGGTTGAGCAAGACGATCCGCCGGGTCAGCGAGCGAGGCGAAGCGCGAGGCCGCGCCGCGCCAGAAGGCGCGCAAGCGCCACCGCCGCGCCTTTTGGCGCGCGGGCCCGAGAAAAGGCCAGCAGGGCGAGCGGAGCCGGCGCGGCCAGAACCGCCGCCAAAACGCGCCGCGTTTCGCTTCGCCCGCGCCTCCGTCCTCTTGCGCGCCAACGCGCCTGTCCACGTCCGCCCCCAAAAGTCCTGCCTCAAGCTTCCTTGAACCGATAGCCGACGCCGTAAGAGCGTTTCGATCATTTCGAAATCGTCGTCCACCAGTTTGAATTTCTTCCGCAATCTCTTGATGTGGCTGTCGATGGTGCGGTCGTCGACATAGACCTGGTCGTCATAGGCGGCGTCCATCAGGGCGTTGCGGCTCTTGACCACGCCGGGGCGGGTCGCCAGCGCCTGCAGGATCAGGAATTCGGTTACGGTGAGGATCACCGGCTCGTTCTTCCAGGTGCAGGCGTGGCGCTCCGGGTCCATCTTGAGATTGCCGCGTTCGAGGATTTTCGCCTCGGATTCCTTTTGCGCCGCCGCCTCCTTGGGGTTGGAGCGGCGCAGGATCGCCTTGACCCGCTCGACCAGCAGGCGCTGCGAAAAGGGCTTTCGGATGAAATCGTCGGCGCCCATCTTCAGGCCGAACAATTCGTCGATCTCCTCGTCCTTGGAGGTGAGGAAGATCACCGGCAAGTCGGATTTCTGGCGCAGCCGTCTCAACAGCTCCATTCCGTCCATGCGCGGCATCTTGATGTCGAAGATCGCCATGTCGGGCGGATTGTTCTTCAGCCCGTCGAGCGCGGCCATGCCGTCGGTATAGGTCTGAACGCGATAGCCCTCGCCCTCGAGGGCAATGGAGACGGAAGTCAAGATGTTGCGATCGTCATCGACGAGGGCGATGGTCGGCATGGCGTACCTCTTTTTTGTCCCGGCGGCTGCGTCAAGGCGCGACGCCGCAGCGATTCTATAATAGCCTTGCCTTGGAATTCACGCCGATTTCACTGAATGAGCCATGAACGAGACCGATAATAGCCCCCAAATCCCCTTCGCGCCGCTGGCCCAGAACAGTTTCGACGGCCTCGCCCTGGCGCGGAGGCTGCTGCGCTCCATCCCTGTCGGCGCCCTGGCGACGCTGGCCGAAGGCACGCAATATCCTTTCGCCACGCTCACCAGCGTCGCGACCGGCAGCGACGGCGCGCCGATCCTGTTGCTCTCGAGCCTCGCGCACCACACCAGAAATCTGCGCGCCGATCCGCGCGCCTCGCTGCTGCTCGCCGAAAGCGGCAAGGGCGACCCGCTCGCCCATCCGCGCCTGACGGTCGTCGGCCGCCTGGCGCCGATCGCCGGCCCGCAGCCACGCAACAGATTCCTGCGCCGCCATCCCAAGGCCTCGCTTTATGCCGATTTCGCAGATTTCGGCTTCTGGCGGCTTGAGCCGGAGGCGGCGCATCTCAACGGCGGCTTTGCGCGCGCGGCGGATTATGACGGCGCGGACATGCTGACGCCCATTGCGGCGGCGCGGGCGCTGGTCGAGGCCGAGGAGGAGTTGCTCGACGACATCAACGGGCGGGCGCGCGAATATCGCGAAAGGCTGGCGGTCGCCGCGGGCGAGGACAAAACGCCGCACTGGCGGGCCGTCGCCATCGATCCGGACGGGCTCGACCTCGTCTCCGCCAGAGGCGCCGCGCGGCTGGCCTTCGCGCGAACCGTCGAAGATCCGGCGCAGGCGCGCGCCGCGCTGGACGCCTTGGCGGGTTGAGCCGGGCCGGCGGGCGGCGTCCTACTTTTTGTGGGGGTTGCAAGCCTAGGCCTCGGCGCGTAAACCGACCCGGAACTGTCATTTTAGATATTGCGCCTCATGGTGTTCGGCGGCGCAATGGGGAGAAAACCATGGCTCAGTCGGGCATTTTCAATCCGGCCTTCCCGGTCGAAGCGTTCGGTTTCAAGAATCTCAACAATGTCTTTTACAATCTGACGGCGCCCAAGCTGTACGAGGAGTCCCTGCGCCGCAACGAGTTCGTGCTGGCCGCCGGCGGCGCGCTGGTCGCCGAGACGGGCGCCCATACCGGCCGCTCCGCCAAGGACAAGTTCGTGGTGCGCGACGAAACCACCGAAAGCAACGTGTGGTGGGACAATAACGGCGCGATCACCCCGGCCAATTTCGACGCCCTTTACGAAGATTTCCTCGCCCATGCCGAAGGCAAGGACCTGTTCGTGCAGGACGTGTTACGGCGGCGCCGATCCCGCCCACCGCGTCCGCACCCGCGTCGTCACCGAATATGCCTGGCACTCGCTGTTCATCCAGAACCTTTTGATCCAGCCGTCCGCCGAGGACATCCTGACCCATGTCGCCGACCTGACCATCGTCGACCTGCCTTCGTTCCGCGCCGACCCGAAGCGCCACGGCGGCCGCAGCGAAACCATCATCGCTGTCAATTTCGCGAAAAAGATCGTGCTGATCGGCGGCACGTCCTATGCGGGCGAAATCAAGAAGTCGGTCTTCACCTATCTCAACTACATCCTGCCGACCGAAGGCGTGATGCCGATGCATTGCTCGGCCAATGTCGGCGACAGCCACGACGCGGCGGTGTTCTTCGGCCTGTCGGGCACCGGCAAGACCACGCTGTCCGCCGATTCCTCGCGGACGCTCATCGGCGACGACGAGCACGGCTGGTCGAAGGAAGGCGTGTTCAATTTCGAAGGCGGCTGCTACGCCAAGGCGATCAAGCTGTCGCGCGAGGCCGAGCCGGAAATCTTCGCCACCACAGAGCGTTTCGGCACGGTGATGGAAAATGTCGTGCTCGAGCCTGAAACCCGCGTTCCCGACTTCGACGACGGCACCAAGACCGAAAACACCCGCATCGCCTATCCTCTCGATTTCATCCCCAACGCTTCGGCCACCGGCCGCGCCGGCCATCCGAAGAACATCGTGCTCCTGACCTGCGACGCCTTCGGCGTGCTGCCGCCGATCTCGAAGCTCGACGCCTCCCAGGCCATGTATCATTTCCTCTCCGGCTACACCGCCAAGGTCGCCGGCACGGAAAAGGGCGTGACCGAGCCCTCCGCCACCTTCTCGACCTGCTTCGGCGCGCCCTTCATGCCGCGTCATCCGTCGGAATACGGCAATCTGCTGCGCGACCTCATCGCCAAGCACCATGTCGATTGCTGGCTGGTCAACACCGGCTGGACCGGCGGCAAATACGGGACGGGGCGGCGCATGCCGATCCGCGTCACCCGCCGCCTGCTTTCCGCCGCGCTTGACGGATCGCTGAACAAGGCTGAATTCCGCACCGATCCCTATTTCGGCCTGGCCGTCCCGACTTCGGTGCCCGGCGTCGAGCCGCATATCCTCAACCCGGTCAAGACCTGGGCCTCGAAGGCGGACTTCGCCGAAACCGCCAAGAAGCTGGTGAAATTGTTCCGCGACAATTTCGTCACCTTCGAGCCGCATGTCGACGCCAAGGTCAAGGACGCCGCCCCGGCCGTGCAGATCGCCGCCGAATAAGCCTCAGCTTCACCTGTGAGCTTAAAGCCCCGCCTGATCTCAGGCGGGGCTTTTTTCATGTCTACTCACGATTTTTCTGGCTCCGTTAATGTTCTGTTCAACTACGTGAACAGATATTCGTTCCTGCGGCTTAGGAACGTATGAAAAATCTCGTCGCGGTCTTAATCACGCCATTAACGGATCAGAAATACTCCGCTGTTGTTATCGTCAAAAATGACGCAGGAAATGAATGGGAATTAAAATGCGTATCGGTTCATCCAAGGAAATGGACAGCAAGACTGTCACGCCCCTCGGCAAGATCAGCGCGGTCTCGGAATGGCGCGGCGCCGGCGAAAAGACCGACGACAATGTCTTCCGGCTGAAGGCCCTGCACAAATTGATGCGGGCGGCCGAGGATTGTGACGCCGACGCCCTGATGGACGTGGACTACAGCGAGGAAGTACTGGACCGAGTGGAAAATCCCGGCGCCGTCGCCTTGAAGCGCGTCTGCGCCACCGCTGTCGCAGTCAAGCTCAAGTCGGCCTGATGCGAACGCCGCCGCCGCAAGGCGGCGCATCGGTTCACCCTTTTTCCGCCGCCGAGGCGTGCGCTCTGCGGAAGCAGCTTGATAAAAAAGACTTTTCCAATGCAACCGCCGCCGCGAGGCGGCGTTTTGCTTATGTGCCGCGCAGAAGGGAGTGCGTGTGGACGCCGCAGGGTTCTTATCCCGCGAGCTCGGCGTTATTTTCGGCGCCGTCGGATCAACGGGAGGTGTTTTTGATCTGAATCAATGGGGGGATGTATACGTATATTGACGTTGGAATGTCCGCGCATGCTAAAGTCGACGATGGCTTGCGCAGTTCGGCGCGGGTTGGCCGTCAGAGATCTGAGTCATGCCTTCCGACGCGCTTTTCCCCATTGTCGGCATCGGCGCCTCCGCAGGCGGCCTGCGCGCGCTCGAGGATTTTTTCCGCGCCATTCCCTCTCATCCCGGCATGGCCTTCGTTGTCGTGACGCATCTCGCGCCCGACCGCGAGAGCTTCCTGACCGACATCCTGTCGCGGCATACCGATTTGCCGGTCGAGGTCGCGCGTGACGGCCAGAAGGTCGAGCCGGACAGAATCTACGTCCTGCCGCCCAACGCCAGCCTGACCATCGCCGACGGGCGCCTGCGCCTGCGGGAAACGGAGCAGGGCCAGCATGAGCGCTCGCCGATCGACGTGTTCTTCGCCTCGCTGGCGCAGGACCAGGGCGAATATTCCGTGGGCGTCGTCCTGTCGGGCAGCGGCCACGACGGCGTCCTCGGCGTCAAGGCGATCAAGGAGCTTGGTGGCCTCGTGCTGGCGCAGGCGAGCGACGGCTCAGGCCCCGGTTTCGCCGACATGCCCGACAGCGCCATCGCCAGCGGCCTCGTCGATTTCGCCGTCCCCGTCGACGCCATGGCGGAAAAGCTCGCCGATAATGCGCGCAGCGTGCATTTGCTCGACCGCCTCGCCGAAACGCGCCCGTCCGACGACGCCGACCACGCCGATATCGAGGCGCGCGAGACGATCTACGCCATTTTGCGCGCCCAGACGGGCCATGATTTCAGCGGCTACAAGACGCGCACCTTCCTGCGGCGGGTGCAGCGGCGGATGCAGGTGCGCCATTGCGAAGCCCTGGCCGATTATGTCACGGCGCTGCAACGCCAGCCGGAAGAGGCGAAGCTGCTGTTTCGCGACCTCTTGATCAATGTCACGAGCTTTTTCCGCGATCCCGAAGCCTATAAATCGTTGCGCGCCCAGGTCATTCCCCGCCTGTTCGAGGGGCGAGGCGCCAGCGACTGCGTGCGCGTCTGGACGCCCGGCTGCGCCACCGGCGAAGAGGTCATCTCGATCGCCATCCTGCTGCGCGAACACATGGACACGTTGCGGACGCCGCCGCGCGTGACGATTTTCGCCACTGACATCGACGAGCACGCGCTCGCCGTGGCGCGCGCCGCGCGCTATCCCGCGGCGTTGATGGAGGGCCTGTCGCAGGATCGGCGTCGGCGTTTCTTCAACGCCCAGTCGGGGCCTTCGTCGTCGCCAAGGAAGTGCGCGACCTCTGCGTCTACTCGCCGCACAATGTGCTGCGCGACCCGCCGTTCTCGCGCATGGACCTGATCTCCTGCCGCAATCTCCTGATCTATTTCGCCGCCGAGGCGCAGCGGCAGGTGCTGCCGATCTTCCATTACGCGCTCCGCCCCGGCGGCTTCCTGTTTCTCGGCAAGTCGGAAACCATCGGCCGGTTCTCGGAGCTGTTTTCCGCCGTCGACAAGAACAATTGCGTCTATCAGTCGCGCGAAACCGGCGCGCCGCACCGGATGCCGCTCTTCGTCAACGGCCTGCACCCCGCGCCTTTCGCCGCCCGCGGCGCGGGCGCGCCGGTCGTGGCGAGCGGCGGCCAGCTGCGCCAGACGGCCGAGGCGCGCATCGCCGAAAAATTCGGGCCTCCCCACGTGATCGTCAATGAGGAAGGCGACATCATCCATTATTCGACGCGCACCGGCAAATATCTCGAAGCCCCCTATGGCGCGCCGACCCGGCAATTGCTGACCATCGCGCGCAAGGAGCTGCGCCTCGACCTGCGCAGCGCACTGCGCGCCGCGATCGAGAGCCACAGTCCCGTCACGCGCGAAGCCGTCGCCTTCGAGGACGGCGAGCAGGGCGTCGAGCACGTGACGCTGACCGTCGAGCCGCTGCCCGACCGCGCCGCCGGCCGCCCGCTGTTCCTGGTCGCCTTCGAGGAAAAAAAGCCGTTTGCGCCCGACGCGCCGGAGGCCGCCAGCGCCAGGGTCCGGGCGGCCGAGGACGAAGGGCCGAACCAGACGGAGCTCGAATTGCGCGACACGCGCGAACGCCTGCAGGGCACAATCGAGGAATATGAGACGGCGCTCGAGGAGCTGAAATCGGCCAATGAGGAGCTGGTCTCACTCAACGAGGAGATGCAGTCGAGCAATGAGGAGCTGGAATTGACCAAGGAGGAGCTGCAATCGCTCAACGAGGAATTGCAGACGGTCAATCATGAGCTTTACGCCAAGATCGATGAACTCGACCGCGCCAACGCCGACCTGACCAACCTCTTCGCCAGCACCAATGTCGCCACCATCTTCCTCGACCGCGGCTTGGTCATCCGCAGCTTCACGCCGGCGGTGTCGCTGTTGTTCAACGTCATCGCCAGCGACAAGGGCAGGCCGCTCGCCGACCTCGCGATCAAGCTCGATTACCCCGCGCTTCAGGCCGATATCGCCAGCGTGCTTGCGTCGGGAGCGCCGATGGAAAAACGGGTGCACAAGAACGAGGCCGCCGCGCCTTATTATCTCGCCCGACTGACGCCCTATCGCGACACGAGCGGCGCGATCGACGGGGTGGTGGCGACCTTCGTCGACGTCACCGGCCTTGCGGCGTCGGAGGAGCGCCAGCGGACGCTGGTCTCCGAACTCAATCACCGCGTGAAGAACTCGCTGGCCGTGATCATGGCGATCGCGCAGCAGACGTTGGCGCGCTCGTCCTCGCCCGAGGATTTCTCCAAGGCCTTTTTCGCCCGGCTGCACGCCATGGCCCGCAGCCACGAATTGCTGTCGCGGGAAAACTGGGGCGAGGTCGGGGTCGAGCCGACGCTGCGGCAGGCGCTCGCGCCCTATTGCCCGTCGGGATGCGAGCGGGTCTCTTTTTCCGGACAGGAGCTAAAGCTGACGCCGGAGCTGGCCCTCAGCCTCGGCATGATCTTCTCCGAACTGGCGACCAACGCCGTCAAATACGGCGCCCTGTCCACAGAGAGCGGCCGCGTCGCGATCGACTGGACGATGTCTGGCGCCAAGAACGGCGCCGCGCCCGAGCTGACCCTGAACTGGCGCGAAAGCGGCGGGCCGCTGGCGAAGACGCCGGAAAAAATCGGGTTCGGCCTGAACGTCGTCCAGCGCGAAGTGGAATACAGCCATTCGGGCAAGGCCCGCTTCGACTTCGCCGCCAGCGGATTTTCGGCGAATTTCGTCATTCCGCTCAGGCCGGCGGCGGAAAAGGCCGGCGAGGCCGAGGCGCCGGCATGAAACGCGAGCGGGAAGGCCGGCGCGCCTTCCCGGCAAAAGGGAACTGGCCATGAGCAATTTGAGAGCCCTGGTGGCGGAAGATTTGGCGCATGTCCTGTTCAGCCTCGAAATGCTGCTCGGGCAGAGCGGCGTGGATATCGTCGGCGCCGCCGCGAATGTCGCCGCCATGAGCCGGCTGGCCGAGACCGTCGCCGCCGACATCGCCATCGTCGACGTCAATCTCAACGGCGAATTGGTCTTTCCCGCCATCGATCTGCTGGTCGAACGCGGCGTTCCCGTGATCTTCACCACCGGCTATGCGCCGGACAAGATATTTCCCATGCGTTTTCTCGGCCTTCCTATCCTGCAAAAACCCTATGATCCCGACGAACTCGTGCGCTTGATCGAAAGCGTCGTCGCGCACGCCAGAGCGGTTTGAGAACCACGCTGTGACGGCGCGCTAAATCCCCGTCGGCGGCTTCGGCGTCGCGCGCGCGATCAGTCCGGCAATGGCGCAGGAGGCGAGGCGGGTGCGGGCCGAGTTGGCGCGGCTCGTCAGGATGATCGGCGCCTGCGCGCCCAGGACAACGCCCGCCGCATCGGCGCCCGCCAGGAAAGTTAGTTGCTTGGCCAGCATGTTGCCGGCCTCGAGATCGGGAACGAGCAGGATGTCGGCCTGGCCGGCGACGGGCGAGACAATCTCCTTTTCCCGCGCCGCCGCCGGGCTGATGGCATTGTCGAAGGCGAGCGGCCCGTCGACCAGCGCGCCCGTGATCTGGCCGCGCTCGGCCATCTTGCACAGAGCCGCCGCGTCGAGCGTCGAGGGCATTTCTGGATTGACCACCTCCACCGCCGCCAACACCGCCACGCGCGGCTCGGCGAGGCCCAGCATATGGGCGAGGTCGACCGCGTTCTGGACGATGTCGCGCTTGGTCGCGAGATCGGGCGCGATATTGACCACCGCGTCGGTGAGCAGCAGCGGGCGCGGATAGCCCGGCGCGTCGATCAGATAGACATGGCTGAGCCGCCGTCCGGTGCGCAGGCCGGCGTCCTTGTCGAGCACGGCGTGCAGCAGTTCGTCGGAATGCAGCGAGCCCTTCATCAGGGCCTGCGCCTCGCCCCGCCGCACCAGAGCGACGGCCGCGGCCGCCGCCGCCACGCTGTGCGGGGCGTCCACCAGGCGATAAGGCGCGCAATCGACGCCCGCCGCCTCCGCCGCCGCGAGAATCTTCAGCTTCGGCCCGACGAGGATCGGGATGATCAGGCCGTCCTTCGCCGCTTCGACCGCCGCGCCGAGCGCCGCCGCGTCGCAAGGGTGGGCGACGGCGGTGATCAGCGGCGCCTCGCCGCGCACCCGCGCCATCAGCGCGTGGAAGCGTTCGTGGCCGCTGACCTGCACGCCCGGCAGGTCGGGGCGCGCCACGCGCAGTTTTTCCGTCGGCGCCCGCACTTGGGCCGTGCCGGCCAACACAAGCTGGCCGAGCTGGTTGACGCCCTGGCAATCGAGCTGCAGGTCCGGCTTGTCCTTGTCCTTGCCGATCACGGTCAGCGTGACGGTCAGCGTGTCGCCGACCCCGACCGGCAGGAGATAGCGGATGTTCTGGCCGAGGCAGATCGCGCCGGGCCCGGGCAATTTGACGCCAACGACGCCCGAGATCAGCGCCGCGCCGTAGAGCCCGCGCGCAACCGTCTCGTGAAAGGGGTGTTTCCGCGCGGAATCCGTGTCGCTGTAAAGCGGATTCATGTCGCCGGAGACGATGGCGAGGAGATCGACGTCGCGTTGCGTCGCCTGCCGCGTCAGGCTGGCGGAATCGCCGACCGCGATTTCCGCGAAAGTGCGGTTTTCGATCACGCCTTCGTCGGGGGACGCGGCGAAGAGGGCGTTGGTCGCATCGAGGACGTTCATCGGCGGGTCCGTTTCTCGCTTGAAAGCACTTTGGCTCAAGTCTCGAGGACATAGGCTCCGGGCGCGTCGCAGAGCGCCGCGCCCATCGGCGGCGGCGGACCGAACGGGCCCGACAGCGAATCGAGCCAGTCCGCATAGGCCGGCCACCATGAGCCCGGTTTTTGCGCCGCCTTGGCGAAATAGCTCTTCGGCGCGGGCGCCGGCTCGCCCTTCGCCCGGTGGGCGATGCGATACGAGCGGTTGCGATGGCCCGGTTCGCTGACGATGCCGCTGTTGTGGCCGCCCGAGGCCAGGACGAAGGTGATGTCGCCCCGATTAAGGCGATGGATCTTGTACACCGAGCGCCAGGGCGCGACATGGTCCTGCTCGGTCCCCACGGCGAAGACGGGCGTCCTTATCGCGGCGAGGTCGACCTTGCCGCCGCCGGCCATGAGCCGTCCAGCGGCCAGGTCGTTGTGGAGGAACAGCGAGCGCAGATATTGCGAATGCATGCGATAGGGCATGCGCGTCGCATCGGCGTTCCAGGCCATCAGGTCGTTGGGATGCTCCTCCTCGCCGAGGAGATAGAGCTTGACCATGCGCGACCAGACGAGGTCGCGGGCGCGCAGCATGCTGAAGGCGCCGGCCATCTGGCGCGCGTCGAGATAGCCCTGCCGCGCCATGATTGCGTCGAGCTGGTCGAGCTGCGGCTCGGTGATGAAAAGCTGTAATTCGCCCGGTTCGGAAAAATCGGTCTGCGCCGCCAGCATGCCGAGGCTCGCCAGCCTGTCGTCGCCGTCGCGCGCCATGGCCGCCGCCGCGACCGACAAAAGCGTGCCGCCGAGGCAATAGCCGAGCGCATGGATGCGCTGGCCGCCGCAGATCTCGCCGACCTTGTCCAGCGCCGCCATGGGGCCGAGCCGGCGGTAATCGTCGAAACCCGTCTCGGCCAGCTCCGGCCCCGGATTGCGCCAGGAGATGCAGAAGACGGTGAAGCCGCGGCCGACCAGGAAGCGGATCAGCGAATTGTGCGGCGACAGGTCGAGAATGTAATATTTCATGATCCAGGCCGGGACGATCAGCAGCGGCTCGGGCCGCGTCTGAGAGGTCGACGGCGCATACTGGATCAGCTCCATCAATTCGTTGCGCAGCACCACCTTGCCCGGCGTGACCGCGACGTCGCGCCCGACGACGAATTTTTCCGCGCCATTGGCGCGCGGGTCGAGCTGGCGGCGCGCGTCGCGGGCGAAATGGTCGAGGCCGCGCAGGAAATTCATTCCTCCCTGGCTCAATGTCGTGCGCAAGACCTCGGGATTGGTCCAGGGGAGGTTGGAGGGCGAAAAGGCGTCGAGCCATTGCCGCGCCGCGAAGGCGGCGAGCCGGGCGTGCTTTTCGTCGACGCCGGGCGCGTGCTGGATGCAGGCGTTGAGCCATTGCTCCGCGAGCAGGAAATTGCGGGCGTAGAGGCTGAAGGGCGGACGCGCCAGGCCGGATCGGCGAAGCGATGGTCGTCGGCGCCTGCCGCCGGCTCCGGTTCGCCGGAGCCGCAGACCTTGCTGCACGGCGGCTTGCGCCATGTCCATCGCATAGGCCGGCGCCAGCGCCACATGGGCGGCCAGATCGGCGAAGGCCGGCGCGAGCGCCAGCGGCGACAGCGGACTGGCCAGCGTCTCCTGCCCGAGATCGCGGCAAAGGCCACGGGATCGGCGGACGCCGGCGGAAGTTCCGATTTCCGGCTTGACAGAGCCTTGAGGCGTGAGCGGTTCGGACATGGATGGGCCCCCGCACCGGCGTCTAAGCTCCGAACGTGCGTTTTTTGCGGCGCGGAGACGCGGAAATGACCGATGCCCGGCGATTAGAGCGCATCGGGCCCGCCACCGCCTTGATCCAGTTCACGCGCCTCGAGGCAGGCTCAGGGGCTGTGCCTGAAGCGCCCGCCGCTTGCCGTCGCGGCGCCGCCTGATGGCGTGCAGCGTGGAAAAGGCGAAGCCCGCGGCGCCGGCCCCGACGCTGTAGCCGCCGCGAAATTCGACGCTTTTCGGCCGCCAGCGCGTCTTCGACACGTCGGCGCCGGTCGAGAGGTTGAAAAGGCGCAATTTCTGCCCGATCGCCCATTTGATCGCCTCGGCGACGGTCGTGGTCATGACGCTGAAGCGCGACCAGGCGAGATCGTAGCCCGAGAAATACATGTAGATTTCATCGCCCAGCACGAAGGCGATGCGGGTGGCGACGACTTTTTCCGCGATCACCAGCTGGAAGATGCGCAAGCTTCCCTGCTTCGCCATCGCGTCGCAATAGGCGCGCAGGAAGGCGCGGCGCCTTTCGTCGCCGAACACGTCAGGATGGAGGATCGTGTCGCGGGCGTCGGCGCGCATGGCGTGCAGCGTGAAGAAGACGTCGAGCGCCTGCTGCGCCTCGTCGGCTGCGGAAATGACGCGCAGGCTGAAGTCATGCTTTTCACGCGCCAGAGAATTGTAGCATTTGCGCAAGGACTCCTTGACGTTGCGCGACAGGTCCTGGCGCAGCGCCTCCCAGCTTTCGGGCAGGTCGAGATAGAAGACGGTCACGTCGAGATTCTGCTGCGCCTGAAAGCTTGAGCCGAGGCAGTTCTTTTCCAGTTCGGCGGGCAGGCCGCGCCATTGCACGAAATCGGCGGGACGTTCGCGCTCGATATGCGCGGCGAGGGTCTTGAGCGCCTGCTCCGACGTTTCGGGGCGGCAGACGAGGCCGCGCCATTCGGTGACATAGGGATCGGCGCCGAAAAACTGCAGCTCGCGCGTGCGCACGGGGCCAAAACCCGGACGGCTGGTGACGAACATCGGCGCCAGCGCCGCCAGGGCTCCCGACGCGTCGCGCAGCGCGTAGCAGTGCAGGCTGTCGCGCGCCTTCAGCCCGGCGCGGCGAAAGGAGCGCCACCAGTTCAGCGCCCAGAGCGGCGAGGCGAAGGGCAGGCGCGGCGACAGGCCGGCTTCGAGCCTTGCCCATTCCTCGCTCAAGGCTTCGAGGCCTTCCAGGTCTTCGATGGCTTCAACGGTCAGCAAGTCGTCTCTCGCCTTGAAATAGCGGGGGAAAAGCACGGTCTTTTTCGAAGGCATAGTCTCCCAGATTTCATACCAATTCGTTGCAGGACGCTAACAGGCGAAAAACACGCCATTTTCGTAATTTTCGGATGGGCGCCAGCAAGCAAGTCTTAACCATAATCGCCGAAACTGCCGAGGTCGCGCCGCCGCGCCGTCGTCGCGCGCGCCGCCGGTCGGTTTTCGTCAGGATGGACATGCCCTTGTCGCAACATATGGCCCCGGATCGGTCCAGGACGGACCCAGCCGCCGCGACGCGGGGGACGGTGAAAACCCTCGATTTCGACCATGGCGCGGCTTTCGACAGCGCCAACCCCTGGCGCGACGCCGCCCTCCTGCTCATCCGCCAGGCGCGCCGCCATGTCTGGCTGATCCTCGCCTCGGCCCTGGCCTGCGGCTTTCTGGCCGGGGTCGCCAAGACGGTCCTGCCCGTGAAATACAAGGCCAGCGCGCAGATCCTGATCGACCCGCAGGAGAACCGCGCCTATGGCGTGGACACGCCCGGCACGACGCTCGAAGCCAGCGCCGCGATCAATTTCGTCGAGAGCCAGATGGGCGTCATCGGCTCGGAGCGCGTGCTGCTGCGCGTGATCCGCGACGAAGGACTGGCGGGCGCGCCGCCGGCCGCCGGCGAGAAGCCGGGACAAGAAAGCCAGGGACAAGCGGGGCAGGGACAAGCGGCGCAGGAAAGCGAGGATTCGCGCCGCGCCGGCGAACTGGCCGAGAACAAGGCCCTGGTCGTCTTGCAGAAAGCGGTCAAGATCCAGCGCGCCGAGCGCAGCTTCCTGATCGATCTCACGGTGACCGACAAGAGTCCGGAAAAGGCGGCGCGCCTCGCCAACGCCCTGGTGAAGGCCTATGGCGACGTCAACCAGACCGACCGCAACGCCGCCGCCCGCGCCCTTTCCGGCGAGCTGGCCAATCGCATCGTGGACATGCGCCGCCTGCTCGGCGAGAGCGAAACGCGGCTCTTGAACTTCAAGACCGAGCACAATCTCGTCGGCCTGCACGACAAATCCATTACCGACAGGCTGACGACCGAGGCGACCGACGCGCTGTCGGCGGCGGAAAACCGCGAGGCCCAGGCGCGCGCCCGGCTGAAGCAGCTCGAATCCGCGCCTGCCGGCGTCGGCGGCGTCGCCGCTTTCGGGCCCGATCCCAAATCGCGCCAGTTGCAGGTGCTGATCGACGGCCGCGCGGCGGCGCGGGCGGATTTCGAGCAGCTCGAAAGCACGCTCGGCGACCGCCATCCGGCGCTTGCCGCCGCCCGCGCGAGGCTGCGCGATTTCGATCGCCGCATCGTCCAAAGCGTCGAGGGCCTGCGCCATTCGGCCCGCGCGCAGGTTTCCGAGGCGCATGGTCAGACCGTGGCCTTGACGAAAAAGCTCGCCGATCTCGCCGGCGAGATGTCCAGGGCACGGGAATCGGACGTCGCCTTGCAACAATTGGAGGATGCGGTCGAGGTCAAGCGCAAGGCGCTGACCGCGCTCGAGACGCGCCAGCGCGACGCCAATGACATGAGCCATGTCGAAGGCGTCAACTTCCGCCTCGTCTCGCCGGCGCGCGTTCCGAACAGCCACGGCAAGACGATCGGCGCCGTCCTTTGGAGCCTTTGCGGCGGATTGATCGGGGCGGCGCTCGCTCTGGCCAGCCTCGCCGTCGCGACCCTGTTCGAGGAGGGCGGAAGCGAGCCTGGGAAGATTCCGGCGAGCCAGCCTTCGATCCAGAAAGAGAGTCCGGCGAGCGGCGATCCCTGCCTCGGCGCCTTGCCGGCGATCACGCCCGCCGCCGGGCGGCGGCTCAGCCCCTTCGAGGCGATGAACGAGGTCGCGCGGCGACCGGATTCGCCCTATTCGCAAGCGGTTGCCGCCGTGCTCGGCCGGCTCGACAGGGCAAGGAGCGATGGCGGCGGGCCTGTCGTCGTGCTCGTCGCGGCGACGGCGGCGCAAGCCGGCGCTTCGACGCTCGCCGCCAATCTGGCCCGGACCGCGGCCGGGCAGGGCGCGCGGACGCTGCTGATCGACGCCCAGGCGCGCCCCGTCCTCGATCTGATGATCACCGCCGACGCCCCCAAAACCCTGATAGAACTTGCGGGCCGCCGTCGCCCGCTCTACCGCCTCGCCCCCTTTTCCCATGACCTGAGTCTCATCCCGGCGCTGGCGAATGAGGAAAGGATCTGCCGCTCCATCGCCGAACATTCCGCCTATGAGAGAATCGCGGGGGTCAAGGGCAATTTCGATTTCGTGGTCATCGACGGGCCGGACGCGGGGGATCTGCCGGCGCTGCGGTCGCTCGTCCCGGCGGCCGGCCTTGTGCTGCTGGTCGCGCTGGATGAAGAGGAGGCGGACCTGCCGCGCCTGTTGCGCCGTCTCGGCGTGGCGCCGAAGCAATTCGCCGGCTACGTCCGCGCGGCTTCCCCGCGCCTGAGCCAGGCCGCGTAGCCGATCAATTCGTTGAAAAGGCGGTCAGTTCGGAAAACGGCCGGCAAACGCCAGTTTTGCAGGCGGCTCCGGCGAAAGGGCCGTTAACCGCGCGCGGCGAAATTAGCGTTTCCTTGGCGGTTCGGCGCTATAATCGGCCGGTGTCCAGACGCGGAAGGAAACGGGAAATTTGCGTCATCGCCTGATGAACTGGCTGGGCTGGTCCGGTCTCGACGCCATCGGCCGTCTCGCGATGCTCACCGCGAGCACGGCGGTCCTGTCGCGCTGCCTTTCGCCGCGCGATTTCGGCGTGGCGGCGCTGGTGCTGACGGTGGTGACGGTAGCCTCGGTCCTTGTCGGAGCCCCCTTCGAGGAGGCGCTGGCGCAGCGCAAGGTTCTGCGCCTCGCGCATCTGCGCGCCGCGCTCACCGCCTGTTGGCTCTCGAGCCTCGCTCTGGTCGTCCTTTCGATTCCGCTGGGCCTGTTTCTCGCCTGGGCCTATGGCGAAAGCCGGATCGCTTTTCTGCTGCCGATCGGCATGGCCTCGATCTTCTTCTCCGGCCATTCCGACGTGCTGACCGGCCTCGTCCGCCGCCAGCGCCGTTTCACCGACCTGTCCAAGGCGACCCTGTTCGGCAACGCCGTCGGCATCTCCTTCGCGGTCGTCATCGCTTTGGCCGGCGGCGGCGTCTGGGCGCTGATCGCCCAGCGCGCGCTCATCGCGGCGGTCCGCGCCTTGTCGTTGCAATCGCGCATCGAAATCGTCATCCTTCCGGCGCGCTCGGTGGCCCATCTGCGCGACATCTGGCGCTACGCCGGCGTGGCGCTGCTCGACCGCATGATGGACAACCTGACCTTCCTTGCCTTCAACTATCTCGTCGGCGGATTTTATGGCCTCAACACGCTCGGCTATGTGAATATGGCGATGCGGCTGGTCGAGCCGATCCGCGGCGCCATTGGCGCCACCGGCCACAATGTGGCCTTCTCCTTCTTCGCCCGCCTCCAGCACGATCCGGACAAACTGCGCGAACGGGCGCAAACCGTGATTTCCCGCGCAGCGCTGGCCATTGCGCCGGTGTTCGTCGGGCTGGCGGCGGTGACGCCGGTTCTTCTGCCGCTGGTGTCCGGCCCCGGCTGGGACGCGGCGATCGAGATCGGAGCCTGCCTCGCCATCGGCAGCGCCATCGCCATTCCTGCGCGGCTGATCTTTACGGCGATCTCCGCCAGGGCGCGGCCGGAATACAGCCTCGTCGCCAATATCGGCGGCTTCGCCGCGACCCTCGCCGTGCTGGTCTTCGCCACGAAAATGGGGCCGATCAGCGTCGGCCTGGCGCGCATCGCCGGCGATCTCGTCCAGGCCCTGGTCGCCATCGGCGTCTCGCCCGGCCTGCTCGGCTGGTCGCGGCGCGGACGCCTGTTCACGCTCGCGCCGGCGTGGCTCCTCGCCGCCGCTATGGGCGTGTTCGTCGCGGGTCTCCATCACGCCTTGCCGCATTTCGGCCAAGTCGTCCAACTGGCCCTGTCGATCGGCCTGGGCATCGCGATCTATGGCCTGTTCCTCATGCTTTTCGCGCGCAGCCAGTTCAACGGCCTGACCGCCATGCTGGGCGCCCGCGCCAAGCCGGCGCAGGGCTGAGCCGGTGGAGACCGCGCCGGGAGCCATCGCGCCGCGCCTTCTGGCGACCGGCGCCGGCGGCTTCATCGGCTCGGCCCTGCTCCCGTCGCTGGCGCAAGCCTTTCCGCGCTCGGTGCTGGCGGGCATGCGCCGCGCCAAACCCGCCGCGACCTCGGATGTCCGTGTGGTCGCCTGCGATCTCGACGATCCCGCGCAACTGGCCGCCGCCCTGCGCAGCGTCGATCTCGTCGTTCATGCCGCCTTCGGCGACGAGGCGGCGATGACGCGGCAGGCGGAGAATCTCGTCGCGGCGATGAGCGCGGCGGGCGCGGAAAACCTCATCTTTTATTCCTCCATCGCCGTCTATGGCCGGCGCGAGGGCTTGATCGTCGAAGACGACAAAGGCGTTCCGCCGCTCGGCGCCTATGCCGAGGCGAAGACGCAGTGCGAGAGGATTTTCCGCGCCTGGAGCGAGGCGGCGCCGGGACGCCGGGCCATCGCGCTCAGGCCCGGCATCGTCTACGGCGCCGGCAGCCGCTTGTGGATCGACAAGATGGCGGCGCGCATCGCTTGCGGCGGCTGGGGCGTTTTCGGTCCGCGCGGCGAAGGGCTAGCGGCGCTGATCCATGTCGACGATCTCGCGCGGCAGAACCTCGCCGCGTGCCGCCTGCTGACGGGGGCCGGGCGAGAATCCCTGCCGGCGTTTCTGGCGCTCAATGCGGTCGGGCCGGAAAATGTCCGTTGGAACGATTATTTTCAGGCCCTTGCGCGCGCAATGGCTTTCCCGCCGCTGCGCACGTGGTCGCCGGCCGAAATCGCCTTGCGCCAGTTTCTCGCTTTGCCGGCCAAACTGGCGAAGCGCGTCGGCCTCGACATTCTCCGCAACAGCGCCCTCGCGCCGGGCCCGGGGGAGCTGGCGCTGTTTTCGCTGAAGGCCGAATATTCCAACGCCAAGGCGGCGCGGCTCCTCAGTTTTTCACCGTCGATCGGACTCTCCGAGGGGCTCACGCGCTGCGGTCTGGACCATTACGCCAGGCGATAGCGCCGAGCTGAAAGCGGCGGCGCGACGAGCCGCGCGCTGTCGCCGGAAACCGCGACGTCCTCGTCGCGCCGGCCGCAACGGGCGTGGATTTCGTCGAAGCCCAGCGTTTCCTTTAATTGGCGCGTCTCGCCTGAGGCGAAGGCGAGATCGAAGGCGATCGGCCGCGCGCTCTTGTTGAGCGCGACCAGATGCACCGCGCCCTTGGCGGAGCGCGCCGCGAAAAGCGACAGGCCGAGGCCGCCGGAGCCTTCAATCGGCAGGCTGGCCGCCCCGAACGTCTCGCCGTCCGCACCTTTCATCCGATAAAGCCTGTAGGCCTCGCCGATCCAGCCGGCGAGCGAACCCCAATGCGCCGCGACGGTGACGCCGGATCGCCCGAACCGGCCCAGCGCGTCGGCGACCGCGAGGCCCGAGGCGAAGAGGCCGGCGCCGCCGTAATTGAATTCGCCGATCGACAGTTCCGTGTGCGGAAAATTCTCGGAGACGAGCGCATGCAGGCTCGGCAGGAGCGGCAGATGCAGGCCCGCGCCGGGCGCGCAGCCGAGCGCCCGGGCCACCCAGCTATCCTCGCAGAAGCCGCTCTCGTCGAGCGAGCGCGGCGCGTCGAGCAGGGCCGCGGAAACGCCGGAATCCTCAGTGCGGAAAAGATTGCCGCGGCGGCTGGCGGGGTACCAGTGAACATCGAGGCCATCGAGCAGCCTGTGGCCGGCGCGCTCGGATTCTGCGCGAAAGGCGTCGAGATAGGCGGCAAGAAAAGAGCCGTGCGACGCATAGTCGGCCCAGTCAGGCGCGTTCTGCAAACTCGCCATTCCCGTCGCGCCCCAGCTCGCCGGACCCAGGACCCAGGCGTCGGGATCGGCGGCCTTGATCGCCGCCGCCGCGCGCAAGGAGGCGTCGATCAGCTCCTTGATCGTCGTCGGGCTTTTGACAATGCGCGGATGGTTTTCCGCCCACAGGCCCGGCTCGTTGTCGAGATAATAGCCGCGAATTCCGCCCGCCGCCGCGCCGCCGTGGCGCGCGACGAGTTGGGCCAGAAGCCGCGGAATATTGACGCCATGGCCGTCCTGGGGCGAAGCCGACCAGTCCACCGGCAGGAAGCGCGGCGAGGGCGCCGCCTCCGTCGGCGCGACCGGCCCGTTCGTGTCGGCGGCGACAAAGCCGGCGAGCGGCAGGGTGACCAGGCTTTGCGCGCCGATCTTGCGGCTGTTGGCGAGGAAGGCCTCGAGAACGGCGGCGGGCTGGCCCCAATTGGCCTTCGGCACGCCTAAGACCTCGAGCAGGAAGGAGCCGTTCGCGTGCTTGAAGTCCTTGCCGGCGTTGGTGGCGTTGTCGCGCCAGTCGTAAGCGGTCATCAGGTTGCCGCCCAGACGCCGGATCGACACGCCCGCCGCGCCGTCCATCTCCACCGAGGGGCCGCCGCCGTCCATGGTCCCGATCTCGTTCGAGCCATAGACGAAGGGGCTGATCGGCGCGCCCGGCGCGCGGTCGTCGATCCGCACCTGCGCGATTGCCGCGGCCTGGGACATCGAGGAAAAGGAGACGCCAAGCGCGCCCGCGGCGAGGCCGCCGCCGCACAGGCCGGCGACAACATGCCGGCGCGACGGTTTCGGCCCGTTCAAGAGACGAGGCCTCGCCCATAAAGCGCGAGCCGGAAGCGCGGCGCCCAGAAAACCTTGCCGAGGCCGCCATGCAGCCGCGCCGCCATTCTTTCGCGCTTCTCCTCGCCGAGCGGCGCGAGCAAAACGGTGGCGGCGCCGAAAATCACGCTTTGGATCAGCCCCACCGCCATCCAGCGCGTCACCGCGAGATAATCGCCGGGACGCGCCATCGCCTGCACGAAGACGCGGATCTGGCCGCTGAGGAATTTGCGCTTCTTCACATAGGCCCATGTCAGCCGGCGTTCCGGCGCCCATTCGACCACGCGCGCCTCAGGGGCGAAATGGAAGCGTTTTCCGCCCATCGCCAGGCGTTGCAGCAGCAGCGAATCCTCGCCGCCGCTCTCGTTGAGGCGGCGATCGAAATTTTCATCCGAAGCGAGGCAGGACAGACGGTCGAACATCGAATTGTTGGTGCCGAGATAGGCGGCGAGATCAGAAATGTCGGCGCCACCGGCGCGTTCGATGCGGCGCTCGAAGAAAGGCGCGAAGGCGCCGATGTCGCGCGCGCCTTCCGCCCGCGCCTCGATTGGCCCGAAAACCGCGTCGGCGCCCGTCTTGCGCGCGACGCGGACCAAGGCGGCGAGCCAGAGGGGTCGGCCTCCTCGTCGTCGTCGAGAAAGGCGATCCAGCGGCCGGTCGCGGAGGCGACGCCGGCGTTGCGTGCATTGGCGACGCCCGGGCGCGGCTCGCTGACGTAGCGGAGCGGGACGGGCGCATTTTTCGCCGCAGCTTCGACGGCGCTCCTGGCGTTGGCGTCCGGGGAATTGTCGACGACGATCAGCTCGATTTCGAGATCGTCGAAACCGCGCTGCGCCATCAGGCTTTTCAGGGCGCGGCCAGCGGCGCCGGGCGGTTGTAGGTAGGCGTGACGACGCTGATCCGGTCCAACTCCACTCTCCAGGCGGCATTTGCTATGGAGATGAATTCTTAAGGCGGCAAAGTTAACATTTCCCCGGCCCCGTTGGACCGAAAGAAGCAGGCATGAGCGTCGCCGGAAACCACCCATCTGCAGCGCCGGCCAAGATGCGCGCGGCGCCGGCAAGAATGCGCGCCGCCCGCATCGACTGGACGGCCTCGGCGCATCACCTGCTGCTGACCGCCTTCCTGATGTTCAGCTTCATCGGCACCGAGCCCCTGTTCCTGCCGACGCCGGAGGAGCGCGTCGCCGGCAATATGCTCGACCGCATCGCCGCGCCCTCCATGACGCTTCTGGCGCTGGCGCTGATCTGGGCGCGGCGCGAGGCGGCGCTGGAGTGCCTGCGCGCCAACAGGCTGCTCGCCGCGGTCATCTTGTTCTGCCAGGCCAGCGTGATGTGGTCGGATTATCCCGACCTGACTTTGCGCCGCGCCCTGCTGCTGCTGTTCCTCTCCCTCATCGCTCTCGGCCTCGCAGCCAGCATCGACGACCTGCGCCAGTTCCACACGCGCCTGTTCCGGGCGCTGGTCTTCGTCATCCTGGTCAATCTGGCGGCTACGACGATCTGGCCGGAGCTGGCGGTCACCGACATCGGCGTCGCCGGCATCTACGGCCAGAAGAATCCCGCCGGCATGGTCGCCATGATCGCGGTCATCGTCTGCGTCACCTACGCCTTCGGCGCCAATAGCGCCGCCGAGTGGATCTCCGGATTTCTCGGCGCGGCGCTGGCGCTGTTCTTCCTGCTGATCACTTTGAGCAAGACTTCGATCGGCCTGACTTTTTTGGGGCTCGGCGTCGGCCTGCTGTTCTTCGTGGCGCAGAAACTCGGGGCCCGCTTCGCGCTTCTCTCGCTCGGCGGCATGATCGCAGCCCTGGCCGGCTTCGTCGGCGTGGTGATGGACAGCGATTTCGACGGCGAGAAGATCCTCGGCGCCTTCGTCCAAGACACGACTTTCACCGGCCGCAGCGAACTCTGGGCCTTCGCATGGCGCAGCGCCCTGCAAAGGCCGTGGCTCGGGCACGGCTACGGCGCATTCTGGGACGTCGGCGCGGTCAATGATCCGCTGGCCAAGCTCGAGCCGGGGACCTGGCTCGGCGATGTCGATGTCGGCATCATCAACCAGGCGCATGACGGTTATCTCGAACTCTGCCTGCATATCGGCCTGCCGATGACCGCGCTCGCCGTTGTCGCGATTTTCATGGCCATGTCCCGCGCCACGGGCAAGGCGGTCACGCTGCGGGCGAGTTCCGGCGTCCACGCCGCCTATGGCATGATCGCGCTGCTGCTGTTCCTGCATTTCCTGCACAACCTGACCGAGGCGACGCTGATGATGCGCGGCGCGTCCTTCTGCAGTCTCGTGCTGCTCCTGTGCTTTGTCGTCGCGCGGACGAAATTCTCTGGAAGGACCGGCTGAAATGGAAGGTAAAGCTTCTTCGCTGGCGATCGTCATCTGCACCTTCAAGCGGCCGGAGCTGCTGCGCCGATGCCTGAAGAGCGTCGCCGCGCAAAAAATGCCGGAAGGCCCGCACGGGGCGATCAACATCTATGTCGTGGACAACAGCGACGAGGGCGACGCGCGGGAAATCGTCGCCGGGGCGGCGGCGGAAAGCGCCTTGCCGATGCATTGGCTCGAAGCGCATCCGGCGAATATTTCGGTGGCGCGCAACGCCGGCGTCGCGGCGGGACGCGAAGATTTCGTCGCCTTCATCGACGACGACCAGGAGCTCGAGCCTGGCTGGCTGGCGGCTGTTTTCCGCGCTTTTGCCGATGGTCGCGCCGACGCCTGGCTCGGCAAGGTCAATGGCGTGTTCGAGACGCCGGAGCGCGGGACGGCGGCGATCCGCGCCCTGTTTTCGCGACAGATCGAGGAAAAGTCCGGTTTCGAGCTTTTCGCCTTCGGCCCGAAAAAGCTCGGGCAGATCAGCCTCGCCACCAACAACGCCATCTTCCGCCGCGCCACGGCCCTGACGGACGCGCAAATCTTCGATCCGTCGTTCGGCAAGGGCGGCGGCGAGGATTATGACCTGTTCTGCCGGCTGCAGCGGCGGGGCCGGCGCTTCTTCTGGTTGGCCGAGGCGGAAGTGCGCGAATTCGTGCCGGCGGCGCGCTGCGAGCGCGCCTACCTGCGCCGCCGCTTTTACGCTGGCGGCCAGGCTTTCGCCGCCGCAATTGCGCGCGGCGGCGCTTATCCCGCGCTGGCGCGCTGGACGATCCGCGGAAAGGCGGCGATCCAGGCGGCCTTGCTCGCCGTCCGCGCGCCGGCCTGCCTGTTTTCGGATGAGGCGGCGCGGGCGGATTATTCGTTCCGCTGGGCGGGGGTGCTGGGGAAACTGTCCTTCGGCGACATTTATCCGCTCTATCAAGCGAAAAAGGAATGAGCCCTTTCGCGGGGGGAATCGCTGGAATTCCGGCTCCCGGGCGGCGGAAAACCGTGCTAGGCTTCCGTTGCGCTTGATAGCCAGGGGGCCGTCGGCCCGAAGGGAGTGAAGACATGCGTTTCATTCTTGCCGCGATCTTCGTTGGCGCGCTCGGCGCATCGGCCGCTTCCGCCCTGCCGGCGGCCAGCCGCCATTCGCTTTCGCTGACGAAAGCCAACCCGCTGGCGCAGGTCGTGCGGCACAAGCATTCCCGCTCCCATCGGCACGGCCATGGTGACGGCGGCATCCATCCCCTGGTCGGAAGCGGCGACTACTAAATCCGGCAGAAACTCGCGCGATCAGCGAGCCGGCTGAACGTGCGCCGGCAACATTGGCGCGCGCCTTTTCCGCATGAATTGCAGCAGCGGGCGCTCCAGCAGCAGGTAGACCGCGACGCCGACGCCGACCGAAGCCGCGGTCGCTGTGATCGTGTAAAGCCAGGGCGCGCTCGGGGCATGCGGCCAGATCTTGCCCATGATCGACAGCGTGAACGTGTGACTGAGATAAAGCGAATAGGAGGCCGCCCCGAGCAGGAGCGGCGCGCGGCCGACGCCGAAGTTTTCGCCGGCCTTCTCTGCGCCCACGGCGCCGGCGACGATCAGCAGGGCCGGGCCGCCGAACAGCAGCAGCCGCGCCGCGTCGTCGGAGGCGGCGGGATTGGGGAGGAGGGCCAGCGCCAGGGCGCCGGCCGCGATGCTCGCCCAGCACCAGACGGCGCCAGGGCGCCAGCCGCTTTGCATCGCCTGCGCGACAATAATGCCGCCAAGGAACTCGACCAGCAGCGGCGACAGCAGCCCCAGCGGCGGCGCGTCGTGGATAAGCGCCGGCGAAAGCGCGAGACCCAGCAAGGGCAGGGCGAGCAGGGCGACGGCGAGGATCGCAAGGCGTCCGCGCCGCGGCAGCGTGAGGGCCAACGCGAACAGGAGGTAGAAGAACATTTCGAAATTCAGCGTCCATCCTTGCGCGAGCAAGGGAAATATGTGCCCGTCTGGATCGACGTGCGGAATGAAGGCCAGCGACAGCAGGACATGCTGGAGCGTCGGCGGGCGCATGTGCGGGAAGGCCGAAGTCATCAGGGCCCAGGCGGCGAGAAGCGCCAGCGTGAAGACGGTGTAAAGCGGCACGAGCCGGACGAAGCGATGGCGCAGGAAGGTCTCAGGCGTCATCGGCCGCCGCGCAGTCGCCGACCACATGACGAAGCCGCTGATAATGAAGAAAATATCCACGCCGGCGTTGCCGACGCGAAAGGTCGCCTCCGCATTGTCGAAATGCGAGGCGGCATGAAACAGAGTCACCAATATCGCCGCGACGCCGCGCAGCGCCTGGATCAATTCATAAGTCGCGTCGCCGCTTTGCGGAGAATGCGCAACATTAGCAGCGGGTCGCAATGACATCGGTGAAATCCGGCGTTTGGAATTACCGTGTAACGGTAGCAGTTTGCCGGACATTTGTCCGTATAGCTTATAAAACTGTGAGAAATATGGTCAATATTGAAGGTTAATTCAAGGCGCGCAGCGCGTTCAATTGGTCAATCATCATGCTTCTGGTCGGCAACATGTTTCGGTCAGCGGCGTGAGCTTTCGGCGCCGTCCTGCGCTTCAGCGTGGGCGATCAGGCGGTCGATCAGGCTGCGGCGCGTCTCAAAGTCCATCGTCATCGTCGACTGGATCAGGCAGGCGATGTGATGGGGCTGAAGGGCCTCGACGAACGCCGTCTCTTCCTGCGGGCAGGTGGGCTCGTCTTCGACCACCCAAATGGCATGGACCTGCGATTTTGCCGCCGCAAAATGACCGGCGGCCTCGATCCCTAGGGATTCGACGAAAAGCCCATAGAGCGTGTATTCGGAGAAATCGGGCGTGCGCGCCAGGATCTTGCGCCAGTCCGCGCCGCCGACCTCCTCGATGCGCGCGATCATGCGACGCACGATCGAGCGGCGCCATACGACGCAAAGGTCGATGTAGTCGCCTGCCTCGATCGAGAACGGCGCGAGGCCGAGCAGGCGGCAGGCGGTTTCGCGCCATGTCCGGTGCGTCTCCAGTTCCGATTTTTGCGGATTGCGGCGGAAGCGCGCTTTGCCGTCGGGACGGACCAGCATGTCGATGGTCAGGGGCCGGATGAACTCGCCGTCGCTGTCGACATGCAGGATGATTTCGGTCGGGCTGTCGGCGCAGGCGGTGATCTTCATCATCTGCTGCGCGATCCAGCCCCGCACCGGCGGGCCATAAGGGGAAACATAGACGTTGCGGCGCGGCAGGCGCAGGAGTTTGCGCAGGCGCGGATTGGGCATCGGCAGTCGCCACAGCCAGTGCGGCAAAAGGTCGCGGTCCTGCGAGCCGACGCTGCGTCGCGCGTTGGCGAGCGGCGCGAACAGCGGCATGTCCCGCGTCGGCACGAAGAGCCGGTGCGACACGGAGGCCGGCGCGAAACGGTCGAGGCTTTCGCAAAGCGTCCGGCAATAGGCGAGATCGCCGCTGTAGGAGAGGGTGAGAATGCTCGCGTCTGGCGCTGGGAAATCCTGTGCGCTCATGCCGCCCATTCCATCGGCGCGATCGGCGAAAACGTCGATTCGACCGGCGCCGGGCGGGCGAAACGTTCGGGATATTGCAGCATTTCGGTGACTTCGGCGATGTGGACGGCGAAATCTGCGTCGAGCCGGCTCGGCCGGTTCTCCCGGATCGCCGCGGCCAGCTCCGCCACGCCGCGGGCAAAATCCATGGTCGGGCCGCCGCGCTTTTTCCGCAGCGCCGGCGCGCGGACCATGGGCAGCGGCCTGGCGGCGCCGAGCCCGCCGAAACGGCGCTCCAGATAGCGTGAAATCCGGCCCTGCGACACCGGACGGAACTTGACCGGGCAGGCGTAATCCCAGGGCTCGGCGATTTCGAGGCTGCCCTCGTCGCCGATCACCCGCAGCCGGTGGTCATAGGGCGCGACGATGGAATTGGTGACCCGCGCCACCAGTCCGCCGTCGAACTCCAGCAGGCCGACGGAAAAATCCGGCGCCGGATGGGGCAGCGGCGGCTCGGTCCGCTTGTCGGCGACGAGCAGGGCGGAAAAGGCGGTGACGCGGCGCACGGGGCCGAAAATGGCGCAGAGCGTCGTCAGCACATAGCCGGCATGTTCGTAAGTGCAGCCGACCTCGAACTCGCCGCGGGCTGGCCAGGCGCGGCCCGAACGGCTCAGCCAGTTGCGATAGTCTGCCTTGTGGATCATGCCGTCGTCGAGTTCGGCGTAGACGAGGCGCGGCGCGCCGATCTTGTTTCGCCGCACGGCGGCCCAGAGCGTTTGCGCGCTCTCGCCGAGGATGTTGCAAGGCGCTGCGGCCAGCCGCAGGTTTCTCGCCGCGGCGAGGTCGCGCAGTTCGACCGATTGCGCCCGCGACATAGCGAGCGGTTTTTCCGAATAGACATGCCGGCCGGCCTCGAGCGCCGCGCGGGTGACGGCCGCGTGGTTTTCCGGATCGGTGGCGTTGATCACGATTCTCGCCGCGGGATCGGCCAGCAAAGCGTCGAGCGAGGCGTAGGCGGGGTCGTCCCAGCAGGCGCGATAGGCCGCAAGCCGCGCCGGATCGCGGTCATAGACCCCGGCCAGCGCCAGGCTTTTTTTGTGCAGCGGCAGGCAAAAGCGGTAGGAATTGGCGATATAGCCGCATCCGACGATCGCGACGCCAATGGGTTCCGTCATCTCGCGCCCCGCGCTCCGAGCCTTTAGAGCGTTTTCAAGCGAAGTGGACCGGGCTCGCGTGAGGAAAACGCTTTAAAACAATAAGCTAGAGCCTTTTCCAATCCGATTCTGTCGGATCGGAAAAGGCTCCAGTCGGCGCAGATTAGGGCCCCGCGCTTAATTGCGCGTTACGCGGATTTAACCGAAAGCGGCGCGTAGGCGGGCGAGCTGTTCCTCGATCGGGCTGACCGGCGGCGCGGCGAGCGGCGCGTTCGGATCGAGATAAAGCAATTGATCGAGATGGATGATGCGCGCCTGCAGCCGCAGCGATTCGCAAACCAGTTCGCGCAGGCGAT